>CAYUIT010000008.1:46235-115355 GCA_964444835.1 uncultured Steroidobacteraceae bacterium
GACCAAGGCTTGTTAGCCCTGAAGCGCGTTGCACCGATGCCGGCGCCCGCTTACTTCGTCGCGAAACTGCTGATGAGCATGGCGTTCACGGCCACAGTTGTATTTGCGATCTACGCGCTCGGCGCCACGTTCGGCAAGGTTACGATGCCGCGGGAAGCGTGGCTCACGCTGGCCGTCATCCACGTACTCGCGACGATTCCGTTCGGCTTGTTAGGCCTGGCGATCGGCTTCGCGATGAAGGGCACAGCGGCGCTCGCCGTCTGCAACATCTTGTTCTTGCTGCTCGCCGTGTGCGGCGGCTTATGGATGCCGCTCGAGTTCTTCCCGAAGATCATGCAATTGATCGCCAAAGGCTTGCCGACTTATCACATGGCAGAACTCGCGCTGCTCGTCAGCGGCCGCAATCGTGAGTACACGATTGGGTTACACCTCATGGCTTTGGCAGGCTACTGCGTGCTGTTTGGTGGCTTGGCATGGGCGGCGTGGCGCCGTGCGGAGCGCTAGTCAGTCATGCGCGCAAAGCCATACCTCATCGGTGGGGCAATTCTGGCAGCGGTCGCGGTCTTCTTCTTCGCGTTGCCGGAGCCGAGCGTCGAGGTGGATTCGTCTGTAGCAGGCGATGCGACGCCGAGTTTCGCGATCCGCAACGTGCGTGTATTTGACGGCGCAGAAGCGCGTGATGGGCAGTCTGTCGTTGTGCGCGACGGGCGCATCGCCGCCGTCGGTACCGAAATCGCAATCCCGGACGACTTGTTAGTCGTCGACGGTGCTGGCAAGACGCTGCTGCCGGGGATGATCGATGCGCACACGCACAGCTACGGTACCGCGCTCAGCGATGCACTGCGTTACGGCGTGACGACGTCGCTCGACATGTTCAGCACGCCAACGGTGATACGCGATCACGCCGCGCAGCGCGACTCGATGGCACGCGCAGCGAATGCCGATCTTTACACAGCGGGGTATCTCGCCACCTCGCCGATGGGACACGGCACGCAGTTTGGTATCGAGGTCCCCACGGTGGATAGCGCCGCCGCTGCGCCCGCATGGGTCGACGCGCGGATCGCGGCCGGGTCGGACTACATCAAGATCGTGTACGAGCCGGGCATTCCATGGGTGCTCGCCTCACTCGATCTGCCGACCGTGCGTGCGTTGGTAGAAGCGGCGCACGCGCGCGGCAAACTTGCCGTGGCACACATTTCGCGCCTGCGACCCGCGAAGGAAGCGTTGCAGGCCGGCGTTGACGGGCTCGTGCACACGTTCGCGGATCGTCCTGCAGACGAGGAATTCATTGAGCTCGCGCGCAGTCGCGGCGCATTTGTGGTGCCGACACTGACCGTCATTGCCGGAATCGAAGGGCCTGGGGAAGCGCGTCAGTTTGCGGAAGACTCGCGTGTTGCTGCGCGCCTGAGCGCGGCACAACGCAGTACCTTGATCGGCGATTGGTCGCCACGCATCAGCAACTACAACCTCAGCGTCGCGCTCGATTCCGTCGCCAAGCTGCGCGCCGCAGGCGTCGATATTCTCGCCGGCACCGACGCGCCGAATCCCGGCACGGCGCATGGTGTCAGCATGCATCATGAGCTGGCGTTATTGGTACGCGCCGGGCTGACGCCGCGCGATGCCCTCGCAGCGGCGACACTGTTGCCAGCCAAGCATTTCAAGCTTACCGACCGCGGCCGTATCGCGGTGGGCCTGCGTGCAGATCTGGTGCTCGTTCAAGGCGATCCCACTCAGGACATCACGGCCACGCGTAACATCGAGCGCGTTTGGAAGAACGGTTACGCCGTCACACTCGGCGATGAGTCACAGCTGAAGCCATGAGCGCCAGCGAGTATTCTGTCGCGCGTATGAACGAACTGCAGAAAGCGAGTGCTAGCCCCGATGCGACACCGAGCGCGAGCAAGAGCGCCTGGTCGCGCTGGATATGGCTCGCGTACTTGCTGATGTATCCGTTGCCGTGGTTGATTCGCGCGCCGAGTCAGACGGACGTGCTCGTATCGATCGCGGCGATCGCCGTGTTTCTCTGGCTATACATTCGACACTGGCAGGCTTCGCGCACGCGCTTGATTGCGATCGCATCGATTGTCGTGGTCATGTCGTTCTTGTTGCAGCCCTTCGGCGGACTGTGGGGAGTCTTCACGATCTATGGCATTGCGATGCTGTCGAATATTCGACCCACGCGCGACGCCGTTATCGGCGTGGCTGCGATCAGCGTCGCGCTGATCGCATTTGCATGGCTGCGCGATCTGCACTGGTCGCAATGGGCGTTTACCGCGTTTATGGGCGTGATGATCGGCGCATCGACGATCTTGTTCGCGCAGCTTGAGGAGAGCAACCGCCGACTCGCCGAGTCGCGCGAGACGGCACGGCAGCTCGCTGTCGTCGCAGAGCGCGAACGCATCGCGCGCGATCTGCACGACTTGTTAGGCCATACGCTGACAGTGGTTGCCGTGAAGGCGGATTTGGCTGCCAAGCTGCTCGCCCGCGACCCGGCGCGCGCCGCCACCGAGATCGACGACATCCGCACCACCGCGCGCGCTGCGCTGGCCGACATACGCGCAGCCGTCACCGGCATGCGCTCCACGACTCTCGCAAGCGAGATCGTGCAAGCCCGACAGGCGCTAGCGGCAGCGGGTGTCACGCTGCACTACGACGCGTTGCATACGCCGCTGCCCGAAAAAATCGAAGCGGTGCTGTCGCTCGTGATTCGCGAAGGCGTCACCAACGTCGTGCGCCACGCAGCCGCGAGTCGCTGCGATATCAAGATCGAACAATCGCGCGACGGACATGTGATTCTCGAACTTGGAGACGACGGCAAGGGTGCGACTGCACGCGAAGGCAATGGCTTGCGCGGCATGCGGGCCCGCGTCGCAGAAGTGGCTGGGTCGCTCACGCTGACGAGTGATCGCGGCACACTCATTCGAGCCGAGATCCCGTTGCCACTCACAGCGGAGGCCCACGCATGATTCGCGTTGTCGTCGCGGAGGATCAGGGGCTCGTGCTCGGTGCCCTGGCGGCGCTGCTCGATCTGGAGACGGATATCGAAGTGGTCGGCCGTGCTCGCAATGGCGACGAGGCGCTCGCTCTCTGCCAAGCGCATCGGCCGGATGTACTCGTCACTGACATCGAGATGCCGGGTCGATCGGGGCTCGATGTCGCGCAGGAGTTGCAGCAGACCGCGTTGCCGACGCGCGTCGTCGTGGTAACCACGTTCGGCAGACCGGGCTACCTGCGACGTGCGCTCGATCACGGCGTACGCGGCTACTTGTTAAAAGACCAGCCGAGCGAGCAGCTGGTCGAGGCCGTGCGCAAGATCGCAGCCGGCGGGCGCGTGGTGGCCAGCGAGCTTGCGGATGCCGCATGGAGTGCTCCCGACCCACTCACAGAACGTGAGCGCGCTGTGTTGCGCCTCGCTGAACTGGGCCACAGCAGCAAAGACATCGCGGACGAACTCAACTTGTCGCTCGGCACGGTTCGAAATTACCTGTCCGAAGCGGCGCAAAAACTTGGCGCGGACAATCGGGTGGAAGCGGCACGGATCGCGCGCGCGAACGGTTGGCTGTAAAGTCGGAGCTTGATTCGCGAGGAGGGGCGTTCGATGCCGGGCGATGGAACGAGTGGCGGCGGCCGATCGCAACTCAACGTGTTAGGCGAGCCGCTGCAAACCTGCAGCGTCGATCCGATGACCGGCTGGCTACGCTCCGGCTGCTGCGAGACGGACGCGCACGACCGCGGATCCCACACGGTTTGCGCGATCATGACGCGTGAGTTCCTGGAATTTTCGAAGGCGCGCGGCAACGACTTGAGCACGCCGCGTCCGGAGTTCGAGTTTCCGGGGCTCAAACCGGGTGATCGCTGGTGCTTGTGCGCGTCGCGTTGGATCGAGGCCTACGACTCGGGAGCCGCCCCGCGTGTTGTGCTGGCCGCCACCAATCGATTGGCCACGCGAATCGCTCCTCTTGAGGCACTCAAGGCATACGCGATCGATTTGACTTAAGTCTGGCCGATCACATTGGCATTGGACAGATGTCATTTATTGACACTCTGTCAATGACTGGCTAGATTATCGGCATGAACTCCATTGCCGATCGCCGTCTCGAAGAAAAGGAACGCCGCCGCAACGAAATCCTCGATGCTGCCGAGGCTGCTGCGGCCGAGTCGAGCCTCGAGGCGTTGACGATGGACGAGGTTGCGCGCAAGGCGCGGCTGTCGCGTGCGCTGATCTACGTGTATTTCAGCGACAAGTCGGAATTGTTGTTCGGCCTCGCCGAGCGCGCCTTCAGCAAGCTGTATCAGCGCTTCGCCGAATCGGCGACGCGCCACAAGCGCGGCCTCGAGCAGGTACAAGGCATGGGCCGCGCGTACGTGGCGTTTTCGCAGGAATTTCCCGTGCTTTTCGATGCCCTCGCGCGCTTCGAGATGCACGAGCCCGATATCTCGAATGCCTCGCCGCATGAGCACGGCTGCGTGTTCCAAGGCGACAAACTGCACGCGTTGTTGATGCAGTCGATCGAACTCGGCGTGCGCGACGGGAGCGTGCGTCCCGATGTCGGCCCGCCCGCGCTTGTTAGCACGACGCTGTGGGGATTCATGCACGGTGTCATTCAGCTCGCGACGACGAAGTCGAACGTGTTGCTGCACGATGGAATTGAGAGCCGCGCGTTATTCGAGCATGCGCTGCTCATGGCGACGCGCGGACTCGCGAAAGAATAGGCCCCGCAATGGATGTGACTGGCGCCAACTTGCGCACCAAATTAGACACGCGTCTAAACGATGGACGCGTGAGACGAAGCGATCGGCGCTGGCGTGGTCCAGTGGTTGCCGCGGTAGTGGCACTCGCGATGGCGCTCGGCGCCCTGCCCGTCTGGGCGGAGACGCGCGCGGTGCCCGCCGTCATCGACGATTACGTGCGGCTCGGGCTGCAATCGAACCTGTCGCTGCAGAGTCAATCGCTGGAGATCGAGCGGGCACAGGCGGCGCTCGATGCCGCGCGCGCGAGCTACTTCCCATCGCTCGAGCTGGCGGCGCGTTACACGCGCGCCGAAGGCGGTCGCAACATTTCGCTGCCGATTGCCGAGGCCGTGAACCCCGTTTACACGACCTTGAACGAGTTGTTAGCTGCGCAAGGGCAACCCGCGCGTTTTGCGCAGATCGCAAACGAGAGCTTCAACTTTCTGCGTGAGCGCGAGCAAGACACGCGCGTCAGTCTGCGCCAACCCTTGATCGCGCCGGCCATTCCGGCCGCTGTTCGCGCCCGGCGCAACTTGTTAGGCGCTTCTGAGTATGCGCGCGAAGCACTCGCACGCCGCCTGAAGCGCGATATCTCCGTGGGCTACCTCGATTGGCTGGCCACGACGAAGGCTGCGAGTATCGTCGAATCGAGCGTGACGCTGCTGCAAGAGAATCTGCGCGTCAACGAATCGCTGTTTCGCAACGGGAAGATCACTCAAGATCAAGTGCTGCGCGCTCGTGCGGAGCTGCTCGCCGTCGAGCAGCAATTACGTGACAGTCGCAACGGCGCCGCACAGGCGCAGAGCTATCTCAACTTCCTGCTCAATCGGCCCCTCGACACACCGCTCGAACCCTCCGAAACGGTGGGGGAACTGATGGTCATCACCGGCGATCTCGCTGGAACGCGTGCCGGCGCGCTCGAGCGTCGGCCGGAGATCGCGCAGCTCGACAGCGTCACGCGTGCCGCGAGCGAGCAACTGCGGATTGCGCGGGCCGCTCGGTGGCCAACACTCTCACTCGGTGCTGACGCGGGTGTCGAAGGCGAGCGCTACGAATTCGATGGCGATAGCGATTTCCGCACCGTATCGCTGCTGTTGAACTGGACCTTCTTCGACGGCGGTGCTCGTGCCGCTGAAGTGCGGCGCGCAGCCGCAGGCTTGCGGCAATCGGAGGTGCAGCAGCAGCTCACGGCGCAGCAAATCCAACTCGAAGTGCAACAAGCACTCGATCGCCTGACGACGGCAGCAGATTCGCTCGCGACGGCCGAAGCACGCGCAGAGGCCGCGCGCGCCGGCTTCCGCATTGCGAGTCGGAAGCGAGACGAGGGCGTCATCAATCAAGTGGAGTTCATCGATGCGCGCTCGAGCCTCACGAGTGCCGAGTTGAACCTCAATGTCACACGATTTGCGGTGTTAGCACGGCAAGCTGAGCTCGCCTATGCCACAGCGGCAGGTCCGCTGCCCCTCGAGGCCGCCGGGAGATAGTCATGACTCACACGATCGCCACCCAATCTCACGTCACTCGCCGTTTTCGACGCCTTGGCCAAGGAGCCATGGTCGCGCTCGCGCTACTTGCAGCCGCCTGCACGGAGATGGCCCCGACTCCGGCTGAGCCGCCGGCGACGCCCGTGCGCGCTGCGGCAGCTACTTCGGGCCCCGCTGCGCCCGCCATTGCGACCAACGGCCTCGTGATCACGAAGGACGAGATGCGCTTGTCGTTCAAGGTTGGCGGTGTCATTCGCAAGATCAACGTGACAGAGGGCGACCTGATTCGCCGCGGCCAACGCTTGGCGGAAATTGAGCTCACCGAAGTGAACTCACAAGTCGATCAAGCGCGCCAGTTAGCCGAGAAGGCTCGCCGTGATTTGCAGCGCGGTGAGAATCTCTATCAAGACCAGGTGATCAGCCTCGAGCAGTTGCAAGATCTGCGCACGCAAGCGGCGCTCGCGAATGCGCAGCTCGACTCAGCGCGCTTCAATCTTGGCTACTCCGTCATCACGGCCCCGCGCGATGGCGTTGTGCTGCGCAAGCTCGCGGAAGAGCGTGAGCTGGTCCCCGCAGGCCAACCCGTGCTCGTGGTCGGTGCGAAAGACCGTGGTTTCATCGTACGCGCCGGTCTCGCCGACCGCGAGATCGTGCAGCTAAAGCTCGGCGATATGGCCGAAATCCGCCTCGACGCATTTCCGGGCAAAGTGTTTCGCGGCAGCGTTTCCGAAGTGGGCGGTGCAGCCGACGAGCGTAACGGGCTTTTCATGGTGGAGCTGCGTTTTGCAGACCCGCCGCCGAATCTCATCAGTGGCTTAGTCGCCAAGCTGCGAGTGCAGCCCACAGCAAGCGAAATGCTGACGTATGTGCCGATCGCGAGTGTCGTCGAGGCCGACGGCAATCGCGCGAGTGTGTTCGTCGTCGATGGCAATCATGCGCGGCAACGTGAGGTGGAGGTGGCGTTCATCGCTCCGGACTCGGTGGCGCTGCGCAGTGGCATCAATCCGGGCGAGCGCGTAGTCACGGATGGCGCCTTGTACCTCGAAAACGATGAGCGCATCGAGCTGGTTCAAGACAGTACGGCCACCGTTGGCAGCGTGGATCGGCCGCAGACGGCACGCCCCAGCCGCAGCTAACAACCGAGCGACGTCATGTCTATCCTGGAGTTTCCGGTCAAGCGCTATCAGTTCACACTGATCGCCTTCTTGTGCCTCGTCGCCGTCGGCTGGTACTCGTTCACAAACTTGGCGCGCGAGGAAGACCCTTATTTCAAATTACCGGCGTTCTTCGTCACGGCTATCTATCCGGGTGCCGATCCCAAGGATCTCGAGCGGCTTGTTACGAAACCGATCGAGGACAAAATTGCCGAACTCGACGATCTCAAGGAGCTCGAAACCACGATCCGCGACGGCGTGTCGTTCACGGCAATCGAGTTCGAAGCCTGGACCGACGCCGACAAAAAGTTCGATGAGGTAACCCGCGAAATCAACTCGCTTCGGCCGACCTTGCCAAGCGAGTTGGCACGGCTCGAAGTGCGCAAGTTCTCGCCTTCGCTCGTCAATACGATGCAGTTTGCGCTGGTGTCTGAGGACGCGCCTTATAAGGAACTCGAAGACTACGCACGCGCGCTGAAGGACACTCTCAAAGGAGTGGAAGGCATTCGGACTGCAGAAACTTGGGCCTACCCCGCGCGCGAGTTGCGCGTCGAAGTGGACCTCAAGCGGATGGCCGAACTGCGCTTGAGCCCGGCGCAAGTGATCCAGGCAATTCAAAGCGAGAATGCGAACATCCCGGCCGGCATTCTCGATCTCGGGCCGCGCAGCTTCAGCCTCAAGACGTCCGGCTACTACGAATCGCTCGACCAAGTGCGCGATACCGTCATCGCCGCACTCGAAGGACGCGTCGTTCGCCTGAGCGATGTCGCAGATGTGCGCTGGGAGAACTCCGCGCAGTACTACCTAGGTCGCTTTTCTGGCAAGCGCGCCGTGTTCGTCACGGCAAATCAGAAAGACGGTTACAACATCCTCGATGTGCGTGAACGCATCGTCGCCGAAACCCAGAAGTTCAGCGGCCGTCTACCGAAGCGCATACAACTCGAGATGGGGTTCGATCAGTCGCAGAACGTGCAATCGCGACTGTCGCGCCTGTACACCGACTTCGTGATCGCCATTGCACTCGTGATGCTCACGCTTCTGCCGTTGGGTTGGCGCGCAGCAGGAATCGTCATGATCGCGATTCCACTGTCCCTTGCGTTTGGCCTGATGTGCCTCTACCTACTCGATTACTCTTTGAATCAGCTATCGATCGCGGGCTTCGTTGTTGCACTCGGTCTGCTCGTTGACGATTCGATCGTCGTCGTCGAAAACATCGCGCGGCATTTGCGCATGGGCTACACACGCGCCCAGGCAGCGCTTGCCGGCACCAAGCAGATCGCCGTCGCCATCGTCGGCTGCACCGCGGCACTGATTTTCGCGTTCTTGCCGCTGATCGCGTTGCCTGGAATCTCCGGGAAGTTCATCCGCGTACTGCCGCTGGCCGTCGTCGCGTCGATCATTGGCTCGCTGATCGTGGCACTCTTCATCATTCCGTTCCTGGCGAGCCGCTTGCTGCATGAAAAGGACGATCCAGAAGGGAATCGATTCCTGCAGCGCGTGATGGGCGCCATCCAGCGCTACTACCAACCAGCATTGCATTACTGTCTCGCACGACCGAAGGCCACTGTCGTGGTCGCGCTCGGCGGTTCACTACTGTTGTCGGCAGCACTCGTACCGATCGTCGGATCGAGCTTGTTTCCAAAGGCGGACACGCCACAGTTTCTGATTGAGGTGGAAGCGCCGAACGGCACGAGTGTGGCCGAGACGGATCGCGCGGTGCGCTTCGTCGAAGCGCAGCTACGAGAAATGCCCGAGGTGAAAAGCTGGTTCGCCAATGTCGGCCACGGCAACCCCCAGATCTACTACAACCACATCACGCGCAATGAATCGCCGGATTTCGGCGAGGTGTTCGTGCAGTTGCATGAGTACGATACGCGGCGCACACCAGCGCGTTTACAAGAGCTGCGCCATAAGCTCGACCGATATCCGAATGCGCGCATCAGCGTGAAGGAATTCCAGAACGGTCCGCCGATTTCGGCGCCGATCTCCGTACGCGTGATCGGCGAAGATCTCGCCGTCATCGATCGGCTAGCCGGCGAAGTCGAGCAGCTATTGTTAGGTATCGATGGCACGCGCGACGTCGATAATCCGTTGCGCACGCCGCGGACGAATCTGCGTCTCGATGTCGACACACAGAAAGCGAGCCAGCTTGGCGTGCCGACGGTAGAGTTCGATCGCGCCGTGCGGCTATCGGTGGCGGGCATCCCCGTCGGCACATTCAAAGATACGACGGGAGAGCAATACGACATCGTCGTCAGAACGCCGATCGGCGTGCGCGCCGACTTGGACGCGCTGTCGGAGGTGCGGGTCCCGACCGTTACGGGCGCCAGCTTGCCGCTGTCGCAACTCGCAACGTTGCGCTTCGAGGAAGCGCCCACGCTGATTCAGCGTATCGATCGCCAGCGCGCCGCCACGATCGATGCGAACGTACAACCTGGCTTCAACACGGCGAAGCTCACGGCACAAGTCATCGATAAGCTCGACGCGATGGATTGGCCGCGCGGCTATCGCTACGACTTGGGCGGCGACGCGCGCGCCAGTAGTGAATCGTTTGCGGGCATCGGCATCGCGATCATGATCGCGCTGTTTGGTATCTTCGCGGTGCTCGTGCTCGAATTCGGCAATTACAAGTCGACACTCATCGTGTTGACGGTCGTGCCACTCGGTGTGTTGGGCGGCATCCTAATGCTGTTCGTGACCGGCAACGACATCTCATTCGTAGCGGCCATCGGCTTCGTGGCATTGATCGGTATCGAGATCAAGAACTCGATCTTGTTAGTCGACTTCACCAATCAGTTGCGCGAGCAAGGCACGCCGCTCGATGAGGCGATTGAACGCGCGGGTGAAACACGCTTTCTGCCCATTCTGCTCACCTCGGCGACCGCGATCGGTGGCTTGCTGCCGCTTGCGATCCAAAACATCGGGCTGTACTCGCCGATGGCGTGGGTCATCATCGGAGGGCTCATTACATCGACGCTGTTGGCTCGCCTCGTAACGCCCGTCGTGTACAAGCTGCTCCCGCCACCGGTCGAGGAGCCGCGCCGCGCGCTCGTCGATCCGCAGGCACCTTCGGCTGCCTTGTTGTAAACAGAATCCTGCGCAAATGTGTCGAAGCGCTTTACGAAGCGGCAGTTGACAAATGCTGCCCCGCACGTAAGCCACTGATCGCTATAGCTTTGTGCGAGTCGGCACCCGGCTTGCAGCACTCTATGCAGCTAGGGTTGAGCTCTCAGCACTCTTATATATAGATACAGCTCGGGGAAGGAAGTCGGGGGCCGGCGGTCGTCAAGACCGCCGGCCTTCGCATTTGCGGGATCGCACGGCGCTCGGGACAATGGGGCGCATGCCCGCCGCCGCCACGTTTCTCGACTACGCCACCGTCAGCTTCAACGGGGATCTCGATCTCACCGCACTGCAACGCGCGCTGCCTGGAATTACGCTGCACGCCACTTCCACCGAAGCTGAGATCGGACCCCGAATCGCCGCTGTCGAAGTCCTGCTCACTAACAAATTGCAGATCACTCGCGCGCGTATTGAGTCCGCCCCTAAACTCAAGCTCATCGCATTAACGGCGACGGGCACTAACAACGTTGATCTCGAAGCCGCACGCGCGCGCGGTGTTGCTGTATGCAACATTCGCGACTACTGCACAGCTTCGGTCGCGCAGCATTGCCTCGGTGTGCTGCTGTTGCTCACTCACCGCCTCCGCGAGTACGGCGGTGCTGCGATTGATGGAACCTGGGCGCGCAGCCCGCAATTCACCGTCCTCGATCACCCGATTCGCGAACTCGCCGGTAGGACGCTCGGCATTGTCGGTTACGGCGCCCTGGGCCGTGGCTTTGCGCGCGCGGCTGCTGCGGCGCTGGGCATGCGTATCGCCGTGGCGATTCGTCCTGGCACATCGGCCGCCTCGGGCGGCAGCGCTGAATCTGATGTCCAGCGCATTCCTCTCGATGAGTTGTTAGCCACGTCGGATGTCGTTTCGCTACACTGCCCACTCACGCCTGCCACTACGGGACTGATCGGCACGCGCGAATTGCATCTGATGAAACGCGATGCGCTATTGATCAATACGGCTCGCGGAGCGCTGATCGACATTGCAGCACTGGCAACAGCGCTGCGCGAGCGCCGCATCGGCGGTGCCGCGATCGATGTGCTGCCACAGGAACCTCCTGTCAACGGCAGCCCGCTGTTCGCACCGGATCTTCCGAACCTGATCGTGACGCCTCACATTGCCTGGGCTGCGCGAGAAGCGCGACAACGGGCGCTCGACGAGTTGGCCGCCAACGTCGTCGACTTCTACGCGGGTGGACGGCGCGGGCGCGTCGTCTAGAGCGGCGGGAGCTTTTTCTCCGCCCAATCCAGCACGGGAGCGAGCCGCGCCGATACCAGTTCGCGCGCCTCGCTGAAGCTCGCCCAGCGCCCTTCGTGATGCTCGGGGCGACCGATATCCGGGTTCACGGGCAACACGATCTCGGCTGTTTGCGTCGAGGCCAGGAAATAACGCGCCACCTTGTTAGCACGATACGGGCCCGTATCGATCGATTCGTCACCCCATTGGAACTCGAGGTCGCTCAGGTTGGCCTCCTCGCGCGCCTCGCGGATTGCTGCAACATGCGCATCTTCGCCGGCTTCGACTAGACCTTTGGGAAAGTCCCAATGGGTATACGCGCGAAGCAGCAATAGCTGCCACTCGCCTTCTACTGGCCTAACGACTACCACCCCTGCCGAGAGTATCGGCGGGCGTGAAACACGCGACGCTCGCTTGGGCTTCGGAGCCGAGTCAGCTTCGTTCACCAGATCTTCCCGCCCATGTAGTGCCCCGCGGCCGGCAGAAAGCGCTCGTACGTAACCGATGCAAACGCGCCTGCCTTGAAGAGCGGATCGCCTTCGACAATCGAGCGAGCACGGTCGAGGTCGGTCGTTTTCAGCACGTACAGACTCCCTTGCCCGACTTTGCCACTCGCGTCATAGAGCGGCCCCGCAAGGTTGATGTCGGCCAGAACCGTGTCGATGTACTGCAAGTGCGCCTGCATCGCAGCGGCGCGAATCCGCGGCGCATCGGGCCCATCGATACAACGGACCGCGATGCCTGTTCCCGGAAAGCGGCTCTGGACCGCAGCGACAGCCTCATTCATGGGGTACGAAAGATAGCCGCACTCCGGGCTCGATACCAAAGTTTTTGCACGCGCCAGCGGCTAACTCCCACGCCGCGGCTGCTCCGCGGCAGGCTGCTGCACCGAAAGGTGGCACGTGAGCCGCAACCCGCAGAACCTTGCCCGTGGAATCGACGAAAGCGACATCGATCGCATAGAACATTCCGAACATGTGTATCGAGCTGCAGGGAGCGATCAGCAAGGCTTCGTCGTGAGCGAGTCGTTTACGAAACAGCAAGCCGCGCGCGCGCTCTAGAAAGCTCTCGCATTGACGTGCACGAAGGGTCGCTTGACCCGAATCGCGAATGAGTTTCCCGACTCGCATGCGGATATCGTATGCGATTGCGCGTTCACTGCCAGGTTGAAGTTTCCGCGCTACAACCGTAGCTTTCGCACTTGCCACTATGTCAGACACGCGAGGAATCAACCGCCTTGAGTTGTCGCAGCTGCGTCCTGGGATGCCGGTCGCAGCGCTCATTCACGCGTGCGGTTCGAAGTGGAAGCCGCCCGGGCGACGCGCAGCCGGCTTTGTGTACGGCCCCGACCTCGGTGCACCGTTTGCGGTGCATGTTACGGTAGACGAGAAAATCGGCGCGATCAGTTTTCTGCGCGATTTTCCCAGCAAGTATCTCATCGAATCGGTGCACGTCGGCATGCCGCAAGACGCGGCCCTTGCAGCACGACCAACGCTGCAGCGCACACCGCGAGAGGTGGAGGGCGGCATCGCGCATCACTTCGAATCGCTGAGCGACTCGCTCGAGCTCCGAGTGGCATTTCGCAATGGCCAAGTGCTGGCCATAGAGCTGAGCGATCCGCTCGCAAAGTATCCCGATCCCAAGGCATATCAGGCTGCGCCGCCGGGTCGTTATCCCGAGCCTGTGGAGCCGGCTGGTGCGCCATTCGCAGACCCCAATCTCAAGCTCTGGGCGCTCGCAGCCCTCGTTGCCGACGGCCACGTCGATCTCGGCGATCCCGAAGAGCTCGCTATGCACGTGCTCGCGAGGTATGTCGACCTTGAGCACGAAGGCTACGAGCCGATTGCGGCCGTGCGCGACTACCTCGTACGCTATCCTCTCTCGCCCGAGTTGTTAGCCAAGGTTGAAGCCATCGGCGGGGATGCCGCAAGCGACGTCTACCGCTGCATTTGGTACCACTGGGGCGGCGAGGAAGATCTGTTCGACGTAAGGAGCCTCGACGGCATCGCCGCTTGCGTGAACCTGCGGCGCCTGAGCCTCGACATGATGGTCGCCCAGAAACTCGATCTGCAGCCCCTCGCGGGCTTACCGCGATTGGAAGATATTGAGCTGTCGCTCGAACGCGATAAGCACACGCCGCTCAAGGTACTGCTATCGCTGCCATCTCTGCGAAGCATTACTACGCACGACGACCCGCGCAACGATGCAGCGCTAGTCGCCGAACTCAAGCTCAAGGCGGTGCGAGTCAAACTCCTTTGACGCGGACCGACTCACGGCCTAACCAAACGGGAATCTCGGTTCTGCAAGCTTTCGAAGCGCCAAGAGATGCTCAATCGCGGGAACAACCTGCAGGTTGTCAGCGGACCACTCGCCGCCAGCCACAAGCGGCTTGACGAAGCCATACATTTCGTTGCGCCGTAGCGGGCCCAGCCGCTTGCGTGCAGCACGGAACATCGGCTTACCGGCATCGCTTTTGAAGTCACAATCCTCGGGCGTCATGCTCGCAAAAAAAGTGCGCGTCGATATGTCTTGCTTACGCGCATCAAGCGGCTTCAATTGCTTCGGGCCGATAAAGACGCTGTTCGAGGGGCAATCGAGCGTGCCGCAGCTACCCGTCCCCTCAGCAAAAAGATACAGAGTGCCGAACGCGCTGCGCGCCACGACATGCATACGCTGACGCTCGCTTTCCAGCCGAGTACCGATGAGCCAGGCATCGACGACTTCGCGGTACTCGCGCGGGTCTACCGTCCAAAAGCAACCGTCCGCATAGGCAGCGAAGCCAGCGAATTGCCAGTAATCCGTGAGCTTCGTCGGCATTCGCGCGCGAAAGAAGTCGAGCAATTCCGTCGAGGCAGCGATCGGATCACACCCTGCCCCCATACGCGACTGAAAGAACTCGAAGTCAGGGTCGTTCATTTGCGCTTGCTGACGAGCTGATTTGTACGAACTCAAGGAGCGTACACGACAGATTCGCAAACGAGCACACAATCACTAACGAAAGTTGGATCAGCGAGAAGCCTGAACTCGCGCAGCCGTTAGGTCATGGCCGCGCACGGGACGCTCATCTTTGCTGCGCCATCCACGCGCGAACTCGCGCGCGGTGCTCGGCAATCACCGCCTTGGCTGTCTGATTGTCGGCGTCGAATGCACCGCCCAAATCCGTGTAGGAGATCTTCGGTTGATCGATCAACTGCCGCAACATCGAGCAGTGCACGATACCGTCCACTTTCACTAGATTCTCGAGCTTGCGCGGCCCTCCCAGCAACAACGCTGGCTCGAACGCATAGATCTCGTTCCAACCAAGCGGACCGAGCTTCCTCACTGCCCGTTCGAAAAGCCGTTCATCCTCGCTGTCCCTGATGTCGTAGTCTTCTGTGAGGGTCGGCGAGGTCAGTGCAATCGATGCCGAGATATCTAGCTGGCGTGGGCTGAGTAACTTGAGCGAGCTAGACATCATCCAGTCCGTGTATGGATGTACCGCCAAGACGTCGCCAATCAGTGGACTGAAAGTGCGGAGTTGCCCGAATGCCGTGACACCAACAACATAGAAGGGACCATACTCCTCGTAAAGAGTCCCATGGACCCAATCGTTGATCACGCCCTGCCAGTCATCTGGATTGACTGAAGAGAACAGTCCGTGCCTGAACTGATTAAAGCCCTCTGTCTCCCAATAGCCTAACAAGACGTCTGGTAACTGACCCCGATAGCGCTCGATTAGCTCCCGCGGCACTTCCCGCTTCAACGTCGGTTCGCCGTTTACCTTGATGAGGTAAGAATAGTGTTCGTCGCGCATTTCAATTCGCCGCTGGACAAATCGGTAGCGTTACGTTCATCCGCGCTCCACCCGAACAGCTTACAGAGGCGCTAACCATATATACTGCAGTCGGACTGTAAAGTCCGTGCGCGAAGAACAACCGTGTCGAGATCGTCGAACGCTGACGAATCGTGCTTAGAACGGCGGCGCGAGCCAACCCTTCGGCAACACGGTCCCGACGGCGCCGTGGCGAAAGGTCGTCGTCGAGCCTTGTTCGATCAACGTCGTGCGCGCGCCGGCGACGTTCGACGCGGTGTGCTCGAGCGGCTCGATGAACTTTGCAACGTTACAGCGCGGCGCGAATTCGATGTAACAACCCTCGGATCTCACGCCAGCGCCACGCGGATTTCCATCGAAGCGTTGGCGGATGCAAGGTGTCCCAAGCATGCTGGCACTGCCTAGACGCGTGAACTGCCCAATGCCTAGCGGCGCGACTCCGGGCTGTGTTCGCAGTGGCACACCGCGCCCGCCGCGTGGCTCGTGCACGCGCTTTGGCTGCTTCCCTCTCACTTCTTCGAGGCGGTAGTAGTCATTGCCGATCAGCGCCGTGACAGACTTCTTCACAATCTCCTCGGCTCGCCCGAACGGCTGGCGCCCGGCAATCATGTTCTCTTGATTCGCTTGGATGCTCCAAGAACGCGATTCCTCGACGACGATCGCATTGCCGTTTGAGTACCACACACGCCGCGTGCCGGTACTGCGCGCGTTCGGGCCGGGGTCGTTTTCGATCGTACTGCCCGCCTTCACGAAGAAGTCGCGCGCGCCGTTGACCCGGTAACCGCCATCGTGCCACTCGTACACTTGCTCATATTCGAGCGGGCACAGCGCGCCCGCTTTCGGCGCCTGCGCGCCTGCCACGCCCACTGTCGTTACGAGCATCGATGTCGCAAAGCTGCGCCAGGCTGTCATCTGCATGGCTATTCCTCCGCACGAAAGCGTCTCGCGGAGATTACGCTGGCTGCGCTGCGATCGTCGAGCACACCGATCGAATTGGAGATTCCCATAGAGCCTGTCTATCCGGCAAACTGTCGTCATGGACATCAAGCTGAAAGATCTGCGTTATCTGATCGCGGTTGCCGACACACGACACTTCGGTCGCGCGGCGGAGCGCACGTTCGTCAGTCAGCCGACATTGTCGGCCCAGCTGAAGAAGCTCGAGGAGTACCTTGGCGTGCAGCTCATCGAGCGCGCGCCAAAGCGCATCGCTCTCACAGCCGCGGGTGAAGCGATTGTCGCGCGTGCGCGCCGCATGGTGGAGGCGAGCGACGAGATCGTCGATCTCGCCAAGAGTTTTCGCGATCCGCTCGCGGGCCCGCTCAAGCTCGCGCTGCTGCCCACGATCGGGCCTTATCTTCTGCCGCGAGTGGCGCCACGCATTCGCAAAGCGTTGCCGCGCGTCGAACTCATGCTGTACGAGTATCAAACCGCACCGATGCTCGAGAAACTGCGTGGTGGCGAGATCGATGTCGGAATTCTCGCGCTGCCAGTGGATCTCGATGGCCTCGAGTCGCGCGAACTGTATCGCGAGCCATTCGTGCTCGCGATGCCTGCGCAGCACAAACTCGCCGAGCGCACAACCGTGAAGATCGACGATCTGAAAGGCGAAACCTTGTTGCTGCTCGAGGACGGCCATTGCTTGCGCGATCAGGCGCTCGAGGTGTGTGCTCGTGTGCCGCTCCATGAAAAGCAAGACTTTCGCGCAACGAGCCTTGAAACACTGCGACAAATGGTCGCGTCCGGCTCGGGCATCACGCTGTTGCCCGAGCTCGCCGCGAGCGGCGCTTACGGGAACGCCCGAGGCGTCGCAACACGCCCGTTCATTCGCCCGGTGCCGACACGGACAATCGGCGCGATTTGGCGCAAGACGAGCGCGCGTACGCAGGCAATCGATGCGTTGTGCGAAGAGGTGGCGGCGCATGCGTTGTGACGCGCGCCCGGTCGGCGTCAATCGCTCTGGCATAATCAACAGATGACGTCGGACTCGGTCAGTGTTTCCGCACACATCACACCGTACGACCGGCTGAGTCGCAGCGAATTCGCATTCACGCAGTTGTTAGCCGCCGAGCGCGAATCGGCGACGCTCATCGACTTCTTTGGTGCACCCTTACACGCCGAGCTCACCACGCTGGCGAAAGCCGCCGTACAAGCCAAAGTGCGCGGCAATCGCCGCGTGTATGTCTTGCCGGGCATCATGGGTTCGCAGCTTGGCGTGTTGCGCGAAGCGCCGAAGCCGCCCGACGTTTTGTGGATCGACCCCATCGATATTGCGCTCGGGCGGCTGCCTGCACTCGCGTTGAGCGCCGACTCGCCCGTCGTGCCGCTCGGCGTGTTGTTGTATGGGCATCTGAAACTGCAACTGAGCTTGCGTGCCGCCGGCTACGACTCGATCCTCTGGGACTACGATTGGCGCCGTGGCGTCGATGCGTTAGGCGACCAGCTCGCCGCTGCGCTGCGAGCCGACCCAGCATCCGACGTCGCGATCGTCGCTCACAGCCTTGGCGGCCTCGTGGCTCGCCGCGCACTCACCCACGCCATCGGAGCCAAAGTCAGCCAGCTGATCATGATGGGCACGCCGCAGTTCGGCTCGTTAGCGGCGGTACAGGCGCTCCGCGGCACTTACTCGGTGGTTCGCAAAGTCGCGATGCTCGATCCGAAGCATGATGCGGAATCGCTTGCGACCCGCGTGTTTCGCAGCTTCGAGAGTCTCTATCACTTGCTGCCGCCACCCGGTCGTGCGGGAGCGCTCGACTTGTTCGCCCTCGATTCTTGGCCCACTAACGAGCCGCGCCCCGACGGCGACATGCTTGCCCGTAGTGCCGGGCTTGAACAGTTGTTAGCACCACCCGATGCCCGATTTACCTCGATCATCGGTCATGGGCGCGCGACGCCTACCGCTGTTTCGCGAACGTCGCAAGACTTCGTATACGACTACACGTTTGAAGGCGACGGCACCGTCCCGACCGCATGCGCTGAGCTGCCAGGTGCGCGCTCGTACTACGTAGACTCGGCGCATAGCGATCTCCCACGTTCGAGTATCGTCATCGATAGCGTCGTCGATCTGCTGCGGGATGGCATCACTGCGCGCTTGCAGCCGTATCGCGTGGCGCGGCAGCGAGCGCGCGTTCGTTGGAGCGACCGTGAGCTGCGTGCGCTGCACACGACCAAGATCGACTGGACAGCGCTCACACCGGAGGAACGCCGTCGGTTCCTCGACTCCTTGAACGAGCCCCCAGTGTCGATCGCGGCACCGACGCCGACTCGCGTGCGACGTGCGGCGCGAGCGACGCAGCCCAAGCTCCGCGTAGCAGTCGAAGTCGGTGACGTCGGTAAGTTCAGCACGGCCGATGTGCTTGCCGTCGCGACCTTTCGCGGCGTTCGGCCGCGCGGTGCCGTCGCGGCTCTTGATGCTGCTTTACAAGGCGCCATTACGGAGCTGTATGAACACCGCATGCTGTCGGCCGACCTCGGTGTCATCACGCCGGTGCCAGCCTTACGGCGCCTCGGCAAAGCAAGCGCGGTCTTGTTAGCAGGCCTCGGAACGTTCGACCAATTAAGCACTGACAATGTGCGGCTCGCAGCGGCCAACGTTGGGCGCTGGTGTCAGCGCAATCAGCTGCGACACTTGGCCGTCAGCGCGTGGGGGTCCGGCAGTGGTTTAGCCATCGAGCTCGCGTGCAGCGCCCAACTGCAAGGCATCCTCGAGTCCAAGGATCCTTCCGGCCGTTCCGCATTAGAGCGCATCACCTTCGTTGTGCGCGATGCGAGCACCGCGCAAAGAGTTCGGGAGCGGTTGTTAGGAGAGATCGACGCTGGGCTTGGCTCCGAGCGGGGTGTCGATATCCGGCTCGTAGCACGGCGGAGCGAACGGCGACGCCGCCGCGACCGACTCGACGCAAGCAGTAAACCGCGCCTCACGTATCTCTGGATCGACTCGCTCACCGAACGCGCCGACACCTGGACGTGGCGCGCAGCATTGCTGACGGCGGGGCGCGAGGCGGCTGTCATTTCGCACGCGTGTGCGTTCGAGCGTCAGCGACTCGATCGACTAGTGGAGCGGCTGCAATCGAGTGCCCTAACGACTGCCACCGTGCGCGCGGTGGGTGCGGCGATTCCGCGACTCACGCTGCACGAATCGCTGCTGAAAGCGGTGCGCGCGGTCAAGGGACAAGCGCTCGCCGTCGTGCATGACGGCGCTGCCAGTTACGTGCCTTGGGAGACCTTCAACATCGGCGGCTGGTTTCCCGCACTGACGGGCGGCTTGTCGCGCCGCTTGCAGTCGAGCGATCTCGTGCCTGCGCGATTCGATGCGAATCGGCGCGAAGCAGATCGGCTTTCCGTGCTGCTGATTGCCAATCCGACCAGTGATCTTCCCGGCGCAGAAGTCGAGCGTGCGCGCGTCGCCGCATTACTCGCGCAGCATAAACACATCGAGCTGGTGGAAGTTCGCGAGCGCGCTGCCACGTTGACACGTATCGTCGCCGAACTCGAGTCGGGTCGATACGACGTGGTGCACTACGCGGGCCACGCGTTTTTCGACGCTGCGCGCCCCGAGACCAGCGGACTCGTGCTTGCCGATGGACATCTGACAGGCAGCGCCCTCGCGGGCCTCACACGGCTCCCGCCGCTCGTGTTCTTCAATGCATGCGAGTCCGGGCGCGTGCGCTTGCGCCGTGATCCCGATGGTGTGGCCCACGCTGAGTCGAGCCGTCGCGAGAGCGCTCGGCGCAACGTGGGGCTCGCGGAGACGCTGCTCCGTGCAGGCGTCGCCAACTACATCGGCACGCATTGGCCGGTGGGCGATGCGGCGGCGAGCGAGTTCGCGAGTGTGCTGTACGCCCGCCTCTTGAAGCGCGATTCGATTGGCGACGCGATGTTGGCAGCCCGTCGTGCAGTACACGCGCTGCGCTCACCGGATTGGGCCGACTACATTCACTATGGCGATCCGGAATTCGAGCTGAAAACCACGCGCTAGCGCTGTGCGTCCAGTACGGGTCGCCACACCAAAGCCCGTATACTGCGTAGGAACGCGGGTCCCCTGTCACAAAGCGCTCGACGACCGTCGACTGGAAGTCCATGCGCAATCTCATTCTCATTCTCGGCGATCAACTCGATGCGCGTTCTGCGGCATTCGAGGGCTTCGACGCGCGCGTCGATGCGATTTGGATGGCGGAAGTGCCGGACGAATCGACACGCACGTGGTCGAGTAAACCTCGCATTGCGATGTTCTTGGCCGCGATGCGCCATTTCGCCGAATCGCTGCGCGAGCGCGGCTGGAAAGTTCATTATCGTAAACTCGCGTCCGCTGATAAGAAACGCACGCTGTCCGCAGCACTGGCTACCGACCTCGTGCGATTGCGTCCGCAGCAACTGATTTGTGTTGAGCCCGGCGAGTTCGGCGTTCGAGCGCAAATCCGCGCCGTCGCCAGTGCGAACCAACTAACACTCGACGAGCGTGCGGATCGGCACTTTCTGTGCTCGCACGAACAGTTTGCAGCGCATGCTGCCGCCCGCAAGCAACTGCGCATGGAGTACTTCTATCGCGAGATGCGCAAGCGTCACTCGATCTTGCTCGATGACGGAGAGCCTGTTGGCGGCGCGTGGAACTACGACAGCGAGAATCGCAAGGGCTTCGGCAAGCGCGGACCACAACATCTCAAAGCGCCAAAGAGCTTCGTGCCCGACAAGCTCACACGCGAGGCGCTCGCCGACGTGGCGCAGCATTTTGCGCAACACCCGGGAGATCTTGCTGCGTTCGATTGGCCTGTCACGCGTTCGCAAGCGCTAGACGCGCTCAAAGACTTCATCACCCATCGCTTGCCCTACTTCGGTGATCACCAAGACGCGATGTGGACTCAGGAACCCTATTTGTTCCACGCGCGCATTTCAGCCGCATTGAATCTGAAGCTGCTCGAGCCGCGCGAAGTGCTCGCGGCGGCCGAACGCGCTTATCGCACGGATGCCGCACCGCTTGCGGCCGTTGAAGGCTTCATCCGCCAGATCCTGGGCTGGCGCGAGTACGTCCGCGGCATTTACTGGCTCAAGATGCCTGAGTACATCGAGGGCAACGCGCTCGATGCGCAGGAGCCGCTGCCCGCGTTCTACTGGACGGGCGACACAGACATGGTTTGCTTGCGCGAAGCGCTCGGACAAACGCTGCGGCTCGGCTATGCACACCACATCCAGCGCTTGATGGTGACGGGCTTGTTTGCACTCCTCGTCGGTGTCGATCCACGCCGCGTCCACGAGTGGTATCTCGCGGTATATGTCGATGCAGTCGAGTGGGTGGAACTCCCTAACACATTGGGCATGTCGCAGTATGCCGATGGCGGCATCATGGCTTCCAAGCCGTATGTCGCGACGGGTCGCTACATTGAACGGATGAGTAACTACTGCAGCGGGTGCCGCTTCGAGCCCACGCAGCGCGTCGGCGCGAGCGCGTGTCCGTTCACGACCTTGTATTGGGACTTCTTGTTGCGCCATGAGCGCGCACTACGCGGCAATCGTCGCATGGATATGCAAATGAAGAATCTTTCGGGTCTCGATGCCGACGAGCGCCGCGCGATTCGGCGACAAGCGACGGCATTTCGCAAACAGTTGACGGCCAGCGAGTCGCGTACATGACGACGCTCGTTTGGCTGCGTAACGACTTGCGCTTGGTCGATAACCCCGCTTTGGCGGCGGCGTGCGAGCGTGGCCGCGTCATTCCGCTATACATCCTCGACACGGGCGAGCGCGGCGAGTGGGAGATCGGCGGCGCGCAACGTTGGTGGTTACACGAGTCGTTAGGTGCGCTCGATCGCGCATTGCGCGAGCGCGGCTCGCAATTGATTTTGCGCAAA
The DNA here is from genome assembly GCA_964444835.1 of uncultured Steroidobacteraceae bacterium. Lineage (GTDB taxonomy): Bacteria > Pseudomonadota > Gammaproteobacteria > Steroidobacterales > Steroidobacteraceae > CADEED01. The sequence continues at coordinate 68,609 of CAYUIT010000008.1, forward strand.
GGGCCCGCAGCCCGCGTGCTGGATGAGCTGATCGCCGCGGGTGGCATCGACGCGGTGTACTGGAATCGGCGTTACGAGCCCAGCACGATCGCACGCGACTCGAAGCTCAAGGAAACGCTGCGCGCACGCAGCATCGACGTGCAAAGTTTCAACTCTGCGCTGCTGCATGAGCCCTGGGATATCCGCAACCAAAGCGGCAAGCCGTTTCAGGTGTTTACGCCTTTTTGGCGGCATTGCATGGCACGCGCGGAGCCGCGCAGCCCGGAATCGCGTCCGAAGCAGCTCGCGGCACCTGCACAGTGGCCCGATAACCTGCCACTCGCAGCACTCGAGTTGATGCCCCGAGTCGCGTGGTACGAGCGCATGGCGCGCGATTGGAGACCCGGCGAAGAAGGTGCACAGCAACAACTGCGACGCTTTCTCAACGATGGCGTGTGGAGTTATCGCGAGACGCGCAATTTCCCTGGCGTTCGCGGCACCTCACTCCTCTCGCCGCATCTACACTTTGGTGAGATTTCCCCGCATCAGATCTGGCACGCCGTCAAAGCACGAGCAGCGCGCGACAGCGTTCCGGAGAACGAGTGGCGAACGAATCAATTCATCACCGAAGTCGGCTGGCGCGAGTTCGCATATCACCTGCTCTACCACTTTCCTAACACGCCAACAGAACCATTGCGCGCCGAGTTCGAGCGATTCCCGTGGACTCGCAATGCCGCGCACTTGCGCGCATGGCAACGCGGTCGTACCGGCGTGCCGATGGTCGATGCGGGCATGCGCGAATTGTGGGCGACAGGTTGGATGCACAATCGCGTGCGCATGATCGTGGCGTCGTTTCTCGTCAAGAATCTCTTGCTGCCATGGCAGGACGGTGCGCGCTGGTTCTGGGACACGCTGGTCGATGCGGACCTCGCGAGCAACACGCTCGGCTGGCAATGGGCAGCGGGCTGCGGCGCCGATGCCGCGCCTTACTTCCGCATCTTCAATCCGGTCAGCCAAGGAACCAAGTTCGATCCGGAGGGCCACTACGTACGCGCATGGATTCCGGAACTGGCACGTTTGCCGGTTCAGTATCTACACGCGCCCTGGGAGGCGCCCGACGACGTGCTCGACGCGGCTGGCGTTCGCCTCGGACGCGATTATCCGCGTCCGATCGTCGACTTGAAGGAGACGCGCGACCGCGCGCTCGCGGCCTATCAAGCCATGCGTACTAACGACTAACGTCATGCGCGGCGTCGCAAAGCAGCACTTACCCACCAAGATCTGTGCACATTGCGGCCGCAGCTTTGCGTGGCGCAAGAAATGGGAGCGCTCCTGGGCCAGCGTCCGCTACTGCAGCGACGCCTGCCGCCGCGGCCGCGGGGCGGGCAGCACAACGCCGGCTGCGAGCACGCCGTGAACGGTGTCGACGGGCCGTTGCAACTCGTATGGTACAAACGCGACCTACGCGTCGCCGACCACGAACCACTCGCCCGTGCGGCACAACACGGGCCTGTTGTCGCGCTGTACGTATATGAGCCAAGCGTGCTGCACGCACCCGAGTCAGACGGTTGCCACCTCGACTTTATCAACGATTGCCTCGTCGAGCTGCAGGACTCGCTCGCACGCATCGGCTGTCCATTGTTGATTCGTACTGGCGAATGCCCAGATGTGTTACACGAAATCCATCGCAGCCATCGCATCCACACGCTATGGAGTCATGAAGAAACGGGCCTCGAAGTAACCTATGCGCGCGATCGTCGCGTCGGCACTTGGTGTCGCGCGGAAGGCGTGGCGTGGCGGGAGCTGACACAGTGCGGTGTCGTGCGGCGCTTGAAGAGTCGCGACGGCTGGGCACGGCGTTGGGATCGACGCATGGCGGCGCCGCTCGCGAGTGCGCCGGAGCGCGTCACAACACTCACTCCGTTTCGAGATCTGACGACGGTCGCCACTAACAACCCCATTGTCTCGAGCGCGGCATTGGGCCTCGCAGGCGGGCAGCGGCCGGAGGCATGGCGCGGCGGTGAGCGCCGTGGCCAACAAGTGCTCCAGTCTTTCCTGCAAGAGCGTGGCGTGAATTACCGGCGTGAAATGTCGTCGCCGGTCACGGGATTCGACGCCTGCTCACGCATCAGCCCGTACTTGGCGTGGGGCGCAATCTCCTTGCGAGCGGTCCATCAAGCATGCGAGGCCCGCCGGGACGAGGTGCGGTTGGCGCGCGATATGGGGTTGCCCGTCGACAGTCGCTGGTTAGGCTCCTTGCAATCGTTCAGCGGGCGCTTGCGGTGGCATTGCCACTTCATGCAAAAGCTCGAAGACGAGCCGCGCATCGAATTCGAGAACTTCTCGCGCGCATACGATGGTCTGCGAGAATCCGCGTTCGACACCAGTCGATTCGACGCGTGGCGAAGCGGCCGCACGGGCTATCCCATGGTGGACGCTTGCATGCGTGCGCTACATGCCGGGGGATGGATCAATTTTCGGATGCGCGCCATGCTCGTCTCATTTGCCGCATATCACTTGTGGTTGCATTGGCGCGGCTTCGCGCCCTACCTCGCACGGCAGTTCATCGACTTCGAACCCGGCATTCACTATAGCCAGGTACAGATGCAGAGCGGAACCACGGGGATCAATACCGTGCGCATCTATTCGCCGATCAAGCAAGCACTCGACCAAGATCCCGAGGGCGCATTCATTCGTCGCTACCTACCCGAACTTGCACAAGTTCCGGTCGAGTATCTCGCGCAGCCGGAAACTATGCCGGTGCGCCTACAGCAACGGATCGGGGTGATCATCGGTCAGCATTACCCAGCACCGATTGTCGATCACGCGAGCGCGTATCGCGCGGCGCGCGAGCGGATTGCGGAACTACGCCGCACATCGACCGCCCGTACCGAAGCCGATCGCGTGCAAGCCAAGCACGGCAGTCGTCGGAGCGGCTTGCCACAAACAGTGCAGCGCAAGACACGCCCGCCGAGTCGGCGTCGCAAGGCTGCACAGCTATCGCTTTTGTAGGAGGAGTAGCACGTGCTCGAGTCATTCCCTGCGACGATGAATGTCGCCGTCTTCGGCGCCACCGGAGGGATCGGGCGCGCCGTGTTAGACGCGCTCCTATCCTGTCCACGTGTGGCGCACATTCATGCTTTCGCCCGCACGCCAGTCGCACTGTCGGATCCGCGCGTGACCACACGAGCAGTGAACGTGTTGGACGAGGCTTCAATCCAGGCCGCCGCCGATGCGTGCCGCACCCGCGGCGCGCTGCATCTCGTGTTCGTTGCAACCGGCGTGCTGCACTCACCCACTCTGCAACCTGAGAAGACTTGGCGCTCGCTCAACGCAGACGCGCTGCTCGAGAGCTATGCCGTCAACGCGGTCGGCCCCGCGTTGATCGCCAAGCACTTCCTCGAATTGTTAGCACGCACGGACAAGGCAGTTTTTGCGGCACTCTCGGCTCGCGTCGGTTCGATCGAGGACAATCGGCTCGGCGGCTGGCACAGCTACCGCGCAGCCAAAGCGGCGCTGCATCAGATTCTGCGCACCTGCGCCATTGAACTGGCACGACGCAATCCCAGCGCCATTTGCGTGGCGCTTCATCCCGGCACAGTCGACACGCGGCTATCGCAGCCATTTCAAGCGAATGTCGTGCCTCAAAAGCTGTTCTCACCGGCGGTGTCGGCCGGGCACTTGTTGCAAGTGATCGATCAACTCGCGCCCAGCTCTTCCGGGCAAGCGTTTGCCTGGGACGGTCAACGCATTCCGTTCTAACGCAGCATCAACCGTAGTCGAGTGCTTGCGCTTTGCCCCAGAAGACACGGTACGCGAACACTGAGTACCCAATGATCACGGGCAGCACGACCACGGCACCGACGAAGATGATCATCAAAGATTCGGGCGCACTCGCCGCTTGCCAAATGTCCAAGCGATCGACGACGAGAAACGGGAACAAGCTGTAGCTCAGGCCGTAGAACGCGAGCAGGAACAATCCGACCGTGCAGCCGAACGGCACCCACACGCCGTACTCGTTCTGCTGGCTCAAGCGTACCGGCAGCCGCGTCAGGCTGCGATAGATGACGAGCAACAGCACGAACGTGGCGAGCGGCACTGGCATGAGCAATACGAACTCGGGCAACGCAAACCACTTGTGAAAGATGCGCTCACTGATGAGCGGCGTCGCAATCGACACGGCACCGATTCCGAGTGCCGTACCTACCAAAGCGCGTTTCGCCCAACGGATGGAGCGCAGCTGCAGCTCACCCGACGTCTTCATGATCAACCACCCCGCGCCCAACAAGATGTAGCCGGTCGCGAGGCAAACGGCGATCAGCGCCGCAAACAAATGGGCTTTGAGTGTCGACTCAAACCCAACGATGTAGAGCGCGAGCATGTAGCCCTGGGCGAGCGCGGCGATCAGCGAGCCGATCGCGAACAAGCGATTCCACAACGGCTTGTGGTCCGCCTTCGCCTTGACGCGAAAGTCAAACGCGACGCCGCGCAAGATCAAGCCCACCAACATGATCGCAACAGGCAGGTAGAGCGAGGTCAGAATCACGCCGTGCGCTACCGGAAAGGCCACTAACAAGATGCCGACACCCAGCACGAGCCAGGTTTCGTTGGCATCCCAAAACGGACCAATCGACGCGACCATCGTGTCCTTGTCTGCCTCCGGCGCGCGCGCAAGCAACATGCCGACACCGAGGTCGTAGCCGTCGAGAATCACGTACGCCAACATCGCCAGCGCCATGACGGCCGCAAACGCGACCGGCAGCCAGCCCGCAGGAGTGGCGAGATCAGGCATGGCTAGCGCCTCCGAGCGTCGCAACCGCCGGTGCCGCAGCGACCGTCGGTTGGCCCGCCTTGCGCGCCAAGTAGAACACGACCGTGATGTAGGCCACGATCAACGCCAGGTACAGCGCGAGATACATCGACAACGACATGCCGATCAACGGCGCGGGCACGGTCGACGCTGCTTCTTTGGTTGTTAGTACGCCATACACGAGATACGGCTGACGACCGATTTCCGTGACATACCAGCCGGCCAGCGTGGCAATCCAGCCCGAGAACGTAAAGATGGTGAGTGCGCGCGCCACCGCAGGCGCTAGCTCACCTCGGCGTCGATACAGTTGCCAGCTCGCGAGCCAGCTGAGCACCAGCATCAACACGCCGATGCCGACCATCACCCGGAACGACCAGAACACCGGTGCAACGGGTGGATGCGCTCCGCGGAACTCGTTGAGGCCCTTGAGCTCTCCGTCTGGATCATGCGTCAGAATGAGGCTCGCGCCTTTCGGGATCGCCACTTCGAAATGGTTCGTCCGCGCCTCCTCATCGGGAATCGCAAACAGCAGCAGTGGCGCGCCGCGCTCCGTCTCCCACAAGCCCTCCATCGCTGCGACTTTGGCCGGCTGGTGTTTCAAGGTGTTTAGGCCATGCAAGTCGCCAACGAAGATCTGCACCGGTATCAGGAGTGCCGCGAGGTAACAGCCGAACTTCAGCGACACACGTACGTCGGCGCTCCGCTGGCCGCGAAGATACCGATAGGCCGAGACGCCGGCGATCAGAAAGGCCACCGTGAGCGCCGACGCTAACAACATGTGCGTCAGCCGATAGGGCAGCGACGGATTGAATACGATCGCCCACCAATCGACGGCAAACGCCTTGCCCTCGCGCCACTCGAAGCCCTGCGGCGTCTGCATCCATGAGTTGAGCACCAGGATCCAAAACGCCGATAAGGTTGTGCCGGCCGCGACCAAGAAGGTGGCGAGCGTATGCACGCGGTTCGACACGCGATTCTGGCCGAACAACATGATGGCGAGGAACGTGGCCTCGAGGAAGAACGCCGTCAACACTTCATACGCCAGGAGCGGACCGGCGATGTTGCCGACGGCTTCCATGAATCCTGGCCAGTTGGTTCCAAACTGGAAGCTCATGGTGACGCCGCTCACGACACCCAACGCAAACGACAGCGCGAACACCTTGACCCACAAGCGGTAGGCGTCGAGCCAGGCAGCGTCCTTCGTGCGGTTGTAGCGCAGCTTGAAGAACAGCAGCACCCAACCGAGTGCGATCGTGATGGTGGGGAACAGGATGTGAAAGCTGATGTTCGCCGCGAACTGCACGCGCGCGAGGGTGACGGCGTCGATCATGACGCCGACTTCCGGCCGACGAGCGCCAGCTTGTTTTTCGCCTCCAGCAAGCGCTGCACTCGCGCGCCCATGCGCATCAACTGCGTCAGCGTTTTCGAGTCGAGTCGCTGCACGTCGTCGAACCAACCACTCGTCAGCTCGATGAGATCGTGCATTGCGCGCATGCGCTGTTGAGCGTGTGCGTCGGCCTCATTCGCTGGGCTTTCGAGCAAGGATTCACGCAGCAATGAGAGCGTCGGATCCACTTCGCGCTTACGCTTCTCGGCGATCAACGTGCGGAAGATCGCCCACACATCCTCGGGCGTCGAAAAGTACTCGCGCCGATCGCCCGGATGATGCTGCAACCGAACCAGGTTCCAGCCCTCGAGCTCCTTGAGCCCCATGCTGACGTTGGAACGCGAAAACGACAGCTCGGCGGCAATCTCGTCGGCATTGAGAGGCCGTTCCGAGATGTACAGCAGCGCGTAGATTTGCCCGACTGTACGGTTGATTCCCCACCGGCTACCCATCTCGCCGAAATGCATCACGAAGCGCTGCGCTAAGGGGCTCATGACATATCCTGTACTTTCAGTACTTACTGAAAATTGTACACGATCTAAATCGGCGAGCGCTGGATTCGCACACGGTTTTGCCGTTAGTTTGGCCCCGCTTCCACAGTGGGCGGGACTTCCGAAGAAATCATTCGGGCTGACCGCCAATTGCCGTAACGGTAGTACGCGAGCGAGAGCAGCGTGGTCAGGACAGCGGCGAAAACAAAGCTCCACCAGATCGCATCGGCACCCCACCGCTCCATCATCAGCGTGGCGAACGGAAAGCGAAACAAGATCAACGTGACGAAAAAGATGACGAGCGGCGGCACAACCGCACCTGTGGCCCGAACAACACCAAACAAGGTGAGCGGCACACCGAAGAAGACGAACGACCAGGCTACGATCAAGTTGATGTGCTCGGCAATGGCGAGCGCAGGCGAGCCGCGCGGCAAGAACAATCCGAGCACGTGGCCGCTAGCAAGCTCCACCGCGAGCACGAGCGCGCTGCCTAACACCACGTTGTAAAACACGCCAACTTTGGCGATGCGCGCAACGCGATCCCAGCGAGCGGCGCCGACGTTCTGCGCCACCATGGCCGAGACGGCCATGCTGATCGCAAAGGCCGGCATTTGAATGTAGTTCCAGACCTGCAGCGCCGCTCCGTACGCGGCCGCGGTATCGGTCCCAAATTGATTGACGAGCGCAATCATCAATACGCCGCTCAGCGAAATCACGATGAGCTGCAGCCCCATGGGGATACCTTTGCGCAACAACGCACCGACAATCGCGCGGTCGGGATACAGATGCCGCAGCTCCGGCCCGCGTAGGCACAGCGGATTGTGCGTGCGATACAGGTAAATCAGTAACGCCACCAAACTCACGGCACTCGCGATCACGCTCGCCAGGGCCGAGCCCGCGATGTGCATGGCCGGTATCGGACCCCAGCCGAAGATGAACAGCGGATTGAGGGCAATATCGAGCACGGTGGAGACGAGCAAGAACTTGAACGGCGTCTTCGCGTCGCCTGCACCGCGTAGCACCGCCATCACGTACGAGAACGTGTAAAGAAACGGCACGGCAACAAACAAGATCCGCATGTAGGCCGTGGCATAAGGCAGCGCCTCGGGCGGCGTGTGCATCACGCGCATCAGCCAGTCGCTGGCGAAGAAGCCGAATAAGGTAATTCCGATCGACAGCAGCACGAAGAACGTCGCGCTCGTACCGACCACGTGCTTCGCCTCTTGCGGCCGGTTGGCGCCGATGTATTGCCCTACCAGCACCGAAGCAGCCAGGGAGACGCCAAACACGCCACCTAACAACAAGAATAGGACCGTATTCGCAACCGAACTGGCCGTCAGCGCCGCTTCACCCAGAAATCGCCCGATCCAGATCGAATTGATCGAAATGTTGATCGAATGCAGTACGTTGCCGAGCAGGATCGGCAGCGCGAACAGCAGCAGTTTCCGGCTAACGGAGCCTTCGGTGAGGGAAGCGGGTTGCATCGGACAAGCGCGGGCGGCGGCCCGGCCTCGAACGGGGATAGATTATTAGTATAGCTTGTTGTTAGCGCTGCAGAATGCGCTACGATGGACGTCAGGCTTTCTCTATTCTTCTCTTCTCGTGTTGCGCAAACCATGATTGTTCGACTGTTGGTCATCGCGTGGATTCTGGGCGCAGCGGTGCTGGCGCTCATCGCCACGTCGCAACTGTTGTTCGGCTCGGCCGATACGCCCAATCGTTCGCAACTGTGGGCCAACCGCATCTCGCTGGCTGCGATTTGGCCAATCGCCATTTTCTCGCCCGCCGGCCGCGATCGGCTTCGCAGCCTGTTCAAATTTTGAGCAGCTCGCACGCAGTGCGAGCGTCACGGCGCGGCCGCTGCCTGCTGCGCGAAACGTCACACGTTCATGGGTGGCGCTTTCGTTGCAATTGCGCGCTATGATGCGAGTGCATGAGCGCTATCGACTTGCCGCAATCGATCGAGCACTACTTCGCGTTCGCGGAAATGGAAGCTCGCGGCAGCACTCGGCGTTTCACGATCACACTGCCCTATTTCAAAGAGGGCCGTCTCGATCGCATCCAGTGGTGGTGGCGCATCAGCGACGCGGAACTCAAGATCATTGGGGATGCAGGGCTCGCGGCACGACGGGAACGCGAGGTGCAGCGATTCGTGCGTCACGTCGAGCGTTGGCTTGACATCAATCGCCAACGATTGCACGGCGCGGATCCGATCCCCACGTTGTCCGCGGCGGCTGCGCCGGAAGCATTCCCTGCGCCTGCAGAAGCGCCGCCGGCCGAGTCGACCGAGCCCGTTTGGAATCCGACGCGCGCCGCGGCGGGTTGAACTGCCACGAGTTCCGCGCAAGCGCGGTTACGCACCGAGCTGCTCACCCTCGCATCTGCTGCCCCACTCATGAAACCGTTCGACGTCTTCGAATTGCTCTTGCTTGGGGCGATTTGGGGCTCCTCGTTCATGTTCATGCGTATTTCAACGCCCGAGTTTGGGCCCGTCGCGCTCGTGGCGGTCCGCGTCACATGCGCTGCGGTCGTGATGCTGCCGTTACTCGCATCGAGTCGCGCGCTCGTCGAAGCGGTGCGCCAGCACTGGCGGCCGCTCGCGCTGATGGGGCTCGTGAATACGGCGATTCCCTTCTGTCTGTTCGCATACTCCACATTGGCGCTTCCGGCCGGCTTTTCCGCCGTACTCAACGCCACTGCGGCGCTGTGGGGTCCGATCATCGGCTGGAAATTCTTCGGTACGCGCATTACGCAGCGCGCCACGTTGGGTTTTGGCATCGGCTTTGTCGGCGTCGTCGTGATGGTGAGCGACAAGCTCTTGCGCACCGAGGTCACCGAGCTCGATGCCGTCGTTTGGTCGGTCCTGGCCTGCTTGCTCGCTACCGCTTGTTATGGCTTCAGTGCTAACTACTCGCGCGAGCGATTTGCGAACGTGCCGTCGCTCGCGGTTGCTGGCGGCAGCCAACTATTCGCCGCAGCCGCCCTCATCCCTGTGGGCGCCGTGAGCTGGCCAGCGACAATCCCGAGTACCCAAGCGTGGGCCTGTGCGGTGGTGTTGGGCTTGGTCTGCACGGCGATTGCCTATCTGCTGTATTTCCGCTTGCTCGGCCGCTTGGGGGCGCCCAAGTCGATCACCGTCACCCTGCTCATCCCGGTCTTCGGCGTGCTTCTCGGCATCGTGTTCCTCGACGAGCGACTCACCATAACGGCGATCGGTGGGGCGTGCTTGGTCGTCGCTGGAACGGCGCTGGCGCTCGGCTTGTTGCCGCGATTCCGTCGCGCCGGCACACCGCCTTAGCAACGCTCGAGGTGTGATTGCGGCTACACGAGTGCTCCGTGTAGGCTGTCAGCAAATAAGAATCGCGACTCAGGATCGTCGCCCCACTCTCGCGTGACTACCCGTTCGGACGCCATTACTGCTCTGTTGCACTCGAGCACCGCGGGAGACTCTGCGGCGCAAGCGAAGTTGCTGCGCATCGTTTACGACGAGCTCAAAGGCATCGCAGCGCGCTTGTTGAGCCATGACAACGCGCGTCACTTCGTCACACCGACGGAACTCGTCAACGATGCCGCGATGCGCCTCCTCGATCTGAACGCCATCAGTTGGCAGGATCGCCGCCACTTCTTTGCGATGTCGGCGCGGATCATGCGGCAGGTGTTGATCGATGAAGTACGTCGCGCGCGGGCTGACAAGCGCGCGCATCAGCCGGTGACCTTGGTGACGGCGGTCGTGGACGAACAACAAGCCGATGCGGCTCCCAATATCGATGTCGAAGCGCTCGATCACGCGCTCACGCAGCTTGCGGAAGTATCGGAGATGGCTGCCAAAGTCGTTGAGCTACGCTTCTTCGCCGGGCTAACCACGGAAGAAATCGCAGGTGTCTTGGGCTCATCGGAGAGCACCGTGAAGCGCGCTTGGCGCTCGGCCCGCGCTTGGCTCGCCGACCATATGGGCACAGCGACCTAAGCGATGACGACTCCGGATCGCGAGCTGTTCGCGCTACTCGAGGCGGCGTACGACCAACCCGCCGAGCAGCGGCTGGCATGGCTCGCAGAGCGCTGCGGCAGCGATCGCACTTTATACGAACGCGCGGTGCAAGCACTCGCGCGTGGCGCCGAACTCGGTGTGGCCATGCCGACCGAGATGACCGCTCGCGATACGCCGCGCCTCAGCGATCTGCTCGTGCCAGAGCGAATCGGTCCGTATCGCTTGCGCGAACGCATCGGCGCAGGCGGCATGGGACTCGTATATCGCGCGGAGCGGGACGACCAAGTCTTTACGCAGGTCGTGGCAATCAAGTTGTTAGCTTCAAGAGCCCAGTCTGCGGCCCTGGCGCAATATTTCGAGCGCGAACGGCAGATTCTGGCTGACATCCGGCATCCGCACATCGCGCAGCTGTTTGACGGCGGCCGCACCGACACTGGCCTCTCGTACATCGTCATGGAGTACTTGCGCGGTGAGTCCATCACGGACCATGCGCGCACGCAACGCCTCGATCTCGCGGCCCGGTTGAAGCTCTTTCGGCAAGTGTGCGACGCGGTCGAGCACGCACACCGCAATCTGGTCCTGCATCGCGATATCAAGCCGAATAACATCGTCGTCACGAGCGACGGCAGCGCCAAGCTGCTCGATTTCGGAATTGCGAGCCGGCTGGATGCAAACGCAGAGGCCAACAGTGCCGTCGATGCGTTGACACTCGACTATGCGAGTCCAAAGCGCCTGGAGGCGCAGCCAGCGAGTATCGCCGACGACGTGTACTCGTTAGGTGTCGTGCTGTACGAACTCATTTGCGATCGTCGGCCCTACTCGTTCGCGCGCGGCGTACGCGAATCCGCCGCAGACCAGCTCCGTGCGCAGTACCCGCAACTGGCCTTAGTGCCGACCGTGGCGACGACCGCATTCCAACGCGCCGATCTCATTGCGATCATTCGCCGAGCGTTGCACCCCAATGAAAGCGAGCGCTATCGCAGCGTTCCCGAACTCGCCGCCGAACTAGAGCGCATGCAGGCCGTGCGCCCGATCCATGCTCGCGGTCGCGAAGCCAGCAACACGTGGCGCAAATTCATCGTCCGGAATCGCACGGCAACTGCTGCGGCCGTGGTGGCTTGCGCAGCGCTCGCCAGCGGCCTGATCGCGACGACGGTGTCGTACCGCCGCGCTGAGCGAGAGCGCACGCTGGCCGAGACCCGCTTCGAGCAAGTGCGCGCCGCGTCGCGAATCATGCTGTTCGATTTGTTCGATCGCCTCGAGAGCGTTCCGGGAAGCACGGCGGTCCGGCGCGATCTCGCGGCCGCTGCACAACGCTATCTTGATTCCTTGCGCGCCAGCGCTGGCGATAACCAAGACCTGGCCGTCGAGGCTGCCGCCGGCTACTCGCGCCTCGCCGAGGTCCAAGGGTCGCCCACGACGGCGCATCTCGGCGACACCGAAGGAATGCTGCGCAATCAAGCCCTCGCCGAAACCGCACTGCGCTCGGTGCTGAAGCGCAATCCGCAGCACGTGCGCGCTCGGTTCGAGCTCGCACAACTGCAGTTCCAGCGCGGGGTCGTAGCGGGGCAGATACAGGAAGACGTGCCCGGCGCACAGCAGTTCGCTCGCGAAGCAGTCGAGTTGTTAGCGGATCCACAAGTGCGAGCGCTCGATCCTTTAGCTGCCGAGTACTTGCGCTTGCGGCTCACGACGTTGCAATCGGAAGTCGCGCAGTCTCAGGGTCGATACGCAGATGCGATCAAGATTTGCGAGACTGCACTCGCCGCGACACCGATTACGGCCATACCCGCCCATGAAGCATTGCGCTTCGGCGAAGCGCGCGCGCGTGTTTACACGGCGCTCGGTGACGCCGTGTATTACGTCGGTCGGCCGCAGGATTCACCCGCGATTTACCTGCGTGGCATCGAAGCTGTCGAGACGGTGCTGAGCACCACACCAGAACGGGCACGCACGCTCACCAGCTTGGCGCGCAGTTATTGGTCGCTCGCATCGACGTACGACGATCTCGGTGAGCCGCAGAAGGCGCTCGCGGTCACACTGAAAGGCCTCGCATTGACCGATCGCGCCAGCGCGCTCGATCCGGCGGACAACGCGGCACGCCGCACCCGCGGCATCTTGCGGCTGCAGCAAGCGTCGGTCTATTCGTCGCTGAAGCGCCACGCCGAGGCGATTGCCGTGGCGCGTGACGCGCTCGCGGAGCGCGAACAGCGTCACGCCGAGCAGCCCAATGAAGCGATGCGAGCGCGCGATGTCGCCGTTACTCTGCGGCCGGTCGGCGATATCTTCGCAGCCGCCGGCGATACCCGAACCGCGTGCGGGATGTATCGACGCGCGGCGGTCGCGTGGGCGGACTATGCGCGCCAGTTCGGTTCCTCGCCTTTCGATCGGGATGGCGAAATGCAAGTCGCCGCCAGTCGCGTTGCCCAGTGTCAGCCGGCTACTAACGTAGCAACACGAAGCCGCTGAGTAGCGCAGTCGATACCGCGAACGTACACCACGCGACGCCGAGCAATGGCCGGCCCGATCGATAGATGAAGCGCCCCAGCATGGCGGCGCGGATCGCCCCGATCAAACAGATGGCCGCGAGTGCGTACTGCACCGGCGTCACTCGGGCGGCACCGGCGACATCTCACGCTGGATGGCGAGTAAGTTAGTACCGAGCAGAATCAAGCTGCCGAGCACCGAGCACAGCACCCCGATCGCTGAGCGCGCCCGCTGCTCTTGCTCAACCGCACGCAGCTTCTCCGTATCGCGCAGGATGCGTTGCTGCAGGTCTGCGACCCGTTGTTGAGCCATTTGCACGATCACGCGCTCGAACTCTTTCAACTGTTGGAAGCTCGCGAAGGCAGCATCCCGGCGGGCTGTGTCGTTGAGCGTTTCATACGCGTCGTACGTTTGTCGATAATCGAGCAGCTTGGCGATCGCCAGCACGCCGATGACATTGCGGATCGGTGTCGCGCGATCGTAAAGATTGCCTGAATAGATCTTGCTGACGATCTCAATCTTGGCATCCGGCTGCTGCGCTAGAACGAAGATCAGGTCGCTCTGACTATTCGCGATGAAGTAGTCGGATTCCGCACTACCGATCGCTGTCACCTCGGCCTGCGCCGTCGCGATCGCGCGCGACAGCGCGGCCATCTCCTCAGCAGCCGAGTCGACGAACCAAAACGACCACAACGCACCAATCGAGCCAAAAAAGAACCCACAAATGACGCCCGCTGGCTTCGCCCGGCGACGAACATATTGCAACACGCTTTAGACTCCTACGGTAACTGAACCATCTCTGTGTAGTCGATATCCGGCCGCGCCGAGATGTTAGTGCCGACGATCGTGCCTTGCGGATTGATCCAGTAGTAGTTAGAGGTGCTTTCGATCTTGTACTGCTCGCGCGTGTTTGGATCGATCACGTCCACTGCGTCGAGGATGCGATTCGACTGGATACGGAGGTTCTCGCTGCTGCTCAGCGACCGCTGCAGGTAGGTCTCGTTGAGGATGCGATTGGTGTACGCGGCGGTTTCCGTCGTGATGTTCGAGATTGCGCCCGCCATCTGCGTGTTGCCGCCCACCCATTGGGGATTGAACTGCCAGCTCGTGACAACCTTGCCAAGCGCGTCCTTGGCATCGAGCACTCGAGCGGGTTGCGAGATGAAGCCGAATAACAAGTCGACATCCCACGTGATGGTGTCTTCGGCAAGGCCCATCGCTGCGCCATACATGATCGAAGCACGCGTACGCGCAAACGTGACGCCGGCCATCACACCCTGTGGCGTCGCACACTCGAACGCGATCAGCCCGATATCGAGACGCGCGCCCATGCCGGGCAGCGATTGTTGTTGGGCCAAGGCGTCCAGCTGCTGGCGTAACGCCGCAAAGTCGTCGGAGTAGACGACCCGTGTCTGGCTGCACGTTGAGCGAAACGCTTGCGCTATGTAAGCCGGCAGAAACTGTGTCGGCGTCTGGTATCGCCGCACGATCGAGGCGTTGTAGCGGGTGCCTTCACCAAACCCCGTCGAGGCCATCATTTGCGTTGGCGCGATGAACGCCGCAGGCCCCGCGATCTGCGGATCGCCGACGAAAAGCGCGATGCTCTGATCGGGTGCGATCACGCGCATCGGCAATGCTAACTGCAGCGGCGATGCGCGTACGACGCCTCCCGACACTTGCCAGTTAGCCGGCACTTGAGTCGTGAACGCTCCCTCGGTCGGGTCTTGCCAAGCAACGTAACGCAGCGCTGAGCGGCCCGCAGCATTCGACGGTGCTTTGCCGGTTCCATTGAATTGCAGCCCGGCCAGGATGCCAGCGAACGTCGCTTGCAAGCCGCGATACTCCGCAGCGCTCGCTTCCGTCAGGTAGAAATAACCTGCAACGCCGGCGGGCGAATTGCGATAGGCAAACGTGGCGAGCGCCACCGTCGTCGCGTCTTGACCCACTGCACGCGTGGCCGCATTGCCAACTGACTGCGGACGCGACCAGCGCAACTGCGGCCGATACTGCTGTACGAAATGCTGCACGACCAACGCCGGTGGCGGCTGTGCCGTATTCGCAGGCAAAAACACGGGCAGAACCAGCACATGTGCGCTGCGCGGTCCGGTGAAGACGATCGGCCCTTTGCCTCCCTCGAGACGCGTCGCGCGCCAACCCGATGGCATCCGGAGCGTGACACCCTGCTCGGGCCGCGCCTCGTACCAACCGTTCGGTACTGGCTCGCGCGCATCAGCATCGTTCGCGGGGGAACTGCAGGCAGCAATCGCCACGCAGACTAACCACGCGGCGCCGCGCAGCATGATCTTGGACGTTGACCGACTCGACGCACGGCTGAACTTCGGCATGGAACGCTCCCAGTAACGGCTACCTCAAGAGGCGCAGCCGCTCGGGAAATTGGTTCACCGTCGTCAGAATCTCTTACAAAAGGCGCACTTCAGCCGCAAAGCAGCCCTGTTTGGCGTAATGCGCGTGCAGGTAGGCGACGCCCTCCTGTTCAAACAATCGTTCGATCACCGGCTCCGCCTCGGCACCCGCGACGATATCGGCATCGACCATCATCCCCGCTCGATCGAATGCGCGCAGCGACAGCCACCGCGACTGCAAGGCGGGCGGAATCGCGTTGTGATAGCGGCGCAGCTCGCGCGAGCTGGCCGCGACATAAATCGCGTGCGCGGCACGAAACGGCGTCCGTGCTGGCTGGTGTTCGAAGTTGAGCAACAGCACGCGATCATGCAACGGAGCATTCTCGAGCGAGATGCGGCACGGGTAGCCCGCCGAGTCCACTTGCTGCGCGACGATGCCGCGGCGCGCGAGTGTCCCCTCATCGAGTTCGAACAAGGGCGCGAACGCGGCTGGATCGAGACCTTGAATCACGTAGTTCATAGCAACCTCCGAACGCCATCGTGCGCGCGGTCGCCGGCACGGACACTCCGAAACTTGCTCTGCGTCCGGTGCCTCCGTCCCGCAAGATTCGGAGTGCGGCTCGCCACGCAGGTGCGTATACCGGCACAATCTCGTCGTTAGGAGTTCGTCATGTCCGCCACGCGCAGCACCCGTCGCAGCGAATCGCTGAACGCTCGCATCGAGCGCGTCTGCCGTCAGATCGAAACGGAGCCCGAGGCGCCGTTGCGTCTCGCGCAGCTCGCAAAACTCGCTGGCCTGAGCGCGTTTCACTTCCAGCGTTCTTTCAAGTCGGTGACCGGTGTTACTCCCAAGCAGTACCAAGAGAACGCGCGCTTGCGCGCGCTGAAGCGGCGCCTGCGTACGACGGCGCGCGTCACTGATGCGATTTACGATGCAGGCTATGGCTCAAGCAGCCGCTTGTACGAGAAGCTCGATACGCGCCTCGGCATGACACCGCAGCAGTACCGCAAAGGCGGTGCGGGTGTCGAAATCAGCTATGCGTTCGCGGAAACGCCCGTCGGCTTGCTGATGATGGGTGCGACCGACCGCGGCGTGTGCTTCGTACAGTTCGCGACGACGCAGCGAGAGCTGGAGGCGATGCTCGCCGCCGAGTATCCGGCCGCCGTGCGCAAGCCCATGCAAACACCGGCACCGCGCGAATTCCATGTCTGGATGCAAGCGCTGACGCAGCATCTCGCAGGCAAACTACCTGCACTGGATTTGCCACTCGATGTGCGCGGCACATCGTTTCAGCTCAAGGTGTGGCGCTACCTACAGTCGATCCCGTACGGCACCTTGCAGTCATACACGGAGGTGGCTGCCGGGATCGATCAACCGCGCGCCGTGCGTGCCGTGGCCTCCGCGTGCGCGAGCAATGTGGCTGGGATCCTGATCCCGTGCCATCGGGTGATTCGCAGCAACGGCGAACTCGGCGGCTACCGCTGGGGCCTCGACCGCAAGCGCGCGCTCATCGATCGGGAACGCGCGAGTCGGCCGCGGGCACTGTAGCGGTCGCACGTGTTTTCCACAGCGAGAACAGCACACCGGCCGCCAGAATCGCGATCGTGATGCCGAGGCCCCACAATGCCGGGAACTTCTCCCAGCCGAACGCCCACGCGATGAACTGCTTGGAACCGATGAAGATCAGCAACACCGACAGCGCGATCTTCAAGTACATGAAACGATGCACCATCGCCGCCAGCGCGAAGTACAGCGCACGCAGACCGAGGATCGCGAAGATATTCGACGTGTAGACGATGAACGGGTCCGTCGTGATCAAGAAGATCGCGGGCACCGAGTCGACCGCGAAAATCAGATCTGCGATTTCAATCAAGATCAGCGCCAAGAACAACGGGGTGGCAAAGCGCGCCATGCGCCCCGTGGCCGGATCAGTTTGCGTGACAAAGAACTTCTCGCCGTGGAGCGTATCGGTCACGCGCATGTGCGAGCGCAGCCAGCGCAACACACGATTTTGCGACAGATCGGGTGGCGGCTCGTTAGCAAACACGAGCATCTTCACGCCGGTCGCAATCAAAAAGATCGCGAACACATACAGCACCCAACTGAAGTTCTCGACGATTGGCGCACCGATACCAATCATGATCGCGCGCAGAATGATCACGCCCAACACGCCCCAGAAGAGCACGCGATGCTGGTAGATGCGCGGGATCGCGAAAAACGAGAAAATCATCGCGATGACAAAGACGTTGTCCATCGCGAGCGTCTTCTCGATCGCGAAACCTGTTAGGTACTCGATGCCCGATTGCTGGCCGAGGTACCACCAGACCCACGCGCCGAAGCCGATACCCAACGCGATGTAACAAGCGGAGAGCACTAGGCTCTCGCGCACGCCGATCTCGCGCGTCTCGCGATGCAAGACGCCCAAGTCGAGTACGAGCAACACAATGACGACACCGATGAACGCAAGCCACATCCACACGGGCTTGCTCAAAAAATCGGCGAACAGAAATTCCACGGCGGGCCTCCGGAGGTCGTTGTCAATTGCTGACGCCGACATCGCGTGTCGCCGCAAACGCAGCGCTCACGCCAGAGGGGCCCGGTCACCAGGAGCGCGCAGAATAGCGATTTCGATTATTCGATAAAGACGATCTTTTAGAATTTGAAATTCGATTCCGTCGAATATATAGAAGGCAATCCAGTAGCGAAAACCCTATCCCGCTCAGCAATTTGTATAAACCGCGATTGGTTCGCCTCCATACGCGTGTCTTACTGGGCGATGACACACGAATTGCCGCGGCACAAGCCACGGCGGGGGGTCTTTCGCGCACAGGGAGCCGTGCTGCTCGCCTGGTTGGCCGTGTTCCCACCCGCTGACGGTCGAATCCTCCCACGCCTCGACGCGCGGGCTCCCAAAGTGAGTTTGGAACGTCCACCGGGCGTTCCTTCCGACGCAGAACTCGAAGCCGCGGGCGCGCGCGTCGGTGAGATCCGCATCTCGCTCATGGACGTGTTCGACACCGCGAATCCCGAGGAGAACACGGCGTTGGGCCGCGTGGCGAATCGGCTGCATATTGAAACGCGCGAGTCGACGATCCGCGATCAGTTGCTATTCCGCACGGGCGAGCCATACGACGGTCGGTTGCTCGAGGAGTCGGCACGCTTGCTGCGCGAGACACGCTATCTACGCGATGCCATCGTGCGCCCGATCGGTTACCACGACGGCGTAGTCGACGTCGAAATTGTCACGCGCGATGTGTGGACGTTGAACCCAGGCGCTTCCTTCGGCCGCAAGGGCGGCAAGAGCACGTCCGGATTCGAACTCGAAGAGCTCAACTTGTTAGGGCTCGGGGTCGAAGTGTCGCTCGACATCAAGTCGGGCGTCGACCGCGATACAAAATCGATTGAATTCGCCGATCGCCAACTCGGTAGCTCGTGGTGGGGCCTCGAAGCGCTCTATGAAGACAACAGCGACGGGCAACTGTGGAGCGCGCGACTCGCTAGGCCGTTCTACGCGCTCGACACGCGCTGGGCGGCTGGCGTCAGCGTGTACGACGACGAGCGCATCACGCCGCGCTACGACTTGGGCACGATCATCGACCAGTATCGTGTGCGCCGTCGCAACAGCAGCGTCTACTGGGGTCGCTCCGCCGGGCTGCAAGACGGTTGGGTGACGCGCTACACGTTTGGTTTAACGTTCGACGAGCAGAAGTTCGAAACCACGACGGCGCCAAACCTCGCGACGCGCTTGCTACCCACTGGCCGCAAGCTCGTCTACCCCTCGCTCGGAATCGAATGGATACAAGACAACTTTCGTACCGAACGCAACCGCGACCAGATCGAAAAGATCGAGGACTTCGCTCTCGGCTGGCGCGCCTCGGTGCAGCTCGGCTTTGCGAGCGAGAGTGCGGGGTCGGACCGAGATGCTGCGATCTTTGGCGCGCAAGTCGCCAAAGGCTTCGATAGCGGCGGCCGTCAAACGCTGCTGTTGAATGGCTACACGACGGGCCGAATCGAGAGCGGTGAAACCGCCGGCGTGGTGACAGGCGCCGCTGCGCGCTACTACTTTAGGCAGTCGCCGCGCCGCACGTTGTTCCTCGGGCTGAGCGCCGACTTTGCTAACAACCTCGACTTAGAACAGCAGCTCACACTCGGTGGTGATAGCGGCTTGCGCGGCTATCCGTTGCGCTATCAAGCGGGCACGTCGCGCTGGTTGCTCACGGCAGAGCAGCGCTTCTACACCTCGTGGTTCCCTTTCCGCCTGTTCAATGTGGGCGGCGCCATCTTCTACGACATGGGCCGCACCACGGGTCGCGACCCGTTGGGCACACCGTCCCTCGGCCTGCTGCGCGATGTCGGCTTCGGCTTGCGCTTTGGCAATGCGCGCTCGGGCCTCGGCAACGTACTGCATGTCGATTTCGCATTCCCACTCGATGGCGATTCGTCCATCGACGACGTGCAAGTGTTAGTTGAGACGAAGCGGAGTTACTAGATGCCGCTGAAACGTCCCACGGTGCGAGTCGAAACGCTCATTCTCGGCGTCGCGATCTACTTCATTGCTTTCGCGAACGGATCGTGGTGGCGCGCGCTCGCACAAGGTCGCGAGCTCCACTCCGGCCAAACGTGGTTGTTCTTCGCTGCGTGCTTCGTCGCGCTCGCTGCCGTGCACTATGTGCTGCTGGCCCTGGTTGCGAATCGCTGGACTGTCAAGCCAGTGCTGGTCGTGCTGGTGATTGCGACGGCGTTCGCGTCCTACTACATGAGCACGTACCACGTACTGCTCGATCCCACGATGCTACAAAACGTGCTCGCCACCGATGCTCACGAAACACGCGAACTCCTCTCGCTCTCGATGGTGGGTTACGTCATCGCGTGGTCGGCGCCGCCGATCGCCTGCATCATGTGGGTGCAGTTGCAGCAGCGTCCGCTGTGGCACGCACTCGGCTTTCGGGTGGCGACCGTGGCAATTGCGCTGGTCGTCGCCGCGGGCGCACTGCTCCCTGTCAATCGCGACTTCACGTCCTTGATGCGCAACCAACGCGAGCTTCGCTATCTCGCAACGCCTGGTAACTTTGTCTACTCACTCGCGCGCACTGTCGCGAGCGATGTCGCAGCAGACGCTGGCCCCAAGCAAGTCGTTGGCGCAGACGCACATTTCGTGCCGAAGCTTGCAACCCGCCAGCGTCCCACGGTTTTCGTCTTTGTGTTAGGCGAAACCGCCCGCGCAGAGGATTTCTCGCTGTTCGGCTACGGCCGCGATACGAACCCTGAGCTCGCGCGACTCGACGTCGTCAAGTTCGATCGAGTCACGTCCTGCGGCACATCCACGGAAGTATCGGTGCCATGCATTTTTTCGCCATACGGTCGCGCGGATTACGACGAGCAACTCATCCGCCACTCGGAAGGCTTGCTGCACGTGCTGCGGCGCGCGGGCTTCGCAGTGCGTTGGCGCGAGAACCAATCTGGTTGCAAGGGCGTCTGTGACGCGCCGGGCATCGACTACCAACAGCTCGACGCCACGCTAGCACCCGATCTTTGCGCAGACGGCGAGTGCCACGACGAGATTCTCGTGCGCAGCCTTGAGCGCGACTTGAAAACGATCGCGGGCAATACCGTCATCGTGCTACACATGATGGGCAATCACGGCCCAGCCTATTACAAGCGTTACCCGGAAGCATTCAGGCGGTTCACGCCAGATTGCCGCACCGCGGAGTTACGCGAGTGTTCACGCGAAGAGGTCGTGAACGCCTTCGACAACGTGATTCTGTACACCGATCATGTCTTGAGCGAGATCATTCGCGTGCTCGACAAGGCAGACGATCGATTCGACACGGCCATGCTTTACGTTTCAGATCACGGCGAGTCGCTCGGTGAGGGCGGCCTGTATCTGCACGGGATTCCGTACGCCATCGCGCCGGACCATCAGACCCATGTCCCCATGATCGCCTGGATGTCGCAACCATTCGCGCAGGCGGCCGGTATCGACCCGCGCTGCCTGCGCGTGCGCGCAGACGAGACGCTATCGCACGACAACATCTTTCACTCACTTCTCGGTGTGCTGGATGTCGAGACCAACATCTATCGCGCGGAGCGCGACCTGTTCTTGCCGTGCCGACGGGGGCCCGACACACCGGCTACGACGGTCGTTGGCCGTTAGCGCACGCACATTTGGCAACGCTCAGCGACGGGCGTAGTCTTCGATCGAGGGTTGGGGAACCCTGTTGCGCGGCGATCTCGTCGCGAGGCTTACGCGATGCTTTGCAGGGAAAGCAGTCGTCAGCCCAAGCCTTGGATTGGCTGGGCGGCCTTCATACTGGTGTTTAGCAGCACCGGATTGCGTGCGGGCGAGTTCAGCGCGGCGGTATCTGCTTCCTCCGATTATGTTGAACATGGTCTCAGCCGATCGCGAGGCGACGCTGTCGTGCGCGTGCATGGCGCCTGGGCGCTGCCGCGAGGCATCACCGTGGGAGCTGCGGCAGGCACGCTCGATCTCAACCCCGGCCGTGGACCGGCACATGAACTTGGCTTCTATCTGGGCAAGCAATGGGCGCTCAGCGATGATTGGTCGTTGCGCCTCGAGACTGCGCGCTATGAATTCGGCCCGAACGCGCGTCGTGGCTCCTACGATTACAGCGAACTAACCACTGTCGTGTCGTATCGTCGGTGGCTGTCGGCCAGCATTGGCTACTCACCGGACTACTCGTTGTTCTCGCGCCGCGGCGGAGCCAGCGAACGGTCGGCTATCAACTACGCCGTGACAATGCGCTATCCACTGAAGCATGGCATCACCTTGCTCACAGGGGCGGGCCATTACGACCTAACCGATTTGTTCGGCACCGGCTTCTGGTACTGGAATGCGGGAGCGCAGCTCGATCTGCGCAAGGCATCATTCGCGCTCTCGTTCATCGACACCGATCGGACGGCGGTCGGATTGTTTGGGAGCCAAACAGCTGGGCAACGTGTTTCGGCCTCCATTGCGGTGCGGCTCCAATGAACCCCGAAGAGGCCGCGCGGAACTCATCCGCAGACGATCTCGAATTGCTTGGGCGGATTGCCGCGCGCGACCGCACCGCGCTGCGTAGCTTGTATTTGCGCTACGCGCGGCGCATCCAGCGATTCGCCGAACGCATGACCCGCGACAACGGAGTTGCCGAGGAAATCGTGGACGATACGTTTCTCGCCGTGTGGGACGGCGCCGCGCAGTTTCGCGGTGCGTCCCGGCCATCAACTTGGTTGTTCGGTATTGCCTATCGGCGGGCGCTCAAAGCGCTCGAGTATCGCAACGCGCGCCTTCCCCTCGCGACACATGCTCCGTCGCAGCAGCGTGAATCCGCGCGCAGCGAAGTTGCCAGCGAGAATGCCGACGCCGAGATCGAGGATTGGGTCGAGACGGGGCTCGCTACGCTCTCGGAAGAACACCGCGCCGTGCTCGAGCTCACTTACTACTTGGGATTGACGTGCGAGGAAGTTGCAGACGTCCTGCAATGCCCACTCGGTACCGTGAAGTCGCGCCTGTTTAACGCACGCGAACGGCTTCGCCAGGCACTCGTCGCAGCCGGTGCACCGAGCGCGGAACAACCGCGCGTGACGGAGCATTGATGAGCGTCACACCCATGCGGCCGGTCGATTGTGCAGCGTTCGATCGCCATCTCCCGTGGCTCGCCAATGGCACGATCGAACCCGGGACGCGCGCCGCGCTCGAGCAGCATGCGGAGCGCTGCGCGCGCTGCCGCAAAGAATGGGAGCTCGAAAAGCGCATCGTCGCAGCGATTCGCGCAGATGACGACGAGGCCGTGGACGCAGAGCAGCTCGAACGCGCGTTGCGTCGCATCGAGCTGCGAATCGACCGGCCGCGTCCGGCGAGGCGACCGCGGCTCTACGCTGTCATCATTGCGCAAGCCGCCACCATTGCGGTGTTAGCGATCGCACTCGTTTGGCAATGGCGCAGCGCGCGCGCTCCGGAGTATCGAACCGTGACGACAACCGCGGTGCAATACGATGCTGCAGTTCCGATCCTGCGCGTTGCGATGGCGCCGCAGGGGCGCGCAGAAGCTGACGCCATCTTTGCACGTAGTGGGGTGCGGGCCTTGGCGACACCCTCGCCCAACGGCATTTACACAGTCACTCCGATCACCGATTCCGCCGATGCAGCACTCACAGCACTGATCGAGTTACGCAGTGAATCCGGCGTGTTGTTCGCCGAGATCGTGCAATTGGGCGCAGACACTCGTGATTAGGTTGTTAGTCGCTGCGTGGCTTACGTTGACGCTCGGGGGCTGCGCTGCGCCGACCTCGCTAGTCCCGCTGACGGCCACACTCACTACCGCGGAGCGCGCCGACCCAGCGCGCCAGATCGTCGTTACATTTCGCGATACCCACTCGAGCCTGAAAACCGATGCTGGTGCATCTCCGCGCGCTTACGCCGACACCTCACGCTACGACGGCGCCTTGCAGTCGTCGGCACTTGCACGACGTATCGCGGCGCAATACACGCTACGCCCCGTGTCGGGCTGGCGCATCGCCTCACTCGAGGTCTATTGCGCCGTCTTCGAATTGGCAAGCGAGGCCGCGATGGAATCGACGCTCGCGCGTTTACGGCGCGATTCTCGCATCGAGAGCGCCGAGCCGATGCGCCAATTCACAACGAGTCTCGCATCGCGAACCTACGATGACCCGTACTTTGCGCTACAGCGCGGAATCGCACGCATCCGCGTTCCCGAGGCGCAGCAAGTAGCGCGCGGCCGCGGCATCACGATCGCGTTGATCGACACCGGCGTCGATCGTACGCACCCAGACCTCGCTGCACGGATCGTCGAAACCCAGAACTTTGTCGACTCGGACGCTGCCGCCTTCCAGCACGACCGCCACGGTACGGCGATTGCCGGCATCATCGCAGCAACGTCGAACAATGGCATTGGCATCGTCGGCGTGGCACCCGAAGCGCGGTTGTTAGCCTACAAGGCGTGTTGGACGGAGCGCAGCGCCAGCACCGCCGTCTGCAATACCCTCACGCTCGCGGCGGCGCTCGATACGGCGATCGAACGGCGTGCGCGCATCATCAATTTGAGCCTCGTCGGACCTAACGACCCGCTCCTCGCGCGTCTCGTAATCGTGGCGCAGCAGCGCGGTGCCATCGTGGTCGGAGCCAGCTCGAACCAGCCGGGCGAGGGCTTCCCCGGAGCCGTAGCCGGTGTACTGGTGGTCGCCGACTCAGATGCCGCTCTTCGGCCCGTCGCGTACGCGCAGCAAACCGCGCTGCTTGGTGCTCCGGGACAGGATGCACTGACATTGCTCCCCGGGGGTCGCTACGACTACGTGTCGGGCGCGTCCGCATCCACGGCGATGGTCAGTGGCGTCGTGGCGCTGGCCTTGCAGCGGTGGCCCCGCGCCGAACCCATGGCTGTTATCGAGCGCTTACGGCGAACTGCGAGCGCAGGCCCGGCAACCGTCCGCTTGGTCGATGCTTGGGCCGCCGTCACCGATACCGCCGACGCGAACTGAACCCCTAGCGGCGGCGGCCGTACTCACCCTCGAAGTCGTGCTATCGGCCGACACCACGAACCACGGGGAGAAATACATGATGAAGGGTAAACGAGCGACGATCTCAACCATTGCGATGCTGGGAGTGGCCGTTGTTGCCATGGCGCATGACCACTCGAGCACACTGCGGTTATCCGCCAAGCTCAAGCCGACGAATGAGGTGCCCGCGCTGTCTTCAACTGCCTCTGGCAGCTTCAAGGCCACACTCGATACGGTGAATGAAACGCTGACGTACGAACTCAGTTACGCCGATACGGAAGCACCTGTGTTGCAAGCGCACATCCACGTTGGCCAGCCCGGCGTGAATGGTGGCATTTCGGTGTTCTTGTGCGGTAATCCGCCGACCGTCCCAGCCGCCACGGTGCCGCAACCACCGGCGTGTCCGCCGGCACCTGCCACAGTGACGGGCGTCATTACGGCTGCCAACATCATTGGTCCGAACGCGCAGGGCGTTGCCCCCACTGCAGCCGGCGTGAACGAGTTTGCCGAGCTCGCCCGGCTGATTCGCAGCCGTGTCACGTACGTCAACGTGCACTCGTCGAAATTCCCGGGCGGTGAGGTCCGCGGGGCCGTGAAGGTATCGGATAGCCGCGGCGATCGCGACGACGATTGAGGACAACGCTCGCTAACGAACTTGCGTCGCTGCGCATCGCTCGAGGAATGGCAACGCCAACTCGACGAACGGCAGATTATCGTCGCCCACGATCATGTGGCGCGCCCCTGGGAGCACTGCCGTTTCGAGTTGCGGTGCGCAGCGACGCAAATGCTCGAGCGCTTTGGGCGTGACGAAATCGCTCGCGCCCGCGATGACTAACAACAGCGGTAACTGCACGCCCTGCGCACAGCGCTCGAGGTACTCCTCGTGGCCGAGCGCACTCGAACTCGTGGGGCCCACGACGATCCGATGATCCCAATGCCATCGCCAACGTCCCTCAGGCGTACGGCGCAGATTGCGTTCGATGCTGGCGAGCGTGGGAGCCGACTCCGGGAACTGCGCTCGAATATGCTCAAACGCAACCTGCGGCGATTCGAAGCCGGCGTCCGCCGCGTGGCTCAACCAATCGAGGTAGTGATTGACGAGCGCCTCGTTCACCAGTGGCACCGTATCGACGAGCACCACCGCGCGCACCAGTGAGTGCCCTTGACCCGCGACGACGAGCGACGCCAATCCGCCGAGCGACGCGCCAATCAAGATGACCGGTCGTGCCCACTGCTGCAAGACACGCTCCAGATCTGCCGCGAACGAATCGATGCGGTAGTCGCCCGCCGAAATCCAATCGCTGTCGCCGTGACCTCGCATGTCGAACGTGAGGCACGAGAAGCCGTGCGATTGCAGGGCCTGCGCAGCCCGCCGCCATGAATAGCGACTCTGTCCGCCGCCGTGCAGAAATACGATGCCCAGTGCTCGGTCGCCGACGAACTCGTCGGCGACCAAGCGATTACCGGACGCACCTTCTAGAACGATGTGCGGAACTCCACACCGTAACGACGCGGCTCGCCGCCGAACACCCAGGAGCCCAGTGTGCCGACGTCAGCCGCGAAGTCGATGTACTCCTCATCTGTGAGGTTCTTGCCCCACAACGACACTTGCCAGCGATCGCCGCGTACGAACGTGACGCTCGCATCGACGAGCCCATACGCGTCCTGCGCGAGCCACTCGCGATTCAATTGATCGGTGAAGAACTTGCTAGTGTAGCTATAGGAGCCACGCAGCGTCATGTCCGTCTCCCCGCTCAGCGCCACGGTGTAGTTAGCACCCAAGTACGCAGTGAACTCCGGGACCTTCTCGAACGCCAGCTCTTTCGCGAGTTGTGGGTCGGGGATACCGTCACCCGTCACGTCCGTGCCCGGGAATGAATCGTACTGCGCATCGGTATAGCCGAGCGCGAGATCAAGCGTGAGCTGCTCCCCAACCAACGCGTTGAGCTCGACCTCCGCGCCTTGGATCGTGGCCTCGGCCGCGTTGCGAACTTGCTGGCCCGAGGTTGGCGGTTGCGGACCAGGACCATCCGGGTCGAACACCTCGTTCAGGATTTTCTGGATATCGTCGTATTGCATGCTGAACACGGCTACATTGAGACGCAGACGCTTGTCTAACAACTGGCTCTTGAGGCCGATCTCGTATGAATCGACGACCTCTGGCTCAGACGGCCCCAAGAACTCGACACGCTGCGCACGCGCATTGAAGACGCCGGAGCGAAAGCCACGCGTCCAGCTTGCATACGCGAGCACGTCCTCGGCGGCCTTCCACTCCAGCGCCGCCTTCGGCGAGAAGTTGCTCCAATCGCGCTTGCCGAGCAGCGTCAACGTGCAGCTCGTGAAGTCGAGCGTGCAGCGGCCTGGCGGCGAGAACTCGATTTCCTTTTCTTCCTTGGTGTAGCGACCACCGAGCGTGACCGACCACGCATCGTTGAATGCGAAATTGCCTTCGGCGAATACGGCCCAGTTGTTTTGGTCTTGCCGAGTGACACCCGCCGTGTTCACCGTGCCGAGCGCACCACCGAACGTTTCGCGCCGCTCACCGATAAAGAAGCTCTGATCGAACCAATACAGCCCCGTCGTGAAGTTGACGCGCTCCGAGAACTTCGAGGCATATCGCAGCTCGACACTCGTTTGATCCTGCGATTCTTTGTTGTCTTTGAAGTGGAACAGCGTGATCGGCGAGCCATCGAAGTCGGTGCTGGAATCGAACGTGACATCGCGCCAGCCAGCGACCGTGGTGACGATGCCGTGGCCGAGATCCCAATTCGCTTCGACCGCAATCTGCTTCGTCTCGGAGTTTGAATAGCCTTGCAGATCGTGTCGAACGTCGTACTTGTCGTCGGGCGGAATGTAGTTGAACAGAGTCTGCGCAAGCTTCGGGAACACGGGATTGATGATGTTCTGCGAAGTTGCCGGTCCGCCGTTATTGCGTTGGTACTCGCCAATGAAAGTAATGTCGAACGTGTCGCTCGGTGTGAACTTCACGCTCGGTCGAATCAGAAGCAGGTTCTTGTCCGCCTTATCCTGGCCCGTGACGAAATTCGTGAAGTAACCATTCTGGTGCTGGTAGAGCATCGACACGCGCGCAGCCACGGTGTCGGTCAGACCACCGTTGATACTCGCAGCGATATCGAAGCGATCGTAGTTGCCGTAAGTGAGCTTCAAGGTGCGCTTGAACTCTTGCGTTGGCCTGACCGTATTGACGACAACTGCGCCGCCCGTCACGTTGCGTCCGAAGAGCGTGCCCTGCGGACCACGCAAGACTTCGACCGACGCGATGTCGAACGTGTCGACGAGCGAACTCGGACCGAAGCCGACATACAGACCATCGACAAACAAGCCCACGGCTGGATCGACGGTGCGTGTGCTGCCGTTGATACCGATGCCACGAATGTAGAAGTTGGCGTAGCCGTTGAACGTGGAGACTTGATTGAGCTGCACGTTGGGCGTCAAGCGACCCAGATCGCGCAAGTCCACTGCGAAGACGTTCTGGATAGCCCGCTCATCGAACGCAGAGATCGCTGCGGCGACGTCCTGATTCGACAGATCGGTCGCACGCTTTTGCGATGTGATCAAGACTTCTTCGAGCTGCCCCGATTCATCCGTCACTTCCTGCGCCACCGTGGATACCGCCATGGGTAGCGCGACGAGTCCTAACATGCAGCTCAGGCGGGCACGCCGCCACACAAGTGTTGCGTCAGTCATAGATCCCCTCGATCTTGCACACGAAAATGCGTTGGTTGCGCGCCTGACACTCTTGCGACATGCGGCGCGTCATCTGTATACGAATGAGACTACCTGTGACGCCGCGAGAGGTAAAGTGCAAATGACCGGACATTTTCGCTCGATGCCCCGTATTGCTGCAGCGCGGTTCTGCCTGCTAGGCTCGTCGCGGTGACGACGCCCTCTACTTCTGCGGCCCAACGGGAGCCGATTCCGTTTCGCCAAGACAGTGGCTACGCGTGGTACGTCGCAGGTTTGCTCGCCGTCGCTTACGCAGTCGCGTTCATCGATCGACAAGTCCTCAATCTCCTGGTCGACCCGATCAAGGGCAGTCTGTCGCTCACCGATACACAAGTGAGCCTGCTACAAGGCATGGCCTTCGTCGGCGCTTACGTCGCGATGGGTCCGGTATTCGGTCGGCTCGGCGACCAAGGCAATCGTCGCAACTTGTTAATCGTCGGCGTCGTGCTGTGGTGTATCTCGACGGTGATGTGCGGTTTTTCCGACGATTTCTGGTCGTTGTTCATCGCACGAGCGGGTGTGGGTGGCGCGGAAGCCGTGTTGCTGCCGGCTTGCTGGTCGTTGCTCGCAGACTATTTCAGTCGCGAGCGGCTCCCGCGCGCCATGAGTATCTTCTTGTTAGGACCGTTCGTCGGCGGCGGATTGGCGCTGATCTTCGGCGGCTTGATCGTGCGCGCAGTTGAGGGCGTGCAGTTCGGCGGCCTGCTCGCAGGCCTCGAGGCGTGGCAGTTGACGTTTGTTTTCGTTGGCGCGCCCGGGCTGCTCGTCGCGTTGCTCTTGCTCACCGTGCGTGAGCCGCCTCGACAGAACTTGAATGCACAGACTGATCGCTCCTTCTCCCTCTCTGAGATCGTTGGCTTCCTGTGGCGGGAGCGGGATTTCTATGGGCGCTTTTTCGGCGGCATGGGATTGTTAGTCGTCGTGCTGTATGCGCTGCCTGCGTGGACGCCGACGGTCTTGATTCGAGCGCACGACGGTGCGCGCGCAACCGTGGGTATCGAGTACGGCACGGCCACTTTGATCGCGGGTACGCTCGGCGTGCTGCTTGGGCCGTGGGTCGCACGCAAACTGAGCCAGCGCTATCCGATCGATGCGCCCGTCCGCACCGCCGTCGTCGCTGCGATGGGCGCCGCGCCGGCATGTCTGTTACTGCCATTCGCGCCGAGCTACTGGAGCGCATTGTTGTTGTCCGCCGTTGCGAGCTTTTTCATGAATTTTGCGCTGCCGACCGCAGCCTCGGCCTTGCAAGCATCAACGCCCAATCGCATGCGCGGCGTCGTCAGCTCGGCTTATGCGTTTGTGCTAACAACGATGGGCCTCGGTATCGCGCCAACGCTCATCGCGCTCGTCACCGATCGCATCTTGGGCGACCCGGCAGCCGTGGGCAGCTCGTTGGGTTGGGTATGCGGCTTAGCCGCACTGGGCGCGATCCCACTCGCGATCGGCGCTGCGCACCGCTACGCCGCGCGCTTGGCGAGCGCACAGCAGAGCTGACCGACAGATGAAGACCGCGCTGGTATTGGGCGCAAGCGGCGATCAAGGCTGGCCGCAAGTCGTTCGCCTCGCCGCTGCGGGCTACACGGTTCGTGCTGCGTGTCGCGACCCTCACCAGTTCCGCTTGCACCGCGAATTGGCACCCGAGACCGCCAAGCACATACACCCGGTTGCGCTCGACTTTCGTGCACCGGACTCCTTGTCGGCGGCGCTCGCGAATGTCGATGCGCTGTTGCTGAACTTCCCCTCGTCGTCGCTCCATGATGGCGGCGATCTGGTCCTCGCCGCGGAGCGAATTGGCGTAAGTGCGAGGCGCGCGGGCGTTCGACGAATCGCGTTCAACACGAGCTTGCCGTTGCCCGAGAAGTCGCTTGGCCACCCCGCGCAAGACGTACGCTTCGCACAGCGCGACGCATTGCGCGCGAGCGGCGTGCCGGTCGTCGTGATTCAGCCCGTCGTCTACATGGACAACTTGCTGCGCGGCTGGACGTATCCTGGCATCGCTGAGCGCAACTGCTTCGAGTATCCGCATCGACCCGACCTCGAAGTGTCGTGGCTGTGTCAGGCTGATTTGGCAGCCTATATGCAAGCGGCGATCGAGCAGCCCGGCCTCGAAGGGCAAAACATCAACGTGGGTGGACCCGAGGTCTTGCATGCGCCCGATCTTGCGCAGACGCTCAGCGAACTCACGGGCCGCCCAATCGAGTTTCGCAGCCTGCCAATCGATGAATTCGCGTCGCGCATGGGCCGCTTGTTTGCGCGCGACGCGACGCTCGACGCCGAGCGCTTGACGCGTGCGCTACGCAACATCTACGAGTGGTACAACTCGTCGCCGTCGAAGCCGTTTCGCGTCGAGTCGGCGCCGGTGCTCGCGAAGCTGCCGGTCACCCTCACGACATTTCGCGAGTGGGCGAGCCGACAACGCTGGTCATGAAAGCGCTTGAACGATTTGCGCGCGCTGCTTCGCATTAGGCAACTCGCCCTGACCTGCAGCGAGATTGTCGAGCAGATTGCGCAACTTGCCAGTCGCTGGAATGACGCACGTGACGGCGGGATTTGCTAACACGTACTTCAGGAATACTTGGGCCCAGCTCGCAGCATCGAATTCGCGCGCCCATTCCGGCACAGGCTTGCCCTTCACCTGCGCGAACAGCTTGCCATCTTCAAACGCTCGGTTGATCAAGACGGCAACGCCTTTATCCGCACACAGCGGGAGCAAGCGCTGCTCTGCATCGCGAGTCACAGCCGAATAGTTGAACTGGATGAAGTCGAGCTTCTGTCGCTCGACGATATCGATCAACTGCGGATATGCGCCGACCGTGTAATGCGTAATGCCGATGTACTTGATCTTGCCTTCGTCTTTCCAACGCCGGAGCGTCCGCAAGTGTGTCTCGAGATCGACGAGATTGTGAACCTGCATCAGCTCGACGCGCTTCGGCCGCTTCAGGAGCGCCATCGAGCGAGCCATCTGCTCGACCCCCGTCTTCTCGGCGTTGCCATTCGAGTTTGGGGTCCACACTTTGGTCGCGATGAAGGCTTGCTCTTGTTGATCGGGCGTTAGCAAGTCGCCGAGTACTGCTTCGGCGGTGGAGTACATCGGCGAGGTGTCGATCACCGCACCACCCGAGGCAAAGAAAGCGGCTAACACTTCCTTCAGCGGCGCACGCGCATTCGCCTCAGCAGATACTTCGAACGGACCCGATGTTCCGAGGCCGATTGCGGGCAGTTCTTCGCCGCTCGAAGGGATCTTGCGCATGAGCATCTCGTCGCCTTCGTCGTCGTGTTTGTGGCCTGCGTGGCCCGAAGCGGTGCTGGCTGCACACATCGCGCTGAGCGCGGTCGCGCCGGCGATGAACTCACGTCGCTGCATAGCCTCTCCCCTGAAAATCGCTAGATCAGAGCGGAATCGGTTTCGACAACGCTGCCCGCGCCGTGTGCAACCACTTTGGCGAGCGCACCCGCCATCGGCATCACATGATCGGCATAAAAGTGCGCGGTACGAAGCTTGCCTTCGAGAAACTCCCGATCGCCAGCCCCACTCGCCAACTTGTTAGCGGCGATCCCGGCCGATTTGGCGAGCAGCCAACCACAGAACACCGTGCCGCACAGCTTCAAATACGGGACTGACACACCCATGGCCCGATCAGGCGCTGTCGCGAGCGCGGCAAGCAGCGACTCTGTCGCGCTGCGCAATGCAGCCATGCCTTCGAGCCCGGCCGCCTTCGCCGCCTGCACCGAGGCATGCGCGGATTGAATCGCATTCAGATCGCGCAACATATCCGCTGCAAACGCCGCCAACGCAGCGCCGCGGTCACGACCGACCTTGCGGCCAATCAAGTCGTTCGATTGAATGCCCGTCGTGCCCTCGTAGATCGTCGTGATGCGGGCGTCGCGCAAGGTCTGCGCAGCTCCGGTCTCTTCGATGAAACCCATGCCGCCGTGCACTTGAATGCCGAGCGAGGCGAGCTCGACTCCCATCTCGGTGCAGAACCCTTTGACGACGGGGATCAACAGATCGCCGCGCGCTTGTGCGGCAGCACGAGCCGAGTCGTTAGGATGATTCGCGCCGAGATCGAGCTGACTCGCGGCATACAGCGCGAGCGCACGCATACCTTCCGTGTAGGACTTCATCGTGAGCAGCATTCGCTTCACGTCTGGATGCCCGATGATCGGCGCGGGCGAGGTGCCCGTCCCCATCGACGCGCTGCTCGCCACCTTGGCGGCGGTCGCTGGCGGCTTGCCTTGCACACGGGTCCGCGCCCACTCGCTCGCTTGCTGGAACGCGCGCTCCGACTGCGCGTAGCCCTCGAGACCGACTGACAACCGCGCCGCATTCATCATCACAAACATGTATTCGAGCCCGCGATTCGGCTCACCGACGAGATACGCAACCGCGCCGTCTTTCTCGCCGTACATCATCACGCAGGTCGGGCTGCCGTGAATGCCGAGCTTGTGTTCGATCGACGCGCATTTCACGTCGTTACGCGCACCGAGTGAACCGTCCGGATTGACCAGGAACTTCGGCACGATGAACAGCGAAATGCCCTTGACACCCGGCGGCGCGCCGTCGATCCGCGCCAACACCATGTGAATGATGTTCGGCGTGAAGTCGTGCTCGCCGTAAGTGATGAAGATCTTCTGGCCGAACAACTTGTAGTGATCGCCCGCGAGCACGGCACGCGTGCGCACTTGGGCAAGGTCCGAACCGGCTTGCGGCTCTGTCAAGTTCATGGTGCCGGTCCATTCACCGCTCACCATTTTCGGCAGGTAGGTGTGCTTCTGCGCTGCAGAGCCGTAGATTTCGAGCGCTTCCACCGCACCCTGCGTCAGCATCGGACACAGCTTGAAGGCCAAGTTCGACGAGGCCCACATTTCTTCGACCGCCGTGCCTAACACCGTCGGAACGCCTTGACCGCCGTGATCCGGCGATGCGCGCAGCGCTGCCCAGCCGTTCTCAACGAACTGTGCATAAGCTTCCTTGAAGCCTTTCGGCGTGGTGACGCCTTGCGGCGTCCACTTCGCGCCTTCGCGATCACCGCTCTTGCACAGTGGCTCGAGCACGGTTTCGGCAAATCTGCCGGCCTCGGTGATCACAGCCTCGGCGGTGTCGTTCGAATAATCGGCAAATGCCGGACAGGCTCGTAAATCGGCATCGCCGATCAGCTCTTCGAGCACGAATCGAATGTCTTTCAGGGGAGCGCGGTACATCGAAATCTCTCAATCCATTGGATACTGATTGTAGCGCTGCGGATGCTAAGCGCGCGCGAGCGCCGGTACGATGTTCGCGGCCGCAAATTCCACAAAATCTCGCACGCGCGCGTCATCTTCGAGCCCAGCGGGGAACACGGCGTACAGCGCCGACGCTGCCGGCGCTTCCCACCCGTCCAGCACAGCCTTGAGCTTGCCCGTCGCAAGCCCCTGGCGACACAAGAACTCCGGCAGCAAGCCAATGCCGAGCCCCGCCACGGTCGCGACGTGCAGGACAGCCGGATCGTCCACCGCAAGCTTCGGGGTGACACGCACCTCGGCACGGGCCGAGGCTTTCGTCATTTGGAAGCGATACTCCGCCCCATCGGTTGCGGGCGTGAGGAGCGCGTGATCGCGCAGATTCTCCGGCCGATCGGGCGCAGGATGTTTTTGCAGGTAACCCGGTGTCGCGGCCAAGACCGACGGGGGCGCACCTAACAACCGTGCGCCGAACCGCGGGTCAGCCGATTTGCCCGCTCGAATCGCCACGTCCCATTCCGCCGCATCGCTCGAGTCGAGCACGACGTCGAGCGCATGCTGCGGGAAGCTATCCAAGAAGCGTGGCACGAGCGGCCCTAACAACACGCGCCCGAAGGCGGGATCGGCGGCCACGCGCAGCGGGCCTGCACGCTCGACTTGCAGCTCGATCGCGAGCCGTCGCACCGCATCGACCTCGGCGCCAATGCGTTGCGCATGCGGTAGTACGGCCTCGCCGGCTGCGGTCAGAAAGATGCGCCGAGTGGTACGCTTCAAGATCTGCACGCCGAGCTGCTTTTCGAGCTCAGCGATGGCGCGGCTTACGGCAACCTTGGGGACTCCATAGGCACGAGCAGCGGCGGAAAAGCCGTTCAACTCGACCACCTTCGCGAACACCGCTAACTGGGCGGGGGACCAAAATTCAGTCATCAGGCGCACCAAAGACCGCAAAAGAAGCATTTATTGTTTCACTTTTAGCCCAATTCTGACAAGGATTCCGCATGAAGATTTCGATGTACGGCATGTCGGCCGGCGTGTTTACGCCCGCGCTCAAGCAACTGCAGACCATCCTGGAGAAGGCGATCGCTCACGCGAAAGCCAGCAACTACGACCCGGACGTGCTCGCCAGTGCACGGCTCGCACCCGACATGTTCGCGCTGGTCAAACAAGTGCAACTCACGTGCGACTTCGCCAAGAATTCGGTAGCGCGCTTGGCGGGCATCGATCCGCCGCGCTTCGAGGA
This sequence comes from uncultured Steroidobacteraceae bacterium, assembly GCA_964444835.1. Taxonomy (GTDB): domain Bacteria; phylum Pseudomonadota; class Gammaproteobacteria; order Steroidobacterales; family Steroidobacteraceae; genus CADEED01. The sequence goes on from CAYUIT010000008.1 coordinate 103,838, forward strand.
CACCGAGACGACCCTGGCCCAACTGGTCGAGCGCGTTACCCGGACGCTTGATTACTTGACCACGATTTCGGCCGACGCGCTCGAGGGCAGCGAAACGCGCGCCATCAAGATTCCGCTGCGTACGCGCACGCTCGAGATGCAGGGCCTGCCCTTCTTGCAAGGATGGGCTTTGCCCAATTTCTATTTTCACTACACAACGACCTACGCCATTCTGCGGCACAACGGGATCGCGCTCGGCAAGAGCGACTTCTTGGGTAGTTAGTCCATGCACCTGCGCAAGCTCGGACGACAAGGCCTCGAAGTCTCGGCGATCGGTTTCGGCGCGATGGGCATCGCGGGCGTCGCTGGCATGCCGGCGATGTATGGTCCGGTGGACGAGGCCGAGAGCATCGCGACGCTGCGACACGCACTCGAGGTCGGCGTGAATTTTTTCGATACGGCCGAGGTGTACGGTCCGCATCGCAACGAGGAGATCTTGGGCCGCGCGCTGCACGACGTACCGCGCGAGCGCGTCGTAATTGCGACGAAATTCGGCTTTCGACTGGGCGCGGGTATCAACGGCCTCGGTCTCGACGGCAGCCCTGAGAATGCACGGCGCGCACTCGAGGGCTGCCTACGCCGGCTCGGCGTGGACTACGTCGATTTGTGGTACCTGCATCGACTCGATCCGAACGTACCGATCGAGGAGACCGTCGGCGCGATGGCGGAGCAAGTGCGAGCGGGCAAAGTGCGGTATCTCGGCTTGTCAGAGGTGGGCGCCAACACGCTGCGACGTGCGTGCGCGGTGCACCCGATAAGTGCCTTGCAGAGCGAGTACTCGCTGTGGGAGCGCAATCTTGAGCAGGACATCTTGCCAGCCTGCCGCGAGCTCGGCGTTGGCCTAGTGCCTTACTGCCCGCTGGGCCGCGGCTTTTTGACGGGCACACTCCGACGCGCGGAAGACTTGCCGGACGGCGATTACCGCAAGCTCGATCCCCGCTTTCGTGGGGAGAATTTCGCTCAAAACGAGCGACTCCTAACAACTGTCACGGCTGTCGCACAACGCCATGGCGCAACACCAGCCCAAGTGGCACTTGCGTGGCTGTTGCATCAAGGACCTGACATCGTGCCTATCCCGGGTACCAAACGGCGAACGTTCCTGGAGGCCAACGCTGCTGCCGCCGACTTGCGGCTAACAACAGAGGATCTTGCAGCGTTGGGACAGCTCGAACCCACTGCCGGGCCACGGTATACGCCGCGCGCGATGGCCTGGATCGACCGCTCGTAGCCCCTGCCGCTTTGACATAACCGCCACCGACCTCGCCCTCGCGTTACCGTAACGCGAGGCCGATCACGCAGTATTTGTCCGCCATCTGCGACGCTACGCCACCGGTCGAGGCTATGTCGCTTCGACTCCCTAGCGTTGAGGCATGGCGTGGCAGCATCTTCGGCAAACGTGTCGAGGGACGGTGATTCGATCGGCGCGATTGGCGATGCGCTCGTCGAGGCATTAGGAACGCAACGTCTGCACTCCGTTTCGCTGCACGAGCCCAACGCCGACATTCTCTGGTTGAGCGAGGGCGTCATGGGCCCCGACGAACACAACGTCGTGCTCGAGGCCAGCAATGCGCTCAGCGTCGTCGGCGATCGCTCGCATATATTCCAGCACATTGGCGACGGCCGTTCCGCGCTGTTCCTGCCCGCACGGGCACCGAACGGCGAGTTGGTAGGCCTCGCGACGATTCTCTCGGAGAGCAAGTGGCTCGATGTGAGTGGCGCCACGAAGCTCGTCAATCCACAAACTCTCGGCGTGATGCGCCGTCTTGCGATCCTGCGTAAACCCTCGGCGCCGGCCAAACCTGCCACGCCTACCAAACCGGCCGCCCCGCTCGCTGCCGTCGCACCCACGCCCGCTCCGCCGCAAGAAGTGGTGAAGCCTGCCGACGATGTCGATTTACTGGAGTTCACGCTCGACGACGATCCGCCGGCTTCCAACGCCGTTGCCGCAGCGCCAGTCGCGAAACCGAGTGCGGCTCCGAAGCCCGCACCTGCCCGTTCGGACGCGCTTCCGGCGAACCTCGCAGCGGTGCAAGCCAAACTTTCCGCGCCACGCTCGCCTGCGCCACTCGCTGCCAAGCCGAGTAATCCCACTGCGAAGGCGACGCCACCCAAAGCACCCCCGTCCAAGGTAACGCCGACAGCGAGTAAGTCTTCGAGCGCAGCAAAAGTCGTTGTTCCGCCGCGCGTGACGGCACCGCGAGCGAATCAGGATGCGCCACGCAAGCCAACGCCGTCGCGCGATATCACACCGCTCAAGCCGATTGAGTTCGAAGGCGGCCACTACGAGCTGCACGTGCAGCAGCTACTCAAGCTGCGTTCCGGCGGCGGCACGCGCCGCTACGAAGTGCTGGCGCGCCGTGTTGGCACCAGGGACGAAGTGGCACCGACATCGATCTCCGACACGCTGCGCAAGAAAATCGGCACGTCGCAATTCGACAAACTGGTGGTCGAGACGCTGGTCAAATGGTTGTCTAACAACCCGTCGATTTGGGACGCTCAGCCAGCGAGCTTCTCGATCAACATCTCGGTCGGCTCGATTGCCGACCCGAAATTCCTCGCCTTCGTCTCGTCGCAGATCAAGTCGCAGGGCGTGCCGGCGAACACCATTGGTTTCGAGCTCGACGAGAGCGTCTGCATCCAGCACCGCAAAGATGTCGATGTCTTCGTCGCGGGTTGCGAAAAGATCGGCTGCTTCGTCGCCATCGACGACTTCACGTTGCACTCGAGCGCCGTGCAGTGGCTCGCATCGCGCGCCGTCCGCTTCGTCAAGATCGATCCGCGCATCACTCAGAGTGCGATGACCGAGAAGCTGTCGCAGGCGATGGTCGTTGCCATGTCGCAAGCGTCAAAGGTGCTCGGCATTTCATGCGTTGCGAAGCGTATTGACACGCCAGCCGCGCGCCAGTGGTTATCGGCGGTCGGGGTCGATTACGCGCAAGGCTTCCTGCTGGAGCAACCTCGGACGCTCGATTCGCTGCTGACGATCGAACCCAGCAAAGACTGAGCGGCGGGCTTCAGCGCGCTCGCGCTCGCCACGACAGAAACGCCGCGACCACGATGGCGGTCCCGATCAGGCCCGCCGCCGCAAATGCCACGGTTCTGACCGCCTCGCTAATCTCGACCGGACGCAGCGCGATCGCGACGCCCACCCACACACCGACGCCACAGTAGATCGGATCGGCTGTGCGTGCCGCCATCCACACGTAGATGCCCGTCGCCACAACCACACTCACCAATGCCCATTGCTCGGACGTTGCGCCGAACGGGTACCACTGCCAGTCATAGAACAGCGTCGCAATGTTCACGAGTGTCGCCGCCGTAATCCACCCGAAATAGAGCCGCAGCGGCGCATCGATGGTCCAGAACGCGGTACGCGAGGCTGCCGGCATTCGCCGCAGTTTCGCGGTCATCGCCACGAGCGAAGCCAATATGACGAGCATGAGCGCCACGCTCAGCGCCACCTCGCGATGGTGCCAAGCAAAGATCCAGCCGACATTGCCAGCCGCGTTGACGAGATACCACGGCAAGATGTGCCGAACTCGCGCCCGCGCGGATTCGCCGCCAAAAGCGGCGACGACACTCAGCGCGAGCAAACCGAGATAGATCAGCGACCATATCGAAAATGCCCATCCCGCAGGCGTAAAACCCGTCGGATAGAGCGCCGAGAGCTGCCCTGTCGTGTAGCCATTGATGGGCAATAGATTCGCGGCGGCGTTGACGGCGATGACGCCCAACGTCGCGAGCAGCGGCAGAAAGTCGCGAATCGGACGCGGACTCACGGTTGTCGCGTCCCGAATGACCACAGGCCAGCGCAGAAGAACATCGGGATGCCTCGAGGGATGGTACGCAGCGGCGGAGTTGCTGCGGCCCGAGCATCGTAACATGCCGCCATGCAGCGCCGCTCATTCTCTCCGCCGCGCCGCGCGTCCCTAAGCCGGCCACGCACGTTGTCTAACAACCTCGCAGAGTACGGGACGCATGCATCGTGCGGCTTGGCGAGGGCGCGTTGAAAGGAACGCCCGACTCGACGGAATGGCTGCCACAATCGCGGCTTCTGTCGTAGCCTTGCGCTGCCATGCCGACTCTGGATCCCCTGCGACATAATCGCAACGCGCTGTTCTGGCTGCTGCACACCGGCGGCTGGGTGGCCTACGCCGTCGCGCAATACATGGGCGCTTGGCTCTACGGGCGCACAGGGCCGTTCCTGATCGTCATCACCATCGCAGCCGTGTCGGGCTTCATCCTGAGCCTCGCGTTGCGTTACATCTATCGGCATTTATGGACCCGATCACCGCGGGTCGTGATCACCGGTGCACTGCTAAGTTGTTATACGCTCGCGCTCGGTTGGCGCGTGATCATCAACACCGCGTATCAACGCTTCGCCGAGCCGGAATGGCAGTTCAAGACGGCCTACGAGATCTTCCTCGGCGCGATGCAGTCCACCTACCTACTGCTTTGCTGGAGCGGCTTGTACTTCGGTATCAAGTACTACGAGTCGCTGCAGAAACAGCGTGAAGCCGCCCTCAACGCACAGTCGCTCGCGCAAGAGGCGCAGCTGAAGATGCTCCGCTACCAGTTGAATCCGCACTTTTTGTTCAACACCTTGAACGCGATCTCAACGCTGATTCTCGATAACGACAATCGCACCGCGAACCAAACCGTGATGCGTCTGTCCGACTTCCTGCGCTACACGCTCGATCAAGATCCGATGAAGCGCGTGACGTTGCGCCAGGAAATCGAGGCGTTGAATCTCTACCTCAATACCGAGCGCTTGCGCTTTGGTGCCCGGCTCCGACTCGAGTTCGCCGTCGAAGACGCGGCACTCGATGCGCTCGTTCCAAGCTTACTCGTGCAGCCGCTGATCGAGAATGCGGTCAAGTACGCAGTTTCCCCGAGCGAGAACGGCGGTACGATTCGCATCGAAGCGCGGGTGCGTGGTTCGATGCTTGAGCTGACCGTATCAGACGATGGCCCGGGCCTGCGCGATCCTAACAAGGCCCTCGAAGGCCGCGGCGTAGGATTGCGCAATGCGCGCGAACGCTTGAAAGTGTTGTATGGCGACAAGCATCGCTTCGTCGTGCTCGACAATCGCCCCGGGCTGCGCGTCGAAATCGGACTGCCAGTCGAAACCAGCGCGGAGACCCACCCGTCATGAACACTGCCGCTGCCATTCGCTTGCGCGCCTTGATCGTCGATGACGAGGCGTTGGCGCGCCGTGGCCTGGAGATCCGCCTCGCCGCGCATCGCGACATCGAGATCGTCGGCGAGAGCACCTGCGGTCGCGAAGCGCTCGGCGCCATTCGCGAACTCAAGCCGGACGTGGTGTTCCTCGACATTCAAATGCCCGGGCTGAGCGGCTTCGACGTGCTCGCCGAACTGCAGCCACATGAACTGCCCATCATCGTGTTCGTCACGGCGTACGATATGTACGCGATCCGTGCTTTCGAGGCGCGCGCGATCGACTACTTACTGAAGCCCGTCGAAGACGAGCGCCTTGCAACCGCACTCGAGCACGTTCGCAAAGCGGCCGCGAGCCGAGTCGCCGTGACCGAGCGCGATCAGCTGATCGAGCTACTCGCGAGCATTCGCGGCAGCGGCGAGTTTGCGCCGAGCGAAAGCTCCGTCGGCGGCACGCCAGCGCGCGCGCAGACCTTTCTGCCGATCCGCACAGGCCGCGAAGTCGTACGCGTTCAAATGAACTCCATCGACTGGATCGACGCGGCAGGTGACTATCTCTGCGTGCATGCCGCGGGTGCGACGCACATCCTGCGCGGCACCATGAAGGAGATGGAAGAAGTGCTCGATCCCGCCGTATTCCAGCGCGTGCACCGTTCGACGATTGTGAATCTCGATCGGGTTGCGAGCCTGCGCGCGCACATGAACGGCGAGTACTTCTTGAAGCTCACCGGCGGCCAGGAGCTCAAGTTGTCACGTAGCTATCGGGACAAACTCGAACACTTCTTGGCACGGCCACGCGCAAACTCGTAGTCGAGCCCAGGCTTTCCTGGCACGAGGAAGGCGTACGAACCATCCGGCAGCAAGCCGGCCTCACGATAGCGCAAACAACTCCGCTCGAAACGAATGAATCCTTGCAATTGCATCGCACGGCCGTTGCGCGTCGTGATCGAGCAACTCTGCGGGATGGCAAACAATTCGGCGTCGCGGGTTGTTTGGTGCTCGAGGGCGCAAGCATCGCCGTACCCCACCAGTTGCGCCAACGTCAACGCACGAAACTGTGCCTCGGTGCCCTGGAGCGCAAACCGTTGCGGTTCGAGCAATGTGTAGAAGTCCATGCGCCAGCGGCCCTGCTCATCGCGGCGGAAGCTCCAGAGCCGCTGCCGACTGACGGGGCCATCAGCCGCATCGCTGCGCCATTCGAGATACATCACATGTCGGCCAACGTTAGGCGCCTCGACCCAACGAAAGCTCGCGTACTGCGTGTCGAGCCAGTCGTAAGGATGACCCGCAGCGGGCTTCCGGTGCAGTGCCGGATCGACAGCGGCAAACTGCGCAGCATTGTTGTAGTCGCCCGCGCTCTGCGCGACAAGCCGCGGCAGAGGCTCACTCTGCCGCGGACTACTGGCACACGCCGCGAGCAGGCACGCTGCGGCGACCAACATGCTGAGTCGCATCATCGCTACCAGGTGTAGCGCACTCGGTAGCGCACCACGGCTTCAGCGTCCTTACCCACTTTGACGGGGAAATAGATCGTGCGCGCGTCTTCTTTCTCGAATTCGTGCGTCTTCGACAGCATCCGCCAGTTCGACCAACGATAAAGATTCTCCTTCACCGTCACTTCGACCGGTTGGTCTTTGTGATTGCGGAGCTTGATCTCGATCTCCTCCTCCATCCATTTGCCTTTGGTATCGACCGCGAAATCGACCTGGCGCCGCTCGCCGACGACATCGAAGGCCGACCCTAGCTTCACGAGCACTCGCTCGTCCTTCGGTGTGTGATCGATGCGATCTTCACCGATGAATTCGAGGCTGCCATCGGCGCCGTCGAGCTTCGATACCCGAATACGCCCCGCCGGCAGCGGCACGCCGAGGCCAAACTGCTTGTCATTCTTGAACTCGAGGTAGACGTCCACCTTCTTGTTCATGGCCACGCCAATCTCACGGTCCATGTACGGCGTGGGCCAAAAATAGGGCTGCGACAAGCCGTAATAGAGCAGGATCTTCTTTGCGGGAATCTGCTTCGCTTGATCGAACAGCTCGATCTGCTTGGTCGAGTTGTTAGGCAGCGACGTACGCCGACCCAAGGTATACAGATGGAATTCGAAGAACTCCTTTTGTTCGAATCCCGCGTCGTCCGCCATCGATGCGCGCGCCATTTCCATGGCCTGCATGCGAACCGCTTTCGGCTGCACCGGCTCGGCGCGATGCACATCGCCCGCAATCAGCTTCAACTTGGCATTCGGATACGTTGTGCCCGATTGATTGATGATGCTCACCCATGCCGACAGATCGAGCACGCCGCTATTGGCGTCGCGACCCTCATTGAAGATGAGGTTGTAGTCCGCCCACCAAGTGACACCGCCGGTTTGATAGGTGACGCGTGACTTCTGCTCGCCACCCATCGGCGAGGCGATATCCCAGACCAGCGTGGGCTTGGTGTTCAGGCCACCCGGTAAATCTGGGAAGCGAATCGACGAGTAGTCGCGGAAAGAATGTATCGAGCCGTCATTGCCACGCAGCACCAATCCATCGACGGAGGACAACAACGTGCCCGTGACCGTGGAGCTCTGATTACCCACAGCTCGCTCGACTGTGATGGGCTTGTCGATGAACTTGAGTAACAACTTGTCGGTGCTGACCAGATCGAATTGGAAGTTCTGCTCGAGCACGCGGGTCGCGGGATCGGAAAGCGACGTAAACGTCACCGTCGTAGGATCGATGAGGCCCGCCACGTCGGCGAATTTCAGTTGTGAGCGCCCGGCCGGCAGCTTCACGCTGCGATCGTGTCGCACCATCGCATAGCCCGGCACGGCCATCGCATTCGGAACACCCGCGCCTGGAATGGGACGATAAAACTCCGGCGAAATCGCCCCGGATTGTGCCGAGCTGTAGATGGTGATGGCGGTGTCGTCCGCTTCCGCTGCGTCGACCGCGCCGCCCGTCAGGGTTGCACTCAAAGCCAATACTCCTGCGCCGACGAGCGGTCGCTGCCATGGGTTCAATGTCATCGGATACCTCTGGTCTACTGGGTCAGTTCACCGTTGAACGCAGCAAGCGCTCGAATCGGTCTAGCACCAATTCCGCGACCTGTGTCGCAATTTGGCGTCGATTCGAGTGCCGTTTTGTGAGCTGCGACAGCGGCGATTTCCACCATAACCGCGAGCATACGCGCGTGCGTCTAGGTGATGCTATTGGTCGGCTGCGCCCTGAGTGGCGCCTCGCGTTGCTCCGGCGAATCGCCCAAGACGGGCCCGCCAAGGCTCGGCGCAAATCCGTTCCGTCACGCCAGAACATGCCGATCAATCGAATATGGTCTCTTCGTCTAGTCTCGCTCAGAACCCCGTGAACTCGCCGTCGGCCAACGTGCCGATGGATCGTGAGTTCATCACCCGCAATCAGATCGTCGAACGCTATCTGGCCGGCAAACTGCCGCCGAAGGGCGCCAACGATTTCGAGCGCTTCGTTCGCGACAATCCACAACTGATCGAAGAGCTCGGACTCGCGGAACGCGTGCACGCTGGGCTCAAGCTGATGGAAGCGAGCGGCACGCCCGAGCCCTGGGCCGAGAAGCCGCGCAAATTCTGGGAAAAGCTGCCATTTATCGGCGGTGTCACGGCGGCAGCCGCTGTGTTGTTAGTGGCGACGCTCGTGCTTGCCAGTCGGACCGCGACGCAGTCGACGCAGATTGCCGACCTCGAGCGCCAGCTCGTGGAGCAGCCGCTGCTCCCCACGCAAACCACCCGCACAATCGTCGTCAAGCCCGCGAGTTACGCGCCAGAGCGCGCATCGCTCAGCATGCGTTCCGGTGAGATGGCCGATTTGAAGATCGTACTGACGCAAACGCGCTACCGCGTGTTTCGCGTGCGTGTGGATCGCGTGGATCAGGGACGTGTCGCCGTACTGGATAATGTGCTGAAGGACTCGAACGGGCACCTGCGCCTGCAGCTCAACCCATCGGCCTTCGGGCCGGGCGACTATTTGTTCACGATCGAGGGTTTGAACATGCGACGCGACGGCCAAGCCATCGCGTGGGTGCGAGCGAGTATCGTTCGCTAGGGCGAGTGTCTGGCGGCAGCCGCGGGATGACGTTGTGCGCCAACCGCGGCAAACCGCCCAAACAACTTACTTGCGGCCCTTACGCTTCGGCTGATTGATCGCGCGGAACGAAATTCCGAGCAACAACGCCTTCTGCGCCACCGAACCCCGCGTACGACCGAGCTTCTCGGCCGCAGCACGTGCCGACAGCTTCGCTTTGGCAAGCGAGCGCAACTTCGCGACGTCCGTCGCGGTCCACTCCTTACCGAGCCGACCGGGCTTTGCCTTCTTCTTCGCCATGTGTCCTCCTGGGTGCTAACACTGTAGATGGTACGCGAATGGTAACACTGTTCGCGCGATTAGTTAGGGGATTGCGCACCTGTTTACGTGACAGACGCGTCAATGACGCAGCGCGACCTGGACACGATCGAGTAACCTCGGCGCCGTTGCACGCGGATCATCGGCTAAATCGGTCGTTACACCGTTTCTCGACCCGGTGCGCCAGCGACGCGGAACGCGGTCAATACCGATTGCAAATATGGTTAGGCGCCCGGCCCGATCGATTTTGAGTCGTACCCACTGCTTGAAATCGGCGATTCTAAGGCTCGAAAACGCCTCGTTCGAGTGTCTACCGAAGATCTGTACGGAGATGAATAGGTAGCCGCCCAGGATGACGCCGCCTGCGACACCGCCGAGCGCGAAGGTGATTACACCGGCCGCTAACAGCTGCGACACGGTCCCGAACTCGAGCCCAAACCATTGAGTCGTGACGATAAGTGCAAACCAGCCAACTGCGAATGCTGCAGCAAGATGTGACACGGCGTGGGACACGCCGCCGATGATGCGCCACCACCGCACGTGTGTATCGGTAAAAAAGATGAAGCCCGTGATGAACGTAACCAACCATAAGCCGTTGAACGGGTCGCGGATCGCAGCGGTCACGGCAGCATCTAAAGCCGTAGGAAAATCCACGAGATCCGCCGGGAATAGACTCGCCGACGCGAACCACGCCGACATTGCATACACGAACGCCGGGATCCACATGTACTTGGGATTGAAGATCGGGAACAAAAAGTTCCGCCACGCGAGCCGGGATGACGTGTTCTCATCCGGGTAACAAGCGCGCTGCACGAAGCCGTTGCGCAGTTGCTCCGTCCGCGGCGCGTGTGTTGGATGCAGGAATGCGCCACCGCCACCGGCAGTGATCTTCTGGATGCCAGCGGCGTTCTCGTGGCGCTTGTAGTGGTGCAAGTCGCCCGTTAAGAACACCTGCACCGCGCGCTTCAGCACACGCTGCTCCAAAAACTGGATGGTGGCACTCTCGCCGTAGGATTCGTGGTTAGGGTAGGTTTCCTCCAAAATCCAGCGAGGCTCAGGCACACAGAGGATGACGCGGCTGTCCGCGTTCATGGCTGCAGCGACTCGCTGAAAGTATTGCACTTGCGGCTCATCAAGATCCGCGCCGAGCTGCAAGTCGATCGCCAACAGCCACCAATCGTGCGGCAACTTCAGTGCGAAGTAGCTACGTGTTTGCCGCGTCTCGCAGCCCGCGAAGCCACGCTCCGGTCGGCAGAAGGTGCGAGAGAACGCGATCAAGCTGTCATACCAATCGTGATTGCCCGGCACCGCGAAGATGTCGGGCCGCCGATCGCGACCTGCAAATGCGCTCGCGTAGGGGCGCTCGGCTCGCACCTCGTACTCCTCGCGGGACGGGTAGGGATAAACCTCATCGCCGCCGAACACCAGCACACGCCCCGAGCGCGTCTCGTCGACCCGTCCAGTGCCATCGGCTACGGCGAGCACAGGCTCTGCAAGGGCATGCGCGATCGCGGCCGTGGAGTTCCAGCCATCGCCGATATCGCTGGCGTAATCGAGCCAGAACTCGCCGGTATCGGTGTCGCTCGAGTCGGAGTAATCGAACCAACTCTGCGGCTGACTCGACAATGCTTCGATGAGACGTGTGTCCGAATGTCGACCAAACAAGTTGGCGACCGTAACCAGCCAAGCCGAGTGGGCCAGCACTCGCGGGTCGTACCAGCCGACCATCGAGCGGCGCCGCGGCATCGCTAACAATTTATCGAGAAAATCCGGGCTCAAGGACTTCAAGCGGTTAGTTTCCACGCAATGTGATGAGCGGCGGTTGGCGCACGGCCGAGCGGGTCGCAAACCACCCCGCGATAGCGACTAACAACGCGCCGCCGACGACCCCGATCACCCAGACCCATGGCTCGGGAGCGTACGATACTTCGAGAACGCGTCGGGCGATG
>CAYUIT010000009.1:0-85743 GCA_964444835.1 uncultured Steroidobacteraceae bacterium
CTCTTCCGCTCCGCGGTATACCTCGTTCGCCGCTACCTTCACTTGGCTAACAAGTTGGCTCATGCTGTCGAGGACCGCATTCACGCCTTCCGCGACAACTCGAATTCCGCCCTGCTTGTCGTCGAGCGGAACTCGCTGTGTCAGATCGCCATTGATCGAAGCCGCGATCACCGACTGCACTTCAGAGACGGACTTTGTCAGGACGTCAGCGACCTCCTGAACCGCGGACACATCTGAGGCGTACTTGACAACTCGGGTACAGCGACCGTTAGAAGCTAAGACGGGGTGATAAATAGCCTCAAGCCAAATCGTCTTGCCGCCTTTGCCAACGCGACGAACTTTTGATCGCTGGGTCGCACCATCGCGCAGGCGGCTCCAGAAGTCTGCGTACTCCGGTGACGTCGCATACTGCGGTTCGACAAACATGCTGTGATGCTTGCCTCGCACCTCTTGCAGCGAGTAGCCGACCGTCTTCAGAAAGTTGTCGTTAGCATTGATGATCGTGCCGTCGGGCTGAAACTCGATCACTGCGAGCGTGGCATCGACCGCAGACAGTTGGCGTTCGAGATCCGCGGTCGCTTGTGCCTCTTTCGTGACATCAGTGGCGTACTTCACAACGCGGGTGTAGTGACCGTTGGCGTCGGTGAACGGACAATAGGTCGCGTCCACGACGATATCGGTGCCGCCCTTACCCACCCGGCGGAAGCGATTGCGAAAGCTCTCGCCTGATTTGAGCCTGCGCCAGAAGTCTGCGTACTCCGGACTGGTTGCCATGCGTGGCTCCATGAAGATCCGGTGATGCTGGCCGCGCACCTCGTCGAGCGTGTAACCGAAAGCCGTTAGGAAGTTGCTGTTGGCGTCAAGGATGATGCCGTCCGTCGTAAACTCAATGACGCACAACGCCTGGCTGGCCGCCTTTACACGGCCTTCAAGCTCCGCTAATCGAGAGCGATCTACGTTAACTTCGTCTTGCTTCGTCTTATTCCAAAACTTCATGACCTACTCCCGACTACCCATAAGCGTTTCGCTACCTGGCGCGCCGTTACGTGCGAGCCAAGGCAGCGACTTCGCTGCACTCCATTCCAATCGAATTCCGACGGCCCATGCATTTGCGAGCGTGCCGGTTGCGCCTGGCGCGTGAATCCACTGCACGCTCGGCAGCACGGCCAGGCGCTCGTCATAAACCCAGCGATACGTCAATTCCGCGGCGGTCTCGCCCGCTCGACTCGAGCCGTCAGTCGATTCGAGTAGCGAGCGATAAGCATCGCCAATCCCGCCATAAGCGATTGCGAGCCCCAATGCGTCCTCAGGGCGCCCGCTGATGAAGTTGTTAGCGACGAGGCCCGCACCGACATAAGTCCGCACCGCGTTGAAGCGCGGGCTGGCGTAACCAACCCGCAAGAAGCCATTGAGCGACGCGTTGCCGACCGTGCCGAGTTGCGCGTCGAGCAGCGCGTAAACGCCGCGGTTACCGCGCTCTGTCTCAGGTGTTCCAGCCACGATCGAATCGATCGATTCAAACGCCGCCGTGTACGACCAAGCGCCGATCGCCAGCTTGTTGAAGTGCGGCGCCGACCATTCGATCTCGGCCGCCAGTAGCGCACCCTCATCGGCAGACAAGTCGACGTATGCGAAGCGATCTTCATCGATGCTGCCTGGCACGGCATCGAATGCACCGAAGCGAAACGTCCAACGATCATGCGTCTGTGCGACGCGCACGCCGAAGCCGGTCACGGGCCAGATCGACGGCCCATTCAGGCCGGTCTGCGCAAACTCGGTACCGATGCCATGTGCCGGACCTACGAAGTGCGCCGAGGTCACGGGCGCATCGAATTCGGAATTCAGATCGAGTAAACCTGCGCGCACTGAGGTATCGCGATTCGCAAACTGGAACTCGGCCCAAACCTCGTAGGCGCGCCAACCGCTCGGCGCTTCGATGTTGTTCACGCCGTGCAAATCACCGATGAACGCTTCGCTGATCCCCTTGCCCGACGAGTACATCAATGATGCATTCGCGGAGAATCGCAAGCCGCCCGGTAACGTGATCGGACTGACGCTCAAGCCCGCTTCAATGAGGCTCGAGTAGGCAGACCCGACCTCGACACCGCCGCTCGTGTTGCGCCGCCAATCACCGCTGTAGCTCAACGCCAACTCCACTGGCCGACACGACTCGGCCCCGGTACAGTCCGTCGACTCTGCATGGGCACCGCCACACGCGAGCACTAACAGCAATGCAAGGCTGGATTTTCTGGGTTGCGATATGCGTGCCATGACCGTGAGCGCTCTTGTTAGGCCACTTCAGGTAATGCGACGCTGGGCTCGCCCATCAGCGCATCCACATCCAGGAGGATCAGCATTTTCTTGTCGACAGTTGCAAGACCAGCGATGAATACGCTATTGCCACGTGAGCCGAGATCGGGGGCGGGCCGGCGATCCTCGGGATTGATCCCGTAGACATCGGACACTGCGTCGACGACGAGCCCGACGATGCGGTCGTTGGTCCCTGCCTTGATCTTGACGACAACGACGACGGTCGTCGGTCCGAATGCAGCTGGTTCGAGACCAAAGCGCATCCGCAAGTCGATAATCGGAACGACGGTGCCGCGGAGGTTGATGACGCCGAGCACGTACTCGGGAGCATTCGGAATCTGGGTCGCACGATCCCAGCCCTGGATCCCTTGAACGCGCAGGATATCCACGCCGTACTCCTCGCCGTCCAGAAAGAACGTGAGGTATTGCGCGGCTCCCGTCAGCGCTTTACCTGATGCATTGGAATCACTCATGGTTCATGCCTCTGCAATTGGGGATGGGTGTCAAGCCGCTGCTCGTTGCACAGCAACGCGCACCAAACCCGGAACGTCGAGAATCAATGCGACTTCGCCATCGCCGAGAATCGTCGCGCCCGCGACGCCTTCGATACGGCGGTAGTTGGTTTCCATAGACTTGATCACGACTTGTTGCTGTCCTAACAACTGATCGACGAACAAGCCGACCCGGCGGCCATCCCCCTCCACGACCATCACGAGACCTTCGGTCAGATCGCGCTTGTGAGGCTTGACGCCGAATACTTCGTAAAGCTTGACGATCGGCAGATACTCGCCGCGGAATGAGAAGACCTCGCCTCGCCCCGCGATGCGATTGATCATCTGCGGCTCGAGTTGCAAGGACTCGATGATCGACAGCAACGGCACGATGTACGTTTGACCACCGACATCGATCGACTGACCATCGACGATCGCCAGCGTCAGTGGCAAGGTGATCGTGAAGCGCGTGCCTTTGTTAGGCACACTCGAAAGCTCGACCATACCGCCGAGCTCCATCATGTTGCGCCGGACGACGTCCATGCCGACGCCGCGCCCTGAAAGATCCGTGGCCTGCTCAACAGTCGAGAAGCCGGGCAAGAAGATCAGGTCGTAGATTTCGGAATCGCTGAGCGTCGCGCCGGGATTTACCAAGCCGCGCGCTTGCGCCTTGGCGAGAATCTTTTCCTTCGCGAGGCCACGACCATCGTCGGCCACTTCGATGACGATGCTGCCGCCCTTGTGATAAGCATTGAGGAACACGCTGCCCGTAGCGGGCTTGCTCGCTGCCACGCGATCTTTCGGTGCCTCGAGGCCGTGGTCGATGCAATTGCGCACAAGATGCACGAGCGGATCGCCGATCTTTTCCATGACCGTCTTGTCGAGTTCGGTGTTCTCGCCCGAGATCTTGAGCTCGACTTGTTTGCCGAGGCGCTGCGCAAGATCGCGCACCATGCGAGGAAAGCGGCTGAACACGAAACTGATGGGCAGCATGCGCACTCGCATCACGCTGTCTTGCAACTCGCGCATATTGCGCTCGAGTTGCGTGAGGCCAGAGCGCAGACGATCGCCCATGGGTCCGTCGACACGCTGGCCGAGCTGCGTCAGCATCGACTGCGTAATCACCAGCTCGCCGACGGTATTCATCAACTCGTCGATCTTTTCGATGCTGACGCGAATCGAGCTAGAGTCGCTAGACGCAGAGGATTTCGCCAGCGCGGGTGCGTTCGGTTGCGAGGGCGAGGATGGCGCGCTCGTCTCAGCCGTCGAAGCTTTCGCGACCGGCTCGGCGACCGCCGCGGCCGCGGCCGGCATGCTCTCGACAACGGGAGCCGAGGTGGTTGCGGTCGAAGCTTCGGTGCGCAGCGGCTCGATCGCCAGGACGCACTCGCCCTCGGCCCATTCGAATACCGCCTCGACGACTTGCTTGGTAACCTCGCTCTCGAGCATGAGAGTCCAGCGCAGCGCGCACTCATCGACAGGTAGCTCAGCCAGCGCGGGTAGATGCTGCAGGTCGGGTGTCGCCGTGAGCGTGCCCAACGCGCTCAATTCCGAGAAGATACGTATCGGATCGTTACCATGCGCTAACAGCTCGGGTAACGGTCGGAAGTCGATCCGCCAGCCGGCAGGACCTTGCGGTGCTGGTGTCGGCACTTCGGGCGGCGCGTCACTCGCTGTGGGCACGCTCGGGGCCGAACCCATGCCTTTGTTGGCAATTGCGAGTTCGATATCGAATTGCAGGTCGGCCGCCACTTGGGCGTCGATGGGTTCTTTCGCTTGCGTGGCGCGCAACATCGCACGCATCACATCGACCGACTTCAGCAGCAGATCCGACAGCGGCTGCGTCACCTGCATGCGCTGCGCGCGCAGCTCATCAAGCAAGGTTTCGAGTGAATGTGTAAAGGACGCAACGTCCTTGAAGCCGAAAGTCGCGCTACCACCCTTGATCGAGTGGGCCACACGGAACACCGTATTGATCAGCTCGGCGTCGGGCGCACCCAGATCGAGTTTGAGCAACGCCGCTTCCATGGAGTCGAGCGCCTCGAAGCTCTCCTCGAAGAACGCATCGTGAAACTGTGCAAGATCGATAGCCATAGTGTTAGCTCGCGCTCGCGTCGAGTTGCAATTCGGCTGACAATCCGAGTCGCTGAGCAGCGAGCCGGATGGAGTCGGGTACGGCTTCCCAGCGCGTACGGACGCCCGCTCGCTTGCGATCTCGGACGAACGCTAACAAGAGCTGGACGCCCGCCGTGTCGATCTTGGTCAGTGCACTGGCGTCCAGCACGACATCGGTCGCCGGAAGCGCCTGCAGCAAATGCGCGCGAAATTCGCCGACTTCGCGAATGGTGCACGTTGGGGTCAATGCGACCCGCAACTCGTTTATTGGTTGCGCTGACATAATCCTCTCTCGCTGCGGGGCGCGAGCTCGCCTTCCGCCGGAGTTCGTATCGGCCTTACGTCGCTTCGATTTAGCTTTACGCATGAGTCGATGCGGTCATCGTTCGCGAGCTGTGATCAGCGTCACGAGTACTCGCCTCGGAGCCATGAAGACGGCGTAACAACTCCGCTTCCGCACGCGTTGCGCCGCTGCTCGCCATCAGCTCATCGACGCTTGCACCACTGCGCGCGAGACGAATCGCGATCTCGTAGCCGCCACGAACAGGCGTCGCCTTAGGCAAAGCACTGGGCGCAGATGCTCGTTCGCTTTCGTGGCTCGCCGCGAGCGTTGCGACCGCAGTACCCATCGCTGCTAGTCGGTTGGTGAGATCAGCGAGCTGCCTGCGCGACTCCGCGAGTTCCCGCGTGAGCTCAAATTGCATCGCCCGAATGCCGCGTCGCTGCCAGAGCAACGCCCAAGCGAACAACACGAATGCGGCAATGAGCAAAGCCGAGCGGCCCCACCACCACAGTAGTTCGGGCGGTACGTTTCTAAGTGCCTCGATCGACATACGCTCTCTCCTTGCGGCGAACGCGCAGCGTCGGAATTCCGACACGCGCGACCGGTGCCCTAGAGAGAGCACGATTCGTGCCAGTCGTTTGTTAGGGGCTACGCGCCGATGCAGTTGTGACTGGCGTCACGGTCTGCGGCTGCGGCGCCGCGGGTGTCGATTCGTTGGCGGCGTCTTCTGGCAGCTGCCCGGTCGCCAGAATCACAAGGGCGACGCGACGATTAGCGTTTCGACCCTCTGGCGTCAGATTGCTGTCGATCGGCCGGAACTCGCCCATACCGACGACAGCCAAACGCCGGGGATCCATGCCGGTAGCTTCGAGTACGCGCACGACGCTGGCCGCGCGTGCGGCCGAGAGCTCCCAATTCGAGGGAAACACCGCGCTACGAATCGGTAAGTCGTCCGTGTGCCCTTCCACGCGAACCGGGTTCGGCAATGGCGCCAGTGTTCCGCCCAGTTGCTGCAGCGGTTCAAAGGCGGCGCGGGCCAAATCTGCTTTACCACTCGAAAACAGGATGTCCGTACGGATCGTCACTTCGACGAGCGACTCATTACGATTAACAGCCACGAGCCCTGTCTCGAGCAGCGGCGCTAACGACTTGCGCACCGCCGCGTCCACCCGTTCGAGTTCCGCCGCGCGGGCTCGCTCCGCAGCGAGACGCGCTACCTCCGTTTCGGATAGCGGCTGGAGCGAATTCGATGCGGGCGCCGCTGGCGGTTTTGTGCCGTCGTTGGCGAGTCCTTGTGCAGCGTCGCTCAACGCCACAGGTTGGTTCGATTTTGGCGAACCCTGGAATGCCGCATTCAGTGAGTCCGACAGAATTCGATACTTGCCCTCGTTGACCGATGACATTGCGTACATCACAACAAAGAATGCGAGCAGCAAGGTAATGAGATCGCCGTATGGTATCGCCCACGCCTCGTGATTCGCGTGATCGTCGTGTTGTCGGCGCCGTGCCATCAGTGCAAGTAGCCTTGCAACTTGGATTCGATGGAGCGTGGGTTGTCGCCGAGCGCGATCGAGACCATGCCCTCGATCACCATCTCACGCACCTGCGACTGCTCGGCGACGATGCCTTTCAACTTGGCCGCGACGGGCAAGAAGAATAAGTTCGCCAAGCCGATGCCATATACCGTCGCGGTAAATGCCGCCGCGATACCAGCGCCCAACTTGCTTGGATCCGCGAGGTTC
The DNA here is from genome assembly GCA_964444835.1 of uncultured Steroidobacteraceae bacterium. Lineage (GTDB taxonomy): Bacteria > Pseudomonadota > Gammaproteobacteria > Steroidobacterales > Steroidobacteraceae > CADEED01. The sequence continues at coordinate 6,942 of CAYUIT010000009.1, forward strand.
TGCATCACGGCCATCAGGCCGAGTACTGCGCCGATGATCCCCAGCGTCGGTGCATAGATGCCCATACCCTCATAGACTTTCGCCGCGCGCACATCGGCATGCTCGCGCGCTTGCAACTCAACCTCGAGCACATTGCGAATCGTTTCGGGCTCGTTTCCGTCGACAACGAGCTGCAACGCCTTTTTCAAGAAGTCATCGGTTTGCTCGTCGATCATCGGCTCGAGGGCTAACAACCCTTGCTTGCGCGCGACACCGCTCCATTCGACGATGTTATCGATCAGGACGAGCGGCTCACGCTGCGGCGGCTTGATGATCCACTTCAAGCGAGACAGCGCCTGCTTGAAAACGGGCAACGGTGTCTGCACGAAGATAGCGGCAAACGTACCGACAACAACGATCATGAACGCGGCACCCGAAAGGAGCGAGTGAATGCCAGCGCCTTTGAGGATCGAGCCCACGACGATCGCCAGCCCGGCGAACAGAAACCCGACGAGCGTCAGAATGTCCACTGTTCGACTCGTCTACTGACTACTAGACGCGACACCGGACAGCAGCGCATCGATATCGTCCTGCGCCGTCACTGTGTCGCGATCGCTGACGCCCGGAATGATCGGGCCAGCGCCACGACTCAGCTCTGCCGTCAGACGCGACCCACTACTTTGGCTTGTCTGGGGCTCGCCGCGTACATAGCTTTCTGTCGCAATGCCGTCGGCAATCAATACGAGCTGACCTAGAACGCCCTCGAGCTCGGTCACGAGCCGCGTGACGCTGCGAATGATCTGACCAGTGATGTCTTGATAACCCTGCGCCATCAAGACTTCGGACAGATTACTGCGCAGCGCATCAGCGTCGCTGCGCGTGCGATCGAGAAAGCGCTGTACGCGATCGATGATCTCGCGCGAGTCGAAGAGGTTTTGGTCGCGTTCACTGAGTTCGCGCCACAGCACGCTGAGCGCGGCCGATTCACGTGCTGCATGATCGGCCAGAGGTCCCGAACGTTCGACAAGATCGAGCGTCCGGTGCGCCGCTTCATCCGTGAGCTTCACGACATGGTCGAGTCGCTGGCGAGCATCCGGCACTTCTTGTTCGGCCAACGCATCCAACCGCGCCTCGTTGCGGAATCGTTCGAGCGCAGCCTGCGCGTCGCCCGTGAGTCGTCGCAGTTGCGAACCGACTACGGCCGTGGAAGAGCTGTTAGCAGCGGCTAGCTCCGCGTTACACGCCTTCGACAGCACATGGAGCGTCGCGACGAATGCGGTCGCATCGCCAGCTTCGAACGCTTTCGTGAGCGCCACCAAGTCGGGGCGCAAACGTGCGAGCGTGGTAGTGTCGCTAGTCATGCGGCATGCGCTCCGTTAAGCCGCAGCTCGCGACGCTAGGATCTTGTCGATCTTTTCCTTGAGTGTAACGGCTGTAAATGGCTTGATCACGTAACCATTCACGCCGGCCTGCGCCGCCTCGATGATCTGCTCGCGCTTCGCTTCAGCGGTCAACATCAACACCGGGAGCTTCGCGAGACGCGCGTCAGCGCGCACGGCCTTCAGAAGATCGAGACCCGGCATACCGGGCATATTCCAGTCGGTAATCAGAAACTCGAAGTTGCCGTTTTGCAGCATCGGCAGCGCAGTCTTGCCATCGTCGGCTTCGGTCACGTCGGAGTAACCCAGATCGTGCAGCAGGTTCTTGATGATGCGACGCATCGTCGAGTAATCGTCGACGACGAGAATCTTCATGTTGTTACTCATACCTCCTCCTGCTCATTGCGCCAGTCGGCCAAGCGCGCTTTCAAGCGCGCGAGCGCCTGCCCATGAATCTGACAGACGCGAGATTCACTGACCGACAGCACAGCACCGATCTCCTTCAAGTTGAGTTCATCGTCGTAATACATGGACATCACCATGCGCTCGCGCTCCGGCAACCCGGCGATGGCATCGGCCAGCGCACGTTTAAATCTTTCATTGGCCACATCGCGGAACGGATCGGCACCCGGATCAGCCGCATCTACTTCGCGCTCGTCATCATGCAAGCTCGTCACCTGACAACCCGCGGCGTCCTGCACGATCCGGTGGTATTCGTCGAGTGGCACGCCCATTTTTTCGGCGATATCCGTGTCGCGCGCTTCGCGACCGATCTCCGCCTCGATCTCGCGGATCGCAGCGGCAACGTCACGCGCTTTGCGGTGGACCGATCGAGGTGCCCAGTCGAGCTTGCGCAAGCCATCGAGCATCGCGCCACGAATGCGAATCCCGGCGTACGTCTCGAAGCTCGCGCCGCGGCCCTCGACGAAGTTCGCCGCCGCCTCGAGCAAGCCGAGCATGCCGGCTTGGATCAAGTCATCGACTTCAACGGAAGAAGGCAAGCGACCAGCCAAGTGGTACGCAATGCGTTTGACCAACTCGGCGTGCTTCAGCACGAGTTGATCGGATGCGCGCGGTGCGCGCTTGGCGACATATGCGTTGACGGTACTCACCGCACGACCTCGAGTCTCACGGGCGGCCTCCTCACTAACCGCTCGACGAAGAATTCCACGTTGCCGCGGGGGCTCTCCGCCACACCCCACGTATCGGCTCGTTGCGCGAGTTTCTTGAGCGCTTGGGCCGAGCCAGAGGCCGGGAAGCAATCGACAACGGGACGCTGTTCACGAATTGCCGATTTCAAATACGGGTCTTCGGGAATCTCTCCGACATAATCCAGCGTCACGTCCAGAAAGCGTTCCGCCACACTTGCGAGCTTGTGAAAGAGCGGCAAGCCATCGCCGCGGCACCGGACCTGATTGGCCACGACGCGGAATTGCGTCACGCCATGCTCGCGCGACAACACCTTGAGAAGGGCGTACGCGTCGGTGATCGACGCGGGCTCGTCGCAAACGACCACCAACACTTGCTGCGCCGCCTGCGCGAGTGTCGTGACGCTCGTACCGATGCCCGCCGCAGTATCGACGATCATGATATCGAGCCGCTGCGCCAAGTCGCTGAATGCGCGCACCAAGCCGGCGGCTTCCAGTGTGCCTAACTCCGCCAGCCTACTGATGCCCGAAGCGCCTGGTATCACGGCAAAGCCATACGGCGTTGGCGTTACCGACTCCTCGAGTGTGCATTGGCCAGCGAGTACGTGTGCGAGCGTGCGCCGCGGCGTTACTCCTAACAACACATCGACATTGGCCAGCCCGAGATCGCCATCGAGCACGAGCACACGCTTGTCACGCTCGGCGAGTGCCGTCGCCAAATTGACGGCGACAGAGGTCTTGCCTACACCGCCCTTGCCGCCCGTGACGGCAATGACTTGGACAGGTGGAAATTCGAGCAACGACTTAGCCTGCCACATGACGAAGCGTCCCAAAGCGACGTTGTAAAAGATCCTCATCGACAGTCGCCCCGCTCTTGCGAGCGAGCTTTTGTGCGAGCAATACAAGTTGGTGCGCTCGCGCGGGCGCGAGATCCTCGGGCACTCGGGGGCCGTCGCTGCAGTACGCGACTGGCACTTGTGTATGCACGAGCGCTGACAACACGCCGCCGATTGCGGTCGCTTCGTCGAGCTTCGTGATCAAACACACATTCGGCTGCATCACGGCAAAGCGGGCGAATGCTTCTTCGATCGCACCGGCTTGCGTATTCGCCGAAATCACGAGTGCGGTTTGCAACGTGGAATGCGCACGCGCGATCTCGGCGAGCCGGTTTGGCAGCGCCGTATCCTTCGGGCTGGTGCCGGCCGTGTCGATCAGCACCAAGCGATTGCCGCTCAGCGAAGCGAGCGTGTCGGGCAATTCGCCGATGTCTTGCAGTGTATAGGTTGCAACGCCTAACAACCTCCCGAGCATGTGCATTTGCTCTTGCGCGCCGATCCGGATTGCGTCGGCGGAGACGAGCGCGACGCCGCGCGGCCCGTGGCGCAGCACCCAACGGGCCGCGAGTTTGGCCACCAACGTCGTTTTGCCGACACCAGATGGTCCGGCCAGCGCGAGCATGCCGCCGCTCTCCGACCATTGATCGCCCGTCGTGCGAATCTCACTGGCCAGCAGTCCAAAGGCGAGCTGCACAGCCCGATTGAGTTCCATGTCCTCGGGAACTTGCTCGACGACACGCCGGCTTAAGTCTTGGGCGACACCCAATTGCGCGAGCTCGCGCAGCACGGCCGCTCGTAAGGGAGAGCGCTGCGCAAACTCATTCCACACTAAGCTCGCGAGCTGCGATTCCAGCATGCGCCGCATGTGTTTCACTTCGGCGGCGAGTACATGCGTTTGACGATGCTTGTCGTCCGCAGCGCTATGCGACTCCTCTGTAACGGCCTGCGCTTTGCCGCGGGGTGCACTGCGGGCAATCGGTTGCTCGAGAGCGACGGGACTGGCCGCGACAGATTCGCTCGACACCTCTGTCGGATCGACTGCGGCCACGATCTCCACCGCACCGCCAACGCGCTGCGACGACAAAATAATGGCGTCTGGACCCAAGACGTCGCGCACTTGTGCCAAAGCCGTGCGCATGTCGTTTGCCGAGAATCTGCGAATCTTCATCGTTCACTCCTTCAACATCGACTCGGCCTAACGACCGACTGCGGTCACGAGGCGCACCTTGCGCGTCTCTGGAACCTCGTTCCAAGCCAGCACGTGCAGGCTCGGAACACTGACCCTCAGGAAGCGCGCTAAGGTCGAACGTAAGGCGGGCGGCGTCAGCAAGACCGCCGGCTCGCCGACGCGTTCTTGACGCTCGGCCGCATCCTGCAATCTCTGTTGCAAACGCTCTGCCAACCCGGGCTCGAGCCCCGGACTCGATGCAGCGCCATTGGCGAGGGAATTTGACAGTAGCCGCTCAATCTCGGGGTCCAGTGTGATGACCGGCAGCTCATCGTTGAGCCCAACGATGTCCTGCACGATCTGGCGTCCGAGCGCGACACGGACTTGCGATACGAGCACTTGGGGATCCTGGGTTCGCGGCGCGAGTTCTGTGAGCGCTTCGAGGATGACGCGTGCATTGCGAATCGGGATCCGCTCGGCCAACAGACCTTGCATGACGCGCACCACGACTGCGAGCGGCAGCAGCTTGGGGACGAGTTCCTCCACCAGCTTCGGGGCGCTCTTCGCCAGCGTCTTCAGTAGTTGCTCGGCCTCTTCGTGGCCAAACAACTCATGGGCATGCAACTGCATCAAATGCGACAAATGGGTCGCCACTACCGTGCTTGGATCGACGACGGTATAGCCCAGGGATTGCGCGTGTTCGCGTGTACCCACATCGATCCACACCGCTTCCATGCCAAAGGCGGGATCACGAGTCGCGATGCCTTGCAGGCTGCCGAACACGCGCCCCGGATTGATGGCGAGCTCTCGATCGGGATACACCGTGCCCTCACCCACCGGGACACCCGCGAGGTGAATCCGGTACGCGTTGGCGCCCAGCTCCAAGTTGTCACGAATGTGAACGGCTTGGATCAAGAAGCCCAAATCTTGTGACAATTTGCGCCGTACGCCACGAATTCTGGCTAACAAGTCACCGCCTTGATTCCGGTCGACCAGCGGAACGAGGCGATACCCTACTTCGAGGCTGATGGGATCGACGGGCCGCACATCATCCCAAGTTAACTCGAGCGTCTCAGGCGGCGGAGGCGGGGGCTCCGGCTCTACGACCACCTCTTCAGGGGCACGAAGGCTGCGTTGATGCAGCAACCATGCGGCCGTTCCACAGACGACCGCCATCGACAAGAACGCGATGTTCGGCATGCCGGGAATGATGCCCATCACGCCCAATACGCCGGCTGCAACCGCGAGCGACTGCGGCTGAGCGAACAGCTGCTTACGGAGCTCGCCGCCCATGTCCTGCTCGCGCGACATACGGGTAACGATGACGGCGACAGCGACCGACAAGATCAAGCCGGGAATCTGCGCGACGAGGCCGTCGCCGATCGTCAACAAGGTATAGATGCGTCCCGCCTCCCCGAACGGGAGGTCGTGCATCATCGTGCCGATCGCGATTCCGCCGAGGATGTTGATGAACAGAATCAGGATACCGGCGATGGCGTCGCCACGAACGAATTTACTGGCGCCGTCCATCGAACCGTAGAAGTCCGATTCCGCGCGCACTTCGAGGCGCCGCGCACGCGCCTCTTCTTGCGTGATGACGCCGGCGTTCAAGTCGGCATCGATGGCCATCTGCTTGCCAGGCATTGCATCGAGGGTGAAGCGCGCGCTCACTTCCGAGACACGACCAGCACCCTTCGTCACGACGACAAAGTTGATGATCGTCAGAATGATGAACACCACCACACCGACGGCGTAGTTACCACCAATGACGAACTCGCCAAACGACGCGATAACCTGACCTGCGGCATGTGGCCCCTCATGGCCATGCATCAGCACGACGCGAGTGGATGCGACATTCAACGCGAGCCGCAGCAGGGTAACGAGCAGCAGCACAGTGGGGAAGATCGCAAAGTCGAGCGGCTTGCGGACGTTGAACACCGCCACCACGATCAACAGCGATAGCGCGATGTTGAACGTAAACAGAATATCGAGCGCGATGGGCGGCAGCGGCAGCACCATCATCGCCAACAAGCCCAGCAACGCGACGGGCACACCCAAGCCGCTCATGATCAAGCGCGCAAAGTTCGAGTTGGATGTCGTGATGTTAGTGGCCATGACGAAATTCGATGTCGTTAGTGAACGGTCGGATCGATATCAGGGGTCGGCGGCGGCGGAACACCCTGCGCCTTCGCAGCGCGCACCTGATAGACGTAGGTCAGCACTTGCGCGACAGCGCGATATAGCGTCGCGGGCACTTCACCGCCGATGTCAACGCCGCGATGGAGTGCGCGCGCCAACGGCGGCGCTTCTACGATCGTCACGCCGCTCTCGGTCGCAATCTCGCGTATGCGCGCCGCGATCAAGTCCATGCCCTTTGCCACGACGACGGGTGCGCGCATCTTCGAGTCGTCGTAGCGCAAGGCCACCGCATAGTGAGTCGGGTTTGTGATGACCACATCGGCGGTCGGTACGTCTTGCATCATGCGACCGCGCGCAAGGGCTTGTTGTAGCGCGCGGATGCGGCCCTTGATTTCCGGTGAACCTTCGCTCTCTTTCATTTCCTGCCGAACTTCCTCCCGCGTCATACGCAGCTCGCGCTGATGACTCCACAGTTGGTAGGGGACGTCGATTGCAGCAATCACCACTAACGCAAGCGCCAGCGCGACGAACGCTTGCGCACACAGCGATCCGGCATGCACGATCGCCGCCGAGATGGATTCATCGCTGAGCGCCAGCAGGCTCGGCGTGAAGATCCACAGCATCAAAACGGCGATCAATCCGACGAGAACGAACTTGGCGATCGCCTTGGCGAGCTCGACCAAGCTGCGCATTGAGAACATGCGTTGCAGACCGGAGATCGGGCTCAAGCGCTCCAACTTCGGAACCAGCGCTTCACTCGAGAAATTCCAACCGCCGATCACCACCGGCGCGAGTAACGCCGCTAACAGCGTGGCGCCGAGCAATGGCAGCGCTCCCCAGAACGCCACACCGAACAACTGGCCGACTTTCTGGAACATGACAGACGGCTCGAACGCTTCTACGCTGGTCAAGCTCAAGCCGCTGCGTAGCATCTCGGCCATGGAGCGTGCGAACGAATCTCCGATCGCGTACAGCAACCCGGCGGATATCAGCACGACTGCCGCACTCGATAGATCGATCGAACGAGGAACCTGGCCTTGTTTGCGCGCCTCTTCCAGGCGCTTCGGTGTCGGTTGTTCAGTGCGTTCGTGTTGTTCGGTCTCGGCCATGCGTCAGCTCCCGGCTACCTGCAGGGCACGCAGAAAATCCAGGCCTTCCGTCATCAGCACGATGAAGGCGCGCTGCATCGCGGGCAGACCGACTAACAAAATCACGAGACCGAATACGAGAGAAACGGGGAAGCCGACCGCGAACAAGTTGAGCGTTGGCGCTGCACGACTCATCACACCGAATGCCAGATTGACGATGAGGAGCGCCGTCATGCCCGGCAGTGCGATCAGGACGGCACCGACGAACAGGTGACTACCCCAGTTCGCCAGCGTCCACAGACCCTGGCGTCCGAGTCCGACCGTTCCGACGGGCAATGTACGAAAGCCTTCGACGAGGATCTCCAGCATGACCAAATGCCCGCCGAGCGCTAAGAACGTCAGCGTCGCCAATATCGTGTAGAGCTGCCCGAGTGCAGGCGTACTACTACCGCGCAGTGGGTCGACGTTGAAAGCAAATGACAAGCCCATGCTGTTAGCCAAAAGCTGGCCGCCGAGCGCGAGCGCATCGAAGACGACTTGAATCGCAAAGCCCAACGCGAGCCCGATCAGCAGTTGTTGGAAGGTCACGACCACACCGGCACCACTGAATGGCGTCACATCCGGCGACGGAATCAGCGGGGCGACCAACGCCGTGATGGCGAGCGCCAGCCCGATGCGAATGCGCGCGGGAACGAAACGTGTGCCAAAGATGGGCGCCACCATCAAGCACGCGCCAATGCGCACGAACGGCCAAAACGCCTGTGCCAGCCAAGTCTCGAGTTGTCCGATCTGCAGTTGCAGCATGGCCGGTGGTTAGTTGATGAGCCCTGGGATGCTCTGGTACAGCTCGCGCGTATAGCCCACGAGCTGCTTCAGCATCCAGGGGCCCGTGATGACGAGCACGGCCGCCATCGCGAGCAGCTTGGGGATGAAAGACAACGTCATTTCATTGATCTGCGTCGCGGCCTGAAAAATGCCGACCAGCAAGCCGACGCCGAGCGCCACTAACAACAGCGGTGCCGACAGCATGAGCGTCATCTCCAATGCATGCCGACCGATTGTCACAACCATTTCAGGCGTCATCTGAAGAAGCTCTCCGCCAACGTCCCCATGACGAGCGTCCAGCCGTCGATGAGCACAAACAACATGATCTTGAATGGCAGCGAGATCAGCACGGGCGACAGCATCATCATGCCCATCGACATCAAGACGCTGGCAACGACGAGATCGATGATCACGAACGGGATGAACAACAAGAAGCCGATCAGAAACGCCGTCTTCAGTTCGCTCGTCACGAATGCCGGCACGAGAATGCTGAGCGGCACGTCCTCGGGCTTGGCAAAGCCTTGACCGCCGGAAATGCGTACGAACGCAGCGATATCAGCCTCGCGAGTCTGCTCCAGCATGAACTGCTTGAGTGGCACGACGGCGCGCTCAAGCGCCACGGTCGTTTCGATTTGCCCCGCCATGTAAGGCTGAACTGCTTCGACATTGATGCGATCGATGACCGGTGTCATCACGAACATCGTGAGAAACAGCGCCAGGCCTACTAACACTTGATTGGGCGGTGTCTGGCCAGCACCGATGGCCTGACGCAGAATCGCGAGCACGATGATGATCCGTGTGAACGCCGTCATCATCAGCAGTATTGACGGCAGCAGCGTCAATACCGTCATCAAGATCAGGACTTGCAAGGTGAGCGAGTACGTCTGTCCGCCACCCGCCGCGGGCTCAACAGTCACTGCGGGGATGCCCGGTGCCGCATGCACCATGAGCGGCAGAAATGCCGCGATGCAAGCCCATGCATAGGAAAGAATACGACGCTTCATCGGCCAAGACTCTTGCGAAGCAGTTCTGCGAATGTGGGAGGTCGCGGCGAGTCCGCCGGAGTGCTCGGCTCACCGTCCGACGCGGTCGCGGCAACGCCAGAAAATGTGTGTAGGGTCGACACTCGCCCTGGCGCTACGCCGAGCAACAATTCCGCATCGCGGACCCGGACGAGTACGACACGCTCCTTCACGCCCAACGAGAGGTCCGCCACGACCTCGATTCGGCCGTGGGAGTGGCCGCTCAGTAGTCGCGCTCGCCGAGCGAGCCAGGCAAAGCCGAAGATCGCGGCAAGCACGACGAGGAGTGCAAACGTGATCTCGAACAGACCGCTCGCCGTGCCACCCGCAGGCGCAGCGGCAGCCGGCGCGGCGAAAGGCCGCGACGCTTCACTCGCCCACGCGCCCGAAGGGAGGGCGAGCAGCACCGCGACGAGCACGCACGCTCGCAGGATCGTGATTGTTAGTACAGCTTTCAACAGCGACCTACTTGAGTTTGCGGATACGCTCGGCCGGGCTAACGACATCGGTGATGCGAATGCCGAACTTCTCGTTCACGACTACGACCTCACCGTGCGCAATCAACGTGCCATTGACGAACACATCGAGCGGCTCGCCGGCTGCACGATCGAGTTCAACGACCGAGCCTTGATTGAGCTGCAGTAAGTTGCGAATCGGAATCCGGGTGCGACCGACTTCCATCGACAGCGTCACGGGGACATCGAGGATGACTTCGAGGTTGACGTCGCGCGCTGCAGCATTGGGATCTGTCCCATCCGCCGCCCGCATGTCTTGGAACTCGGCGCGCGGTGGCGCCTCTGCTGGTGCATTCATCGTTACTTCCTCAGGAATTCTTGCGTTGAGAAGATTCGGTGGCGTTGCCGCGCGTACGCCGCACACGCTCGTCGTAGCGAACACATTGCTGGCCGCGCGAGACGCCGAACGCGCCGCGGAATACAGGAACGCCTTCGATCGTCACCGTCGCTTGGCCCGCGAAGTCGCACGGCAGTACGTCGCCCACTTTCATATCCAGAAGTTGCGATACGCGCACCGAGCCGTAGCCCAGCACTGTCGCGAGCTCGACTTCGGCGTCTTCGATTTCCTCGCGCAGCGCTTGCGCCCAGCGTTCGTCATGCTCGGCGCGATCGCTCTGCACACCTGAATCGAGAACCTCGCGAATCGGTTCGATCATCGCGTAAGGCAGCGTGATATGGAGTTCGCCGCCACCCGACTCGAGCTCGATCCGAAAGGCGCTCACGACGACGACCTCAGACGGTGTGACGATGTTGGCGAAGTGCGGATTGATCTCCGAGCCCTGGTACTCCGGATCGACTTGCGTCACCGGCGCCCACGCTTCGCGCATATCAGCGAACGCGCTGCGCATGAACATCTGGACGATGCGCAGTTCGGTCGCCGTGAACTCGCGACCCTCGATCTTGGCGTAGCGGCCTGTGCCACCGAAGAACGTGTCGACCATCGCGAACACCAACTTCGGCTCGACGACAAACAACCCCGTGCCGCGCAGCGGATTGACCTTGATCAAATTGAGATTGGTCGGCAACGACAGCGAGTGTGCGTACTCGCTGAATTTCTTCATTTGAACGGGCTGGACTGCGATCTCGACTTGGCGCCGCAGCAAGTTGTACAACGTGATGCGTAAAGCGCGCGCCATCCGCTCGTTGATCATCTCGAGCGTCGGCAACCGGCCGCGCACGATACGCATTTCTTTGTTGAAATCGTACGTGCGAGCGGCGCCGTCGGCTTCGCCCTCGCCTTCCGTCTTGACGGCGCCGCTATCGACGCCGTTCAGGAGAGCATCGATCTCGTCCTGATTCAGTACGTCTGCGGCAGCCATTACTGCATCACGAAACTAGTGAAATACAGCGCCTCGAGCTTGGCGGGATCGCCTCCCTCGCGCTTCAAGATCGCACGCACCGTTTCGAGTGCCTGCGAGCGCAGCTTGTCCTTACCCTCGCGCGTCGCAAGGTCCGCAGCCGTCTGACCGCCGAGCAACATGAGCATGTCGTTGCGGATCTGCGGATCGTGCTCCGTGACGAGCAACTCAACCTGCGGATCGCGGGTCATGAGCTGCACCGCGACTTGCAGAAAGCGCGCGCCATCTTCTGCTTGAAAATTCACGACGAATGGCGGCTCGAGCGCGATGTACTTCGCGGGGAGCGCTGGCTCCTCCTTTTTCTCTTCCTCCTTAGCGTCGCCTTTCTTCATGAAGAAGAAATAGCCGGCACCACCGCCACCTAACAACAACACACCGACGATGCCCAGGATGAGACCTAGCTTGCCCTTCTTTTTGGGCTCGCCTTCTTTCGCTTCTGCAGCTTCTTCCGCCATGAGGACTCCCGTCCGCGCTTGTGACTACGGGAGCAGGTGCAACCCTCATGCCACCTCGCAAGGTGTGATCGGGTTCTCACTCGAGAGTCAGGGAAGCGTCGCGATCGACGGAAAATTGGCGCTCAAATCCAGGCAGTGCGGCGCCGGCGTGAAGGCGGGTTTAGGCGTATAGATCGAGCAGTGAGTGCTGCGTAATGCGTGTTGTGGCAACAGTGCTGGCGTCTCCATCGGAGCGCAGTGCGCGGCGCAGATCCGCCTGAGCACGTCGCGCTTGCTCTTGCGCTGCGTCACCCGAATTTCCCGACGGTGGTGCCGACACACTGCCTTCGGTCAACAGCAAGCCCTGGCTCGCAAACATGTCTCGCAAACGCGGCAACGCAGCGTCGAGTGCGGCGCGGGTATCTGCATGCGCAGCCGTAAACGACACCGTCGCTTCGCCCTCGCGGACGGAGATGCGCACCTCTACCGGCCCGAGATCTGCGGGGCTCAAGTTCAAAGTGGCCCCTTGTTCGGCGCCCCGTACGAGCCATGTGACGCGTGTCGCCAGTTCGTGCTGCCAACTCGGAGTGCCGACGGGCTGCGACAACTGCAATACGGGATGTGCGCTGGCTGGCCGCGTTGTGTGCGAGGTTGAGTTCATCGACTGCCAGGAATCGAGCGCCTCGCGCGTAGCCTCCACCGCCACGGCTGCCGCTGCATCGGCCGCGAGCGACTGCGATACTGCCGTCGCAAATGCCGCATTTGCCTGTGTCGCGGCTTCCTTCGCGGGCGCTAAATCCGTGCGAGCGGAATCACGATCAGCCGCGCGGCCGAGGCCGATTGACTCCAGCGTCGCCGCCGAAGACGCCTCACCGGCAACCGCCACTTTTCCGACGGGCGAACCACCCGCCTGATGATGGTCGCCTGATTCGGTTGCCGAGCCGTCCGAATCGCTCGTTTGGCCTGCGGTCGTCGCGGCTACCGCGAGCGCGAGCAGCGCAAGCCAACCCTCCGGCGAATAGTCGTCGGATTCCGGCTCGTCGGGCGCTGCCGCGCCATCGCCTGCCAGCGTTGATGTTAGCTCCAGTATGGCCGGGGACGTTGCCGCATCGAGCGCTGGCGCAATACCTAACAACTCCGCGAAAGGCGCCGAGGTATTCGCATTGGTCGCAGGTAGCGCTCGTGCACTGGGCCCCTCAGCGAGTCCGACCATCGGTAACGCAGGAGTCGTCATGGTTCTTGAATCTCTTGGGTGTGATGAATGCCCGTGCGTAAAGCGCGCTCATCCGAGTCGCGCTGCTCGAGCCGATCGGACTCGCGCCGCTCCTCGGCTTGCCACCGTTCGCTCAAGGTTTCTATTGCACGGGTACGCTGCGCTGCTTCTTGCCAGCGGGCAAATTCGGCTGAGCGCCGCGCCTGAGCTTGCGTGACGAGCGTGCGTTGCTGCGCGATCGCTTCGCCGAGGCGCGCCAGGAACACTTGGTAGTCCCGAATACGAGTGATGTCAGTCCCGGCACCACGTTGGAAATTGCGCTCATATTCCTGTCGGTAACGGATGAGCTCCGCTAACTTGTTTTCCGACTCGACGACAAGCTTCTCGGCATGGGCGAGCTGCTCAGCGCGCTCGCGTTCGGCGCGCTCAGTCACGCGCTGCACGACATCCAAGCGTTCAGCCCGTTTCATGCCACGCCCTTCGCGACTTCGTCGGCTGCCAGTACTTCATGCAAGGCGCGAACGCTCTGGTTGAAGTCGACACGCTCATGCACATCTTGCGCGAGAAAGCGCTGCATCTTCGGCCACAACGCCATGGCGCCGTCGACGCGTGCATCGCTGCCGCGTTGATACGCACCCACTGAGATGAGGTCGCGATGCTGTTGATAGATCGAGAGCGTTTGTCGGAAGCGCCGCGCGAGCTCCGCATGTTCGCGCGGCACGATCTCTTGCATCACTCGGCTGACGGAGGCTTCGATATCGATTGCGGGATATTGGCCCGATTCGGCGATGCGCCGCGAGAGCACGATGTGCCCATCGAGAATCGCACGCGCCGCATCCGCGATCGGATCTTGCTGATCGTCGCCCTCGGTCAATACCGTGTAGAACGCCGTGATTGAACCGCTACCGGATGCGCCATTCCCGGCTCGCTCGACGAGGGCGGGTAAGCGCGCAAACACGGACGGTGGGTAGCCCTTGGTTGCGGGCGCCTCGCCGATCGCGAGTCCGATCTCGCGCTGCGCTTGGGCGAATCGCGTCAGCGAATCCATGATCAACAGCACGCTATGCCCACGATCGCGAAAGTACTCCGCGATCGAGGTCGCGAGCCAAGCACCATGCAGACGCATCAAGGGCGGATTGTCTGCGGGCGACGCCACGACGACCGAGCGACGCAAGCCATCAGCACCCAGGATCCGCTCGACGAACTCTTTGACTTCGCGGCCGCGCTCACCAATCAGACCGACCACGATGATGTCGGCGCTCGTGTAGCGTGCCATCATGCCTAACAACACGCTCTTGCCGACACCGCTGCCAGCGAATAAGCCGATGCGCTGACCACGCCCCACGGTCAGCAGCGAATTGATTGAGCGCACACCGACGTCGAGCGGCTTGTCGATCGGTTGGCGCGCGAGCGGATTGATCGTTTGGCCCATCAAGCGCACCGGTGCATCGCCTTCGATGGAGCCGAGCCCATCGAGTGGCTCACCGGTCCCGTCGATGATGCGTCCCAGAATGTCAGGGCCGATGCGGACGATGCCTGCTCGCTGCCGCGGAATGACGCGCGCACTCGGGGCCAACCCGTGCAGCTCGCTCGTCGGCATCAGGAACAGACGATCGCCGGAAAAGCCCACCACCTCGGCCTCGACGCGAGTGCCATCCGCGGATAACAAGTCGCAGATATCGCCGACAGCAGCCTGGCAACCGCTCGCCTCGAGTGTGAGCCCGACCATGCGCGTCAACGATCCTTCCACGGCCGGCGGCGGGAGTTGATCGATACGCCGTCGCTGCCGCGCGAGCGAGCGTCTCCACAACGTACTGCGGCGCTGCGTGATCTCGGCAGGAATCAATCGGCACCTCCGTCGGAATCATCGCTGTCGGCATCGCCGCGCGGCCCAACATCGCTCGCAGCATCGTCCACAGCGCGCGGACCGCTCATGCGCTCATCGCCCAACAATGCCGCCGCTGCAGCCGCTAAACGGGATTCCAGGCGGCCGTCGATACTGGAGGTGTTAGTCGTCACGCGGCAGCCGCCACGCGCGAGCAACGGATCCTCGACCACAACCCAGTCGCGCTCTCCTGCGGGCGTTGCGAGCTTCGCGTTCACGATCGCCGCATCGTCCGGATGCAAGTGCACGCGAATGTCGCGCGCGGCAACCGGCAACAAGCTCACCGTATGCCGCACGATTCCAATCACTTGTGTCGGGTCGATTTTGAGTTCACGCCGGACGAGCTGTTTGCCGATCGCGAGCGCGAGTTGCACGAGCTCGGTCTCGACCTCTGCGTCTAGCTGCTCGAGTGGCTTCGACAAAGTACCGAATACCGCGTCAAGGGCTGCAATCTTCACATCGAGTTCTGCCAGGCGACGCGCCATCTCTGCTTGGATCGACTTGAGCCCTTCCTCGCGACCACTCGCGAAACCCTGCTCGTAGGCCTCGCGCTCGATGCTCTCGAGCCGCGTCACCGTCGGTCCGTGTCGAAATCGGCGCGCCAGGTCACCGCCTACCGCAGGCAGATCCCAGCGCGCCACCGTGACGCCGTCACTGGAGCGGTCGTTAGACATACTCGTCAGCACCGCCACTGCCGAGTGACAAGGTTCCGGCCTCGGACAGCTTGCGCGCCACCAGCAAGATTTCCTTCTGCGCGGCCTCCACCTCCGACAGCTTGACGGGGCCTTTCGATTCCAAGTCTTCCTTGAGTGTCTCGGCCGCGCGCTGCGACATGTTCTTGAAGATCTTCGTCTTGAGTTCGTCCTCGGCACCCTTCAATGCGATCAACAAGCGATCGCTCGGCACCTGGCGCAGTAGCTCTTGCATACCGCGGTCGTCGACACTCGCAAGATCGTCGAACACGAACATCAGCTCTTGAATCTTGGTTTGCAACGCCTCATCGGCTTTAGCAATGTCCGCGAGAATCGCTTGCGACTTGCTACCGTCGACGACGTTCAACATATCGGCGGCAACCTTTGCGCCGCCCAACGTCGATGTTTGATTCGATCCGCCACTTGCGACCTGCTTCTCCATCATCTCGTCGAGTTCGGACAGTGCCGAGGGACGTATGCCTTCCAAGGTGGCGACGCGCATCACGAGATCCGCGCGCATATTCTCCGGTAAGAAGCTCAGCACCTCCGCCGCTTGCTCCGACTCGAGATACGCAAGCACGATCGAGATGATCTGCGGATGCTCGTGGCGCACTAACTCCGCGACCGCACGCGGGTCCATCCACTTCAATTGCTCCAGACCTTTGCGCTGATTTCCGAGCTTGATCCGATCGATGACATTGGCAGCCTTGTCCTCGCCTAGCGCGTCAATCAGCACCTTGCGAATGAACTCGTCGCTACCGACACCGACCGACGTCTGCTTCTCCACGGTGGACGTGAACTCTTGCAGTACGGTTGTGACTTGCTCGCGTGTCACTCCCTTCAGCTCCGCCATCGCGCTGCCAACGCGCTGCACATCCTTTGCACCCATGTGCTTCAGGATCTGCGCCGCCTCCGCTTCGCCGAGCGTGAGCAACAGGATCGCGGCCTTCTCGACGCCGCTTTGTTTACCCGCTGCCTCACTCATCTTTCGCAACCCAGCCTTTGACGACTTGGGCGACCAACTTCGGATCCTGATTCACGAGGCCGCGAGCCGCCGCGACTTGATCGTCGTAGCCGAGCGCACCACTCGCCGCCGCCTTGGCATTTGCGGCAGCAGCAGCATCGCCGCCACCCATCGCAGCGTTGACCGCAGCCGCAGCAGGTAGCAGAACTTGATTCTTGACCGGGGTGATCAACGCTTTGACGAGCGGCTTCAGCACCGTGAAGACCAGTACTAACAACACAATCGCGCCGCCCAGAATCTTTGCGAGGTTCAACACCCACGGGCGCTCCCACAGCGGCACCGACTCCAACTCACCGGCCACCTCCGGTGTTTCGCCCTTGAATGACGAGTTGACGATGTTGACGCTGTCGCCGCGCGCAGCGTCAAAGCCCACGGCGTCGCGCACGAGCTGGGTGATGCGCTCGATCTGCTGTGGGGTCAGCGGCGTTTCCGTGACTTTGCCATCCGCCGCAGTGGTGCGCAGATTGTCAACGAGTACCGCGACGGTAAGTCGCGTGATTCGACCGGCAGGCTGTTTCGTGTAGGCGAGCGTGCGATCAATTTCGTAATTACGGGTCTGCTGGCGCGAGACGGCGTCCGGTGCAGCGACTGTGCCGTTCTGAGCGTTTTGTGCGCCCGTTTGCGCAACGGTTGGGGCAGCGCCGGGCGGCAACGCGACACCTGGCTGCGGCGGCTGGTTCGTGAGCGCACCTGGAACGCCCTGGGCACCGTTCGCACCCAAGCGAGATGATTCCTCGGAAATCTGCTCGCTCCTAACGACCTGGCCTTGCGGGTTGTACTGCTCGCGAGTCTGCTCCGTCGTCGACATATCGACTTGCGCGACGACTTGCGCGCGCACACGACCCGGACCCACCAGCGGCGCCAAGAGCTGCTCAATGCGCGCCGCATAGGCTTCTTCGATGCTATGCGCGAGCTCGAACATTTTTTCGCGAACGGCTTCCTCGCCGTCCATTTGCGGCGCCGACAACAAGCGTCCGTTCTGATCGACGAGCGTCACTTGATCGGGATCGAGTTCCGGCACACTGGAAGCGACGAGGTTGACGATGGCCGCCACTTGACCCGACTCGAGCCGCCGACCGGGCTTCAATTGCAAGAACACCGATGCACTGCTCGGGCGTCGATCGCGAACGAACGCGGATTGACGCGATACCGCCAAGTGCACACGAGCGCCTTGTACGTTCTGCAGGCTCGCGATCGTGCGCGCAAGCTCCACCTCGAGCGCATGCTGATAGCGCGCGTTCTCCATGAACTGACTCACACCAAAGCCGGGCTCTTTCGTCATCGCGGCAATGCCGACATCGGACCCTGGCAAGCCGGCGGATGCGAGCTTGAGACGCGCTGCCGACAGTTGATCGGACGCGACGCTCAACGAGCCGCTCGCATCGTCGAATCGATACGGGATCTGCGCCGCATCCAGCGTTTGCGCAATCTCCGCCATCTCTTCGGGCGCGAGATTCGAATACAGCAGACTGTAGTTCGGCCCAACCGACCACAGTGTGATGCCTACGCCAGCTGCGACCGCCAGCGCCACGCCAATGAGCAGCATCAGAGGCCGCATCCCTTGGCTCACTCGATCGTATTGCGGTGCCAAGACCGCTTCCGTCGCCATTCGTCAGTTTCCTCTACAACGGCATGTTCATGATTTCGCGGTACGCCTCGACGAATCGATTGCGGACCTCCGTGAGTGCGCGGAATGACACACTCGCCTTTTGCATTTCGAGCATCACTTGCGGCAGCTCGACGCCTGGCGTGCCACGCTCGAAGGCTGCCGACATCTGGCTCGCCTTCGATTGCGCGGCGTGCACTCGCTCGATGCCTTGCTTCAATACATTCGCGAAGCTGGCCTCGCCTGTCGGCGCCGGTGCAGTAGGTGGCGCCAGTGGGCTGCGAGTCGCGCTTTGGATTGCGCGAATCTGCGCCAAGACTCGATCGACTTCCATTTGGCTCATCGGCTGTTCCGTCTGAGTCGTTAGGACTGCGCCGCTGCGACACTCACCAGATCGACACCCGCGCTGCGCAGACGCGCGAGCTTGTAGCGCAGCGTGCGCGGACTGATGCCGAGGCGCTCGGCCACTTCGCGCCGTGAACCATTCGCAGCGCGTAGCGCATCGAGAATCAAATCGCGCTCGGCACGCTCAAGCGTGTTAGCGAGCACAGGGCCCATGGAATCGGCTCGTGCGCTCGTCAAAGTCGCCGGGCGCTCGAACAGAATGTGCTCGGCCTCGATGACGGGACCCGTCGCGAGGATCATCGCGCGCTGCAGTAGGTTATCGAGCTCGCGGACATTCCCCGGCCAGGGATACGTGAGCAGCAAATGCGCAGCGTCAGCCGAGAGCGCCGGAATGCGCTCGCCTGGCTTGCTGCGATGTTGGAGTAAGTAGGTGGCGAGCGGCAGAATGTCGTCGCGGCGCTCGCGCAACGGTGCGAGCTGCAGTGGGAACACGTTCAAGCGGTAATACAGATCTTCACGGAAGCGCCCTGCCGACACTTCCTCCCGTAGATTGCGGTTGGTAGCTGCCAGCACTCGGACATCGAGCCGTACGGTATCGCGAGCGCCCAAGCGCTCGACCTCCCGCTCCTGCAGCACGCGCAACAACTTGGCTTGTAGCGCTAACGGCATCTCGGCAATTTCGTCGAGCAGCAGCGTACCGCCCTGGGCTTGCTCGAACTTGCCCGCATGTTGTTGGGTCGCGCCGGTGAAGGCGCCACGCTCGTGACCAAACAACAGCGATTCGAGCATCGATTCGGGAATCGCGGCGCAGTTGACCGCGATGAAAGGATGGTTCGCGCGTGGCGATTCGCGGTGGATCGTGCGAGCCAGCACTTCCTTGCCAGTGCCGGACTCGCCGACCAACAAGACAGTGCAGTCGGTGCCCGCGACGCGGCGCGCGAGTTCGAGCACGGCGCGCGACGACGCGGCAATGGCCACCGGCTCCACGTTGGTCGGCGTACTGAGGCTGTGCGAATTCATGGCTGTCCTTCGATTCCTCGCGAGTCACACTCGCTTCGGTACCTGAAGTGCAAGACTCGTGCCGGGTCCGAAGTTGCCACCACGAGTGATGCGGTTCACATCGCGATGGCAGTTCGTTGGCAGTTTGCCGCTCGCGCGCACGCGAGCGTCGGAATTCCGTCAGTCGTTAGGCCGCGACCATGCCGAGTTTGCGCAACTTCTCGACCAACGTCGTGCGACGCAGATTGAGCAGGCGAGCGGCATGCGCCACGGTGCCATCCGCGCGCTCGAGCGCCTGCGAGATGAGGCTGCGCTCAATCGTGAGCAAGTGGGCGCGTAGATCGATGCCCTGATCTGGGAGCGACATCAGCTGCTCCGGCGAGCCGAGCCACTCCGCCGAGACGATGCACGGCGTTTCGAAGTCCGTCGTTTGCTCGAGATCGTCGGCAGGAACGGGCGTTACTGCTTCGATCCGATTTGGGGTCGTGAGCGGATCGCGCGCCGCATTGAGCGCCTGCTCGGCCTCGGGATCCCAGTCGGCCGGACGGTAGCGCGCTGGCAAATCGGCGATCGACACCGGCCGATCCGGGCACAGAATCGACATGCGCTCGACGAGGTTACCGAGCTCGCGGACATTGCCGGGCCAGGCGTACTGCGCGAGGGCGGCGATCGTCGCCGGCGCAAACATCACGCGGCCACGGCCAGCACGCGCATTCGCTGCGGCGAAATCTTCGATAAGGAGATCGAGGTCTTCGAGCCGCGCGCGAAGCGGCGGCATCTCGATCGGAAATACATTGAGGCGATAGTAGAGATCGCCACGAAACGCCCCACGCAGAATGTGTTCTTCGAGATTGCGATGCGTCGCAGCGATGATGCGAACGTCGCAGCGCGTCGTGAGGTTGCTGCCCACGCGCTCGAACGAACGTTCTTGCAGCACGCGCAGTAGCTTCACCTGCATCGGCAAGCTCATGTCGCCGATTTCGTCGAGAAACAGCGTGCCGCCTTCAGCGATTTCGAAGCGGCCTTTGCGGGTGTTGATCGCACCCGTGAACGCGCCCTTTTCGTGGCCGAACAACTCGCTTTCGAGCAACTCGGCGGGAATGGCGCCGCAATTGACGGCAACGAAGGGTCGCTGACGCCGTGTGCTCGCCTCATGAATGGCGCGCGCCACGACTTCCTTGCCAGTGCCCGACTCGCCGAGCAGCAGGACGCTCGAGTCGTACGGCGCGACTTGCGCAATCAGTCGGTTCACTTCGCGGATCGCGGCCGATCGACCCGAAGGCACTTTCGGCCCCGCGTACGTTGCAGGCCCTTCGATCTCCGCGGCGGTTGCCCAATCGATGGGCTCCGGAGACTTGCTCGCTACACGTTCGACTGTCAGCACGACGACTACCTCTCTCTTGAGAGCGATTGTGTCTGTGTGGGGATCAGAAACTGTGATCAGATTCGAACAAACTCTCGGTGAAAGTGGGCACTAGCGGGGTTGCGATTTGTGCACGGACATGGGTAAGGGCCGCCCCTAGAGCAGCACGGAAAACTTTATAACGATAAATTTTTGACGCTCGGATATTGTCCAAGACTACGCTAGCGAATGTTAGCGACGCGGACTGCGAGCACCCGCAATCTTGCGGCGATGACGCCGAAACACCAGCTTCTCAATTTGGTCGGCGACGGCCTCCCCTAACAACTCGAAGTGCGCACGCACCGGTCCATCCTCGGCCACGCTGACCACTTTCGCGGGCAAAGTGAGCGGCTGCACGAGTGCATCTGCCAAAAAAACCTGCAGAAAACCGCTGTTTCCGAGCGGGGGCGCGGCATCGGCTGGCTGCCAGCTCGCACCCAATGAGTTGAAGCGTACCGGCAACGCGATCGGTCTTGGATGGCTCGCAGAAACCAACTGCCCCACGAGATCGAGCAATAGATTGAGCTTGAAGTCGAGCCGTGCGATTTCCGCCGAATGCGGAGCCGTCTCATCGGCTTTCTCGCCGGTGCTCGTTTCGTCGAGTGCTTCGTACGCTTGCAGCAAACGTAAATTGCGCTCTGCGAGTTTCGCTGCTGCCGCCTCGGAGAAACCCGTAGGGCGCTCCCGCCACGCCACAGACAACACATCCTCGTAGGCGAGTTCGTCGAACAGCACGATGGTGTCAGTGCCTTCGAACATTCATCCGCCGCTAGACGTGCAAAACCGGCCGGCTCGCGCGCGCCGCCGCCAGAAAAACGATCATCGCCTCGGATTCTTCGGTCGCTTCCCGCAAAGCGCGGACGCAGCGGCGCCCGGCCGCATCGAGTGCTGCGCGGCGCAGCATCGAGAGCAGCACGCGACGTTCCTCGACCAAGCGCGCCACCTTGGACCACCGCCCGAGCGCCAAGCTCGCGCTGATCTCCTCACTACACTGCACGATTTGATCGGCGATCGCGCGCCAACGCGCCGGCAACCGATCCTCAGATCGGCCTCCTTGAATCACGCGCAATTGCGGCCGGTTCATCGCGTCGACGCCGCCGGACGAGCAGCCCGCGCCGCGGCCGGTATCGCTAACCAGGCGCTGCGAATGTCGCTGAGCAGAGCGCTCACCTCATCGAGCGTTTGAACTCGATTCTCCGTGTTCGCCTGCAGCAGCTTACGGCACAGGTACTCGTACAAGGTGTCGAGATTCTTCGCGAGCTCGCCACCCGCTTTGAAATCGAGGCTGTTACGAAGCTCGTCGATGATTTGTACGGCACGGTGCAGCAACTGGGACTTCTCGGCATGCGCGCCGCGCAACGTACAGCCGCGCGCATTCGCGATGCGCTCGAGCGCGCCGTCGATGAGCATCACGACGAGTCGATGAGGGTCGGCCGCAGCGACACCGCCGTGCACGGCGACTGCCTGGTAGGTCACGAACTTGTTCGGACGTCCGTAAGCGGACATGGCTCGCTACTCCGATCAACTGGGTCAATCGGGATATCGGCAACTTGCGGCGAGAGTTGAGGGCAGTCAGGAAATTTGCCCTGCGACGTGTTAGGTCCTCGAGCGGTTCGTGAGCTGTTGCGTCAAGAAGTTCGACGTGGATTGCAGTCCAGCGAGTGCCGTGTCGAGAGCCGTGAACTGCGCGCGATAGCGCGCTTCGACGGCTTCCATGCGGCGGTCGAGCGCCGCGGTGTCCTTCTCGAGCGAACGACGTTGGTTCTGCATGTTCGTCGTGCGATTGGCGATCTGTGCGTCCGACGCCAAGGCTTTGTCGAGGCTCGCGCCGAGTCGCGCCGTCACGCCGTCGGTGCTCGCGAACAAACGGCCGACTGCATCGAAGTCATCGGTGAGCGCGGCCTGCAACTTGGCGTCGTTGATCTGTAACGTCCCTTCTTTGGTCGTCGTGATCCCGATCGCCGCCAGACTCGTGTACGGCGGGTCTGCCGTCGTCGCCGCTGTCGAGATCTGCCGACGGATGTCGGACTCAATGCCGCGCAACAGTGCATCGCCTAACAACGGACCTGCTTCGCGTGTCGTCGGGTTATAACGACGCAGTGCGGCCAACGTGTTGGCGGTAGAATTGAAGTCCGTCACGAACTTCTTGATTCGATCGGTCGTGGCCTTCAAGTCATTGCCGACCGTGAGTGTTTGAATCGAACCTGGCGACGCGCCGACCGCATTGATCGTGAGCCCGTCAATCACACCGGTGAAGGTGTTTGTCGTACTCGTCGCATCGAAGCCTTCGACGCGGATGAGTGCATCCTGCGCGGGCTCGAGCTCGGTGTAGTTGCCCGGCGTCGTCGGCGGGTCGTAAACGATTGCCGCCAAGCCACCGTTGCCGCCGGCTTGCGTAACCCGAATGGTGTTCGCCGCACCGGTGTCCCGGGCTGCCAGCACCAAGCGCGCACCATCCGCTGTGTTGATGATCGACGCACGAACGCCGGTGTTGTTAGTCGCACCGTTGATTGCGTCGCGGATGCCGCCCAAAGTGTTATTGCTGCCGGTGATGACGACATCGAAAGCGCTACCGCCCATGCTAACGGTGAGTGTGCCGGTGCCGACCGCCGCGCCGGTGCCGCCCGCGATCGCATTGGAAATGATCCGCTGCGCGCTGGCGATCTGCCGAACTTCAACCGAAAAGCTGCCGGAGGCGGCCGTGGCCGCCGCGGTGGCGGTGACAACGCCGCTATTGCTCGAGTCGACCGTACGCGTCTGAAACGCTGTCTCGGTCTTGAGCGGATTGACGCTCGACTGCAGATTCGCGAGTGAACCGCGCAGTGCGCCAAGCGCCGAAATCTGGGTGGCGAGCTTGGTGTCTTGGCGCTGAATTCGCTGGGCGGCAGGCGCACGCTCGGCCGTGACAAGCTGTGTCACGAGACCGTTGACGTCGAGTCCCGACGTGATGCCCGGAGAGCGAATCGTTGCCATATCTCGCCTAGCTTCCTAACGAGTGCGAGGCGACGAGCATCTCATCGATACTCGCCGCCTCGGCTTTCTACCTCATCCTAACGACTACGGTAATTTGCGATTACCGGAGCAGCGACAGGACGTTCTGCGGGACCGCGTTGGCCTGCGCCAAGATCGCCGTACCGGCCTGCTGCAGAATCTGCGCCTTCGTGAGGGCAGCCGTTTCCGCGGCGAAGTCGGCATCGAGAATGCGGCTACGCGAAGCAGCCGAGTTCTCAGCGCTGGTTTGCAGGTTCGCAACCACTGACGTGAAGCGGTTCTGGATGGCACCCAAGGTCGCGCGGGCCGTGTTGACCTGCGACAAGGCGCTATCCATCTGCTGCATCGCCAGCGTCGCGCCGGAGAACGACGCGACTGACGTGCTCGTCAAACCGGTCGTCGTCGTCGCCGTCGCGTCACCGTCGTTGCCGGCAACGTTGAACGACGTACGCGTACCGTCATCGGTACCCGTGACGACGATGTTCGCACCCGACGTCAACACGATACGGTTCGTGGCGGCATCGAACGCGGCGTTCACACCCGTCGTCGCCGACGAGTTGTTGATCGCATCGACCGTCTGACCGACACGCTGCTGGGCCGAACCGGCCGCACCGATGCCCGCGCCCACGTCCGTACCGTTGATGAGCAACTGGCCGGCGCCGACCGCGGCGAGCGCCGTGATCGTCGTGACCGCACTGCCCTGGCCGGTCGCCGCCGTCACGGACGACAGAGCCGCCGTGTTGGCATCGACGAGACCCGACACGCTGATCGTCTCGTTCGCATTCGCACCGACCTGGAACACGGCCGAGCTGAAGCTACCGTCGAGGAGCTTCACGCCGTTGAACGAGGTCTGGTTAGCGACGCGATCGATTTCTTGCAGCAGCTGACCGACTTCGGTCTGCAGAGCCGCACGATCCGTCGAGCTGTTAGTCGCGTTGGCCGACTGCACGGCCAGCTCGCGAATACGCTGCAGGTTGGACGAGATTTCGTTCAGCGCACCTTCCGCTGTCTGGGCGAGCGAAATGCCGTCGTTGGCATTGCGGACCGCCTGGTTCAGACCGCGAATCTGCGTCGTGAAACGCTCGGAAATGGCGAGACCCGCCGCATCGTCTTTCGCGCTGTTGATCCGGAGACCGGACGACAAACGCTGCAGAGCCGTTGCAAGCTGGCTACCGGAGGTCGTGAGGTTGCGCTGAGCGTTCAGCGACATCACGTTCGTATTGATCACTTGAGGCATTGAGAGACTCCTAAATTACAAGCTTTTGAACCCTACTCCGGATTCCGCCGGAGCCGCGTTGCAAGGCCTGTATCGGTAACCCCTAGTCGTGCTTGAGCGACATCCCGTGACCGCGATCACAGATAATCGAATAGCGAGAGCTGCGCGATCTTGGTGTAGGCAGCCTGCGCCGCTTGCAAACCTGCGTATTGCTGATTGAGGCGCGTCACGGCTTCCGCGTAATCGGTATCGCGCAACTCGGAGCTCTCGCTTTGCAGTTCGAGCTCAAACGAGGCACGCGTTTCGTTAGCCGAATCGATCGCTGACAACCGACCGCCAACCTCAGCGCGCACGTTCAGGATCTGATCGATCGCGCGATCGAGACCGGCCAGGCCGGTACCCGCGAGCGTTGCAAACCGCGCCTTCTCGGCATTGGTGGCCGTCGAGCTCTCGAAGTTCGCCACGATTTGATCGAGCGTGGCAAATACGTTGGTGCGTGCCGCAGGCGCCACGGTGTAGGTATCACCGGTCGCGGGTGCGCCCGTCACCGTGACTCGGATGCCGCGAAACTCGATGCCGTTGCCGCTCGTATACGCGCCCGTGGCAATCGAGTTGTTAGCAGAATCGACGACTTCATAGGCCGTCGGTGACGTCATACGAATCGTATACGTGTCGCGCACCCACGCGGCAGGATCGATTACCGTACCTACGTTGATGACTCCGGAGCCCGCATTCGCGCCACCGACTTGTGTCGCGAACGTACCGTTACCGGAGAGCACATTCATGAATACCGCATCGCCAGAATGACCGTTGGCGATCAATTGAGTCGGGCTGATCTTGACGAAGCGCGCGGCCGCGTCGCCCGCGTAGGCGACGCTCGCGCCCACGCGTGCAAACGGCTCCGTGGTATTCGCAGCACCTGAGAAGAGATACTCCCCAGCACCATCCGTGCGATTGGCGATCGAGAGCACCTCTTCGATTCGGCCGCGGATTTCCGCCGTGATCATGCGGCGCTCTTCAGAGCCGACCGTGGCGTTGCTACCTTGAACCAGGAGCTCGCGAACGCGCTGGAGCACGCCACTCGCGTCAGCCAGCGCTTGTTCCTCGGTCTGCAAGCGCACTTGCGCGAGCGACGCATTGGTCGCGAATTGCTTCGATTCATCGAGCGCGCGCGCGATGCTCGAGATGCGCGCTGCGGCGATGGGGTCGTCGGCGGCGGTACGCACCCGCACACCTGTGGCGATCTCGTTCTGCGTGCGCGCGAGCCGCGCCTGCTGATCGAGCAGCGCGTTCAGGTTGTTACGAGTGAAGCCGAGTGTGGAGAGGCGCATCATGATCTAGGGCTCCGCCATCAGCGCCGCGTCGCGGCTAACAAACTATCGAGGAGGGAGCCGGCAATCGCGATTGCCTGCGCGGCCGCCTGATAGGCTTTTTGGTAGCGCAGCAAGTTAGCCGCTTCTTCATCCAGATTGACGCCAGACACAGATTCCATGGCAGCGACATCGTCGCGATTGACGATCGCCTGCGCATCGCGACTCGATTGCGCCGAGCGTGTCTGGAGGCCCACCTCAGCCGTGAAGCGATCGATGGTCGCCGCGAGTGACGCCGTTCCGGAGTCGAGCACGGGCGCCTTCAGTGCGTCGGCGAGTTTCAATGCGTTGCGATTGTCGCCGCGCCCCGCGGAGTTGTCGGCAACGGTAAAGCTGTCGCCCGTCGCGGGAGTTCCGGAGATCGTCGTTTGCCAGCCGTTGATCGAGATCGGCGAGCCGCTTGTGTAAGCAAAGCTCCCGGCGCCGTTGATCGAGTAGGTCGTCGGCGACGTGAACTGAATGGTGACGGCCGTTCGTAACGATGCATTGCTGGAGTCGACGACATCGGGCGGCGCAATGGTCGCGCTGCCGGTGTTGCTCGTCGCGGCACTCGAGCGTACGGGGCTCGCGGCTGCGACACGCTGCGGATCGTTGACCAACAGGGACAGGCCCGCTACCGCGTCACGTGTTGGACGAATCGCAAAGCGATCACCGACCGCA
Organism: uncultured Steroidobacteraceae bacterium; assembly: GCA_964444835.1. GTDB lineage: Bacteria > Pseudomonadota > Gammaproteobacteria > Steroidobacterales > Steroidobacteraceae > CADEED01. The sequence continues at coordinate 34,236 of CAYUIT010000009.1, forward strand.
GCGCTACCGCCGACGACGATCGACAGACCGTCAGCCACGAACGGATCGGCCACCGTGCCGGTGCCGGTCATCGCCACTGTGGCGCCCGTATCGGCCCGAGTCAGTTGGTAACCCGCAGCGGTTCGCTCGATGAAATAGTTAGCCTCGGTAAGCCCTGCAGGATTCGCGCGCGTCGCCGCGACTGTGCCCGTTCCGATGTTCGTCGTCGCAGGAGCGACATTGACGGGACCGATCGAGAAGAAGTCGCCACCCATCGCGCCGGTCAGATCCATGCCATCCCGATGCGCAGAATTGACTTGATCCACCGTCGCGACGGCGAGCCGCCCGATCGTGTTGCGAGCTGGATCGAGAATCTCGCGGCGGAAATCGACCAGCCCGCCGAGCGTACCGCCGGCAACGGCGCCCGTGATTTCGGTGACACCCGCCGTAGTCTTTACGGCCAGCTGCGCGCGCTGGAGATCATAGCGATCGGCGATGACTGTAATCGTCGAGGCGGTCGCGCCCACCACCAACGGCTGACCGTTACCGATGAATACGTTGACCGTCGTACCGTTCTCCTTCGAGATCGTGACGTTCACTTTGCGCGAGACCTGATCGATCAGGCGGTCGCGCTGATCGAGCAACTCGTTAGGCGGTTGCCCCGTGCGTTCGTAAGCAGAATTGATCTGGACGTTCAGCTCGGCGATATTGCGCGCGAGCGTGGTCACTTCCGCAGCTTCCGACTGAAAGCGTGTGGTGATCTCCGCGTCCATATCGCGCAAACGACTATCGAAACTGCGCAAGCGCGCGACCAATTGGTCGCCTTCGCTGATGAGCGTTTGCCGTGCGGGAACGGACGCCGGCTGTGTCGCCAGGCCTTGCACCGCATTGCTGAATTTCTGCAGCGAGGCCGACAAGCCCGTCGTCGGATCGCCTACTAGGTTATTGACGCGCTCCGCAGCGGTTGCGTACGCCGTCAGGCGCTCAAGGCTGCCGCCACTCGCACGCACTTGCGCGGCGAGGTATTCGTCATACGAACGCGTGACCGTGGCTACTTCTACGCCGTTGCCAATCCAGCCATTGCCGAACGGCGACGCCGCACGCTCGCGAAACTCGACGCGCTGGCGGCTGTACCCCTCGGTATTTGCGTTGGCGATGTTGTTACTGGTGGTGTCGAGCGCGCGCTGTAGTGAGCGCAAACTCGACAGACCGCTCGACATCATGTCAGGCATCGTTAACCCTCAGAGCGCACGAGTGGCTCCGACGACGCTATCGGCCGAGTCGCGGCGACCTTGAGCGGCGCAGCCGTAGAGTCGGACACGACTCCCAGTCGTGCGGCCACCGCCGTCAGCTTGTTTGCATAATCTGGGTCTGTCGCATAACCGCCGCGCTGCAGAGCCGTAGCAAATGCGCGCACATCGCTGCCCGTTCCCAGAACTTCGCGGTAGCGCTCGCTACGCTGCAAAAATGCGACATAATCTTGAAAGCTCTCAGCAGGTGACTCATAGGCGCGGAAGCGCTCGAGTCGCTGCGCTGCCACACCATTCTCGAACTCGAGGGTGCGCGAGCCCACCGAGTCGCCGCGCCAACTGCCCGCCGCCTTGATCCCAAACAGGTTGTAGCTCACACGACCATCGCTCGATGTCGGGAAGGACTTCCCCCACCCGGTTTCGAGCGCGGCATGTGCTAACAACACGCGTGGATCGACACCCAACGCGCGGCCGGCGGCTTCAGCGTGCGGCCAGAGACCTGTTACGAACTCCTGACGATTCTGGGGTTGCCAATTGGCCGTGGCCCCGAGCGGAAGAGCAGTGACAGGAGTCTCTCGTGACGAGCCACTGTTCGACGACAGGTCAGGTGCTTGCGGGGAATCCGCCTGCGTCGCTTCGCTCATGCCAGCCCTCGTGAGCTGCTCGATTAGCATGTCTGCCAACCCGAGGCCACGGCCTTTTGACAACTCGACGGCCAACTGGTCGTCGAACATTCCTTGATAAAAATCGGCGCTGTCGCTACCGAACAGCGGATCGCCCATGCTGGCGGACCGCATGCTCTCGAGCATCATGCGCGTGAATAAACTCTCGAATTGGCGCGCTGCCTCACGGAGCGCCTCCGGCGACTGTGCACGCGCCTCTTTACGCAGCGCTGTCAGCGCCGCAAAGTCGTTGACGTTGTTAGCCGAGTCGATACGCGTCGTCATGGCTCAGATCACGATCAGTTCCGCGCGCAAGGCGCCGGCCTGCTTCAGTGCCTCCAAGATGGCTACGAGGTCGCCTGGCGCAGCCCCTACCTGATTGACGGCTTGCACAATGTCATTCAGATCGACACCCGCATTGAAAAGAAACATCCGTGCTGGTGGCTGTTCGACGGCGAGCGAGCTTGCGGGGGCTGCAACGGTCTCACCCGCGCCAAAAGCATTCGGCTGACTCACTTCCGTGCGTTCGGTGATCGTGACCGACAGCGACCCGTGCGCGACAGCAGCGGGCATGACCCGCACCTTCGAGCCGATGACGACCGTACCGGTGCGCGAATTGACGATTACGCGCGCAGGTGCATCACCGGGGTCGATCTCCAGCTGCTCCAAAGTCGAAATGTAGGCCGTGCGCTGGCTGGAATCGGCGGGCGCACTGACGCGGACCGATACTGCGTCGAGAGCCGTTGCCGTACCCTCACCTAACAACTTGTTGATGCCCTCCGTGAGGCGCGCGGCGGTCGTGAAATCCGGCGTATTCAAGTTCAATACGACGTAGGGCTCCGTCGAATACTCGTTTGGCACCGCGCGTTCGACTGTCGCGCCACTCGGCACGCGCCCGCCGCTCGGCACATTCACGGCGATCCGCGAGCCGTCTTGGCCCGACACGCCGAAGCCGCCGACGATCAAGCTGCCTTGCGCAATTGCGTATACCTCACCGTCGATGCCGCGGAGTGGCGTCATGATCAGACTGCCGCCACGCAGGCTCCCGGCATTGCCGATCGAGGACACCGTGACATCGATCTTCTGCCCCGGCTTCGCAAAGGGCGGCAGATCTGCCGTCACCGTCACCGCCGCAACGTTCTTCAACTGCGGATTCGCATTTGCCGGAATCGTGACGCCGAAGCGCACGAGCATGTTCTTGATGCTCTGAATGGTGAACGGGGCTTGGCTCGTTTGATCACCGGTGCCATCCAATCCCACCACGAGCCCGTAGCCCACTAACTGGTTACTGCGCACGCCTTGCACTTGCGCGAGATCCTTGACCCGCTCGGCATTCGCGGCCGCGCTGCAGATCAACATCCACACCACGAGCGCAATCACCGAGAGCACCAGCGGCCGCGAGGAAGATTTCGGTGTATCCATGACGGCGCTCTAGAACGGCAGCAGCGGTGAATTGAAGAAGCGATGGAACAAGCCCGGCGCATTCGCGTTCGCGAGCTGCCCCGTACCGCCATAGGCGATCCGTGCATCGGCCACGCGCCACGACTGCACGGAGTTATCCGGCGCAATATCCTCGGGGCGCACAATGCCTTGCAGCCGCACGAACTCCCGGCCCTGGTTGATGGTGATCCACTTCTGGCCGCGCACTAACAAGTTTCCGTTCCGCAGACGCTGGACGACGGTGACGGTGATGTCGCCGTCCATGCGATTGCTTTGGCGGCTGTCACCAGCGCCCGCGAAGGTCGATTCGTTAGCCAGTTCGCCTTCCAGGATTGGCACGCCATTCGCCGTAACCGGTCGGCCCGCGATCGTCGGGCCGCTGAGCGTGGCCTCCGAGGCCTTCGACGTGTTAGTGCTCGAACTCTTGGTGGCGTTGGTGCGCTCCGCCAAGCGCACCGTAAGAATGTCGCCCACGCGCCGAGCCGTAGCGTTCTCCCACAGTGGAATGTCGCGGCCTTCGCGGTAGATCGCTCCGGCTGTCGGCTTCGCATCGTCGACGTCGGGCCATGCCGCACCATACTGCTCCGCTTCGCCACCACCGCCGCGCCACGCACAGCCGGTGAGGGCGACGAGCGCGAACCCGACGCCGACGAACGAACGCAATCTACGTTTGAAACTAGACATCGCTTACAACTGGTTGTTGACGTATTCGAGCATTTGATCGGTGGTTGCGATCGCCTTCGAGTTCATCTCGTAAGCCCGCTGTGTCTCGATCATGTTGACGAGCTCTTCGACGACGTTGACGTTCGAGCCTTCCAAGGCACCTTGAAACGTCGTACCGAGGCCGTTCTGTCCAGGCGTGCCGGTTTGTGCCGCACCGCTCGCTGCCGACTCGACTAACAAATTCTCGCCGAGCGGCATCAAGCCGGCCGGATTGATGAAGTCGGTCAACTGGAGCTGGCCCACCTGTACGGGGGCTGGCTGGCCCGTGACACGCACCGTGATCACACCGTCCTTGCCGATCGAGATCGACTGCGCGCCGTCTGGGATGGAGATTCCGGGCTGCAAGATATAACCACTCGAGGTCACCATCTGCCCCTGTGCATTGAGCTGGAAGCTGCCGTCGCGCGTGTATGCGCTCGTGCCATCCGGCAACTGGATCTGGAAGAAGCCGCGACCTTCGATCGCGACATCCATCGCATTGCCGGTTTGCGACAGACCGCCTTGCGTGTACATCTTCTCGGTCGCGACGACGCGTACGCCTGTACCGAGATGCAAGCCGGAGGGCGCTTGTGTGTCTTGCGAGGTGGAGCCGCCCACTTGGCGAATGTTTTGGTAGAGCAAGTCCTCGAATACGGCCCGGCCTTTCTTGAAGCCGCTCGTGCTGACGTTGGCCAGGTTGTTAGACGTCACGGCCAGGCGCGTTTGTTGCGCGTCAAGTCCGGTCTTGGCGGCCCACAGGGCTGGATTCATGGTCGCAATCTCCTTGAGTCGTTAGGCGATACGCATTAGCTGCGCCGCACTGGCCGCGTTCTGTTCGGCGGTGGTAATGGCTTTCACTTGCATCTCGAAGCGGCGCGCGAGCTCGATCATGTTGACCATCGCGTCGGCCGCGTTGACGTTGCTCGACTCGAGTGCGCCCGTCGCAATCTGCACCGCAGCGTCGGCGGGCGCGGGCGTGCCGTCGCGCAAACGAAACAGGCCGTCCTCGCCACGCGCCAGGGTCTCGGGCGGCGGATTCACGAGCTTGAGGCGCCCGACCGTCGCGGTTGCATTGGGCGCTTGCCCCTGCGGCACGATCGAAATCGTGCCGTCGCGGGCAATGAAGATGGACGTGTACGGCGGCACGGTAATCGGCCCTGCGTCGCCTAACACCACGCGACCAGCGCCGTTGCGCAACACGCCGGTCGCATCGACCGACATATCGCCTGCCCGCGTGTAGGCCTCTTGGCCATCCGGGCCTTGCACGGCGAGCCACCCTTTTCCTTGGATCGCGATGTCGAGATCGCGACCGGTCGACACGATCGCGCCGGTGTGCTCGTCCCAGCCGACTGTCGTGTTGGTCGCATACGCCCGCGACGCCCAACCAGTTCCATCGACGGCACGCGTTTGGAACGCCGCGAGATCGGCGCGGAATCCCGTCGTGCTGAGGTTGGCGAGGTTGTGACTGTTGACCGTCTGGGCACGCAGCGTTTCCTTCGCGCCCGACATCGCCACATACAACATGCGATCCATGGGTCAGTTACCGGATATTGATGATCGTTTGGGTGATCGAATCGGCCGTCGAGATCATCTGCGCGTTCGCTTGGAAGTTGCGTTGCGCCGTGATCATCTTCACGAGCTCCTCGGTGATATCGACGTTCGAGCTCTCGAGTGCGCCGGACTGCACCAGTCCAAAGCCCGAGTTGCCGGCTTGGCCGCGCAACGGCTGACCCGACGCAAAAGTCTCGGCCCATTGCGTGTTGCCTAACTGCTGCAGACCTTGTGAGTTGGCGAAGTTGGCGATGGCAACCTGGCCGAGCGGCTGCGCGCGGCCATTGGTGAAGCGTGCTTGCACGACACCCGTTTCGTCGATGTCGATACCGATCAAGCGGCCGGTCGTGAAGCCGTTTTGCGTCACCGAGTTCACGGCGAAGTTGGCACCGAACTGCGTCGAGTTGAGCAGATCCACTGTCACGTTGAGCGCAGCGGCGCCCGTCGCGGGCGTGTAAGCGGGGAACGTGAGCTGACCGTTCGCGGGCGATGTCAGCTGGCCGACGTTCGAGTACTGCAGCGTCTGTGCAGCGCCAACGGCATTGCCGTCGATGTAGAGCTGCGTCGTCCACTCGTTGACGTTGGCCGTCTTGGTGAAGTACAGCGTGCCCGTATGCGCCGCACCTAACGAGTCGTACAACGTCAGCGACGTGGCATTCGTATAGGTAGTAGGGTCAGCCGGATTGAACGGCGCAACAACTGGCGGCGTCGCGCTCGCCGGGAGATTGAGGAAGAACTCGACGAGCGATGTCGCTTCAGGCGGGCTCTCACCCGTCGACAAGCGCAGGTCGCCGAGGCCGCCCGTATTGAAGCCGCCACCATCCACCGCCGGATACACCTGCAAGCGTTGCTGCGCGGAGTTGACGACATAGCCGTCGCGATCGACCTGGAAGGCGCCGGCTCGCGTGTACGAGAGCGCGCCATCGTCGCTCAGGATGAAGAAGCCCTGACCGCTGACCGCAAGATCGAGGTTCGAGTCGGTGAATTCGATGTTGCCTTGCGAGAACTGCTGCGCCACGTTCGCGACGCGTACACCGTTTCCCGAACTGGTGTTCGACACGCCTTGGAGCGACACAGCGAACAAATCAGCGAACTCGCTGCGCGAGCCCTTGAAGCCGGTCGTGGCGACGTTGGCGACATTATTCGCCGTTACGTTCAGATCCGATTGCGCGGCATTCAAGCCAGACAGTGCAATGCGAAATGGCATGGGTATTCAGTCTCCGTGGAAAGGCGGTGGAAATCGGGTTAGAACACGCGCCGCACGCCCGTCAGGGGCAGCGCACCGAGTGTGTTGGTGTTGAGGCTGAGTGCGTTGCTGGCGGAGTCGATGCTGACGCTCGACACGCGGGCCAAGACTTGCGTCGGCAGCATGCTCACTTGGCCATCGATCCGAGCTAACACCTTGACGCGATATGCGCCCGGCGCAGCGGCATCGCCCGCGTTCGTGAGCCCATCCCAGCGAAACTCCCGCGACCCTGCGGCCGCATCGAGCGGCATCGTGCGCACCGTCTGCCCAGCCGGATCGGTCACGACCAGCTGCGCCGCCGATACGCCCGGCGGAACGTCGACCAGACCGCGAGCGCCTGAGCCGTCCGTCTCGAGTCGCACGATGTCGCCATCGGCGAGCACCGAACGACCGACGAGCGCCGCGCCGTCGAGCACTTGATTGCCGCGCATCGACTCCGTGAGCCCCGCGATGGAGCCTTGAATCGCCTGCAATCCGGACACGGTGCTGAACTGCGCGAGTTGGCCGACGTACTCCGTCGGATCGAGCGGCTTGAAGGGATCCTGGTTCTGCAGCTGCGCGATCATCAGCTTCAAGAACGAATCCTGGTTGAGTTCGTTGCGCGCCGCCGCAGTCGTTGTCGAGCGACTCGAGCTCGTGACGGCAGCAAGGGGATCGATAGTGCTCATACGGTTCTACTCCTGACGCGCTTCAGGTTCACGACTGGCCGAGACGCAGCGTCGCAAACATCAAGTCTTTCGAGGTGTTCATCACCTCGACGTTGTTTTGGTAGGTACGCGAAGCCGAGATCATGTTGACCATCTCCTCGACCACGTTCACGTTCGGCGCGTACACGTAGCCCGAGGCGTCGGCCAGCGGATTGCCCGGCTCATAGCGCTTGTTAGCGGGAGCCTGAGACTCATAGATGCTGGTCACTTGTACGGCGGCATTCGATTCGTTGCGCACGCCGGCGCGTACGGCCTCGAACACGGGGTGCTTGGCGCGGTAGACACTGTTCGGATCGCTCGCGACGCTGTCCGCATTGGCGAGATTGCTCGCCGTCGTATTGAGCCGCACGGACTGAGCGGCCATCCCAGAGCCCGCGATATCGAATGTCTTGAATGAAGTCATACGCCTCTCCTAACGACTTACTGCCCGGTCAACGCCGTCATCAAGCCGCGAAACTTCGACGACAAGAACGTGAGCGTCGCTTGATAGCGCACGGCGTTCTCGGCGAAGGCGGCTTGTTCGACTTGGGCATCGACGGTGTTGCCATCGAGCGATGGCGCTAGCGGCGTGCGATAGCGCAACGCCGGGTCGGTATCGGCGACGGCCGGATTGGAATTGTTAGCGCCACCGATATGGCCCGCTTGGGTCGTCTGCAGTTGAACGCCGCTCGCAGGCGATGCCGCGCCCTCTGCGACCGCGAGCGCGGCACGAAAGTCGAGCTCGCGCGCCTTGTAGCCTGGCGTGTCGGCATTGGCGAGATTGCGTGCGATGAGCTCGCCACGCTTGGCATGCACGACCAATGCCTTGGCGTGAACACCCAAGTGCTGGTCCAGGTTCAATGACATGACAGTCCTCCGTCGCAAGGGCGACTCGCGGAGGAACAGAGCAATTGCTGTGCCAGCCCGGTGAGTGAGACGCAGCGCTCACTGGCGCGCCAGAAGCGCGGATTGCGCGTGATCACGCGCACAGTGCAGCGGCAAGCGATTGCCATGCGGCACGGCAAGCCGAGGGCGGCCTAACAAGTTAACGGCGCAGCATGCGCGAACTTGAGTGGCACGCGGCTTGCTACTCCACTCGGCATGCGTCGATTCCTTGACGACTCTTCTCTATGCACGCTGTTAGCTGCGATCTTGGCGGTGGCCGGACCGTGGGTGAGCGTCTGCGTTCACGCATCGAGTAACCAACCCCTCGCGGAGATCCAACGCGCCGCGGAGTCCGCGGTGCAACGCGACGTGCGTGTCACGAACGGCACTCTGTTCGCGCGAGCCGTCGAGCTCGATTCGCGCTTGGCACTCGTAGCCTGCACGCAGTCGTTACAGGCCCGCAGTGCTCCCATTCGCGCCGGCATGACACGCGCACTTGTCGCAGTCACCTGCAGCGCCCCCGTCGCCTGGACCGTGAACGTACCCGTGACACTCGACGTCGAGCAGGATGTGCTCATCGTGCGTCAACCGATCGCTCGCGGTGCAACCCTGGCTGCAAACGATGTGGCCATCGAGCGCCGGCGTCTGCCCGGTGTCTCGACGCGCTTCGTCGCCTCGCCAACGGACCTCGCCCAGAAGGTGGCGCGTCGGCCCCTTGCTGCGGGTGAACCACTGACGGCGGATGCCTTGGCGCCGGCAGTTATTGTCAAACGCGGGCAAGTGGTCACATTGGTGTCCCAGGTCGGGGCCGTCACCATTCGAAGTGGCGGCCGCGCGATGGGAGATGCCGCGATGCAGGGGCGCGTGCGCGTCCAGAATGAGAGTTCGCGCAAAGTGATTGAAGGAATCGTGGAATCGGCCGATACCGTGCGCGTGGGCAGGTAGCGCGTGACCCGCTTCACATTTGACGTAATGAGCGAACACGCGCCGTCTTCGACAGGCCTAAAGTTTGTTTCTGAGTGGTCGATACCGGCTGTGCAGAGACCTTTATGCAGTGTCTATGAAGTGACTGGTTTCGTGGTTTGCAGGAATTAGGAGAGTTGGCCATGTCCAACAAAATTGGCGGAATTGAGCAGCGACCGTTGCCCGTGTCGTCGAGCGCCCCCGCCCCTCGCGTGCGTGATGCCGTGAGCCAGGCTGGCAAAGGTGCCGCGACGCCTGACGACGTGATGATCACGGAGACCGCACGCGAACTGGCGGCCCTCGAGACGCGGCTTGCCGGTTTACCGGCGATCAACGACTCGCGTGTGGCCGCAGTGCGCCGCGCGATCGAGGAAGGCCGTTATCAGGTCGACCCGCAGCGCGTCGCCGACAAGATCGTGCGAATGGAGCGCGATCTCGCCGCGGTCGTACCGAAAGCGAAGGACAAGTAAGTTGTCAGCCACGCCGCGCGCGAATCTCGACGCGAATCTCTGCCGAGAGCACGTCGAACGGCTCCTCGTAGAAGAAAACGCCGTGCTCGCCGAGCTCGAACTTCAGCTCGATCGCGAGCACGAAGCGTTGGCGGCGCGCGATTTGGCAGCCCTCGAGGCTGCGGCTGACACGCGTCAGTTGCACATGGTGCGACTGCTGAGAATCGAAGATGAGCGCCGCGCGACGTGCAGCTTGCACGGGTTCGCGGCCGACCTGCGCGGCCTCGCGCAATTGCTCGAGTGGTGCGACCCAAAGCACAAGCTCGCTAACTACTATCAAGAATGCGTATCTCTCGCGGAACGTTGCCGCGCAAGCAACGACCGCAACGCGGCGCTAGTCGCCGCGCGCATGGCGCGCATCGAAGGCTTACTGGGCGTGCTGTCCGGCCCGACCGCCGCGCCGCTCTACGGCCCGGGCAGCAAGCCAGCCAGTCCGCAATCGGGCGCTCGGCTCAGCGTCGAAGCCTGATTTCCGCCCGCGGTGCCGCGTGCACCGCCGCGACCGCGGCATGCGGTTGCCAGCCACCTCACCTCGAGCGCGACGTACGTCACACTTGAGTCCGAAATCCCTCAAAGGAATCCCGCGCCCGCCGATGCATCCCTCAACGGCGTGATTGCGGCGCAGAGCCTCAACGATGCCGATCCTGTGCTGGCGGCAGCGTGCGTGACACCTGCAATCGACCGACGGTACTCCTCTCTCGCGGGTACTCGTGCGTTGCCGCCGGCTCCCTCTTCATGAACGCGAGGACCTGTCTGGCGATGGACACGATGCGCTTGCGCGCAATTCAGCACCCGAGCAACGGGGAAGAATTGCTCGAAAACTTCGTCCAACGCCAAGCGCGGCTCCCGCGCGACAGCCGCCGCTTGATCCGTCACCGCGAAATGACGCCGGCGCTTGCGAGCGTGGCGCTCAAAGCGGAGCACGGCGGCTATGTCTGGCGCGCGTTCACCGACGATCGTCTGACGTGGATGTTCGTCGCCGAGATCTCGCTCGAACGTTCGCGCGAACGCGGTCGTCCGGTGCTGACCGTCGTGCAGTACGACGAGCATGGACGCCTCGAGGAGCGTGCGGACTGGGTCCAACTCAGATCCGACACCTGGCAACGCTGCGATTTATGAGACACCCGGCGATGACACGCAGCCTGTGGTTGGCCGCGCTGTCCACCTACTTACTAACGAGTTGCGGTGGTACGGGCAGCGACCCAGTCAGTAGCAGCACGAGCGGTAACTCCAATCCGAATACCTCGAGCTCGCCCACCGTGGAAGAGCTTGCCCTCGCCACACGACTCTACAAGGGCACCGAGCGCACGCCGTCAGGCTTTGCGGTCGAAGCGCGCCCTGCGAACGTCACGGGCATGATCGCCACGCGACATCTGAAGAATGTCGAAGTCGATGCGGCTGCCGCGAACGCACCGGTGCATTTCGAAGTGTGTACGAACGATACGGCCGAGGCGATCGCCTGGTCGGAGCGCGTGGCTACCTGGAACGGCCAGTACTCGGACATGACCGAGCTGAACGGCAACGAGCGTTATCTCGAAGTCGTGCGGGTACCGCGTGCCGACGTCACGGCGCTGCTGCGCCATCGCTTCTATCGCTGCGATTACCTCGATCGCTCGAGCGCCGATGTCCGCCAGGAGCAAGGCGCCGCGGGCACGTACTGGCAGCGCCCGCTCGACACCGCCGCACTGAAGTCACTCGCCGAGTATTTGTGGCAATTCACGCTCTATAACAACTCGGACTACGTCGTAGCGAATAGCACCGGAACACAAACGGGTAGCGAGATCCGCCACACGATCCGGCTCGCGCAGTTGGTACGCGGCGCCAGCGGCGCTTGCGATACGGTGCGAATCAGCGATTGGACGCACACGGCAGATGCAACGTCGGGCGCGCTCACGCGCACGATCACGCCGGTCAAGTCATACACGACGCGGGAAAACGCGAGCGGCGCCACGAGTTGCACGCCCTAACGAGGGCGCGGCCGGCTACTGCCGGTTCACCAGCACCTTCTTGATCCAACCTGCGGCGCTAGCGCCTTGCACGTTGAGATAGCCGTTCTTCTCGGCACCAATGACGACGAGTTCCTCACCCTTACCCACCGTGGCCACCGCATTGGCAGAGTCGTTAGGTGCCGCGAGCACTTTGACGTTCGCGATCTTAGGCGTGACGATGTCGCCTTCGTTAAACACGGCGCCCGCGAGAGTTTGCTTGCCGGCTTCCTCACGTAGCGTGCCCACATTGCGTTGCAGGCTCGGATCGCCGCGCACAACCTTCACGACATTGTTGTAGTTGTCGATGAAGCTCGCAGCGATGATCTTGCCTTCGTTCGTGTTCACATAGCCGCCGACACCGCCCCATCCACCACCACGGCCAAGCACGGCCGCGAGCCCGAGATCGGCTTTGCGCACACTGCCCTCGGCAGCGGCCACCTGCACGCTCGAACGGGCGTCGGCGAGCAACATGCTCGTTTGCGCTTCCTGGAACTTCAGGCCGCCTGCCAGAGCGCCGAGGAGCGGATTGCGGTTACCGATGAGCCCACCGATCAAGCCGCCGGCACCACCCGCGTTGTCTTCCGAGAACACGACCGACGGCGTGAGAATGAAGTCGGCCGTAACCATTTGGCCTTTGCCCATGTTTGAGCCTTGGCGCAGTTCGCCGGAGGCCGCCAGTTCGCGTTCCTGCATCGTGTTCTGCATGGCGACGCCGCGCTCGACGACGATGAAGCAATTGGATTGCTGAATGATTAGGCGAATGAGCCCCGTCGGTGACTGCAGACCGTAGCTGTAAAGCGACTGCACCACGTAGTCTTGCGGCTCGACGACAGCAACGGCGCCCATTGGCTTGTCGCACTTTTCGATGCCACCCGCGTCGGTACTGCCCTCAGTGCCCGCGGCACCTTGCACGGCACTACCACCTTTACCTTGCTTGACGCCCGTGACGCCTTGCGCAGCGACGAGACCGCTAACGACCCACGCAGCGACACCCGCGGCGGCGATCCAAAACTTCCGATGACCCATGGCATGACTCCATTCGGCTTGCGCTGGCCCCGAGCGCCGCAGTGTATCTCACCTGTTGCTAGCCGACGGCCGCAGCGCATCGGCTGCCACGCGTCGCACAGCGTTCTGAATACGATCGTTCAGCTGCGGTTCAGATCCAGACGCTGCAGCGACCAACAGCCGCCGCCAGTAATCGATGTGACCCGCCCAGCGTGCCGAAAGTTCGTGCCCGCGCGCATCGGCGATCGCGTCGAGCCGCGCCAAAGAGCACTCGGCCAGTGCGGCGACGGCCGTACCGTCGCAGCCCAATATCAACCGGGCGAGCCGCGGCTGCGCGCGCGCCACATGCCAGCCGTAGGCCAGCAAACGACGCATCAGCACCCGGCCTGCCTCGGGCGCAAAGCATGCTGGGTCGAGAGTGCCCGCGGCGTCGCGAACACCCGCAGGCTGCGCGACCCACCACGCCGAAGCAGCGCGTAAGCCGCCATCGAGCCACGTGAACGGCGCCGCCGCCAGCCGCTCAAGCGCGGCGCTATCGAGCGCGAGCCATTCTGCCTTGAGCGCCGTGATCAGCGGCGGCATGACGCGCGCCGGCTGCCCTTCGGCCGCCAATGTGCGCAGGGCTAACAGACAATCGTGATTGAGTTCGACGAGCGGAGCGCGCTCGGTAACGAGCGCTCGTTGGACCGACATGGCATTACTCCCTGAATTCGGTCGTTATCGTGGCGCAATCTCGCTTGCACAGCCTACCGGTATTTGGGATATTTTTCCCAAAAAACGAAACCGACAGGGGAACCCATGCGTATTTCAGACGACCGCTACATGCGCGACCGCTCGCGGATCGAACTCGCGTTACGCTTCATTCATTTTGAAGCACGCACGCGCACGATCCGCGTCTGGACCGGCCTCACCGACGACCGGATTCGCAAGCTGTACCGCACTTACGTGCAAGAGACCGGTCCGACGTGCGTTGCGCGCCATCGCGGTAAATCGCCGAGTCAGGCGAGCTTTTTCACGCGCTCAGCGAGCATGCGGCGCGAAACGGCCGTGCTCTCAAGCATCCTCGCCCTGTACGGAGTCGTGCCGGCGCCGTCCCAAAAGCGAGAGGGTGGCGCTGAGTTCGCCTCCGTGGCACGCGGTTCCGTGCTGTGCGAAGCCTTTGAAACCTATCGCGCGCTCGTCGCCTCGCCTGCAATCACTTTCGAGCACGCCGTGCACTTGGTACACGCGCTGGTCAAAGGCGACGAACTCCGTTTGCACGCGTGCAACAGTTGCTCGGCGCTATTGGTGGCAGATCGCGTCACGCTGCGCGCGCCCACGTGCACAGATTGCGCAGCCCATGCCCACGCGCGGCCGGCACACGCCTGTCGCACGATCCGCGTAGAATGCGGGCCCGGCAAGGCCCATGACAGCAGCGACCCGTAACACTTTCTCTGGCCCATACCTCGACCGCCGCGCCGAGGTGCGTGATGCTGCCGATTGGCATCTTGAAGCGCGTGCCGACAGCAACACCTTGTTCGTCGTCGGCAGTGGGCTTGCGCATCTCATTATCTCGGAGCCCGAGCCCGAGATCGCGTTCTTGCGCGCCGATCACGCGTTGATCGCCGAGGCAAGCCACGACGCGCTGACATTGCTCGGCTGGTTTCGCGGCACGCGTTGTGTGCTCGTCGATGTGCCGCCCGAGCGCGTCGACGAGCGGCGCGACTTGTTGCCGCGCACTGCAGCGCTCGCCGAGCTGCGACCGTTGGCAGCCACGCTGCCGAGCGATTCCGCCGGGTTGTTAGCCTACGCGCGTGCCCTCGCCTACTGGCGCATGCGCCATCGCTTTTGCGGCGTATGCGGCTCACCTACGCAGCCGACACGCGCAGGCCACGTGCTGCGCTGCTCCGCGCCCGCGTGTGGCAACGATTTCTTCCCGCGCATCGATCCGGCGATCATTGTCCTGGTGACGGACGCCTCAGGCGAGCACGCATTACTCGGCCGTCAAGCCACTTGGCCGCCCGGCCGCTTCTCGACGATCGCCGGTTTCGTCGAGCCGGGTGAGAGCTTGGAAGATGCGGTCGTCCGCGAGGTGTATGAAGAAACCGGCGTACGCGTCGCGAGTGTCAGTTATCAGTCGTCACAACCGTGGCCCTTCCCGTCATCGCTGATGCTGGGTTTTCAAGCCGTGGCCGCGACGAGCGAGATCACGCAGGTGGACGGCGAGCTTGAAGAGGCGCGCTGGTTCAGCCGGGCCGACATTGCGGCCGGCACACCGACACTACCGCCGCCCGCGTCGATCTCCTTCCGCTTGATCGAAGCTTGGTTTGATCCCGGCGCCACCGTTCCGCTCGCGGCGCTCAACAATCGGGCGCGTTGGTAGCGCAGCGGTTGACACGGGGTCTGCGGCCCCCATTATTGGCGCTATGACCACCGACATTTCGCAATGGCAGGTGCTGCTCTCGGTCGCGCTCGGCATCGGGCTTGCGGCAGCAGTGGGCTTCCGCGTGTTTCTCCCGCTGCTCGTGACGAGCATCGCCGCGCATTTTGGCCACCTGCCACTGAGCGACAGCTTCGCCTGGCTCGGTACACTGCCCGCGGTCGTGATGCTCGGGGTCGCGGCCACAGCAGAAGTACTCGCTTACTACATCCCGGGCGTCGACAACCTGCTCGACACGCTCGCCACACCTGCGGCGATGGTCGCGGGCACGGTGGTGGCCGCAGCCGTCATGACGGACCTGCCGCCGATCGTGAAGTGGACCACGGCCATCATTGCTGGCGGCGGCGCGGCAAGCCTCACGCAGGGCGCCACTGCCTTGCTGCGCGCGAAGTCCACTGCAATGACTGGCGGCCTCGGCAACTCGGTCGTGGCGACCGGCGAATTGGGCGGCGCGCTCGGCATTTCTCTGCTCGCGTTGTTTGCGCCGATCGTGGCGCTGTTATTCGTCATTGTGTTTTGCTGGATCGTCGTGAAGCTCGTGCGGCGCTTGTTCGCGCGCAAACGCACCGACGCCCCGATCGCAAGCTGAGTCGCCCGCGGCGCACGAGTTTCCGGTATGTGCTTGCTCGTCATCGCTTGGCGTGTCCATCCGCGCTACCGGTTGTTACTCGCGGCGAATCGCGACGAATTCCACGATCGCCCGGCCCTGCCGCTCGCGCGCTGGGACGCCCCGCCCGACACGTACGGCGGCCGCGATGTGCAGGCTGGTGGCACCTGGCTCGCCGTCGATCGCGCACATCGGCTCGGGGTCGTTACTAACTACCGAGAACTCGCACGGCAACGGCGCAGCGCACCGTCTCGCGGCCATCTGATCCCTGCTTATTTCAGCGCCGCAGCCACGCCCGCTGCGTATCTCGAATCGATCGAGCTCGACGCCGCGGGTTACGCAGGCTTCAACTTGTTGTTAGCCGATCGCGATTCGCTATGGTACGCCAGCAACCGCGCCGACCGCTTTGCCCGCGAACTCGAGCCTGGCATCTACGGTCTTTCGAACCACGCGCTCGACACGCCTTGGCCAAAGCTCGTCAAGGTACGTGAGCGCTTCGCGACTCTGCTCGCCTCGGAGGCCGTCGATACCGAGGCACTGCTCGCGTTGCTCGCCGATCGTGAGCCCGCCACGGACCACGCTCCGCCCACGACGGGCTTGAGCCCGGAATGGGAGCGTGCGCTGTCGTCGCCGTTCGTCAACTTCCAGAACTACGGAACGCGTTGCTCGACCATCGTCGCCGTCACGCATGCGGGCGAAGCGCGGGTGCACGAGCGGCGATTCGATCGGATAGGACAAGCGATCGGGGACACCGGGTTCGAGTTATGACACGCCAGCGGCCGCCACTAGGCTGAAGGAACCTGGGCGATACCGCGCGACTCTTACTACAATTCCAAGCTTTCGCCGGTGTTCTTGAGTACCCATGCCGAGGCGTATGCCCAGCCGCCGCTTTTCGCTCGTTCGCGCCTGCTTCGTGCTGGCTGCGAGCTGCGCCTGTGCAGCGGCGTGGGCCGATGTCGCCGTGACGGTACGTGGGGTACCCGATGCGATCCGGGACAACGTGCTCGTGTTCTTGTCGCTCGAGCGTTACAAGAAGTCCGACGACCTGTCCGCCGAGACGATCGAGCGCTTGCAGAATCGGATCGATCGCGAAGTGCGCGCCGCCTTGAAGCCCTTCGGCTATTACGAGCCCACCGTGAAATCGACGGTCACGCGCGGACCTTCGTCGTCGGAGCGCGACTGGCGTGTCACGATCGACGTGGAACCGGGCACGCCGATCGTCGTCAACACGGTCGACGTCAAGATCACCGGCCCGGGCGGCGTCGACGAGAAGCTGACGCGCATCGTGGCCGCGGCGCCCATCAAGCCGGGCGATCAGCTCAACCATGCCGCCTACGAGCAACTCAAAGGCAGCCTGCAGCGCGCTGCGGCGACCTACGGCTACTTCGACGCACGCTTGGTTCGGAATGAATTGTTAGTCGATCCGCCGACGCACACCGCGAGCGTCGCACTCGAGCTCGACACTGGCGTTCGCTATCGGTTCGGTGCAACAACCATCGAGCAGGATGTCATCGACGAGACGCTCGTGCGCCGCTACATGCGTTATGCGCAAGACGATTTGTTCGACGCCACGGAGCTGCTGCGCACCCAGTTCGCGCTCGACGACAGCCAGTACTTCTCCACCGTCGAAGTGCTGCCTGAGGAGCGCGATCGCAACGAGCACATCGTGCCCGTGTCCATTCGTGCGCAAGCGAACCGGCGGAATCGCTATTCGTATGGTGTCGGCTATGGCACCGACACCGAGGCGCGCGGCACGCTCACATGGGACAACCGGCGCGTCAACCGGAGCGGCCATCGCTTTCGCGCCGAACTGAAGGCCGCAGCGGAGTCGCAATCGCTGCAAACACGCTATCTGATCCCGATCGGCGATCCAGCGGTGGAGAAGCTGTCGTTCGAGTTGAACGCCGGGCGCGAAGAACTCGCCGACCTCACGACACGCAGCTTCGACTTCCGGCCGAGCGTCACGCATGTGCGCGGTCGCAATCAGCTATGGCAGCGCGAACTGTTCGCGCTCGTCACGCGCACCACGACCGACAGTACCACCACCCAAGTGACGGACACGCTGCTGATTCCCGGCATTAGCTTTGCCGCAGTCCCTCGCGGCTATCTGGGCGAGTCGCTGCTGGGACGCGAGTTGTTTGTGGAGTTACGCGGCTCGCACAGCGCGCTCGGCTCCGACTCCGACTTCCTGCAGTTGCGAGCTCAATCGGAGCGCGTATTCGAGCTGGGCGCAAACTGGCACGTGTTGGTGCGCGGCGAACTTGGCGCGACGCTGGTCGCGCGGTTCAGCCAATTACCCGGCTCGCAGCGGTTCTTTGCGGGCGGCGATCGTAGCGTGCGCGGCTTCGGCTTCAATGAGCTATCGCCGGTCACACCCGTGCTCGATCCCGTGACAGGGCAACAAATCTGCGATCCGATTCCGCCGGAAGACCAGGTGCCCGGCGGCCCCACCTGCACACCTCGCACCGAGAAGTTAGGCGGTAAGCATTTGCTGGTCGGGTCTGTCGAGTTGATCCGCGATCTCCCGCGCAACTTCGCCGTCGCCGCCTTCTACGATATCGGCAACGCGTTCGAGGACTTCGGCGATCCGCTGGAGCAATCCGTCGGCATCGGCCTGCGTTTCCGCTTGCCTGTCGTCACGGTCGGTATCGATATCGCGCAAGCGATCACGTCGCCGCCGGGTGGCGATCGGCCCGGCCCGCGCTTCCATCTCAACTTCTCACCGAAACTGTAGCAGGGCACATACCGTTCATGCGGCGCAAGATCCTCATCTCGACGGGCATCACGATCGCGACGGTGCTCGTGCTTGCGCTCGGGTTGTTAGGCTGGGTCACGTATACCGAAAGTGGCTTGCAGTTCGCGCTCGCGCGTTTGCCGGCGAAGATCGGTCGAACGGAGCTTCACTTCGAAGGCGTCAAAGGGACGCTCGCGAGTGGCCTCGAGGTGGAGCTGCTCGAGATCGAGCATCCGCGCTCGCATCTGCGCTTCGAGAAGATTCGGGCAGAAGTGTCGCTCCTGCCACTCGTGTGGCAACGCATCAACTCGAGCCGACTCGATATCGATCGCGCGCTGATCGAAGTGCGACCGCGGACGATGCCGCCGCCGAAATACGAGCCGCGCTTCCTGCCACGCTTGCTGTCGATTCGCGGTGACCGCGTCAACGTGCGCGAGGCCACCATCGTCGCGCCGAGTGGCAAAGCGCAGGTGTTCCGCAATGTCAGCGCCTCGGGTGTGGCGCGCCACAAGACCATTCAGTTCTTCGACTCCTCAGGGCAATGGAACAACGTCTTCGTCGAAGCGATCGGCACCTTACGAGCCGGCGATCCGATGCAACTCGAGGGCGAAGGCCGCTTCCGACTGACCTTCGACGATCAGCCGGAGTGGCGCGCGGTCGCGCAATTCAAAGGCGACCTGCTCAAGCTGCCCTTCACAGGAGCGCTGGATGCGCCGTTCCGGGCGACGGTTGCCGGCTCGGCCGACACGCTAACGACTCGGTGGAATTGGTCTGCCGACGCCACACTCAAAGACCTCGACCTCACGCGCTTTGGCGCTGGTGATGCGCTCGGCATCATTTCGGGGAAAGTTCGCATCGGTGGGGATGCCAACGGTTTCTTTCTGCGTGGGCCACTCACCCCCGCAGCGCTGCGAGCCGGAGCGTTCGAGACCGAGTTCGAAGGTGCCTTCGCGGATCGGCTGCTCACCGCGCGCAAGATTGCCATTCGGCACCGCGGTACCGGAACGCTGATCACAGGCAATGGCGACATCGCAATCGAGCCCGGGGGTCCGCGTCTCGGTCTCACTGGCCAATGGCAAGGCTTCCGTTGGCCGTGGACGGGGGCTGCGGAGGTGTTTCGGAGCACGCGCGGCAACTTCACGCTGGCCGGCGTGTGGCCGTACGCCGCTGAAGCGCGGGGTGACTTGTTAGTCCCAGAGCTGCCCGCCATGCCGTTTGTCGCCAAAGGCCGCCTCGCGAAGGACCGTTTCACGGTCGACTCGCTCGAACTCGAATTGTTAGGAGGCTCGGCGAAGCTCGCTGGCGAAGCCGCATGGCAGCCGGCTGAGCAATGGCAACTTGCGGGCCGTGTCACGAAACTGAACCCGGCGACGCTGCGCCCCGGCTTCCCGGGTTCGCTCGATTTCGATGTCACGGCGCAAGGTGCGCCGTTTGGCCAAGACGGAGTGATCACGGCCGAGATACGTGCACTGACAGGCAAGTTGCGCGGCAACGCCGCACGTGGCAGCGGCAAATTCGAGTTGCGCGACGACGCCTGGAAATTCGATGCGGTACGTTTCCAAGCGGGCAATACGCGGCTCGCGCTCGATGGGCGCTTGTCGAGTACTCCCGACCTGCGCTTCTCGATTGAGGCGGACAATTTAGCGCTGTTCGCCGAAGGTGCGCGCGGCAAGCTGCGGGCGAGCGGCGCATGGAGCGGCACCGAAGCTGCGCCGATCGTGCGCTTCGTCGCGAACGGGTCGTCGATCGACTACGAGGGCGTGAAGATCGGCTCGATCGATGCCGATGTCGATCTCGACTGGCAAGGCGCGCGCCCCTCGCGCGCTGACATCACCGCGACCGATGTCTTGTTCAGTGAGCGCACGGTGAACCGCGTCTCACTCACGCTCGACGGTTCGACTCGCGAGCACACCGTGACGCTCGATGGGCGTGCGGCCAAGGTTCGATTTGGCTCGCGTGCGGTCGGCACGTTCGAGAAAGGCACGTGGTCAGGCACGTTGCGTAGCCTCGACATCGAAGACGGCGAGCGCATCAAGCTGCGCCTCGAAGCGCCAGTCGCAATGGCGGCGACGGCGACGAGCGCCAAGATCGACGAGCTGTGCCTCAAAGGTGAGGCCGCGCGCCTTTGCGGCGCGGGCGCGTTCGACAGCGTCGCGTGGACTGCACGCGTCTCGGCGGACGACCTGCCGATCACCGCACTCACGGCGGGCCTCACGCCCGACGTGCAATACGAGGGCACACTGGATATCGCGGCTAACGCTGGCGCAGCACGCGATGCACCGTGGCAAGGACAATTGCGCGCCGAGTTGTCCGACGCAGCTTTGCGCCATCGACTCGCGAGTGGACGCGTCGACGTGTTGCGCATCGGCACCGGACTCGTGGCGGTGAAGGCCGATGCGACGACGCTCAATGGCGAGGTGAAACTCGACGCGCCCAACCGCGCGACGCTCGTCGGGAGCGCACGCGCCGAGCGTCAGGGCAACGATCCGCGTAACTGGCCGCTGCGCGGCGAGCTGCGCGCCGCGACGGCCGAGCTGGGGTTCGTCTCATTGTATGTGCCAGAGATCGACCGCGCGGCCGGACAGTTCGATGCCGACATCGTGCTGGCGGGTACCGTCGCTGCTCCAGAGCTGAGCGGCGTCCTGCGTCTCCAAGCGGGCGAACTCGATTTTTACCAAGTGAATTTGGCGCTCCGTGCGCTCGATCTCGAAGCGCGGCTCATTGCTAACAACTTGGATTTCAAGAGCACAGGCCTTGCCGGTGGCGGCAAGCTCGCGAGCAACGGCAGCATCGAATGGCGCGAGGGATTGCCGTACGGCACGCTGCGGCTGCAAGGCGAAAACCTGCGAGTCGTGAACGTGCCGGAGGCGCGCATCGACGCCTCGCCCGACCTCGAGTTTCGCATCGATGGCCGCAAGATCATGGTCGTCGGCGAAGTGAAACTCCCGTATGCGAATATCGCGCCGGCCGATCTCTCGGGCGCAGTGCTGTCCTCGTCCGATGAAGTCATCGTGGGCGCAAAGCCCACCGATCCGAGCAAGCGGTTCGAAGTGTCGAGCCAGATCAAGATGACGCTCGGCGACAAAGTCACGATCGACACCACGGGCCTCTCCGGGCGTATCACGGGCAGCATCACGGCACGTACCACGCCGGACGATGTCAGCCGCGCGATCGGCGAGTTGCAAGTGGAGGAAGGCAAGTACGCGGCATACGGCCGCAAGCTCGATATCCAGCGCGGCCGGCTGATCTTCAGCGGCGGCTTGCTCGGCGATCCGGCGATCGACATTCGCGCCGTGAAGAACTTTCCGGATGTCGTCGCGGGCGTGAACGTCCGCGGCACACTGCGCCAACCGCGGCTAACATTCTTTTCAGAGCCCGCGATTCCGCAGTCGCAGATCGTGTCCTTGATCCTGGCCGGTGGCACGCTCGAAACCGCGCAAGCCACCAATCGCCAAGGGACCCCCGGCGCGCGCAATGAATTGATTGGCCAAGGCGCAGCACTGCTCGCGCAACAGATCGGTTCGCGCGTGGGTATCGAGGACGTGAGTATCGAATCGAATCTCGATAACGAAACCTCGTTGGTGCTTGGCAAGTATCTCTCGCCGCGCCTCTACGTGAGCTATGGCATCTCGCTGACGGAGTCGATCAATACGATCAAGATGCGCTACACGATCAATGACAAATGGACCGTCAAGACCGAGGCCGGCAAGGAGCGTAGCGCCGACCTCGTGTACACCATCGAGCGCAACTGACGCCATGACTCTCGCCTTGCCGTTCGCCGAGCGCGCCACGGCCGACATCCGTCCCCTCGAACCTGGCATCACGTGGTTACGCGGCTTCGCGTCGGTAGAACCGTTGTTAGGAGAGATCGCGAACATCGAGCGAGTGGCGCCCTTTCGCCATCTCACCACGCCAGGTGGCGGCACGATGTCTGTCGCGATGACCAACTGCGGGCCCCTCGGATGGGTCAGCGACCGCCAGGGCTACCGTTACGCCACGCGCGATCCGCTTTCCGAGCGGCCATGGCCAGCGATGCCGCCCGCGTTTCTCGAACTCGCCCAGCGCGCAGCGGCGGCCGGGGGCTTCGCTCAGTTCGAGCCCGACGCGTGTTTGATCAATCGTTACGTGCCCGGCGCGCGGATGGGTGCGCATCGCGATGCCGACGAAGAGAACTTCGCGCAGCCGATCGTCTCTGTCTCGCTCGGCCTGCCGGCGACTTTCGTGTTCTATGGACTCGAGCGCGGCGGCCGGGGCACGCCGCTGCTACTCGAGAGCGGCGACGTGCTCGTGTGGGGTGGCGCAGCCCGCTTGCGCTATCACGCCGTACGGCCGCTACGCGCTGGACAACATGCGCTCGTGGGCGCGCTACGCTACAACCTCACGTTCCGCAGCGCACGCTAACGACCGGTGAAACGCGGGGCCCGTTTCTCGAGAAACGCTTGCACGCCTTCGCGAAAATCCTTGCTGTCGATACACGCGGCTTGCCGCACCGCCTCGGCATGCATCGTCGCGTCGAGCCCTAGAGCAGCCGCGTTGCGCAGCAGTTGCTTCGTGCCCGCGAGCGCAAGCGGGGCGGCCGCCGCGAGCCGATCGGCGATCTCCTCGGCATGCGCGAATGTCATGCCATCGGGCACCACCTTGTTAGCCAGCCCGAGATGCACGCAGCGCTCGGCCGATAAGCGCTCGCCCGACATGGCAATCTCGAACGCGAGGCGGTGCCCAAGGCGCGTCGCCAACTGCCAGCACATCCCGCCGTCGGGAACGAGCCCGATTCGGCTGAACGGTACTTGCAAAAATGCATTCTCGCCTAACAACACGATGTCGCACGCCAGCACGTAGGACGCACCGATCCCGGTTGCGAAGCCCTCGACCGCGACGACGACGGGCTTTGGCATGTCACCGATCAACTTGATCCCCGGCGCGTACTCCTCTTCGAGATGCGCAAGCGTTTCGGCGCTCGAGGGGAACTGCCCTTTCAGTTCCGCGCCTGCGCTGAAGCCGCGGCCGTTGGCGGCGAGCACGACGGCCTTGATCGTCGCATCCTCCGCTGCGCGAGCTAACGCCATACGCAACGCATTTCCAAAGGGCTTGGTAAACGCGTTCAACGCATCAGGGCGATTCAGCGTAATCGACGCCACGCCTTTCGCAACGGAATACAGCACTGGATCAGACATGAGACACCTCTCGTTCGAGCCGCGACTCGCCGACTACGCTTTGCCAGGTGGCGAGCCACGCATTCGCGCAAGCCACACACCCCCATCGAGCGAATCGCCGCGCGGTTCGCGCAAGCGCTTGCGCAACCCCGCTGCAATCCACTCGATCATGCGCGTCGATAATCCACCCATCAAACAGACATGCGGTGCACCGCGTTCGAGTAACACGCGAATGAGCCGATCGATCTGCAACGCCGATTCCTGCACGATCGGCTCGGCGACGGGGTCGCCGCGATCCGCGTGATCCATCACGAGTGGCGCAAACGTGGCGTAAGCCGTGGGCGTGGCTTTATCCATCCAGGCGACGATCTCGCCTGCCGAACCTGAGAAGCGATCGAGCACTTCTTGGGTCATCGGACTGTGCGGCGCGCGTCCATCGCGCGCCCATAAAGAGCGACGGATCGCGCGCAAGCCGAGGTCGGCACCGCTACCTTCGTCCGACACCGGGAAACCGTAACCGCCGACCGTGATCGTCTCGTCGCGCACCCGCGCAAAGCCAATGCTGCCTGTTCCGACGATCACGATGCCGCCGTCCTCGCCCGCGTGTGCGCCAATACAAGCGATGGCCGCATCGCTTGCGATGGCGAGGGAGCCGAACGGAAACGGATACGCGCGCAGGCCTTGCAACACACCGCGCCGATTGAGGCCCGCAATTCCCAAGCCCGCGCGAATCATGCCGACCTGCGCCTCATTGAGACCGGCGCTTTGGATCGCCGCAGCGCAAGCCTCTTCGATCGCTCGAATCGCGTTATCGAGCCCGATGCGCGTGTTCGCAGGCCCGGCTTCTCCGAGGCCGATTACTTGGCCATCGGCGGCGACGAGTCGCGTTCGTGTGTGTGTGCCGCCGGCATCGATGCCGAGGAAGTACTCCATGGATGTCCGCTTTGCCCGTCCGTGCCCGCAAGCATACTCGCAACGCATAGGCTTGTGGTCTTACTGCCACCGCCCGATGGTGCTCATTTGGTATTACAAGTGGTAGCGCTATGATGTCGCCGAGCAATCCATGCCGGCACAGTTCACCGCACTCGATTGGACGATCGTCGCGCTGTATTTTGCGCTGTTGGTCGTCACCGGGATTTGGTTCACGCGTTTTGAGGCACGGACCGCGCGCGACTTCTTTCTTGCGGGTAATACCACTCGTCCATGGCTCGTGGCGGTATCGGTCCTCGCCACGACGCAGAGTGCTGCCACGTTTCTCGGCGTGCCCGACTACGGCTTTCGTGGCAGCTACACCTATCTCAGCACCTACGCGGGCGGCTTGTTAGCTGCGCTGTTCGTCACCCACGTATTGGTGCCGCGCTTCTATGCGCTGAAGGCGACGACGGTGTACGAGCTGTTGGGCGCGCGCTATGACGCCACTGCGATGCGCGCGGCCGGTGCGATGTATTTGATCGGCCGAGTGCTCGCTGGCAGTGCGCGCATTTTTCTCGCGGCGATCGCGATGTCGATGATGCTGTTCAGCGAAGTTACGCCGAGCGGCATCGTATGGTCGTCGGCCGCGTTGATGGTCGCCGGCTTTGCGTTTACGTTCTTCGGCGGCTTGCGCTCGATCATTTGGAGCGACTTCATCCAGTTCGTCATTTACGTCGGCGCTGCGCTCGCGGTGCTGGTGTTGTTGTGGAATTGGATTCCAGCCTCTGGGAGCGAAATCCTGGCGGCACTGGCGGAATCGCCGACCGGTGCTAACAAACTGCAGTGGTTAGACTGGCGGCTCGACTGGCGCGAGCCCTTCACGGTGTTTGCCATCGTGACCGGCATGTTCCTGATCTACACCGCGAATTACGGAATGGATCAAGACACGACACAACGCCTGCTCGCGTGCCGCGATGCGCGCGCGGGCGGCCACGCGCTCTATCTGTCGGCGGTCGCGGCCATCCCGATCATCTTCCTTTTCGTCTCAATCGGGATGCTGCTTCACATCTTTTATGAGCGCCCGGATCTCATGCAAACGGCCGCAGGCGGCACCGTCGCGCGCACCTTCGATGGGCAGTCGATCACGGTCTTCATGCATTTCATCTTGACGGAGATTCCGCCGGGGCTGCGCGGCTTGGTGACGGTCGGCGTCATTGCCGCCGCCGTCTCGACCATCAATTCCGGCCTCAACTCCATGGCCTCGGTGATCATCCAAGACTTCTATCGTCCGTGGATTGGTCCGCGCCCCGAGTCGCATTTCGTCAACGCTGGGCGGGTGGCGATGGCGATCGTCGCTGCCGTGCTGTTTGCGATGTCGATCGTGTGCTTTTACTGGCAACGCTACAGCGAACTGCCGCTGCTCGAGTTTGCGTTAGCCGTCATGACGTTTGCCTATGCTGGGTTGTTAGGCGTGTACTTCACGGCCGTGTTCACCCGGCGCGGCTCCACCCGTTCGGTCATCGCTGCGCTCCTCGCAGGCTTCTGCACGATCTTGCTGATGCAGGCTTATGTCGTCGATGCGCTCGGCTGGCCACCGGAGATCAAGACCATCGCGTTTCCATGGCAGCTATGCATCGGTACGGCGGTGGCGTTTTGCGTGTGTGTAGCCGGCCAACAACCCGTCAAGCGTGCGGCCGACAACAGTGTTTGACAGAGCGAGGTGATGCAATGGCCACCGAATCCACGAGTGCACAGTACGCCGACATCGAAACGTGGTCGGCGAGGGACGCGATCAGCGCGATGGTCGACGGGCAACTCGCCGCCGTGGCCGCCGTCCAAGCGCGAGTGAAAGAACTGGCCGCCGCGGCGGATGCGGCAGCGGCACGGCTGCGCGGCTCGCAGGGACGATTGGTATACGTCGGCGCGGGCACGTCGGGCCGCGTGGCTATCCAAGATGGTGTTGAGCTCGGCCCGACCTACGACTGGGGAGCAGACCGCACTGTGTATGCACTCGCAGGCGGCGAGCGTGCGTTGTTAGCGAGTGTCGAGGGCGCGGAGGACGACGCTGCCGCGGGTGCGGAGGCGCTGCGCGGTGCGGCGCTCAGTGCGCAAGATGTCGTGATCGGTGTCGCGGCGAGTGGCCGCACGCCGTACACCGTGGGCGCGCTGCGTTACGCTCGCGAGGTGGGGGCGCTCACGATCGGCATCGCCAGTAACGCGTCGACACCGCTGCTCGACATTGCCGAGCATCCGGTGTGGATCGACACCGGCGCCGAGTTCGTCGCGGGCTCCACGCGTATGAAAGCGGGCACGGCGCAGAAGGTGGCGCTGAATCTCTTCTCGACCGCTGTGATGCTGCAGCTCGGTCGCGTATACCGCGGCCGCATGGTGAGTATGCGCGTATCGAATCGCAAGCTGCGGACGCGCGCGGTGGCGATGGTCGCCGATCTCGCGGCAGTAGCCGAGGACGTTGCTGCTGCGGCACTCGAGCGCGCGAGTGGCAACATCAAGCTGGCGGTGCTACTCGCACGCGGTGTCGCGCTCGACACGGGCAAAGCTTTGCTTGCCAGTGAAAGCGATGATCTGCGCCGGGCCCTCGCCGCGCTGGAACGCGGCGCCGCGACTGGGGGCGACCGATGATCACTCGCAATCTGACTCCGAACCGCAAAGACGATACGCCGCTCTATATTCAACTGGCTAACAACCTGCGGCATCTGATCGAAACGGGCGAGCTCGAACGCGGGGGCGCCTTGCCGTCCGAGCGAACGCTTTGCGCCATGACGGGCGCCTCGCGGGTGACGATCCGCAAGGCGATCGAACAGCTCGTCGACGAGGGGCTGCTGCAGCGTCGCCACGGCTCGGGTACCTATCTCGCGCCGCGGATTGAACAGCCCGGCAGCAATCTCACGGGCTTCACGGCCGACGCAGCCAACCGCGGAGTCGCTGCGGGCTCGATTTGGTTGGTGAAGTCCTTGTCGCTACCGACCGAGGAAGAGGCCACGATCTTGCAGATCTCGACGACGACGGAGGTCGCGCGCCTCGGACGGGTGCGGCTCGCAAATCGCGAGCCCCTAGCGATCGAACATGCCGTGCTCCCCGCGCAGCTCCTCCCGCCGCTCGATCAAATCGGGCAGTCGCTGTATGCGGCGCTCGACGTGAAAGGCCATCGACCCGTTCGCGGCCAGCAACGTCTGCGCGCCTCGCTCGCAACGTCGGTCGAGGCGGGGCTGCTGTCGATCAAAGAAGGTAGCGAAATTCTGCGCATCGAGCGCCGTACGTATCTGGCCGATGGCACAGCCGTCGAACTCACTCGCTCCGCCTACCGCGGCGATCGTTACGACTTCGTATCGCGCCTCACCGATGTGGCGGACACGTGAGCGAGCGCGACGACTCGCTCGATGCGCTGCGCGGCCTCACCGTGCTCGGCATGGGGCTCGTGAACTTGCAAGGTTCAGCAGCCGCGAGTTTTCCCGCGTTCGTCCACGCGGACTGGCATGGACTGACACCGGCGGATTTGGTGTTCCCGTTCTTCTTGGTCGTCGTGGGCCTCGCCATACCGCTCGCCCACGATCGCGAGTCCAGCTCAACTGGGTCCCGCATCCTGCGGCGGACGGTGCTGCTGATGCTGATCGGCATCGCGCTCACGTGGCTCATACGACCCAGCGTGTTCTCGGACTTGCGACTCACGGGCGTCTTGCAACGTATCGCGCTGGTGTATCTCGTCTGCGCTGCCGTCGCGATCGCGCGTCCCGGCTTTCGGCTCGCTGCTCTGACCGCTGCCGTATTGTTAGCAGCGCATGCAGTGCTGCTGTTCTTACCTGCACCGGGATCGACGACGATCAGTCTCGCGCCGGGCGGCGGTCTGGCAGGCTGGCTCGATCAAGTCGCTCTGCCGGGCCGCGCGTTGCGCGGCACGTACGACCCCGAGGGTGTGCTGTCGACGCTGTCGGCGATCGCTTCCGGGTTGATCGGGGTCGCCACCGCCCGCTGGCTCGCCGCGCGCCGCGGCGGGACAGGCCTCGAGCTCGGTATCGTTGCGGCAGCATTGGCCATCGCCGGAATTGCCGTGGCTTTCAGCATTCCGCTCAACAAAGCCCTGTGGACGCCGAGCTTCGCGCTCGTCACCGCGGGGCTCGCGCTCGGCTCGTGGGCGCTGCTGCGTGGCTTGTGGCCGCACGTCAGGCGCTCGTCGCTCGCACGTGGCGTCGCATTCCTCGGCCGCACGGCGCTGACGCTCTATGTGTTGCAGTTGTTAGTAATCGCGGTACTCGTCCGCAAGTTGTCCGACGGTGTACGCATTTGGGAGCATGGCTTCCACGGGCTCGAAGCCGTCGGCCTATCGCCGAGCTGGGCTTCTTTGGGATTCGCCGTGCTCGCCTCGGCGATCTGTATCGCGTTGCTCGCGCCCTTGGCACGGCGCGGCTGGATGTTACGCGCGTAGCGCGGCGCCGCCGATCCAAGTACTAACGACTCGCGCCTCGGCGTCGAGGAGTACGAAATCGGCGCGCAAGCCTGCGCGGATCTCGCCTAGCGAACGCTCGAGCCGCAGCGCGAGTGCAGGTGAACGCGATGCCAGCCGCACACTGGTCGCAAGATCGATGCTCAAGTAGTGCATCGCGTTACGCACCGCAGTGGCCATGTCGAGCGTCGAGCCTGCGAGTGTGCCATCCACCGCGGCGCATCGGCCCTGTTCGACGAGGATGCGCCGCCCACCCAACATGAACTCCGACAGCACAGAACCGACCGGTGGCATTGCGTCCGTCACTAACACGAATCGATCCGGGCCTTTCGCCGCTAACGCGACGCGCATTGCGGCGGGGTGAACATGGTGCCCGTCGCAAATAACTCCAACCCAAGCCTGCGGCGCATCGAGTGCGGCACCGACAGCACCCGGCGCACGCGCCATCAACGGCGACATCGCGTTATAGAGATGGGTGAAGCCAGCGAGCCCTTCGACGAGACTCGCCGCCATCTGCTCGTAACTGGCAGCCGTGTGGCCCGCCGCGACTACCACACCGTGCTGCGTCAGCGATTGCACGGCCCCCGGCGGCGCGAGTTCCGGTGCCAAGGTGACGAGCGTGACACCACGCCGCAGCGAGGTCAGCAACTCGAGCGCGTTCGCGTCGAGGGTGCGCAGTTTGCCGGCGTCGTGAATGCCGCGTTTCGCGGCATTGAGAAATGGCCCTTCGATATGGATGCCAAGCACGCCCGGCACACCACGCTCGATCGCTTGCTCGACGGCACGCATCGCGCGCTCGACGACAGCAAGATCGTCCGAGATCAACGTCGGCAAGAAGGCCGTCGTGCCAAAACGGCGATGGGCGCGCCCGATCGCTTCGATGCCGGCCACGGTCGGCGAGTCGTTGAACAGCAAACCCCCGCCGCCATTTACTTGCAGGTCGACGAAGCCGGGCACCAGATCGCCTAACAACTCGAGCTGCTCGAGTCCGCTCGGACATTCCCCAGCGGGTACCACCGCTCGAATTTCCGCGCCCTCCACGACGACGCAGCGATCGGACTCGAACCCCTGCGGGGTGAGGACTCGTGTGGGACGCAGTACGTAGGACTTCATGGCAAGGTGAGCGAGGCACGAACGACGTGCTCGCGAGTATGCCTGAAAGCTACGCCGCTTCGAGTTGGCGCATACTATGGGCCATACCGTCTGCCCAGGCCGTGGAGCCGTCACTTGCCGCGCCGAACCCCTGACACGCTTGCCGACAGCATTCGCGCACTGTGTGTCGCGTTCCCTGAGACCGAGGCATTTGTCTCGCACGGCGCGCCTAACTACCGCATTCGCAAAGGCAAGGTATTCGCCACCTATGCGGTGAATCATCATGGCGATGGCCGAATCGCGCTGTGGCTCAACATGCCGCGCGGCGTACAACGCGATTACGTCGCGCGCGAACCGCAGCATTTTTTCGTGCCACCCTACGTGGGGCCGCGAGGTTGGCTCGGCGTGCGTGTCGACGGCTCACTGGCGTGGTCGCGCGTCGCAGAGCTCGTGCGCATGGCCTACGAACATACGGCCCCTGCGCGGCTAACGACCCAGCTCGGCGCAACACCGACCGTTCCAGCACCGCGCCGACGCACGAGCGCCGCCGATGTCGACCCACGCAACACACCCGCGGGCCGCCGCGTGCTCGCCGCCATGCGCAAGGTCTGCCTTGCGCTACCCGAAACCAGCGAGGCCACCCAATTCGGCCAGCCCGTCTGGCGGGCCGGAAAGCGAGTCTTCGCGCAGGCGTTTTGCTACGACGGGCGTTGGCGGGTTGCCTTTTGGGTGGGTCGGGAGGCCCAGTCCTGGCTCACTGACGACCCGCGGTTCGAGATCCCTGCGTATCTCGGGCACCACGGCTGGATTGCCCTGGACGCCTCGCGACGGCTTTCGCAGCGCGAACTTGGACGCCTTGCGCACGATAGCTACCGCCATTTCGCCCTGAAACGCATGCTCGAGAAGCTGTGACGGCTGGCCAATACGGGGTTGTTCGCCTCGACAGAAGCCTGGAAACAGAGCATTCTCGCGCCCCATTGGCTTGGCTCGATCCCTGGAGGGGTGCGTGACGCTCTTTGTGGTCGCCGCGGCGCTGTTCGTCGCCGCTTCACTGGTCTACGTGTTTCGTTACCGTGGCGCGTTGCGCTACGACGGTGTCCGCGAATACATCCGCCACGGCTGGCCGATTTTCGCGCCCCTCAACTGCCTGCTGTATCTGTTCACGCAGAAGCGCGGCCAACGCGTGTTCATGGATCTCAAGGAGTTCCCAGAACTCGCCTCCGTGCAGCAGAACTGGACCACCATCCGCGACGAAGCCATGCGCTTGTACGAAGGGGGTTACTTCAACAAGACCTCGGATACGAAATCGGGCGCGTACTTCGACGTCGGCTTCCGCACCTTTTATAAGTATGGCTGGAGCAAGTTCTACCTGCGTTGGTACGGCCATACGCATGAGTCGGCCAAGAATCTCTGCCCGAAAACGGTCGAGATCTTGAAAGACCTCAAGACGGTGAACGGCGCGATGTTTTCACTGTTGCCGCCGGGCTCACAACTGACGCGCCACCTCGATCCGATTGCCGTGTCGCTGCGCTATCACTTGGGTTTGTCGACCCCGAACGATGATCGCTGCTTCATCAATGTCGATGGCCAGGTGCACTCGTGGCGCGACGGCGAGGCCGCCCTGTTCGACATCACCTACCTGCATTTCGCGCGCAACGACACCAACACGCCGCGCTTGATCTTGATGCTCGACGTCGAACGCCCGCTGAGCATCTTCGGCTCGATCGTCAATTTCTTCTACCGCGGCTTGGCCGGCCTCACAGTCGTGCCGAATCTCGAGGGTGACAAGCGCGGCTTCGCAAATCGCGTGTACTCGGGCATCGCGCCGTTCTTCGAGCGCTCCAAACAACTCAAGAAAACCAACCGCAAGCTCTACAAGGTCGTGAAGTTCGCCTTCAACGGCATGCTGCTCGTGGTGTTTGGTTTGCTGTTGTTCGGCGCCTATAGCCTGCTGCGCGGCATCACCGCCTGACGTTCGGCGCGGCTGCGCCGCGCCTGCTCCTGTACTGCTTCACAGTTCGTGCGCCGCAGCCGCGGTCGCCCGCGGCATACTCTTGACAGCGTTTGCATTTTTATGCAGAATCTCTGCAAGTTTATGCACAGCGAATCCGGCACATGTTGATCGACCACCACCGCGACGCACGCCGCACGACCATCGTGCGCCTGTTGCGGCAGGCGCCCGTGCGCAAACAACAAGAGCTCGTGCGGCTGCTGAAGCGCGAGGGCTACGACGTCACGCAGAGTTCGGTGAGCCGGGACTTGCGTGAGCTCGGCGTGTTGAAGGCTAGCGACGGTTACGTCCTGCGCGACGATGCCGAACTCGATGCACGCACGCAGGGAAACTTCGGTGCACTGGTGCAGTTCGTGCGCGAAGCGCGCACGGCGGGTCCGTCTCTGACTGTCGTGAAGTGCACGATCGGTGCCGCACAAAGCGTCGCCGCAGCCATCGACAAAGCGGAATGGCCGGAAGTCGTCGGCACCGTCTCGGGCGACGACACCCTTTTCATCGCAACCGACGATGCGCGCGCTCAAGCGCGTCTACTCGATCGGCTGCGCCGTACCTTCGGAGTCTAACTGCCCCATGAATGCCGCCTCTCGACCCCTCACGGGGCAAAAGCCCATCGTGCTCGCCTACTCGGGCGGCCTCGATACGTCCTTTCTCGTGCCATGGCTGGCCGAGAACTATGGGCGCCCCATCATCACGGTCACAGTGGACACGGGCGGCATCGATGCTGCTGCTGCTGCGCAGCTACGCGAGCGTGCCTTGGCGCTCGGCGCCGTCGAGCATCATCAAGTGGATGCGCGGGCTGACTACTTCGAGCAAGTGTTGCGCTTTCTGGTGATGGGCAATGTGCGTCGCGGACAACTCTATCCGCTCTGTGTCGGCGCCGAGCGCGTGATGCAAGCGCAGACTATCGCCTTGATGGCGCGCAAACTCGGCACGAACTCGATCGCACATGGCTGCACCGCGGCCGGGAACGATCAGGTGCGGTTTGAAGTGGCGCTGCGCACGCTCGCGCCCGAGCTCGAAGTGATTGCGCCCGTGCGTGATCGCGCCTTCAAGCGCCAAGAGGAGCTCGACTATCTGCAATCGCGCAAGCTACCGGTGCCGCCGTTTGGTGCGGCTTACTCGGTCAATCGCGGTCTGTGGGGTGTCACGATCGGCGGTAAGGAAACACTCACCTCCACCGGCAGTATCCCCGACGATGCGTGGGTGCTCTCGAAAGATGCTTTTTCGAAGCCACGCGCGCCCGCGAAGCACACGCTGCATTTTGACAAGGGCCGTCCGTGTGGCCTCGACGGCCAAACGCTGTCGGCTGTCGAGACGATCGAGCGGCTCGAGACACTGGCGGCACCGTACGGCATTGGCCGCGGTATTCACTTGGGCGACACGATCATCGGCACCAAAGGCCGCGTCGCATTCGAAGCGCCCGCCGCCGAAACACTGCTGGTTGCGCATCGCGAGCTCGAGAAGCTCGTGCTGACCGGTCGTCAGCAACGCATCAAGGAATCTCTCGCGGGGCCGTACGGCGATTGGGTGCACGAAGGCCAGTTGTTAGACCCCGTCTGCCGCGACATCGAGGCGCTGTTTCTCTCATCGCAAGAGCGCGTCACGGGCGTCGTGCACGTGCTGTTCCGCCCCGGCAGTCTGTTCATCGAAGGCGTCGAGTCGCCCTACTCGCTGATGGCCGCGTCGAAGGGCGTATACGGCGAAGCCGCGGGCGAGTGGACCGCCACCGATGCCCTCGGCTTCTCAAAGATCGTTGCCTTGTCCGGCATGTTCCATGCGCGCGCCGGCCGCACCTCTGGGAGTCATTGAATCCATGCGTAGCGTCGTCGTCGATAAAGTGGCCTCGGTCACGCAGGCATGCGGCCTCGGCAACGAGGTCCGGATCGCCACCGACAACATTCCGGCCGAGGAAGGTGTCGTCGTAGTCGTCGAGGTACTCACTAACAAGTCGACCTACAACACGCTGGAGCTCACGAGCGGCCGCATGGCGAAAGTCGTGAAGGGCGACATCGTCGTCGGCGCGTTGGGGCATCGCAAAGCCTTGTTTGGCTACTCCGGGCATGTGCCGGAAAAAGTACAAGCGGGCGATGTGATCCAAATGCTCAACATCGGCGGCGTACTCGGCGTGTGCGACTCGGTGAACCCAGACAAGGGCAAGCCGTTCGACTGCCGCGTGCTCGGCGTCGTGCTGCAGTTTCCGTACCTTGGCGAGCGCATCGGTGTGCCGGCGCGAGTGGGCTACCGACAGTTGGATTTCCAAGCGCCGCTCGATACGCACGGTGTTCCCGTCGTCGCGCTGGCCGGCACGTGCATGGAAGCCGGCAAGACGGCGGCAGCGGCCGCGATCATCAGCCGCATGCGGCATCGCGGACTCGTGATCGACGCGTTCAAGGCCACCGGCGTCTCGCTGCGACGTGACATCCTCGCGTTCGAAGATTCGGGCGCGCGGAACACGCTCATTTTCACCGACTTCGGCGTCGTCTCGACCACGCGCAAAGTCGGCCCTGCGCTGACGCGCACGATGCTCTCAGAACTGTCGGACAAAAAGCCCGACGTGATTGTGTTCGAGCTCGGCGACGGCTTGTTAGGCACCTACGGCGTCGATTCGATCCTGGAGTGCGAGGATATTCGCAAGGCGCTCACGGGCGTCGTGCTCTCGGCTAACGACCCGGTCGCTGCGTACGGTGGCGTCGATATCCTGCGGCAGCGCTTCAAGATCGACCCCATCGTCATCACGGGCCCGGCTACCGATAACGCGGTCGGCGTGCAGATCATCCAAGATCAACTGAAGGTGCCCGCCTTCAATGCGCTCTCGGCCGGCGCCGCGCTCGGCGACAAAGTGATCGAGAAGCTCGGGTTGACGCACGCCACCAAACCGGAAAACGTCCAAACCGAATGAGCGCGCGAATTCCCACTTTGGTGCTTGGCGGCACTGGCTATGTGTCAGGTGAGTTGCTGCGCTTGATCGTAGGGCACCCCACATTCGAGCTTGCAGGCGTGATGTCTGACAGCCAACCGGGCGAACTCGTCGGCAAATCGTTCCCGCATTTGGCCGCGGTACTCGGGGATACTGCGTTTGCGTCGCAAGCCGAGATCAAGCGCTTGGTCGCCACCTTGCCGCGCTCAGCGCTGTTCTCTGCGGCGCCGCACGGAGCTGCGGCAGCGCTCATCGATGAACTGTTAGCCGCAGCCGAAGCGGCGGGCACGGACGTCCGCGTGGTCGACATTTCCGCCGACTATCGTTATGCAACCGCCGCTGCCTATGAGGCTGTGTACAAGCATCCGCACGGCGCGCCGCAGCGCATTCGGGACTTCACCTGCGCGGTGCCGGAGCACCTGAAGACGCTCCCGACCAAACACGTCGGCCATCCAGGCTGCTTCTCGACGGCCACCTTGCTCGCGAGTGTGCCGCTCTTGGCATCGGGCTGGGTACATCCCACTTTGTTCGTAGCAGCGGTCACCGGCAGCACAGGCTCCGGTCGCAAGGCGACGGAGGGCACACATCACCCGCTGCGCCACAGCGATATGTATTCCTACGGCGCGCTGGCCCATCGGCACATTCCAGAAATCACAGCGTGTGCGCAGGCCGCGAGTGGCGTCGCGGCGGATTTCGCGTTCGTGCCCCACTCAGGACCGTTCGCGCGCGGCATTCACGCCACGGTGCAGGCCACTTTGAAATCGCCCCGTGACTCCGCACAAGTGCTAGCGATGCTGCGCGAGTTTTACGCGGGGTCGCCGTTCGTGCGCGTACTCGACACGGCCCCGCGCATCAAGGACATCGTCGCGAGCAACTACGCACACTTGTCGGCTGTCGCCAACGGTCGCACCGTCGCTGTCATGAGCGTCGTCGACAATCTGAACAAGGGCGCTGCGGGTGGCGCCATGCAATGGATGAACCGCCTGTTTGCATTGCCTGAAACCGCTGGTCTAACAGCTCCGGCGGCTGGCTGGACTTGAGAATCGAATGAACGCCGAACTGCAGCCTTACCATCCTCCCGCCGACGGGCTGGCGCCCGTGTTTGCGCAGTACCCGCTTGAAGTCGTTAGCGCCGAAGGCGTGTGGCTGACGACGCGCACGGGCCGCAAGGTGCTCGACTTGTACGGCGGACATGCTGTGGCAGCGCTCGGCTATCGTCATGCGGGCTGGATGCAGGCCCTCGCTCGCCAGAGCGTGGAAGTCAGCTTTCAGACGAACGCCATCCCGATGGATGTTCGCGCGCGTGCGGCACAGCGCTTATTGCGTTTTGCGAATTTGCCGCTCGACAGCGTGTTCTTCGTCAATTCCGGCGCCGAGGCCAACGAAAACGCCCTCAAGATGGCCTTCAAGATGCGTTCCGGCCGCACGCACGTGGCGGCTGCGGAGATGAGTTTCCACGGTCGCACGGCGGCCACGGCCACCGTCACTCATGGCGCAGCCGCCAAGTGGTATCACTTGCCGCGTACGCCGTTCGACGTGTCGTTCATGTCGCGCACCGATATCGCGAGCGCCATCCAACACGTGACGGACAACACCGCGGCCGTGATCATCGAGCCGGTGCAAGGCGTCGGCGGCGCATTCGATTTCGGCGCGGCTTACCTCAGCGCATTGCGCAAGCGCTGCGACGACACAGGCGCATTGCTGATCTTCGATGAGGTGCAGTGTGGTGTGGGTCGCACGGGCCAGCCGTTCGGTGCTAACTACTTTGGTGTCGTGCCCGACATGATCACCACCGCGAAAGCGCTCGGCAATGGCTTCCCCGTGTCGGCGTTGCTGATGAGCCCAGCGGTCACAGCCGCGCTGAAGAGCGAGGGGCTCGGCACCACTTTTGGCGGTGGCCCGATGGCCTGCGCCGTGGTGGAGGCCGTCATCGATGCGATCGAGCGCGAACAGTTGCTGGCCAATGTCACGCGGGTGAGTGCGTATCTGCGCGAGCGCTGCGTCGTGGGGCCGGTCGTGGGCTACCAAGGCGCAGGTTTCTTGACCGGCCTCAAGACCCAGCGGCCCGCCAAAGAGCTGCAGGCGAAGCTCCTCGAGCGCAATATCCTCTGCGGCACGAGCGGCGATCCCCATATCCTGCGACTACTCCCGCCGTACACACTTCAGGAGCAGCACGTCGACCTGTTAGTCGACGCGCTCGCCACGTTGTGAAGCGCTTTCTCGACCTCGCCGATTTTTCGCGCGACGAGATCGTCGATCTCTTGACGCTCGCCGCCCGGCTTGAACGCCAGCCGGAGCCCCGCGCGCTCGTCGGTAAAATACTCGGGCTGCTGTTCTTCAACCCGAGCTTGCGCACGCTCGCCTCGTTCCAAGCGGCGATGTCGCGACTCGGCGGCTCGAGCTTCGTCATTTCTGCGGGCAACGGCACGTGGCAACTCGAAACGGAACACGGCGCGATCATGAATGGCGCGGCCGCCGAACATGTCCGCGAAGGTGTGCCCGTGCTGTCGCACTACTGCGATGCATTGGCGATTCGCGCTTTTGCGTCGGGCAAGGATCTCGCGGCAGATCTCGCGGAAAAGCAGTTTCTCGAGATGGCCAACTTGGTCGACAAGCCCGTGATCAACATGGAGTCGGCCGTCAATCACCCCTGCCAAGCGCTCGCCGACTGGAAAACACTCGACGATCTTGGCGTGCCGCGGCGCGCGAAGTTCGTGTTGTCGTGGGTCAATCATCCGCGTGGCTTACCGCTGGCTGTGCCGGCCGCCACGCTGCACATGGCCGCGATGCGCGGTATGGACGTCGTCGTGGCGCGCCCGGATGGCTTCGCGTTACCCACGCCCCTCATGGACAAAGCGCGCGCCGCAGCCGCCGCCTCAGGCGGTAGCGTGCGCGAGACTAACGATCGTCGCGAAGCGCTCGAAGGCGCACACATCGTCTACGCCAAGGAATGGGGCTACACCGCCAAGTACGGGGATGCGGCCGCCGACCTCGAAGCGCGCGCCACCCTCAGCGATTGGTGTGTGCGCAATGCGTGGTTCGATACCGCCGCTACCGATTGCCGGCTCATGCATTGCTTGCCCGTACGACGCAATGTCGCAGTCGCCGACGAAGTGCTCGACGGCCCGCGCAGTGTCGTGCAACGCGAAGCGTACAATCGCTTGATCGGCCAGATGGCGGTGTTGCACCGCCTGCTCGGCCCAGCCGCCTAACAACCCTCTTCACTGACCCACGGAATCGCACCGACTATGATGCATCGTAACGACCCCGCCGCCGCCATTCGCAGCCTGCGCAGCGCGGCACCGTACATCCGTATGTACAAGGGCAAGACCTTCGTGATCAAGGCCGGCGGCGGCGCGTTCGCCGACGTCGAGGCCACACGCGGGCTCATCGAGCAGATCGCGATCCTGCACTACTTCGGCGTGCGCGTCGTATTCGTGCACGGCGGCGGTCCGCAGCTCACCGAGATCACCGCCGCCCTCGGCGTGCCGACCCAGATGGTCGAAGGTCGACGCGTCACCGATCAGCGCTCCATCGATGCCACCGCGATGGTGCTGAACGGCCTGATCAACACGCGCGTGCTAGCGCTGTGCCGCGATCTCGGCATCGATGCGATCGGTATCAGCGGCGTCGACGCCGGGCTGATTCGCGCACACAAGCGCCCGCCCGTGAAGCTGTCGGACGGCAGCGGCAACACGGTCGATTACGGCTTCGTCGGCGACATCGACGCGGTCGACACCACAGTCATCAAGAAGCTGCTCGACAACGGTTTGATGCCGGTTGTTAGCCCGCTATCGGCCGACGACCAAGGCACGCTGCTCAACATCAATGCCGACACGGTGGCCGCAGCGATCGGCGCAGCTTTATCGGCTGAGAAGCTGATTCTTTGCACCGGCGCTCCGGGCATCTTGGAGCGCCTCGACGACCCCCACTCGGTGGTCTCCTACACCGATCTACGTGGCTTGAAACGCATGCGCGACGAACGCGCCATCGTCGATGGTATGTTGCCAAAGGCGAAGGCAATCGAAGATGCCATTCGCGGCGGCGTACGGCGCGTGCACGTGATCTCGTACAAATCGAACGAGGCCATCCTCGCCGAGGTGTTCACTAACGAAGGAACGGGCACCCTCGTCGTCGCCGACATCAACGCGCTCACGCCGGCCGAGCAGAGCGCCGGCAAGTAGCGATGTCGCGACTCTGGGACAAAGGTGCGCCGCTCGATGCGCGCGTACTCGCCTACACCGCTGGCGAGGACTACGCGCTCGATGAACGCCTCGTGGCCTACGACGTGCGCGCCTCGATTGCGCATGCCACGATGCTGCATCAGCAACAGTTGCTGAGCGCTGCCGATCTCGCGGCCATTCGGGCGGGACTCGAGGCGCTCGCTGCAGAGCACGCGCGGGGCGACTGGCAGATCGAACTCGCCGACGAGGATGGCCAGACGGCCCTCGAGCGCCGCTTGACTGCCCGCATCGGTGAAGCCGGCGGACGCGTGCACTTGGGCCGGTCGCGCAACGATCAAGTGCTAACAGCGTTGCGCTTGTATCTGCGTGACGCCACCGATCAACTGCGGCGCGCGGCTGACGGTGTCGCGGACGCGTTAGCGCGCGTTGCAGAACGCCAAGGCACCATCGCTCTGCCCGGCTACACGCATATGCAGCAAGCAATGCCGAGCAGCGTCGCGCTCTGGGCGCGCGGCTTCGAAACGGAACTGCGCGACGATGCAGCGGGTATCGCCAGCGTGCAGCGCCGCTTGGCGAAATCGCCGCTCGGCTCCGCCGCGGGCTACGGCACACCCGGCTTGCCTGTCGACCGTGCCAGCACAGCGAAAGCGCTCGGCTTCGACACGGTGCACGAGCCGGTCACCGCGGTACAGCTCTCGCGCGGCAAAGCCGAGGCGCAACTGCTGTTCGAATTGACGTTGTTAGCTCAAGACCTCGGCCGGCTCGCGGCTGACCTCCTGTTGTTCTACACCCAGGAATTCGCCTTCGTCGAGTTGCCCGAGGCCTTCACGACTGGCTCCTCGATCATGCCGCAGAAGCGCAACCCAGACGTATTCGAACTCGTGCGCGGGCGCACGGCGACTGCGCACGCATCGTTAGTCGAAGCACTCGGCATCTTCGCCAAGCTGCCCTCGGGCTATCAGCGCGATCTGCAATTGCTCAAGGCGCCACTGTTCCGCGGCATCGACTGCGCGCAGCAGAGTGCCGACATCATGGCAGTCGCGCTCGACGGCGTGCGCTTCGTCGCTGAGAACATCGAGTTGTCTCCGAGCTTGCGCGCCGCCGAAGAGGCAAACGCGCTGGTCGTTAGTGAAGGTATCCCGTTCCGCGAGGCCTATCGCCGCGTGGGCGCCAAGTACAAGCGAGGCTGAGCGATGAGCATTTGGTTCGAGCCCGTCAGCGTCGCGGCCCTCAACGAGCACCAGCGCGGCACGATGGGGCATCATGTCGGCATCGTCATCACCGAGATGGGCGATGACTTTCTACGCGGCACCATGCCAGTCGACCAGCGCACGGTGCAGCCCATGGGCGTGCTGCATGGCGGCGCGTCCGTCGTGCTCGCCGAGACGCTCGGCAGCGTCGCCGGCATGATGACGCTCAACCGCGCGAAGTTCGCCTGCCTCGGGCAGGAGATCAACGCAAACCACTTGCGTCCGGCGAGCTCGGGCCTTGTAATCGGCACTGCTCGCCCCTATCACTTGGGCGCCCGCAGCCACGTGTGGGGCATCGAAATCCGGGATGAGCGCGG
Source organism: uncultured Steroidobacteraceae bacterium (assembly GCA_964444835.1). Lineage (GTDB taxonomy): Bacteria > Pseudomonadota > Gammaproteobacteria > Steroidobacterales > Steroidobacteraceae > CADEED01. The sequence goes on from CAYUIT010000009.1 coordinate 75,157, forward strand.
CAAGCTCACATGCGTGTCGCGCTTGACGTTGGCCATCGTGGATCGGCCACAACGCTTGGGTTCTGGAGGTGCCTCTGAATGAACACTACTTCCCTTGAAGTCGGTAAGGCCGTCGATCCGGCGCACATCACTTACACCAACATCATCTACGCCTTGCATGCCTTGTCGGTCGTGATCGGCTTGGTGGGCAGCGCGAGCATCGTCGGCACATTCATTTGGAGCGTGCCGTCGATCATCGCCGTGATCATGAACTATGTGCGGCGCGAAGAAGTCCGCGGCACGTATCTCGAGTCGCACTTCACGTGGCAGATCCGCACGTTCTGGTACACGTTGCTATGGGCCGTGCTCGTCGGCAGCGTCTCGTTCGTGCTGATGTTCATCTTGATTGGCTTTCTCACGTGGATCGTGGGCTTTGCGGTGCTCGGTGCATGGGTGTTGTACCGCGTCGTCCGCGGCTGGCTTGCGCTGCGTGAAAGCCGGGCGATGTATGCCTAACGACTCGACCCGACGTCGAGCGCTACCTGCGGCGGTCGCGATGCTCGGCATCGCGGCCGCTGTCGCGGGCTGCGGCCAGAAAGGGCCGTTGTTCTTGCCGGATGAGGCGACAGAGGTCGTCACGCGCCCCACGCAAACGCCGACGGAGGGTGCTTCCGAGAGCGCGACGCCGCCGGCCACACCCACGCCCGAAACGCCACCCGAAAAGCGTAAGGACGAAACTAGCGCGCCGCCGTCGACGCCGCGCCGCTAGCGTTGTTAGGCGCGCAGCAGATCGCGCACCGGCCGAGCACTCGTCGATTCTGGAAACACATCGCGTTCCAGCGCGGCGCTCGCCACGCCCAAGTGATCGGCAATCAGACCCTTGAACACGGCTCGCAGGTCGAGCGTGGGCGCGAGATCGCGCCCTTGGTAGAGCGCACTGGCGCTCAAGCCGGGCCAGTCCGCGACGACCCGCCCGCCGTTCACTGCACCGCCCACTAAGAAGGCCGCTGCGCCGGTCCCGTGGTCGGTGCCGCGCGTACCATTCGTCGCCGCCGTGCGCCCAAACTCGGTGACTAACAAGATTGCCGTGCGACTCCAGGTGGTTCCCAACGCGCGCTTCAGTTCGCGCAGTGCGCCATCGAGTATCCGGAGCCGCAAGGCGAGCTGGCCCGTGGCGTCGCCCTGATTCGCATGCGTATCCCAGCCGCGCGTCTCGAATACGGCCACTGTCGGGCCGTCGGGCCGCGCCAGAAACGCACCCGCGGTGCGCACGAGCTCATTCAGCTGACGTGCGTCACCTCCGCGTCGCGCCACCCGCGCTTGCAAGCCCGACGCTGGCGCCTCGCTCGACATCATCGCCTCCGCTGCCGGCGCAGCCTCCGCGGCGATCGCATCGTTAGCAAGTGCGTCCGCGAGGCGTTTGCCGAGCACCGGGTCGTTAGCATAGAGATCCATGATCCGCTGCAGAGTGTCGTCATCGACAGCGGGCAGCGTCGAGGGCGCCCAGGAGGCCACCTTCGCGGCACCCCGCATGATGAGCGGCACGTTGTTCCCGAGCGCGACGCCCGCCTCGGCGCTTGTGGCACCGGGCAGCGTTGCGAGCGCCCGATTGAGCCAGCCAGTCGTGGATTGGTGGGGCCGCAGGCCGCCGTTCTCGAGTACGTCCTGCGCGTCGAAATGCGAGCGCTCGCGGTAGGGCGTTGCGACCGCGTGCAGCGCCACCATCTCGCGCGCCCGATACGACTCATGCAAGAAGCCGAGCGCGGGGTGCAAACCGAAATCCGCGTCGAGCGGCAGCGCGCCGTCTTTCTCACCAGGACGCGCAATCGCCAAGGCACCGCGCAAGCGCGCGTAGTCGGGATCGCCCAAGGGCGGTACGGCCGCGAGGCCATCGAGAGCGCCACGCAAGACGACCACGCACAAGCGATTGGCCACCGGCGCCGAGGCCAGCGCAAACCGGGACACGGCGAGCCCACCTGCGGCCCACGCACTCCGCGAGAGAAAGTCGCGTCGATTCCACTGTAATTCGCTCATGGCCTTTATCTCCGCATGAATTCCGGCGCAATCAACAGCAAGGTCAAGGCTTGCGCCGCACTGTCCGCTCGTGCAATCGCCGTGCGAGTCGCGTCGGTCAGCGATGCGCCCAACACGCGCGGCGCAAGTTCGGCCGCAGCGCGCTTGCTCCCGAGGCGGCCGGCCACCGCATCCGCCCATTCGACGCGCTTGAACACCGCAGCAGCACCGTCCCAGTCGCTCGCACGATCGGGCCACCCTGCGGGTGAGCCCGGCGTCCACGGCCTCTGGCCTAACAAGTCGAATTGGGCGAACGTCCGCGGGTTGTCTTCGACCGGCACCTCGAGCGCCCGATACGCCGACACGATGTAGTCGTTAGGGGTCTTGAACTTCAGGGGCACGGGCTGCCAACTCGCCTCGTGATCCAGCAACGCGCGATACAGTGTAGGCAAGTCGCCGTCCGTATCTTGAAACACACGCGCGAGCCGCTCGACAAGCGTCGCGGGCGGGTCGTCGGCCACGAAATGTCGCGCCAGCTTGGTAGCGATGTGCTGCGCCGTTGACGGATGGCGCGCGAGATCGCGCAGCACCGCGATGCCCTGCTTCACACCGTCGTCCGCGTAGCGCTTTCCCAGCACGGTATGCGCCCCGGGCTCGTGCCAAGCCTCGCGAAACGCAAACACACCCGGATCGCGCAAACCGAAATCGCCGACGTCACCGCTCACCGACCAACCCGTGATGACCTTGGCAAACGTCGTCACGTCGGCTTGCGTGTAACCACCGCCAACACCCAAGGTGTGGAGCTCGAGTATCTCGCGCGCGAGATTTTCGTTGAGCCCGCGCGCCCTTTGCTTTTTGGCGCGCTGCGCGAGCTTCGACTGCGGACCCATGCTCAGATGATTGTCGAGATAGAGCAGCATTCCCGGATGCTGCTCGACGGCTAACAACATATCGCGAAACTTACCGAGCACATGCGGCCGGATGGCCTCACGCTCGAAAGCGCCCACGATGCCGGACACGGTGCGCTTGTCCGCGCTGATCGCAAAATGATTCGCCCAAAAGAACACCAGACGCTCGACGAACGAGCGCGGCGTCTCAACGGCGTGCCGCATCCGGGCCGTCGCCTCGGCCAAGTAAATGGGCCGATAGAGTTGATTGAGCTTCACCGCCTGCGCGAGCTCGGGCTCCGAATCCTTACGCTCGCGTCGCATCTCGAGCACCTGCGCCAGAATGCGGTAGGAGGGCTGCAAGCCGGCCGCCTCGACGAGCGGCGCGCGGCCCCGCAGTTGGCTCGCGAGCCAACCACGCGGATCACTGCCGATTCCGACCAGCTCATCGGGCCGAGCGCCCAAGCCAAAGCGATTGGCGGCGATCGCTGCGCCAGCATGGAAGGTAGCCATGGGCTCAGCAACGCACGGAGCGAGCCCGCGTTGACACGGGGCTATACTTCCCGCCTCTTATGGATAAAAACCCAGACCTCGTCCTCATCGACGGCTCCTCCTACTTGTACCGCGCCTTCCACGCGCTACCGCCGTTCTCCAACTCCAAAGGCGAGCCCACGGGCGCCGTGTTGGGCGTGCTCAACATGCTGGCCAAGTTCCTCAAGGAATACACGCCGAAGCACATCGCCGTCGTGTTCGATGCGCCGGGTAAGACCTTCCGCGACGAGCTGTTTGCCGAGTACAAAGCCCATCGGCCGCCCATGCCCGACGACTTGCGCGCGCAAGTGGAGCCGTTGCTCGAGGCCGTGCGCGGCTTGGGTCTGCCGCTGCTGCGCCTGACGGGCGTCGAGGCCGACGATGTCATCGGTACCTTGGCGCGCGCTGCTGCCAATCGCGGGCTCAACGTGCTCATCTCCACTGGCGACAAAGACATGGCGCAGCTCGTCGAGCCGCACATCACGCTCATCAACACGATGAGCGACACCGTGCTCGATCGCGCTGGCGTCAAAGCCAAGTTCGATGTGTGGCCGGAGCAGATCATCGACTACCTCGCGTTGGTGGGCGACAGCTCTGACAACATTCCTGGCATCGACAAAGTCGGCCCAAAGACGGCAGCGAAGTGGCTTGGGAAGTATGAATCGCTCGATGCCATCGTGGCGCACGCCGCCGAGATCGAAGGCAAAGTGGGCGAGAACTTGCGCGCCGGGCTCGACACCCTGGAACTCGCGCGCAAGCTCGCGACGATCCGCACCGACGTCGAACTGCCGGTCACGCTCGACCAACTCGAGCGGCAACCAGCCGATGTCGACACGCTGCGCACGTTGTACACGCGTCTCGAGCTGCGCTCGCTGTTGAAGCAACTCGACGGCGGCGCAACACCCGCCCCCGCTGCGGGCGCACGCACCGCGCCCGCCGAATCGACTAACGACTCGACCGCCACGCCGACCATCGACGACGCCGATCGCGCGGTGATCGCCGCGCCGCGCCAGTACGAGTGTGTCGTCACCGAAGCACAACTCGCGCCGTGGCTCGCCGCGCTCGAACGCGCAACCCTATTTGCATTCGATACCGAGACCACGAGTCTCGAGTACATGAACGCCGAGATCGTGGGCGTGTCGTTTTGCATCGAGGCCGGCCGCGCTGCATACGTGCCGCTCAAGCACGACTACCCCGGGGCTCCCGACCAACTCGATCGCGACGCGACACTCGCACGCTTGCAGCCAATTCTCGAGAATGCCGCGATCGGCAAGGTCGGGCATCACCTGAAATACGACGCGCATGTGTTAGCAAACCACGGCATTCGCTTGGCCGGCCTGCGCTACGACACCATGCTCGAAAGCTATGTGTGGAACAGCGTCGCGACGCGCCACGACATGGACTCGGCGGCGCTCACCTATCTCGGCCTGCAAACGATTCATTATGAGGATGTCGCCGGGAAAGGGGCCAAGCAGATTCCCTTCAGCCAAGTCGCGCTCGAGCAAGCGTCGGAGTACGCGGCCGAAGATGCCGACGTGACGCTGCGGCTGCATCGCGTGTTATGGCCCAAGATTGCAGGCCTCAGCACACTCAAGACGCTGTACGAGGATTTCGAGCAGCCGCTCGTGCCAGTCCTAACAAGAATGGAAGAGCGCGGCGTGCTCATCGACCGCGCGATGTTGAAGACACAGAGCGGCGAGATCGCGAAGCGGTTACGCGAGATCGAGCAGCAAGCCCACGCGGAAGCGGGGCATCCATTCAATCTCGAATCGCCGAAGCAGTTGCAACACATCCTGTTCGAGAAGTTGAACTTGCCTGTGCTGCGCAAAACGCCCACCGGGCAGCCCTCGACGGCCGAGGACGTACTCGAGGAACTGGCCGATACGTACGCGATTCCGAAGTTGATCCTCGAGTACCGCGGTCTCGCGAAGCTCAAGTCCACGTATGCCGACAAATTGCCGGAGCAGATCAATGAGCGCACCGGCCGCGTACACACGTCGTATCACCAAGCGGTCGCACAAACCGGTCGTTTGTCGTCGTCCGACCCCAACTTGCAGAACATTCCGATCCGCACGCCCGAGGGGCGCCGCATTCGCCAAGCGTTCATCGCGCCACGAGATTTTGTGCTCATGGCGGCCGACTATTCGCAGATCGAGCTGCGCATCATGGCGCATCTGTCCGAGGACGAAGGCTTGCTGCGCGCTTTTGCGAGCGATCAAGACATCCACCAAGCCACTGCGGCCGAAGTCTTCGGCGTCGCGCTCGATCAAGTCTCGAGCGATCAGCGACGCTCCGCCAAGGCCATCAATTTCGGCTTGATCTACGGCATGAGTGCGTTCGGCCTTGCGCGCCAGCTCGGCATCGAGCGCGGTGCGGCACAGTCGTATGTCGATCTGTATTTCGCGCGGTATCCCGGCGTGAAGCGCTACATGGACGACACGCGCGCGCAAGCGAAGGACTTGGGTTACGTCGAGACGGTGTTCGGTCGACGGCTCTACCTACCCGACATTCGCGCGCGCAACAAACAACTGCAGCAATACGCCGAGCGCAGCGCGATCAATGCGCCGATGCAAGGCACGGCGGCCGACATCATCAAGAAAGCCATGATTGCCGTGGACGACTATTGCGAGCGACATACCGAGCACGCGCGGCTCATCATGCAAGTCCACGACGAACTCGTGCTTGAAGTACATGAGAGCGCGGTCGAGCGCGTGCGCGACGCCTTGCGCGAGCGCATGGCGAACGCGGCCAAGCTGCGCGTGCCGCTCAAGGTTGATATCGGCACTGGCAAGAATTGGGACGAAGCTCACTAATTTGCACGTGAGCGCGGCGATTCCCGTCGCCTCGCGGCGACAACAGCACTTCCGTGGGAACTTGGCACCGAGCGGTGCCTCCAACCTAACAGTTATCACACAGGAGTGCTGCAATGCAGCTTACACGTGCTGTCTCTTCGTTCGCTGCTCTCGGTGCGCTCGCACTACTAACAACTGCTCGGCCGGCCGCGGCAGCCGACAATGGCCTCTACTTGGGCGCCGCCTTTACCAACAGCCAGGTCGACAGCGTTGCGGAGGGCTTCGAACAGTTCGAGTTCGACGACAACAGCTTCAAGCTCATCGCAGGCCTACGGCCGCTCGATTGGCTCGGCGTCGAAGCAAATTACGTCGATCTGGGCAGCGAACGAGTCGCGGACTTGAGCGGCCTCGGCATCGATGTCGATGCAAAGGCGTACAGCGTCTTTGCCGTGGGCTTCCTGCAACTCGACCCCGCGCCCATCGATCTCTACGCCAAAGCAGGCCTCGCGCGCTGGGAAGTGAACGGTTCGGTCAGTTCCGTCCTCGGCAATTTCAGCGCGTCGGATGACGGCACCGAGTTCGCCTATGGGGCGGGGGTGCAGGCACGGCTCGGCAGCCTGGCGATTCGTGCGGAATACGAGACGTTCGACATCGAAAACGAAGAGAAATTCGAACTGATCTCCGTCGGGCTTACCTGGACGTTCTTGTAGCTTTATCGCAACAAGTTGTTTCCTAACCTATTGATTAATGGAGTTTAAATTTTTTGAACTGCGCGGAACCTTTGACGCGCATCACACTCCAACATCATGAGCGCCCCAAGCGCTCCCCGCTTCCCTCCCTGAGCGGGTGAATCCCGGTTCATTGAGACCTGTGCCGGGTATATCTGGCCCTGGTAGCCGCAAGGTTACCGGGGCTCTTTTTTTAGTACATCAGCCGCGGCGCGGCGATGTCAGGCGTCAGCCAATCGACCAGCAGCGCCTGCGCGTCGGCAACGCCCGTGCCCTCGTGCGCCGAGAACACTTGCACCGTCACCCCCTCGGGCACCGCCCCCTCCACCGACTTCACCATCGCCATACGCTCAAGCCGCGTAGCCTTATCGCTCTTGGAGAGCAGCAAGTGCACGCGCTTCCCGGCAGCCTGTGCCCAGCGAATCAGTTCATGGTCGCCGTCACGGAGGCCACGCCGGATGTCCACGATCAGGAACAAGCCAACCAACGAACGCCGCTCGCGCAGCGCGTCAATCAACTGCGCCCATTGCTGCCGCTGCTCCTCATGCACGTCAGCGTACCCATAACCCGGCAAATCCACGATGCGCTCCAGCGGCGCCAGCTCGAAGAAGTTGATGAGGCGCGTTTGGCCGGGCGTCTTGCTGGTGCGAGCTAACGAGTTCCGAGCGGTAATGGCGTTAATGGCGCTCGACTTACCCGCATTCGAGCGGCCCGCGAACGCCACCTCGGTGCCACGGTCCTCCGGGTATTGCGCCACGGCGGCGGCTGAGATCAGGAATTTGGCTCTGGGGAAACGGCTCATGATTGTTCTGTTTGCGCCTAGTTGGGATTGAGTAATGGATTGGACGAGCGACGGCCGTCCATGACAATCCCCTCAACAGCGGCTCGCGCGGCTTAGTGTACAATTCTGGGCCTTCCTGGGAGCCTCAAGAAGCACATGTCGACGATGTTTTTACGCGCGGCGCTTGCCGCAACCGTCTGCACGATTTCGTTGTCCGTCCCGAGCCTCGCTGCGGCCCAAGCGCCCCTCAAAGGGAACGCGGAAGCGGGCGCTGAAAAAGCGGCCATTTGCACGGCTTGCCACGGACCGAATGGCAACAGCGTGAATCCGGAGTGGCCCAGCCTTGCGGGTCAGAACGCTGCGTACATTCGTGAGCAAGTCACAATGTTCCGCGATCGCAAACGCGTGAACGAGATTATGTATCCCATTTCAATGTCGCTCACTGATGAGGACATTGCGGATCTCGCCGCCTACTTCGCTATCCAAACACCGGCTGGCCTCGAAGCCGATCCATCGTATTGGAAGGATGGCGAGAAGCTATACCGCGCTGGCGACGGCAAGCGCGGCATTCCGTCGTGCACGGCCTGTCACGGTCCGGCCGGAAAAGGCAATCCAGCGGCCGGTTACCCGGCACTTCGTGCGCAACATTCGGTCTATACCGCTGCACAGTTGCAAGCCTACGCCAACGACACGCGCTACCAAGACGCGTCCGATCCGGCGAATGTGAAGCAGTACCAGTCGCGCAATGGCGCGATGATGTCGACGATCGCCAAGCGCCTGACGCCCGAGGACATGCGCAATTTGGCGTCGTACATTCAAGGCTTGCGCTGATCGCACCTCGTTCGCCCCGGAGGTTCGCCGTGGGGTGCCGTAAAGGATGCTACCCATGCGTCGTCTCGTCGTAGTTGCCACCGTGGTTGCACTTGGCTTGTTAGCCAGTGCGTGTGAGAAGAAGTCCGAGAGCACGAGCGCACCAGCGCCAGCGCCAGCGCCGGCAAGCACGACGCCGGAGACGACGGGCAGCACCTCGAGTGGCCCCATCTCGTCGATTGCGCCGTCGGGCGCGGCCAACTGGACATTCGGCACTAACTACCGCGCCTTGGCGGCGCCACAGCCGACGAACGTCGCACCGGGCAAGGTCGAGGTCGTCGAAGTGTTCTGGTATGCCTGCGGCCATTGCTATGGCCTCGAGCCGTTCCTGGCAGATTGGAAGAAGAGCAAGCCGGAGTTCATCGAGTTCGTCAAAGTGCCGGTCGCATGGCAGGCACCCCACAAGCAGCACGCCCGCCTCTTCTACACGATCGAAGCGCTGCAGCGCCCGGAGCTGCACACCAAAGTGTTTGAGGAAATCCAGCATAAACAGTCGATCCTCGCGGCGGAGACCGACGCGGAGGCGCGCAAGATGCACCTCGATTTCTTGCGCGCTCAAGGCGTGACGCAGAAGCAGTTCGACGAAACGTACGACTCTTTCGACGTTTTACAGAAGGTGTCGCGCGCTGAGCAACTCACGCGGCGCTACGAAGTGGATGCCGTGCCGCGCATCATCCTCAACGGCAAATACAGCACCGACATTGGCATGGCGGGTGGCCACGAGAAGCTGATCGCCCTGATCAACGACATCTCCGCCGCCGAACCACGCTAACGGCCAGCGGCGCTAGAGCGTGCTGACGGCATTCGTACCGCTCCCGGAAGGCCTCACGCGCATCGCGCTCACGTCGACGGCGTCGATTCCTGGCGAAACCGTGTGGCTCGATTTGCTCGAGCCCACGCCGAGCGAGGAGCGGCTCGTCGAAACGCATTTGGCCATCGATGTGCCGACGCGCGATGAGATGCGCGAGATCGAAGCGTCGAACCGGTTGTACGAGGACGGCGGGTCGCTTTATATGACTGCGACCATCGCCACCAAACTCGACTCCGATCTGCCGGAGAATGCGCAGGTCACGTTCATACTGTCGGCTAACAAGTTGGTGACGAATCGTTATGTCGATCCGCTACCGTTCCGCCGCTACATGGCTTACGCCGAGCGCCACCCCACCTCCTGCAGCACCGCTGCGGCAATCTTGGCTGGCTTGCTCGAATCGATCATCAATCGCATTGCCGATGTCATCGAACGCGTGGGCGTCGATCTCGACGGCGCCTCGGCGGAAGTGTTCACCGCATCGCGCAAGAAGCGCGGCGGCACGCGCGACTTTCGCAAAGTGCTCGAGCGACTCGGCCAGAACGGTGAGCTGATCTCGAAAGCACGCGAAAGTTTGGTGAGTATCGGGCGCTTGCTGGCGTTCGTGCAGCAGGCGACGGTCGTGCCCCTCGCCAACGACGTGCGCTCCCGCTTTCGGACGCTCAACCGCGACGTGGTTGCGATGAGCGATCACGCATCGTTCCTCGGCACCAAGACCTCGTTCATTCTCGACGCCACGCTCGGGCTGATCAGCATCGATCAGAACAACATCCTGAAGATCTTCTCGGTCGTCACCGTATTCCTGCTGCCCCCAAGCGTGATCGCGGCCCTGTTTGGCATGAATTTCCAACGGATGCCCTGGATCGCCGAGCCCTGGGGGTTCTGGGTGGCGTTCGGGCTTATGCTCGTCTCGTCGGTCGGCCCGTTTCTCATATTCAAGCGCAAGGGCTGGCTGTAATCCGACGCCGGATTCCGGAGTACAATCCGCGGCCCCGCGCCCGTAGCTCAGTTGGATAGAGTGACGGTTTCCGAAACCGTAGGTCACAGGTTCGAATCCTGTCGGGCGCGCCACCTCATATGGCACGGGCGGACGAGGCACTCCAAGGTCACAGGTTCGAATCCTGTCGGGCGCGCCACCTCATGTGGCACGGGCGGACGAGGCACTCCAAGGTCACAGGTTCGAATCCTGTCGGGCGCG
>CAYUIT010000009.1:85843-106138 GCA_964444835.1 uncultured Steroidobacteraceae bacterium
CCATTCCGAGGCCGCGCCGCTATAATGGCGGGGTAAATTGGTTTCAAATCAATCACCTCTCGTACGGGATCGGTCAACAGCGTGAGCAAGCAGGATTCGCATTTCTTCAATACGTTCAGCATCGTCATCGCGATCCTGGTCGCCGTTACCATTCTGCTGTTCGCGTTCGCGCGAGCCGTGGGCCGCAACACGCAGGTAGAGCACTTACAAAGCGATCCTGAATTCGTGACTGCCGTGGCGGAGAATTTGAAGCCGCTCGCGCAAGTGGCAGTCGCAGGCCAAGACAACTCGGCACTCGCGATCGTGGCGGATAACGCCAGTGCTGGCAGCGCTGCGCCGGCCGCCGAATTGCCGACGGATGGCATCGGCGTGTACGAAAAAGTGTGCAGCAGCTGCCACAGCGCAGGGCTCGCCGGTGCGCCGAAGTCGGGCGACAAGGCTGCGTGGGCACCACGCATCGCGCAAGGTACGGACACGCTCTACAAGCACGCGATCGAAGGCTTTCAGGGCAAAGCGGGCGTGATGCCGGCCAAAGGCGGCTTCAGCAACTATCCGGACGATCTCATCAAGCTCGCCGTCGACCACATGGTCGAGATCAATCAGTAGTTAGTTCCCACATAGCCATCGCCGGCGGGCTATTCGAGCCTCATGGGCGCGGCTGACTAACTTCCTGAGCTCCGGGACGCTGCGGCGCGGTGCATCGTTCGCTCTCGGGGGTTGGACGAGCGGAAGTAGTGGCTGGGTGTCGTACCCAGTTCGCGCCGAAACGCCGCCACGAACGCGCTCGGCGTTTGGTAGCCCACCGCGCTTGCCGTTTGCGTGACGCTCGCCCCTTCGGCGAGCAAGCGTAACGCCTCAGTCATGCGAGCTCGCCGACACCAGCGGCCCAAGGTCAGCGTTGTCTCGCGCGCAAACACGCGTTCGAGCGTGCGCACGCTGGCACCCACCTCTCGGGCAACCAGCCGCGCGCTCACGGCGCCGCCCGTCGCGAGAATCCGCTTCGCGGCGCGCAGCGCGCGTGCGTCGGTCGGCAATGGCACGTGCAGCGGTTCGGTCGGGAGCTGCTCTAACAACTCGACCAAGAGCTGCGCGAGTCTTCGATCGGACGGCGAGTCGCGGCGCAGCACATTGAGCCGACAAACGTGCAGCACGAGCTCTCGCACCAACGGCGATACATTCATCGCGGCGCACTTGCGTGGCAGACGCTGCGCAGTCGAGCGCGGCCGCAAGAATATCGTCCGCAGCGTTACACGCCCCGACATGCGCACCGCATGGTTCACGCGCGCTGGCAGCCACAGCGCACGCTGTGGCGGGATCACCCACGTCCCTTCGGCGGTGACCACGGTCATCACGCCGTGAGTCGCGAATACGAGCTGGTCCCACTCGTCGAAGCTGCGCATCGGCAACCCGAGCCCGCGCGGATGCGTGACTGCGTAGCTGCGCACCAGAATCGGTTCATCGCCCGAATTGCGCGGTTGTCGCTTTTTCGACATTACGTGACATCTTATCGAAAGCTACGTCCGACGTTCTCGCTAGCATGGCGCCATCATTCACGGAGGTCGCCATGGGCAGTGTTCGACATTTCGCTATCAATGCCGACGACATGGAACGCGCGCGCCAGTTCTACGGCAATGTGTTCGGTTGGCGTTTCGATGCTTGGGGTCCACCCGGATTTTTCATGATCAACACGGGCGACTCACAGGCCAGCGCCCCGATGGCCTCGCTCCAGCAGCGCCGCGAACTCGTGCCCGGGCTCAAATTGAATGCGTTCGAGTGCACGATTGCGGTCGACGAGGATGTCGATCGTGTGGCCGCCGCCGTCAAAGCAAACGGCGGTCGTGTGCTGATGGAAAAAGCCGTGATCCCGGGTGTGGGTGAGTTGATCTTCTTCCAGGATTCCGAAGGCAACGTGGCGGGCGCGATGCGTTACGAGAAACGCGCGCCGTAGGCGCCGCTCGCAGCCTCAGGGGCACTCACCCACCGCGCGCCGCAACTGCAGCGCCTCGGCCAGATGCGCAGGCTCAATAGCAGCTGCGCCTTCGAGATCGGCGACGGTGCGCGCCACCCGCAGCATGCGATGCACGCCGCGCGCCGACAGCGCGAGCTTGGCCCGCGCCTGTGCAACAAGTTGCCTGCCTGAACGATCGAGGGGGCAGTGCTCGTTCAGCTCGCGGCTCGACAAGTGGGCATTGAGTTTGCGGGCGCGGCTGAGTTGACGCTCGCGTGCCGCGACGACGGCCATGGCTGCTGCGCTAGAACTGAGGCAAGGCTCCTGCGCGCCCTCCTCTCCTAACAACTCTTCGCTCGTAACCCGACCCACTTCGACGCGCAGGTCGATCCGATCGAGCAACGGGCCCGAGATGCGGCTGGCATAGCGAGCAATCTCGGGCGGCGCGCAGCGACAGCGGCCCGATGGATCGCCGAGGTAGCCACAGGGACACGGATTCATCGCGGCGACGAGCTGAAACGCGGCGGGATACTCCGCCCGAAATGCAGCGCGTGCGATGGCCACGCGCCGCGATTCGAGCGGCTCGCGCAACGACTCGAGCACGCGGCGATCGAACTCGGGCAGCTCGTCGAGAAACAGCACGCCGCGATGTGCGAGGCTGATTTCCCCAGGCGCCGCACGCGGCCCGCCGCCAATGATGGCGTGCGCCGAAGCAGTGTGATGCGGGGCGCGAAAGGGCCGTGCGCGAAAGTGCGCCGGATCGAAGCCTTGCGCGCTCACCGACGCGATCGCGGCCACTTCGACCCCGGCCGTGAAATCGAGCGGCGGCAACAGCCCGGGTAAGCGCTGCGCCAACATGCTCTTGCCGGTGCCCGGCGGGCCGACTAACAACACGCTGTGCTCGCCCGCCGCAGCAACCACGAGCGCCCGCTTGGCGAGCGCCTGACCACGCACGTCGGCGAGATCGGCCACCGCAGCCGACTCGGGCGCTGCGCCCGTGGGCTGCGGCGCCGCAGGATCGGGCGCAGCCACAACCTGAGCGCCCGCGCCGTGCTCGAGCGCCGCCACGCCGGGGCCCACGCGCAACCACTCGCAGGCCTCACGCAAATGGCGTACCGGACGCGCAATGGCCGCGGCAACGATAGCGACCTCAGCATGATTCGCTTGCGGCACTAACAAGTAGTCTGTGGCGCCGACCGCGCTCGCTGCGGCTAACAACAAGCCCCGAACTGGCCGAACTTCGCCATCGAGCCCAAGCTCGCCATGGCATTCGATGCGCGGCGCCCGCTTGGCGCGCTTCACTTGCTCCGACGCGAGCAGGATGCCGAGCGCGATGGCGAGGTCGTAGCGGCACCCCTCTTTCGGCAGGTCTGCGGGCGAGAGATTGACCGTAATGCGCCCGGCGGGGAACTCAAAGCCGCTGTTCCCGAGCGCCGCACGCACACGCTCTTTGCTCTCACGAACAGCAGCCGCTGGCAGCCCAACGATGGAGAAAACCGGCAACCCGCTACCCAGATGCACCTCGACGCTGACCGCGGGGGCGGTGAGCCCAAGCTGGGCGCGGCTTGCGACGCAAGCCACTGACATGCGGCACCTTCCTTGGCGCGCGACGATTAGGGCGCGATTAGTTGGGCTGCTTGCTCGCCAAGCGCTGCTCGAGTTCGGCAACCCGCGCTTCGAGCTCGCCGAGACGCGCCCGCGTGCGCTCCAGCACCTTGCGCTGCGCATCGAATTCATCGCGGCCGGTGAGATCGAGCTTGGTGAGATTCGCGCGCAGCACGGCCCGGAAGTTCTGCTCGAGATCGTTACGCAAATGTGCCACGCCGGGCGGCAATCCCTGCATCAGGCCCTTCAACAATTCTTCGATCTTTGGCATTTCCATCAGTGAGACTCCTTGGGCCAACAATTGCCCCGAATTGAAGCGCGGCGTTCTGCAGCGCGCCAAATCAGTGCGCCTTCGAGGCTGCGGTGCGCCCACGGCGCCATTCTCGCGCCCGGCTGGCTGGCATGGAACCTGCAAAACGCACCGAGCACATAACCGGAGGATACGCGCGGACCGTCCGCGCCGGGCTCCGAGTTAACGACCGGTATCGCCAGAAACGTAATGAAGATGATCACCGCCATCATCCGCCCTTGGAAGCTCGACGACCTGCAGCTCGCGGTCGCGCGCCTCGGCGTGCAGGGGCTGACGGTGACCGAGGTGACGGGCTACGGGCGCCAGAAGGGCCACTCCGAGCACTACCGCGGCGCTGAGTACCGAGTCGAGTTCGTGCCGAAGTTACGGGTCGAGATCGTCACTGACGATCCGGCGGTCGAAGCTGTCGTCGAAGCCATTCAAAACGTCGCCCGCACGGGCAAGACGGGGGACGGCAAGGTTTTCACATCCGTGGTGCAGCAAGCCGTTCGTATCAGGACGCGCGAAACAGGGGCTGCAGCCGCGTAGTCGTTTTCTCGAAGGGAGCCATCAGCATGTCGATATCACAGAAGAATAGTCATCTTTCACGCTTCGGCACATCGGGGATGTGGCGAGTGTTGCGCGCGCTAGCACCGATGCTGGCGCTCGTGGCCTTGCCCGGCATTGCCTTCGCCGAAGGCCCGCCGCCACCTAACAAGGGCGATACGGGTTGGGTCATGACGTCCACGGTGCTCGTCATTCTCATGACGATTCCGGGCCTCGCCCTGTTCTACGGCGGCATGGTCCGCAGCAAGAACGTGCTGTCGGTGCTGATGCAAGTGTTCATTACGTTTTGCTTGGTCGCGCTGTTGTGGTCGATCTACGGCTACAGCATCGCGTTCACGGCCGGCAACGCCTTCTTCGGCGGATTCGACCGCTTGTTCCTCGCGGGACTGACGTCCGACTCACCGGCCGCCACGTTCAGCAAGGGTGTGTACATCCCCGAGTACGTGTACTTCTGCTTCCAGCTCACGTTTGCAGCCATCACGCCGTGCTTGATCGTCGGCGCGTTCGCGGAGCGCATCAAGTTCTCCGCGATGCTCGTGTTCATGGTCATCTGGTTCACGTTCTCCTACCTACCGATCGCGCACATGGTGTGGTTCTGGGCGGGTCCGGATGCGTACACCGATCAAGCGGCAGCGGATGCTGCACTGGCGAGCGCCGGGTTCTTGTTCCAGAAGGGCGCCCTCGACTTTGCCGGTGGAACGGTGGTGCACATCAATGCCGGTATCGCCGGCTTGGTCGGCGCCCTCGTGCTCGGCAAGCGTGTCGGATTCGGCACGGCGGCCATGCCGCCGCACAACCTGCCGATGGTGATGATCGGCGCGTCGCTGCTGTGGGTGGGCTGGTTCGGCTTCAACGTCGGCAGCAACCTCGAAGCGAATGGCTTTGCGGGCATGGTGTTCGCGAACACGTTGTTAGCCACCGCCGCTGCCACCCTCGCCTGGGTGTTCGCTGAGTGGGTCGCACGCGGTGCGCCAACGATGCTCGGTGCCGCCTCGGGCGCCGTCGCAGGCTTGGTCGCGATCACACCAGCTTGCGGTTGGGTCGGCCCGATGGGCTCGATCGCGATCGGTGCAGCGGCCGGCCTCGTGTGCTTGTGGGCCTGCTCGGGCCTCAAGAAGATGCTTGGCTACGACGACTCGCTCGACGTGTTCGGCGTGCACGCGGTTGGCGGCATCCTGGGCGCGATCTTGACGGGCGTGTTCAACAACCCGGCACTCGGCGGCACGGGCGTCTTCAACTACGTGACAGGTGAAGCCGAGTTCTTCGGCGGTGCACAAGTCATCTCGCAGTTGTGGGGCGTCGGCGTCACCGTCATCTGGTCGGGTGTCGTCGCGTTCATCGCGTTCAAGCTGGTCGATCTCATCATCGGCCTGCGTGTGAACGAAGAGCAAGAGCGCGAAGGCCTCGACACCGTGTCGCACGGTGAGCGCGCTTACAACAACTAGTGGATCCGCGGCGTGCAGCCAGCCAGCCTGGCTGCACGACCGCCTTGGTTGGAACAGGGCCCCTGGGCAAGTCGAACCCCTCGTCGACACACTGCCCAGGGGTTCCTTATTTGACGCGGTGTACACTCCTACCCGCGCGAATGTGACGTGGTTCAAATTGCGCCGGTTTCGCTTCGCGCGATACTTGCGAGCCAAGGAGAAACCTATGCGGCACTCGATGTTATGCGTGGCAGCCCTGTTCGCGTTGGCGACGGTAGCGCACGCAGGTTCGGACGTTTACAGCTACAAGGACAGCAACGGCCAGACCCATTACACCGATCGCTGGCGCCCGGGTGCGGTGCTGGTGAAGGCGGGTACGCCGAATCAGCCGCGCACGAATGTCGCCTCGACTGGCTCATCCTCCCCGGATACGCAGCGTGCCCAGCAGATCATCGAGGATGAGCAAGCCACGCGTGCGATGAATGCCGATCTCAACAAGAAGCGGCAGGAGCAGTGCAAGCTCGCCACCGAGCAGTACGAGAAGCAAATCGCGGCCCGCCGCCTCGTCAAGAAAGACGAAAAGGGTAACGATGTGTTCTTGTCAGAGGCGGAGGCGAATGCGGCGCGGGTTCGTGCACGGCAGGAGCGCGATGCGGCCTGCGGCAGCACAGGGCCGGCTCGCTGATCCACGCCGCGCGCGCTAAAGTGCGCGCACCATGACAAGAGTCGCTTTCGCAGGTCTCGGCGCCATGGGCGCGCCGATGGCGCGCAATCTCCATCGCGCCGGTCTACTCACCGCGGTTTGGAATCGCACGGCCAGCAAGGCCGCGGCGCTCGCCCATGAACTGGGCGTACCGGCTGCTGCGAACTTGGCCGACCTCGCGCGCACCGCCGACGTCATCGTGCTATGTGTTTCTGCTGACGAGGACGTGACGGCCACGGTCGAGGCACTCGCCCCGCACCTCGCCCGCGACAGCCTCGTGATCGATTGCTCGACTGTCAGCGCCGACACCGCGCGGCGCGCAGCCGAGCGACTCGGTGCAGTGGGCGTCGATTTCCTCGATGCGCCCGTCAGCGGCGGCGTCGAAGGCGCGCAGAAAGGCACGTTGGCGATCATGGTCGGCGGCACGGTGAGCGCGTTCGATCGCGGGCGGCCGGTGCTCGAGGCCATGGGCAAGACCATCACTCATTTCGGGCGCACGGGTGCGGGGCAAGCGACCAAAGCGACCAATCAAATCATGTGCGCCGGCATCATTCGTGCGGTTGCCGAGGCGATGGCGTTTGCGCGCGCGCACGAGCTGCCGCTCGACAAAGTGGTCGGCACGCTCGGACAAGGCGCAGGCTCGAGTTGGTACTTCGTGAACCGGGCACCGAACATGATCCGCGGCGAATACCCGGCAGGCTTTCGCGTGCGACTGCACGCCAAGGACTTGCGCATTTGCCGCGACATGGCAGCGCGCTTCAACGTGGCCCTGCCTGTGGTTGAGGACATGCTCGCGGAGTATGCCGAGCTGATCGAGCGCGGTTACGGCGACGAAGACATCTCCTCGGCCTATCGACTCAAGTCGGCACTGTTCGAACATTGATGCACCACGCATGGTAAGCCCCGCCAAAGCCCCCGAGGTCGAGCGTTCCGGCAAACTGTATCTGCCCGACTTCTGCGCCCCGCGTGCGGTGCTACTCACTGTATTGATCGTCGAACTCACCGCGCTGATCGTCACGCTGGGCCGCGCGAATACGGGCATGGGCTTTTGGACCGATCTGGCGCGTACCTCGATGTTCCTGTTGTGGATTGGGCTCGCGGGTGCTGGCCTGCTCTGCGCGCTGCGCGGCTACCTCAACAAACAATCGGTCGAGCGCGGTTCGATGCTCGTGCTGGGCTTGATGGTGTTCTTGGTCGTCATCATCTCTGAAATCGCGCTCCGGATCGGCTCACTCGACGATGCCTTCGGTGCCGAGCGGCACACAGACCGTTGGTCGTTCATCGTCAGCAACGTCGTGATCGCGCTGATCGTCACGGCGCTCGCGCTGCGCTATTTCTACGTGACGCATGAATGGCGCTACAACGTAGAGTTGCAAGCGCGTGCGCGTGTGCATGCACTGCAAGCGCGTATTCGACCGCACTTCTTGTTCAACAGTATGAATACCATCGCTGCGCTGACGCGCAGCAATCCGGCGCGCGCGGAAGAAGCCGTGCAAGACCTGGCCGACTTGTTTCGGGCGACGCTTTCCGAGAAGCGCAATGAGATCACGCTCGCCGAGGAGATCGATGTGGCGCGCACCTACCAACGCATGGAGCAGCTACGCATGGGCGCGCGACTCGAAGTGGAATGGCGCATCGATTCGTTGCCTGCGCGGGCGCAAGTGCCCGGGCTGATGGTGCAACCGTTGCTCGAAAATGCCATCTATCACGGCATCGAGCCCCGACCACAAGGCGGCAAGGTGACCGTCACGGGCGAGTGCAACAAAGGCATGATCACGATCGTGGTGCGCAATCCGTTGCCGGCAGCCAATGTCACGGTGCGCGAAGGCAATCGCTTGGCACTCGCGAACATTCGCGAACGGCTGGAACTCATGTACGGCGACCGAGCCACGGTGAAGGCAGGCCGCTTCGACGAAGAGTACATCGTGACGCTCCGCTTTCCCCACACGGATACGCCAAAGGCAACGCCCGCATGAACTCCACCGTGCTGATCGTCGACGACGAAGCGCCGGCGCGCGAGCGACTGCGCGCACAGGTGGCGGACATTCGCGGCTTCGAAGTCATCGCCGAGGCTGAAAATGGCATGGCAGCGCTCGAACTTGCCAATCAGCACATGCCCGACATCGTGCTGCTGGATGTACGCATGCCTGGGCTCGACGGTATCGAAGTGGCGCGGCATTTAGCGAGCGCCGCGGAGCCCCCAGCCGTCATCTTTACCACGGCCTTCGACGAATACGCGCTGCAAGCGTTCGAAACACAAGCCGTCGCCTACCTACTCAAACCCATTCGCGCAGAGAAGTTGGCCGCTGCGCTTGCGCAAGCGAGTCGTCTCACGCGCCCGCAGCTGCAACAAGTGGCCGTCGCGGCGCGCTTCGCCGAGCGGCGAACACACATCTCGGTCCGCGATCGGAACGGGTTGCGGCTCGTGGCCGTGGACGATGTGTTGTATTTCCTCGCGGACCAGAAATACACCACGATCAAGCACACCCAAGGCGAGGACTTGATCGACGAGTCGTTGAAATCCCTTGAGGACGAACTCGGTGCGGCGTTCGTGCGAATTCATCGCAATGCACTCGTGAACACGCGCTACTTGGAGCGCATCGACCGCGAGCCCGATGGGCAGTACTTCGTTCGACTACGCGGCAGCCCCGAGCCGCTCGCCGTAAGCCGCCGCATGGCGGGCGACTTGAAAGATCGCTTCCGAATTTGACAGAAGCTGGCCGCGTCCCGCGCGGCTGTGACGTGCCGCAACGCGCGGCGTCGCGAATCGGCGTCTCATGCGGTGCAACTCACGGGAGTCGTTCGATGCAGGGTGCTTCTGCCATTGCGCCACAGATAGCGCAGGTGTCACTGACGGCGGTTGGCCTTGCCAATCGGCACATCGACAGTTGGCTCGCCGATACCGAACGATCCGCGATCGCGTGCAAAGGCCCGCGCAGCGCCGCTGAGATTCGCGAATGCGTGCTGCGCCAAGTCGATCATGTCGTGCGCCACGCCGATGCCGTGCAAGCCAATCGTCGCTGGTTGTGCAGCACGATCCGCGCCTGGGCGAGCTTGCAGGTACTGTTCCCGCGGCATTCAGAGACCGTGATCGGCGGGGTTTCCGGCGACTTGCCGCGCCACATCAAGCTCGTGCTCGAGCGCGAGTACACCCATATTCTCGCTGAAGCTCGCTCGGTCGACCGTGCCAAGTCGATGCTGGTGGGCGACGCACAAACATTGGAACTGCAGATCGAGATTGGCAACTCGCTGCGAAGCTTGTTAGGCGATTGCGAAGCGGAAAGCGGCGATTGGCTGCCGGAATTTCGCACGCTGTCGCTTGCGATGGCCGAGTACCTGCATCGGCACGCCATCGGCTTGCAGCAAATCCTGACCGACTCGAACGTGATGACCTATACCGGTCAACTCGCGCGCATTCAACGCGATTGTCGCGCTGCGCCGCCGCTCAGAGCGGCCGTGTCGGGCGCGTAGTCGAACGAATCGAAATACAAGCGTTCGAGATCGGCCCCCGCCGCCACGAACGACGTGCGAATCGCCGCAATCATTGCTGGCGGCCCCGCTGCATAGATGTCGTGCGCCGCGAGCTCGAGTCCGGCCCGCAACACGACCTCATGCACGAATCCGGTTTGCGCAGACGCCGCATCCGTTGCGGCGCTGAAGACCGGCGTGAACGTGAACTCACCATGCCGCGCCACCCACGACTCCACGAGCGGCAACTCATAGAGATCCGCCGGCGTTCGCACGCCCCAGAAGAATTGCATGCGCCGCGACGCACGTGTCATGCCTAACAAGCGACGCTCGAGCACGTGCCGCAAGATCGACTTGATCGGCGCAAAGCCCGTGCCGCCCGCGATCAGCAATAGTGGGCGATCATCGTCTTGATAGACGAAGCTGCCGAGCGGCCCTTCGATGCGGAGCAGCGCGCCTTCGCGCGCTTCGCGAAACAGCCACTCCGTGAATCCGCCCCCGGGCGCATGCCGAACGTGCAGCTCGAGGAGATCGCTGTCGTGCGGTGGACTCGCGATCGAGAAGCTGCGACGACGGCCGCCGTCCAGCATCACATCGAGATATTGGCCGGGCAAGAAGCGCAGTTGCTCGACTGCCGGCAAGCGCAGCATGACGCGCATGACATCGGTGCCCAGGCGCTCGAGCCGCTGGATGCGCGCGGGCAGCGACTTGACCTCCACTTGCTCCACCGAGCGCACGCGCCGGGCTTCCAGCACCACGTCGGTTCGCGCATGCGCCTGGCACAGCAGCACGAAGCCATCGTCTGCCTCGGCAGTTGTTAGCCCGAGCGGGCGGCCGCGCGGATAGTCGATTTGGCCTGACACGAGGCGGGCACGGCACGATCCGCAATTGCCCGACTTACAACTGTGCGGCAAGTTGATACCCGCAGCCAACGCTGCGGCGAGCAGATTGTCGCCGCGACTGGCAGCGAACTCGCGGCCTTCGGGCAATAAACGCGCGTGGATATGGGGGTCGGAGTCGGCAGACACGCGCCGATGATTACAGATCGTCGCGAGGCTGTCGTGCGTCAATTGGCAGCGCGGCAACGGTCTTGGACAGAAGACGCTGGAGCGGCAATACTGAACGCCATGGACTCGCACACGCCCGCCTTCCGCAACCCCGATGCGGCGGCTATCGCAGCGCTACTGACTCGCTCGCACACGATTGCTGTCGTCGGGCTGTCGGAGAATCCCATGCGCCCGAGCCACGGCGTTGCACGCGCAATGCAGCAGTTTGGCTATCGAATCGTTCCGATCACGCCGACTAGCGAGCGCATCTTGGGCGAGCGCTGTTTTGCAGACCTGGCAACGGCCGTGGCACAGCTCGGCAGCAGTACGATCGACATTGTCGATGTGTTTCGCCGCCCCGAGCATGTCGCTGAGATCGTTGCGGACTGCATCCGCCTGCGGCTCCCGGCGTTGTGGTTGCAAGACGGCGTGGTTGATGCGGCGGCTGCCGCCCAGGCACGCGACGCTGGCATTTTCACGGTGATGGATCGTTGTATCTATCGAGACCGCGCCGCTATCCTGTGAGCCGCATGCAACTCGCTTTCACGAAGATGCACGGGCTCGGTAACGACTTCATCGTCTTCGAGTCCGCGCCGGATCAGCGGCTCCCGACCGCCGCAGAATGGCGCCGCTTGGCCGCACGCCACACGGGCATCGGCTTCGACCAGGCGCTCGTGATCGAGCGCCCGCGCCGGCCCGGCACGAGCGTTTACTACCGCATTTTCAATTCCGACGGCAGCGAGGTGGAGCAATGCGGCAACGGCGCGCGTTGCATTGCCGCCTTCCTCCATCGTCAAGGGCATGTAACAACCGGCGACATCACGATGGATAGCCCGGCGGGCCTCATTCGCGCGCATGTGTTCGAGCCGGGGCTCATCGGCGTTGACATGGGCGTGCCGAACTTCGATCCGTGCTCCCTGCCATTCGAGGCGTCGGCTGAGGCGCATGTGTATCCGCTGCGCGTCGCGGGAACCGATGTCGATATCGGCGCGGTGTCGATGGGCAACCCACACGCGGTGCTCACCGTCGCGTCCGTCGCTGCCGCTCCCGTCGATCGGCTTGGTCCGGCTATCGAGAATCATCCGCGCTTCCCGAAGCGCGTGAATGTCGGCTTCATGGAGATCGTCGATCGGCAGCACATCAAGTTGCGCGTGTACGAGCGCGGCGCGGGTGAGACGCTGGCGTGCGGCACGGGTGCTTGTGCCGCTGTCGCAGTCGGCCGACGCCACAATCGTCTCGACGCGACGGTGCAGGTTGCTTTGCCCGGCGGCACGCTGGAGATCACATGGCCCGGACCGGGTGAGCACATCTGGATGAAGGGTCCAGCCGCAATTTCTTTCGAAGGCCGCGTCGAACTTTGATTTACAATCCCGGCTTCTTGCTTGGGGAGTTACATGACGATGACCACGCAGACGGCACGCGGCCTCACCGTTGAAGCGTCCGACGAGGAGCGCATCGCTCGCTACCTCGCTACTCACCCCGATTTCTTCGAGCGCAACACGGCGCTGCTGGCCAAGCTTCGTCTGCCCCACGTGCGCACCGATTCCGCTGTGTCGCTCGTCGAGCGCCAAGTGGAAGTGCTGCGCGAGCAGCGCCAAGATGCCGAGCGCAAACTCGCCGAGTTCGTGGGCGTTGCGCGCAGCAACGATATGCTGGCCGAGCGCATTCATCGTTTCACGCGCCGCTTGATGCGTTGCCGCTCCGCCGCCGACGCCGTTGCGGCTCTCGAGGCTAGCTTGCGCGAGGACTTCGAGGCGTCGAATGCCGTCCTGATCCTCACGAATGCCGACACCAGCTTGGTCGGTGTCGCTGGCGAGCGCTTCTTGCGCGTCGTGCCGGCGGACGACGTGCAGCTCCGCACGTTCGATAACTTGTTCGCGATCGGGAAGCCGCGCTGCGGCCAAGTGCGTGACACCCAACGCGAGTTCTTGTTCGGCTCCGATTCGAGCGAGATCGGCTCGGTCGCGCTGGTGCCGCTCGCCGATGGCAACGGTGCGTTCGGCCTGCTGGCTCTCGGCAGCAGCGATCGCGAGCGATTCCATCCGGGCATGAGTACCGATTTCCTGAAGCGCATGGGCGAACTGATCGCCGATTCGCTGTCGGGCCGCTGAAACGGGCGCGCCCCTCCGGCGCGCATTGGCGGGAGGCTAACGACCCGCATGACCGAAGCCCTGCGACAATGGCCGCCGCGTTTTCTCGCGCACCTCGCGAGCGAACGGCGCTTGTCTCCCCACACGAGCACTAACTACGCGCGCGACCTCGATGCCTTGGTGCGCTTTGCCGAAGGCGCAGGGCTCGCGCGCTGGCGCGATCTCGATAGTCAACACGTGCGCATATTCGGTGCCAAAGAGCACGCGGCCGGACTCGCGCCGCGCAGCGTACAGCGGCGCCTGTCGGCCGTGCGCAGCTTTTTCCGCTTCTTGATGCGCGAAGGCGAGCTCACTAACAACCCGGCTAGCGAGATTCGGGCGCCGAAGGCGGCAAAGCGCCTGCCGAAGACTTTGGACGTGGACCAAGTCGTACAACTGCTCGAGATTCCGGCGGAGGATGCGCTTGCCGTGCGCGATCGCGCCATGATGGAGTTGCTGTATTCATCAGGCCTACGGCTCGCCGAGCTGATCGGACTCGAGCGACCGGATGTCGACTTGCGCGATCGCACTGTGCGCGTCCTCGGCAAGGGCTCGAAGACACGTGTCGTGCCGGTGGGCAAGCACGCGGTTGCGGCCATCACGGCGTGGTTGCGCGACCGCGGCGTGCTGGCTGCCCCCGAAGAGACCGCACTGTTCGTGGGCCGCAATGGGCGCCGAATCGGGGCGCGGGCGGTGCAGCAGCGGGTGCAGTACTGGGCGCGTCGACGCGGCCTCCCCCAACGCATCCACCCGCACCTGTTCCGCCACTCGTTTGCAACACATCTCCTTGAATCTAGTAGAGATTTGCGGGGTGTCCAGGAGCTGCTCGGGCATGCCGACATCGCCACGACGCAGGTCTACACGCATCTTGATTTCCAGCACCTGGCCCGCATCTACGACGCAACGCATCCGCGCGCCCGCAAGAAGGCCTGACAGCGCCCTTTAGAAGCTCGCCTGCGCCCCCGTTTGGCCCTGTTATCGCGGCCTGAGCCGCGCCTGGTAGGCAGATCGTATGACCCAGTTCGACCCCCACGGCACCACCATCTTGGCGGTGCGTCGCAACGGCGCCGTCGCGATTGGCGGTGATGGCCAAGTGACGCTTGGTAACACCGTCATGAAAGGCAACGCGCGCAAAGTGCGCCCGCTCGGCAGCGGCAAGGTGCTGGCCGGTTTCGCCGGCGGCACCGCCGATGCCTTCACCTTGTTCGAACGCTTCGAGGGCAAGCTCGAGAAGTACGGCAATTTGACCCGCGCTGCCATCGAGCTTGCCAAGGACTGGCGCGGCGACCGCTATTTGCGCCGCCTCGAAGCGCTGTTGTTAGTCGGCGACCCCAAGAACATCTTCGTGATCTCCGGCAACGGCGATGTGATCGAGCCCGATCACGATGTGGCGGCGATCGGCTCCGGCGGCATGTATGCGCAATCGGCGGCGCGGGCGCTCATCGAGAACACCGAACTCGACGCGCGCAGTATCGTCGAGCGCTCGCTCAACATCGCGGCCGATGTCTGCATCTACACCAACCGCAATCTCGTCATCGAAGAATTGAAATGACCCCGAAGCAAATCGTCCTCGAACTCGACAAACACATCGTCGGCCAAGCGGACGCGAAGCGTGCCGTGGCAATCGCGCTGCGCAACCGCTGGCGTCGCATGCAGATCGCCGAGCCGCTGCGCGGCGAAATCACGCCGAAAAACATCCTGATGATCGGCCCGACCGGTTGCGGCAAGACAGAGATTGCACGCCGGCTCGCGAAACTCGCGAATGCGCCGTTCGTAAAAGTGGAAGCGACCAAGTTCACGGAGGTCGGCTACGTGGGCCGCGATGTCGACTCCATCGTGAAGGAGCTCGTGGATGTGGCGGTGAAGCTCACGCGCGAAGAAGAAACGGCGAAGGTGCGCCAACGCGCGGCTGACGCTGCCGAAGAGCGCGTGCTCGATGCGCTGCTGCCGAAGCCCAAGATGATGGGCTTCTCGACCGACGAGACGCCGCAACCGCGCGATCTCGAGACGCGTCAGAAATTCCGCAAGATGCTGCGCGAGAAGCAGCTCGACGATCGCGAGATCGAGATCGAAGTGCGCGCGATGCCCGTTGGTGTCGAGATCATGGCACCGCCCGGCATGGAGGAGATGCAACAGCAATTGCAGTCGATGTTCCAAAACTTGGGCGGCGGCCGCTCGAAGACGCGCAAGGTGAAAGTGCGCGAGGCACTGCAGTTGCTCATCGATGAGGAAGCGGCCAAGCTCGTCAACGAGGACGAACTGAAGGCCAAGGCGCTCGCCAATGCGGAGCAGAACGGCATCGTGTTTATCGACGAGATCGATAAAGTCGCGCGTCGTCAGGACACGCTCGGCGCAGATGTGTCGCGTGAAGGCGTGCAGCGCGATTTGCTGCCGCTCGTCGAAGGCTGCACGGTGACGACGAAGTACGGGCCGATCAAAACGGACCACGTGCTGTTCATCGCGTCGGGCGCGTTCCACGTATCGAAGCCGTCCGATCTGATCCCGGAACTGCAGGGTCGCTTCCCGATTCGCGTCGAGTTAGCGTCGTTGAAAGTCGAGGACTTCGTGCGCATCCTCACCGAGCCCGATGCCTCGCTAACCACTCAGTACAAGGCACTCCTGGGCACCGAGAATGTCGCGGTCGAGTTCGCGCCCGATGGTGTGCGACGGCTGGCGGAGATTGCCTACAGCGTCAACGAGAAAACCGAGAACATCGGCGCGCGGCGCTTGCACACGGTGATGGAGCGATTACTCGAGACATTGTCGTTCGAGGCCACCGACAAGGCGGGCGAGCAGCTCGTCATCGACGCAGCCTACGTCGACCGTCATCTCGGCGCGCTCGCCCAGGACGAGGACCTGACGCGCTACATCCTGTAGCGGACAGCCGGTAAGCGTGGCGCGGCCGCGCTGCGGCGCAAAGTGGTCATACCGTATCCCCCTAGAGGCTGCGGTATTCTTGTGGGCCTAGCAGGCGATCGATCTGCCATGGCCCAGGGAACCGAATCTTGAGCAACGTGTTGTCGACGGACATTGCCGTCGTCGGTGCCGGCATCGCCGGCGCGTCTCTCGCATACGAACTCGCCGCGCACGGCGATGTCGCTTTGCTCGAAGCGGAGCCGCGGCCGGGCTATCACGCAACGGGCCGCTCGGCCGCGCTGTTCTCCGAAACCTACGGCAACGCCATCGTGCGCGCGCTATCGGCGGCGAGCCGCGAATTTCTGGAGTCACCGCCCGACTGTTTCGAGCGGCCGATCCTCACGCCGCGCGGCACGCTCCACATCGGGAGCGAA
Source organism: uncultured Steroidobacteraceae bacterium (assembly GCA_964444835.1). Lineage (GTDB taxonomy): Bacteria > Pseudomonadota > Gammaproteobacteria > Steroidobacterales > Steroidobacteraceae > CADEED01. The sequence goes on from CAYUIT010000009.1 coordinate 102,313, forward strand.
CAGCATCGCGCGCAGCTAGCCGCGTTCGTGCAGGACTGCCAGCGCGTGCAACCGAGTGTGCGCTTGATCGAACGCAGCGAGATACTGGCTCTCGTGCCAGTGATTCGGCCCGAGCTGGCGGCCGTGGCGGCTTACGAACCCGACGCCCGCGAAATCGAGACCGCGCGGATGCATGCGGGCTTCTTGCGCGGCTTCAAGCAGCGCGGCGGCCAGTTGTTAGTGGATGCGGCCGTCGCAAGCATCACTCGCACACCCAGCGGGTGGCAAATCGGCGCTGGTGGCCACATGATTCAGGCACGCGTACTCATCAACGCCGCAGGCGCATGGGTCGATAGCGTCGCGCGCCTAGCAGGCCTCGAGCCGCTGGGCCTGCAGCCCCTGCGGCGCACCGCCGTGATCGTCGGCGCGCCTGCGGGCACCGACGTGCGCGCATGGCCCATGGTGATCGACGCTGACGAGCAGTATTACTTCAAACCCGATGCCGATCGGTTGTTAGTGTCGCCGGCAGACGAGACGCCCTCGGCGCCCGTCGACGCCACGCCGGACGATCTGGATATCGCCATCGCCGTCGACCGCTTCGAGAACGCGACGACCGTTGCGGTGCGGCGGGTCGAGCATGCTTGGGCAGGGTTGCGAACGTTCGCGCCCGACCGCTCGCCCGTCGTGGGTTTCGACCCGCGAATCGAGAACTTTTTTTGGTTCGCCGGGCAAGGCGGCTATGGCTTCCAGCTGGCGGCGGCGCTAGCGCGCGCGGGCGCCGCCTTGGCGACGGGCCGCGCGTTGGAGCCTCGCCTCACAGCACACGGGATCAACGCCGACGTACTCGGCCCAGGGCGTCTGTTAGCGCAGCGCTGACGCGCTGCTCACTTAACGCTTCAGCGCGGCACGAACCGGACGGAGCCGCGTTCCACTTGACTCGTGGCTGCACTGATTTGCAGCACTTGGCCCGGCACCGAGCGATTGATCAAGTAGACGCGCAGCGGCCCACCGACTGAATCCCGCAATGCCACAGCGACCACTGCCGTGTCGGCGGTGAGTGCGAAGTTCTGCCCGGGTGCGACGAACAAGTTGTTCGGCGTGAGCTCGGTGGCACCACCCGCTGCACGCGGCACTTGGTAGAGCTTGTAATCCGCCGTGCCCTGACGAGCCGCCACGACGAGGTTAGCAGCCGTCTGATCGTAGGCGATCTGCGAAGAGGCATCGACCGAGAACCCCGCTAACAACCCATTACAGACCAACGGGCCGCCGAATGCCGTATCGCACAGCGCATTCGTCGCAGTCGTGAGATAAGCCACGCGCGAGCCGTCGAGACTGAACGATGGGAAGTCAGCGTTCGTCGTCGGATCGGTGTAGAGCGACACACGCGTTTGCGGTGCGGCGCGATCGTAGCCGACCAATGCAAAGGGCGGAGCCGGCGGCGACGACAGCGCAAATGCGACGCGATCGCGAGCCGGCGAGGCCGCCACGTTGCCGATGAGACCGAACTCTTCACTCAGTAAGGCTTCCGTCGCGGGCGCTGCGAGATTGAGATCGTAAACGCCGCGCTGCACACCACGCTCCTGCACGAACAAGACGCGATTCGTATCGGGCGACAAAAACACTTTGTCCGACTGCCAGCCGAACCCGTTGTAGAAACCCGGGCGCGTCAGCAAGGTTAAGGTTGCTGGCGTCGCAGCCGCTGCTTGGTAGATGCCGTCATCAAAGGGGCTGGCCGCATTCTGGCCGAGGAACAGGATGTCGGTGCCATTGGCGCGGAATTGGAAGCAAGCGGGCCGGTTGGAGATCGGTACGGCCACAGGCGCGCCCGCCGCGGTGTCGGCCACGAAGCTGCGCACCGCGCCGAGCGGCGCGACACTATTGTCGAAATACGTAGCGCACACGCGCGTGCCATCGTTATTGATGGCGGTGCTTTGATGTTGCGAACCTGGTGTGGCTGTCGCCGTGTACAAAGCCGTGCCGGTGCCAAGCGCTGCTGTGGTGGCATAAAACGCGTTCAAGCGATCGACCACGTACGCGAACGTGCGGCCGTTGCGCGACACCACATAGCTCGTGACATTGCCGCTCGCCAACGCGCCGTTCACACGGCGCGCCGGTTGCAACAGATCGGCTAGCGCTAACTCGTTAGTCGTACCGGCAAACTCATTGCCGACGAACGCGACGTTGAATGCTGCGGTGTCGACGAATGCCAAGGCCGTTGCCAGATTCGAAGCTGCGTTCGAAGGATCGAGCGCACGATATTGCAAGCGCACCAAGCCGCGGAAGCCGGCGGGTAGCGTCACGCGAATCTCGCCCGCCGAGTTGACCGCCGCCGTCGCACCGAACAGCGGCACGGTGGTTTCAACCTGTGCACGCAGCACGTCGCCATCCGCGTCCGTGTCGTTGGCAGTCACGTTCAGCGAGATCTCGGTCGGCGAGATCACGGTATAGGGCGGGAAGGCGGTACCGCCGTCGTTGTCAAATACGTCATCCACTGCCACGGGCGTGGCGTTCGGCGTGACGACCATCGTGATCGTCGCCGTGCTCGAAGCACCGAGCGTATCGGTCGCGCGTGCGATCCAAGTGTCGTTACCCGTGAAGCCCGCGTTCGGCGTGTATACGAACGCGCCGTTCGGCTGCACCACGACCGTGCCATTGGCGGGATTCGTCTCGCGCGCGAACGTGATCGCCTGGTTCTCTGGATCGGTCGCCGTGAGCTGGCCGTTGTAAGGCCGACCCGCGATGAGCGTGAACTGCAAGGACGTGATCGTCGGTGCCGTGTTTGGCGTCGGCGTCACTGTGATCGTGACCGTACCGATGCGCGACGCGTTCTGCGGATCGGTGAGACGAACCTGGAACGTATCGGTACCCGTGAATGTGGGCACCGGCGTGTAAACGAACGCACCGTTCGGTTGCACGGTCACCGTGCCATTCGTCGTCGGAGTCGTTAGGGTGAAAGTGATCGCACCACCTTCGGGGTCGGTGCCGGTGAGCTGGCCATTCAGAACCGTGGCTTGCACCACGGTGAAGATCGTCGACGTGAGTGTCGGCGCCTGATTGACCGGCGGAACGACGTTGATCGTGATCGTGTCGCTCGAGGACAGACCGGTCGGATCCGTGACTCGAGCAATGAACTGATCGCGACCCAAGAAGTTAGGCGTGGGCGTGTAGACGAACGAACCGTTCGGCTGCACGGTCAGCGTGCCACTCGTCGGCTGCGTGACCGCTTCGAACGTGAGCGGGCCGCCCTCGGGATCGACCGCGGTCAACTGGCCGTTGAATGCAAGATTGCGAGTGGCCGTGAAGTTGAGGGTTGTCAGCCGCGGCGCATTGTTCCCGACGACCGCCTCATCGCCGCCACCACCACCGATACCGGTACAGGCGGATAGCACCGCCGCTAACAAGACGGTGAACAGCAAATTGGGCAGGCTGCGCCCGCGCGCCAAGCGGTTTTTCATGGGTGGAAGCATGCCACGACTCGCCCCGAGTTGCGTCACGCTCCGTGCAATTTGGCCCGACTGTCTCGATCTACCAACACAATTATGTTTCCGAAATGTGCGCTGCCGCACAACCGGAAGCCCAGACTGCCCCGCGCCGCCAACCCAACGACCGGGCTAGACGAGGAAGCCGAGATCGCGCGCCGTAAAGTTGTTGATCGACGGTGCGATCTGCGGAAGGTTCGAATCGGCCACGCCCAACCAGCGCGCCAGCGTAGCGGCATATTGGTCGGAGGAAATCGTCGGGATGAAACGCCCGGCTCCGACATCGTCTGCGCCATCGACACCCACCGTCGCGTTGATTCGCAGCAATGGATACGTACCGTAGATGCGTCCGCCTTGCACACCGCCGC
>CAYUIT010000010.1:0-95863 GCA_964444835.1 uncultured Steroidobacteraceae bacterium
ACCCGGATTCGCGCCGCGCCGCATGCTCGACATGGGCTGTGGCATCGGCAACAGCACGCTGCCCTGGTGCACGGCCTTCCCGCGGGCCGAGGTGCACGCGATCGACGTCGCCGCGCCGCTGCTGCGCTATGGGCACGCGCGCGCCGAGGCGTTGGGGGCGCGCGTGCACTTCAGCCAGCAGAACGCCGAGCGCACCGGCTTCGAGGCCGGCAGCTTCGACCTCGTGGTCTCGCACATCATGCTGCACGAGACCTCGCGCTCGGCCCTGCCGCGCATCGTGGCGGAGTGTCGCCGCCTGCTGCGCCCCGGCGGCCTGATGCTGCACCTCGAGATCCCGCGCGGCAGCACGCCGTTCCAGCAGTTCATGTACAACTGGGAAGTCTGGAACAACAACGAGACCTTCGCCGTGCACATGACCGGGCTCGACCTCGCGGCGCTCGCGATCGGCGCGGGTTTCGATCCGGTCGGAGTGGAGGCGGCGGACCACGCGCAGCGCCGCGCGCGCGAGCAGCGCCTCTACGCGGACGAGGTCAACTGGAAGGTGCTGCTCGCCCGGCGCTGAGCACCGGGCGAGCGCGACGCACTGGCCGTCGCCGGATCGAAGTGGCCGGCGACGGCGCGCGCCTCACTTGGCCGCAGGCGCCGGCGGCGTCAGCGTGTAGCCGATCTGCCTGAACAGGCTGACGAGGTCGGCGTTGCCCCAGCGCTCCACCACCTTGCCGTTCTCGAAGCGGTAGATGTCGATGGCGGTAATGGCGTACGGCTTTTGGGTAGGTGGGTTCCCGGCGATTCCGTTGGCGTCGCGCGAGTGCACTACTGTGCGCACAATGACGTAATCGCCCGAGCACAGGATCAAGTCATCGACGAGCTTGCGTTCGGGTACGAGTGCTTTCGAGCCGGTCCACATGGCTGCGAGCTGTGCATGCGTCACGCGCGACGCGCCGTCGCTGCCGCCGGCATCGCGGTTGTGCGAAATCACGCTGGGCGCGTAGAACTCCGCCACACGGCTGGCGTCGCGCTGGGTGAACAGCACGTTGTGAATCTGTAGGTAGGTGGCGAGGTTTTGCTCGTTGCCTTCGCAGCTGATGCGCGGCTTGCGCTCCTCTGCTGGGGTAGCGGTAGCGGTTGCGAGGAGTGTGAGAGCCAGCCAAATCGCGCGCATGGGGGTCGTGCTTCTAGAGCGTGTGGATGCACGCACTACAGCATTTTCGCCCCGCGCCGCGCTCGGGTGTTCGCTGCACTCTCCGCTACGTGGTAACGGCGGCGTTAGCGCGCGAGCCAACCGCCGTCGACGGGCAATACGATGCCGTGCACGTAGTCCGCCGCACTCGAAGCCAAAAACACCGCCGCGCCACCCAAGTCTGCGGGCACGCCCCAACGGCCCGCGGGAATGCGCGCCAGAATGTCGCGATTTCGGTTTGGATCGGCGCGCAATGCCGCTGTGTTGTTAGTGTCAAAGTAACCGGGCGCGATGGCATTCACATTGATGCCTCTCGCGGCCCATTCGTTGGCTAACAGCTTGGTGAGGCCGGCAATGCCGCTTTTGCTGGCGGTGTAGGAGGCCACGCGAATGCCGCCTTGGAACGAGAGCATCGAGGCGATGTTGATCACCTTGCCGCCCGCGCCGCGCGCCACGAACCGGCGGGCCACGGCTTGCGTGAGAAAGAACGCGGCCTTGAGGTTCACGTCCATCACGGCGTCCCAATCAGCCTCCGAGAACTCGAGCGCATCGGCGCGACGAATGATGCCGGCGTTGTTCACGAGAATATCGACGGGGCCGAAGTGCTCCTCGATCTGCGCCACGATGGCGTGCGGATCGTGCTTGGCGCCGAGATCGGCCGGATGCCAGTGGAAGCGCCGGCCGAGCTGCGTGACGGCGCGTGCGGTGTCGCCTGGATCGCTGCGGCCTACGGCTGCGATGTCGGCGCCGGCCGCCGCGAGCGCGATGGCAATCCCTTGCCCGAGCCCGGTGTTCGCACCCGTCACGAGCGCGATGCGCCCGTCCAAGCGAAACGAGCTCGGCAGCGCGGCGGTGTTCATCGCAGCGTTCCCATCGGCACGCCGTCCATGTCTTTGTAGTCTTGGTTTTCGCCGCCCATCGCCCAGATGAACGAGTAGTTACTGGTGCCGCAGCCGGTGTGGACGGACCACGGCGGCGCAATCACGGCTTGCTCGTTGGCCACCACCACATGGCGCGTTTCGCTGGGCTCGCCCATCATGTGGAATACGCGCGCGTCGGGCTTCAAATCGAAATAGAAATAAATCTCCGAGCGCCGCTCGTGCATGTGGCAGGGCATGGTGTTCCACACGCTGCCCTCGGCGAGGGACGTGAGGCCTAACAACAACTGCGACGACTTGCAGATCTCGGGGTGCACGTATTGGTAGATCACGCGCTCGTTGGAGGTGGCGGGCGCGCCCATGGGCATGGGCATGCGCTTGGCGAGCGTGATGTGCACGAGCTCGTGCACGGATGCGGCCGGCGTGCTCACGAGATAGAAGCGCGCCGGGTTGGCGGCGGCGGCGGAGCTGAATTCCACGCGCTTGGTGCCGGCCGGTACATACAAGCCTTCGCGCGGTTGCAGCTCGATGCGCTTGCCGTCCACGTCCACCGTGCCCGCGCCGCCGATGTTCACGACGCCGAGCTCGCGCCGCTCGAGGAACGCGGTCTTGGCGAGTTCGGGCACGTTGTCTAACACCACGGCCCGCGTGGCCGGCAGCGCGCCGCCGATCACCATGCGTTCCACGTGCGAGTGCGTGAGTGATATCTGATCGGGGAGGAAGATCTCGCTCACCAAGTAGTGCTTGCGCAGCCCCGCCGTATTGAGATGTGGCACGAGTTCGGGGTGCGTGGCGTGGCGTTTGTCGATCGGCATAGTCGGTCTCCGGGCTACAAGCGGTAGGCGCGCTTGGGTGAGTGATAGGCAAGGTCCACCGCCACTTCGCGGGCGGCGTCCTCGTCGAGTCGATGTTCGGCCACGAGCCGCGCGAGGTAGGCGCAATCGATGCGCCGCGCAACGTCATGGCGCGCAGGAATGGAGAGGAACGCGCGCGTATCGTCGTTGAAGCCGACGGTGTTCGCAAAGCCGGCGGTGCTAGTGGTTAGCTCGCGGAAGCGCATCAGGCCTTCGGGGCTATCGTGGAACCACCACGCGGGGCCGAGCCGCAAGATGGGGTAGTGGCCGGCGAGCGGCGCGAGTTCGCGGCTGTAGGCCGATTCATCGAGCGTGAACACGATCAGCGTGAGGCGCGGCTCGTTGCCGAAGCGATCGAGCAGCGGGCGCAAGTCGTGCACGTAGTCGGTGGGCGTGGGAATGTCGGCGCCTTTGTCGCGGCCCCACGCGGCATGCAGCGCGCGGTTGTGGTTGCGCAGCGCGCCCGGATGCAACTGCATCACGAGGCCGTCGTCCAAGCTCATCGCGGCCATTTCGGTGAGCATTTGCGCACGAAACAACTCGGCATCGTGTGGCGTGGCCTCGCCGCTCGACACGCGCTTGAACAAGCTTTCGGCGGCCGTGGCCGAAAGATCGGTTGTGGCCGCCGTGGGGTGGCCGTGGTCGGTGGCGGTGGCGCCGAGCTCGCGGAAGAACAGCCGGCGTTGACGGTGCGCGGCGAGGTAGCCGCGCCACGAGTACACATCCTCGCCAGTGAGTTCGCCGAAGCGGCGCAGCGAGTCGCGGAACTCTTCGTGCTCGGGGTCGACGACGGGATCGGGGCGATACGTGGTGATGACTCGGCCCGGCCAGCCGCTGCGGCGAATGGCTTGATGATGCTCGAGCGTGTCGACGGGCGACTCGGTGGTGGCGAGCAGCTCGATCCCGAAACGCTCGAAGAGCGCGCGCGGCCGGAACGCAGGGGTTGTTAGGGCTGCGGCGATGCGGTCGTAGTAGTCGTCGGCGGTGGTGGCATCGAGGCGGGAGGGGCAGCCGAACACTTCGGCGAACACTTGATCGAGCCACATCGACGACGGCGTGCCGCGAAACAGCGAGTAGTGCTGCGCAAACAACCGCCACGCTGCGCGCGGCTCGGCGGTGCTGCGGCCGTCGCGGCCGGGCACCCCTAACGACTCGAGCGAAATGCCTTGGCTGTAAAGCATCCGATACAAATAGTGATCGGGGCTCAGCAGCAGCGCGGTGGGGTTGGCAAACGGCTCGTTGGTGGCGAACCAGGCGGGGTCGGTGTGGCCGTGCGGGCTGATGATGGGCAGCGCGCGCACCTCGGCGTACAAGCGGCGCGCGATGGCGCGCGTGCTGGGCTCGGCCGGGAAGAGGCGGTCAGGGTGCAGTTGCAGGGGCGTCGGCATGGGTCGGTCTCAGGCGCCATCATACCGGCATTTGGTGCCTATGGTAACCGGTGTCATAAAGTGCGGATTTCGGGCACCGTGGGGCGCACACGGCCGTTTAGGCGGCGGCGGGCGGTTGACAAGAGTCGCGCACCACGAGGTGGGGCACGAGTGGGCCGGTGTCGAGCGCCGAGGCATCGGCGTGGATGAGCCGCTGTGCGGCGATCCGGCCAATGTCGCGAATGGGCAGGCGTACGGTGGTGAGCGAGGGCAGCAAGCGGGCGGCGAGGGGGCCGTCGTCGAAACCGATCACGGACAGGTCGCCGGGAATGGACAAACCCATGCGCTGTGCCGAGCGGTAGACGCCCGCGGCCATCTCGTCGTTGCTGGCAAAGATGGCGGTCGGCCGTGGTTTGCGCGCGAGCAGCATGTCGGCGCAGGCCACGCCGGATTCGTAGGTGTAACCGCCTTCGACAATAAGCTCCGGTGGAATCTGAATGCCGCGCTCGGCGAGCGCGCCGAGAAAGCCGATGCGGCGTTCCTTGGCCGACAAAAAGCCCGCCGGGCCCGTGATGAACGCGATGCGCCGGTGGCCTAACGACTCCAAGTAGTGAGCGGCTTCGGCCACGGCGACGCGGTCGATTGTGGCGACCATTCGTTCCGGAACATCGAGCTGCGCGTACGAAACGCGCACGTAGCGGCAATCCACGGCGGCGAGCGCGCGCGTCAGTTCGTCGTTTTCCGAAACGGGCGGCAGCAAGATGACGCCGCGCAGTTTCTGGCGATCGGCGAAATGGCGCACGCTCGACACGAGGTTGGGGTTGTGGCGATCGCACGGATGCACTACGAGTTCGTAGTCGGTGCCGCGCAGCCCGTCGAGCGCGCCTTCCAAAATGTTGACGATGTACTGCGCGTTCGGGTTGTCGTACACGAGGCCGATCAAGAACGACTTGCGGAACGCGAGTCCGCGCGCTTGAGGGTCGGGGGTGTAGCCAGCGCGGTCGATCACGGCCTGCACCCGCGCGCGCGTGTCTTCGCGGATCATCGGCGAGCGGTTGAGTACTCGCGATACGGTTTTCTTCGAAACGCCGGCGAGCCGGGCGATATCGTTGATGGTGGTGTTGCGCCCGGTCTTCGGCGTCTCGCGCTCGCTGCTCGAACTGCGCGGCGCGGTGCTCTTGCGGGTGCTGGTGCGCCCTTTGGCCGGGGATTTCATTCGCGCCGATTGTACTCGGGCTTGCCGCGGCGCGCTGCCTCTGGGCGCGGGTTGACACCGGTTTCCTCTTGTCGCAACGTAATGTAAGGGAATGTACGGACAACCTACCCATGGCTGACGAGTGCAGCGCGGCGCGGGCGTATCGCGTTCACGAGAGCGACGACGTGGCGGTGGCGGCCCATGATGTCGCGGCTGGCGCGGCCGTCACGATTGCGGGCGTCGGCACGATCGTGGCGACGCAACCGATTCCGCGCGGGCACAAGCTGGCCCTGCGAGAACTGCACGCAGGCGATTCGCTGCGCAAGTATGGCGCGCCGATCGGCCGTGTCACTGCCTCGATCCAGCGTGGCGATTGGGTGCACGAGCACAATCTGACGAGTGCGCTCGTCGGCACGATTGGCCCCGACGCGGCACACAGCCGCGACCGCGTGCGCGGCACGGCTACGCCCCCCACGTTCCAGGGCTACCGCCGGCGCAACGGACTGGTCGGTACACGCAATGAGATTTGGGTGCTGCCGACGGTCGGGTGCGTGGCGCGCACGGCGGAGCGGATTGCGCGCGATGCGGATGCACGCTGGCGCGGCCGACTCGATGGCGTGCATGCCTTCGCGCATCCGCTGGGCTGCTCGCAATTGGGTGGCGATCTCGATGGCACGCGGCAGCTCTTGGCGTCGCTCGTCCAACACCCGAATGCCGGCGGTGTGTTGTTAGTGGGCCTCGGTTGCGAGTCGAACCAGTTACAGAAACTGTTGGAGACGCTGCCGCCCGCTGCGCGTGCACACGTGCGGGCTTTCAATGCCCAGCAGCAAGCGGACGAGTTCGAGGCGGGCATCGCTGCAGTGGAGGAATTGGCCGAGCAAGCGGCAGCCACCGTGCGCGAGCCGTGTTCGCTCGCCGACCTGCGGCTCGGCATGAAGTGCGGCGGGTCGGATGCATTCAGCGGGCTCACCGCGAACCCGCTCGTCGGGCGCATTTCGGACATTGTCGCGAGTGCGGGTGGTGCGGTGCTGCTTACCGAGATTCCCGAGTTGTTTGGTGCGGAGCCCTTATTGTTAGGACGGGCGCAAAATGCCGACACGGCGCAGGCCTTCGAAACTTTGGTTAATGACTTTCGGCGCTACTTCATCGAGCAAAGGCAACCGCTCGACGCCAATCCCTCGCCCGGCAATCGCGCCGGCGGCATCACGACGCTCGAAGAAAAATCGCTCGGCGCGGTGCAGAAAGGCGGCGCTGCCACGCTGACGCACATCGTGCGCTATGGCGAGCGCTCGCACGAACGCGGTTTGGGCGTGTTGGAAGCGCCGGGGAACGATGCGGTGTCGAGCACGGCGCTTGCAGCGGCCGGTGCCACGCTCGTGTTGTTCACCACGGGCCGCGGTACCCCGCTCGGTTGCCCGGTGCCCACTTTGAAGATCGCATCGAACACCGCACTCGCGCATGCGAAGCCCCGTTGGATCGATTTCGATGCCGGGCGCCTGCTCGACGACGGGGATTTGCGGCGGTGGACCGATGAGTTGTTAGGCCTGGTGATCGCCACGGCGAGCGGCCAGCCGGCGTGGAATGAGCGCAATGACGAGCGCGGCATCGCTATTTGGAAGCGGGGCGTCACGCTGTGACGTTGCGCTTGTCGCGTGCGAATTTGTCGCGGATCACGCCTGGCGCGTGTGTGCCGCTGCAGCCGCGCGCGGCAGAGCGCATCGGGGTGCTGCATTTTGGTCCAGGAGCGTTTCATCGGGCGCATCAGGCGTGGTATTTCGATCGCGCCTTGGATCACGACCCGCGCTGGAGCATCTCCGAGGTGGCGCTGCGCAGTGCCACGTTTGTCGATCCGCTCGTGGCGCAAGATGGCTTGTATACGCTCGTGAGCCTCGGCGATGTGACCGAGCGGCGCATCATCCGCGCAATCGGCGAACTGAGCTTCGTCGAGCGGCCACTCGAGCGTGCGCGAGTGCTGCAGCGCTGCCTCGATCCCGACTTGCAACTCATCACGTTGACGGTCACGGAGAAGGGTTATTGCCTGGCCGCAAATGGCGAGCTTGACGTGTCGCACCCCGACATCCAACGCGATCTGGCGAATCCGTACGAGCCGCGCAGTGCGATTGGCTGGTTGGTCGCGGGATTGGGAGCGCGTTTGCGAGCGCAACGCACGCCCGTCACGGTGATCAGTTGTGACAACCGCACGGCCAACGGCTTGCGGCTCGCGCAGGCCGCAGCGCGCTATGCCGATCTCGTCGATGTGGAAGTGGCTGCGTGGCTTCGCGATGCGATCGCGTTTCCGAATTCGATGGTGGATGCGATTACGCCCGCCACGACACCGGCACTGCGCGATGAGATCGAGCAGGCGTTGGGTGTGCGCGACGAAGCGGTCGTGCAGCGCGAGTCGTTCTGTCAGTGGGTGATCGAGGACCGATTCTCGAGCGAGCGACCGGATTTTGCGGGGCTTGGCGTCACGCTCACCACGGATGTGTCGCGCTACGAGCGCGCCAAGCTACGCATTCTGAATGGCGCGCATTCGACGCTCGCGTATGTGGGGCTGCATCGCGGCCATGAGACGGTCCGCGATGCGATGCTCGATCCTGCGCTCGCCCACCATGTCGAACGCTTGCTGCACGATGAAGTGCTGCCGAGCCTCAGCACGCCGCTCGGCGATTACACGGCCGCGACGCTGGCGCGCTTTCGCAATCGGGCCTTACGGCACGCGCTCGCGCAGATCGCTTGGGATGGCTCGCAGAAGCTGCCGTACCGAATTCTCGAGACTGTCGCCGATAACTTGGCCGCCGGGCGCGCCGTCGATCGACTGGCAGTGACGATTGCCGCGTGGCTGCTGTTTCTGCGCAGCGCGACCGCTCGACGCAGTGAGATTGTCGATCCGCTGGCGGAGCGATTGCAGGCGTTGGCGCGGCAATGCACCGGGGACGCGGCTCACGATGTGGGCCTGCTGTTTGCGCTGCGCGAAGTGTTTTCTGAGCCGCTTGCACAGTCGCAGCGTTTTCGCGCCGCCGTCGAGCGTGCTTATCGCGCGCTACCGCAAGGCGAGTGGGGCATCACTTGAGCGCATGCGGCAGCCACAGTGACAACTGCGGCACGAACGTCACGGCTAACACCACGACGAGCGCCGCGAAGTAGAACGGCCAGATTGAACGCAGCGCTTGGGTCACCGAGATCTTGCCGATCGCGGCGCCGACAAATAGCACCGAGCCTACGGGTGGCGTGATCAAGCCGACGCCTGCGGTCAGGATCATCACCACACCAAAGTGCACGGGATCGACGCCGTAGGCTTTGGCGACGGGCAAGAAGATTGGCGTGCAAATGATGATCTGCGGCGCGAGATCCATGAACGTGCCGAGCACTAACAGCGACAGCACGATCAACAACAGAATCACCACGCGCTCATCGGAGAAAGCACGCAGCGCATCGACCACCGCCGCAGGCACTTGCAAGTACGCTAACAACCAGCCGAAGCTCGCCGCCGCACCGATCACGAACAAAATCAGCCCAGTGGTACGGGCAGCGCCGGCAGCGGCTTCGAGGAAGCCCGCGAGCGTGAGGCCGCGATACACGAGCAGCGAAACGACGAGCGCGTAAGCCACCGCGATGGCGGCGCTCTCGATGGCGGTGAAAATGCCCGCGCGGATACCGAAGAAGATCAGGGCGACCAGCAACAGGCCGGGCAGCGCGGCGACCAAGCGCCTCGCCACTTCACGCAAGCCCGGGAAGATCTCGACGGCATAACCACGCTTGGCGGCGATCACGCGCGTCGTGATCATCAACACCACCATCATCAACAGCGCCGGGATGATGCCCGCGGCAAACAGATCGGCGATGGAGATCGAGCCGCCCGCCGAAGCCGAGAACAAAATCAAATTGTGCGACGGCGGCACGAGCAGCGCGACGAGCGCGGCCGTGATCGACACGTTCACGGCAAAATCGCGATCGAAGCCGCGCTTGACCATCTGCGGGATCATCGTGCCACCGACCGCCGACACATCGGCGATCGCGGAGCCCGAGACACCGCCGAACAACAATGAGGCGACCACGTTGATCTGCCCGAGACCCCCGCGGAAGTGACCGACGAGCGAGGACGCCAACCCGATGAGTCGGTCGGAGATGCCGCCGCGCATCATCAGTTCACCCGCGAACACGAACAGCGGGATAGCTAACAACGAGGCGGAGCCCGCGACCGCCACCGTCTGTTGCACGACAACAATAGCGGGGAGATCGAGATAGAGAACGGTGGCCAGTGCTGCCGCGATGAGCGCAAAGCCCACGGGCACGCCGAGTACTAACAAAACCGCGAAAACGCCAAACAAGATACCCGTGGCCATACGTTACTCCGTGGCGTCTGCTGCGCGGAACGTGTGCAAGAAGTGCGCGGCACAGAACAGCGCCATGAGCGCGCCCGCGCACGCGAGCGGCACGAACTGCAGCCCTTGCGGTAGTGGTGCGCCCGCGATGGGAATATCCCAGCCGTCGGCGACCAGCCGTGCGGCCCACACGGCGGCGAGCAGCGCGATTGCGGCGCAGACGAGATGCGCGAAGGCCAAGAGCAAGCGGCGCACGACGCCACGCGCTGTTTGCGGCACGATGTAAAAACCAAAATGTGCGCCGGCATGCACACCCGCCGCCGCGCCAAACATCATCGCGAAGTTCATGCAGAGCAGCGCGGCGGGCTCCGTCCAACTCGGGGAGTCGTTCAGCACGTAGCGCGCGAATACTTGCCAACCTTGCACCACGGCCATCGCACACAACGCAACGCCGGCAATCAAAATGCATGCGCGCGCTATATAGCCGAGCACGGTGGGTGTGCGCTGCCCCTCGTTAGTCTGTGTCATGCGATCGCTCGGATGCTGTCGTATAGGGCTTTGAGCGTGGGCGAGGTGAGCTCCAGGTTAAGCAACGGCTCACTCGCGCGGCGGAACGCCTCGGTATTGACTTCATTGACGGCAACACCATCCGCCGTGACCTTGGCGCGCGAGGCAGCCTCCGCTGCATCCCACCATTCGCGCATGCGCGGCACGGAGGCGGCCGCGAGTTCGCGCAGACGATCTTGATCGCTGCGAATCAGCTGGTCGTAGCTGCGCTTGGAGATCACGAGCGCCTCGGGTGAGTAGGAGTGCCGCGTCTCCGACCAGAACCGGGCAACTTCGAACTGCCGCGACGAATCGAAGCTCTTGATGTTGTTCTCCGCGCCATCGATCAAATGTGTCTGCAAGGCGGAATACACTTCGCCGAAGGCGAGCGGCGTGGGATTGGCGCCGAGCCCGCGCATCAGGTGGATGAATATGTCGGAGGGCGGCACGCGCAGCTTGAGGCCAACGAGGTCGCTTGGCGTGTGAATCGGGCGCCGCACGTTGTACACGCAGCGCACGCCGGAATCGTAGATGGCGAGTCCTAACAAGCCGCGCCGCTCGAAGTCGGCGAGAATCTCGCGGCCCGGCGCGCCGTCCATCGCGCGACGCATGTGCGCCGTCGAATCGAACACGTAGGGCATTGCCGCGACTCGCGTCAGCGGGAATGGGTTATTGATCGCAGCGAAGTTCACCCGCGTGATGTCGATCGCGCCGAAGCGCGTGAGATCGACCGTGTCGCCTTCGCGCCCCAGCTGGCCGGAGTGATAGACGCGAATGGACACGCGGCCATCGGTCTCGCGCGCGAGTTGCTCGCCGAGCCATTGCACGGCCGCCACCGTTGGGTAGCCGGCGACATGCACGTCGGCCGCTGTCAACGTTCGCGGCTTGGGGTTGTTAGCGGCGAGGGCAGCAATGGGCGAGCTCAGCGTGGCGCCGGCAGCGAGAGCTCCAAGACAGTCGCGGCGCGTGATCATGACGATGCGTTCCCAGCGAGCGGGGCGGCACTCGCGCGCGCCGCCACGGCTCGACAGCGGATCGAATCGATGCCGTCGAAGATGGCTTCGCCAAGTTGGCCGACGCGAATGTCGTGGACACCGGTCGAGGCGCCCGTGGTGACGAAGTCACCGGCGCGCAATGCACGCCCGCGACGCGCATTGCGTTGCAGTGCGAACGCCAGCGCAGCCAGTGGGCCGCCGGGTAGCGACGCGGCACCACCGCGGCCGACCACATTCCCATCGATGCGACATTCACAGCGCAAGCTGTCGAGCGAGCGAGCGCGCCAATCCGGCACGGCGGCACCAATGACGAGGCCCGCGTTGTTCCCGAAATCGCTCACGATCGCGGCGGCCCCGAGCTCATTGATGGTGGCGAGCGGACTGCTCGCGATCTCGATCCCGACGTGCAGTGATGCGACGAGCGACGCCGCTTCGTCGGGGCTCCATTCGAGCTTGTCGGCAGGTGCGTCGGTGCCGAGTCGGACAATGAACTCGCCTTCGATCGCGGCGAAGCCACCGGCGAACACATCGACATCGACGCATTCGTCGGCGTTCAGCATTTTGAGCGTGCGCCGAAAGATCGGGCCCACCAAACGTTCTTCGCCGAATCGAGTGCCGAATGGTTCGGGGACCCAACCGACTTTCCAGCCCGCGATATGGTCGGGCCACAGCGCGATGGCCTCGTCCTGACAGCGATACGCTGTGTCGAGGTCGGCGGGCAAAACACCGGGAAAACCCGCTAAAAATCGCGCGTCGCGACGCGCGCTGACGAACTGCTGCGCGATTCCTCGCTCGCGCGGCACGACGCCTGAAACGTTGGCAACCACGGGCTCCCCTGACTCAAAGTCTTCGGAACATGGTATATAGGAAACCGGTGTCATTTACAATCGGTGACGCCAGTGAAACGATTCAACGTGGGCTTGGGAGGCTGCAAAATGACAACCGACTTACGGGCGCACCGCGCCGCGACACCCGCCTGGTGGGCGGCAGCCACTTCGCTGGTGCTCGTATTCAGCGGCGGCCTGACGCTCGCGGCGCCCGCGACGCCACTCGCTTTTCCCGGCGCAGTGGGCTGGGCGGCTAACACGCCGGGCGGGCGGGGCGGCGCGATTTTGCGCGTCACGACACTTGCCTCGAGCGGACCGGGATCGTTTGCCGAGGCGGTGCGCACCAAGGGTCCGCGAATCATCGTGTTCGAAGTGGGCGGGGTCATCGACCTCGGCGAGAAGACCCTGAAGATCAGTGAGCCGTTCGTGACCATCGCCGGGCAAACCGCGCCGGCGCCGGGTATCACGCTCATTCGCGGTGGCGTGGACATCGCGACCCACGACGTCATCGTGCGCCACATCCGTGTGCGGCCGGGCTCCGCAGGCCGGCCGAAGCGCTATGGCAACGACTACGATGCAATCTCGACGCAAGGCGGCGCCTACAACGTCATCGTCGATCATTGTTCGCTGACTTGGGCGACCGATGAGAACCTGTCGGCGTCAGGCCCGCGATTCGCCGGCGCGACGCCCGATGATTGGCGCAAAGGCACTTCGCACCGCATCACGTTTAGCAATAACTTGTTAGCCGAGGGCTTGGCCGATTCAGTGCACGCCAAGGGCGAGCACTCGAAGGGCTCGTTGATCCACGACAACGTCAGCGACATTTTGATCGTCGGCAATTTGTATGCGCACAACATGGAGCGGAGCCCCTTGTTCAAAGGCGGCGTACGCGGGGCCATCGTCAACAACCTCATCTACGATCCGGGCCCGCGAGCGATTCACTACAACCTGATTGCAGCCGAGTGGGGTGCGCAGCCCTATCAGGTGGGCGAAATGGCGGTGATCGGCAATGTGCTGCGCGCGGGTCCGTCGACACCTAACGACTTGGCGATGATCATGATCGGCGGCTCAGGCGACCTGCGCCTGCACGAGCACGACAACATTGCGGTCGATCGGTTAGGGCGCCCGTTACCGATGCGCGGCAGCTACACGACCGCACCGATTCGCGTCACGCCATTCACGCCGGGCCCGATTCCCGGTGTCAAACCGCTCACAGCGCGCGACGTGCAGGACTATGTCATCCGCAATGCCGGCGCGCGGCCTTGGGATCGCGACCCGATCGACGCGCGGATTGTCGCGAACGTGATCGAAGGACGCGGGGAAATCATCGACAACGAGGCCGAAGTCGGCGGTTACCCGGAAGTGGCAGAAACGCGCGCGCCATTCGAGCCTAACGACTGGAATCTCGACGACATGACTCGGCGTGATGGCAAGGACGCTCGTTGACGCGTGTTAGGTGCCGGCTTGTGTGAACGGCACCTTTGCAAACAACCGCCGCTCCGCACCGCGCGGATCATAGGCGAGCCGCGGCACCGCATCGAAGAGCATGGTGGCGCGACGGTCGAGCGTGTAAGGCTCCCACGCCGGTAGTTCATTGTGGTTCGGATTGCCGGTGTGAGCCAGCGCGAGGAATGACGCCTGCAGCGCCCGCGAGGTGCTGCGCGCGGCCGCCGCGTTGCCAGTGGTTGAACCCGGCGCGTCCAGCGTGCCAAACACCAGTGGAATGTCGAGCGTATGGTGTGCGCCCCAGCGGCCCCCGTCGAGCGGCGAGCCGAAATCGAGTTGGTAGGCCCAGGTGCGAGCACCTTGGGCCGCGCGCAGCTCAACTTCGATGAGGGCGCCGCGCCAGGAGCGGGACGCCGTCGTAGCCGCGAAGAAAACATCACTCGGCGAGTAGTGAGGGTACAGCTCACGATACGTTGCAATCACCACGCCTGGATCGATGTCGACCCGCATCTCGCTCGCGAGGCGCGATGGCAGATCGGCCCAGTCGAGCGCGAACGTGCTCGGATCGCCGCGCCCAATCAACGAGCGCGTTTCGTCGCGCGTGTTGCCGAGGATCATCGGGATCGACGCCGATTGCGCGGGCGCATCGGGATAGAACGGATGCCGGACGAGCGTGCGCTCGTCGAGCACGGGACCGAAGTACAAGCTGCCGCGGCCGAGAATCGGATCCGTTGCACCGAGCGCCTCGACAATCCGAGTCGCCGGCACTTGCGCGAGCTCGGCCGCACGCGCGACCGGCAGATCGAGCGCGGCTAACAACGTACTAGTCCGGCGGGTGGCGTTTAGTGGGCCGGACGCCGTGACCTGTTGTCCGCTCATCGTTGCGACGCGGTGAAACAGGCCTGCTGCCGCGGGTGTGGCCATCAGCGTCGCGATCTTCGCGCCGCCGCCCGATTGGCCGAACAACATGACGCGCTTTGGATCGCCGCCGAGCAGCGCGGCATGGTCGCGAATCCACTCGAGCGCCAGCACTAAATCGAGTGTTCCCGCGTTACCGCTATTTTGCCACCGGCGCTCGGTCGTTAGCTGCGCAAGGTACAGATAGCCGAACGCGTTCAACCGATGGTTGAGTGTGATGACGATGACGTTGCCCCGTGCACTCAACGCGGCACCGTCGTAGAGGGGGCTCGAACCCGAGCCGGTCGCGTAGGCGCCGCCGTGGATGTAAACCATGACGGGCAGCGGTGACGTTGCGCGCTCAGCGGGCGCCCAAACATTGAGAAACAAGCAGTCTTCGCTCTGCGCGCCCTCGTCGCCACGCTGCGGCGACGCGCTTCCAAAGACCGTGGCCTCGAGCGTGCCGCGCCATGGCGCCGGCGCCTGCGGCGGCGCGAAGCGATTCGTGCGGGTGTCGGCGCCGTAACGCACGCCGAGATAGACATCGATCCCATCACGGTGTCGGCCGCGTACACGCCCATACTTCGTCCGGAGGATCGTTTCGCGCCGCGCGGCGAGTGCTCGTGGTGCTAAGCCGCTCGCCACACCGCCGAGCGCCAACGCGGCGCCGAGTGCGGTGCGCCGGCTCACAGTAGGGTTGTTAGGCATCAATCCGCGCTCCGAGCTGCTCGCGCGGGTAGAAACCGGCGCGAGCGATCCAATGCAGCGCCAAACGCGGCCACAGCTCGACCGGCTTCCCGGCAATTGCTCGTAAACCGAAGCCATGTCCGCCCTCGGCAAACGCATGCAATTCGACCGGTACTCTGGCGGCTAACAACGCCTGGTGTACGCGCAGCGCATTCGCGAGTGGCACCGACGTATCATCCGCCGCGTGCAGTAGGAAAGTCGGTGGCGCGTCGGACGGCACCTGTTGCTCGAGTGAGTATCGTGTGATGTCCGCGGCAGCGGGCTTGGGGCCGAGCAGTCTCTGCCGCGAGCCGACGTGCGCGATGTCGGCGTGCATCGAGATGACCGGATAGATCAGCGCTGCAAAGTCGGGCCGCGCACTCGCGATATCGATCGCATCGACGACGGAATACGCCGCTTCTGCAAACTTGAACGCCAAACTGCCGGCGACATGGCCGCCCGCGGAGAAGCCGATCACACCGAGGCGCGCGGGATCGATGTCGAGCGAGCGCGCATTCGCTCGCAATAGGCGCAGCGCGCGTTGCGCATCTTGAAGGGGCGCTTGCGCACCGGCGCGCCAACCGTCGCCTGGCAATCGGTAACGCATGACGGCCACGGTGCAGCCACGCGCCGCGAGCCACCGCGCCATTTCGAAGCCCTCTTTGTCGATCACGACGTGCGAGTAGCCGCCGCCGGGCGCGATCAAGATCCCGGTGCCAACCGGTCGCGCGGCGCGGAAAATCGTGAGGTGCGGTGTCGCGACGCTCCGCACGATCCGGTCCCGCAGCCCGTTGACGCGGGGTCGCTCGACGAGCTCTTCGGTGGGCATAGACGCCGCCCCGCCGGGCGGGCCGTCTGGCCACAGCGGCAGAATCTCCGCTAGATCCGCAGGGTCAAGTGGCGTGACGGTGGCGTTTGCACGCGCGCGGGCCGCGCTGCCTACAACGACGGTGCCGGCTACGCCTAACAACAGGCCTCGACGATTGATCGCGAGTGACTCGCTCATCGAGCGCTACGCCCCGCCGGCAGGGCTGCGTAGCGGGCGTCGCGAAAGTGGGCGACACCGTCACCTGAGACATAGATCGCGGGGCGTAGGCTCAGAAAATCCCCGGCCACATTGTGATGATAGCCCGACACTTCCATTTGCACGCCGAAGCGGGTCCAGCGTCCCGCGTCGACACGGTAGTGAATCGAGACGATGTGGCGGTTGTTAGTGATGCGCAGTTGCAGCCGTTGCCCCATTCCGGGCGGGCTTGCAGCGCGGCGCTCCGTGCCGTAGCGGTGCATCACGAAGCCGTTCGCATCGAAGCCTAGGCCGCAGTACAGCCGTCGACTGTAGAACAGCAGCACACCGGCGCAAGCAGCGCCGTCGCGCTCGATATCCACCTCGAACGAGTAGGCATGATCGCCTGCAACGAGGCATAGCGGCGACGCATCGGCAGGGGTGCTGCCTTTGCCGCGCAGTGTGAGCACGCGCTCGCCCCGCGATAGCCGTTCGCGCTCTTGCGACGCGGGATCATAGAACCGCCATGTCAGGCCCAACCGGTCGGTTGCGAAATCATCTGACAACGCAATGCCGTGCGTCGGCGGCGCCGCCGCGCTCGGCTGCGAAGTAGAGCGCGCGCGAGGAATTCGCAACGGGCGGCCGAGATCGCCGCCGCGTGCCTCGAACCAACCGTCCTTGCGCCATGCGATGGGGTCGAGCAAGGTTTGGCGGCCAAGCGTCCAGTAGCCACGCTCGTAGCCGTGATACACCATCCACCAGCTCGCGTCGGGCGCGGCAATCAACGTCGCGTGACCGCGCGACCACCATGGCTCGTCTGCCGAGCGTGTACGCACGATCGGGTTGTTAGGCGCATGTTCCCACGGGCCGTGGATCGAGCGCGAGCGCGCGGCGATCACCATGTGGCCAGTCGGGGGCCCCGCCGTGCCGCCGACGGCAGTGATCATGTAGTACCAACCGTCGCGCTGCAGAATCTTCGGACCTTCCGGTGAGAACGATTCGACGTCCCAGTCGTCGGGATAGCGCCACGGGTCGTACACATGCTCCACGGCGCCCGCGAGTGCGAGTCCGTCGGCACTCAAGCGGACGCGATCGCCACCGCTCAGGAACAAGTAACGCTCGCCGTCTTCACCCACGGCATGACCCGGGTCGATGTGCTTGGGCAGCCCGAGGCCGACCGGCTCACTCCACGGCCCATCGATCGCAGAGGCGTGAACAACGTAAATGTCGCGCTTGGCGGGTGTGCGTGCGTGAAAGTAGATATAGAACCGGTCTTTGTGTTTACAAATCTCGGGCGCCCATACGGAACCCACCGGTGTGCGCAAGGTCGCGATGCGCGGTTGCCAATTGACGAGGTCGCGCGAGTGCCACACCACAAGCCCCGGGACGGCATCGAACGAGGAACAGACTAGGTAGTAGTCAGCACCGTCGCGAACGATAGAAGGATCGGCGTAGTCACCCGCGAGGATGGGGTTCAGAAACCGGCCATTGCCCAAATCTGCGCGCCGTTGATTCTCGATACCTCGCGGCCACTCGAGTTCGGGCGCACAGCCGGCGCCGGCTGTCGTGGCGCGCGCCGCCTCCGCGGTGCTGGTCAGCACGCCGCCGACGGCGCCAAACGCGGTGAGTGCGGTCCGTCGGCTGATGCGCGTCATGACTTCCTCGTGCGAGCGTTGCTGAGCGCGCTGGCGGCGCGTGCGAGCGCTTCAATCGCGGGCCAATCACGTGTGCGAAGGAGTGCCGGCGGCGCAAGCCACGAACCGCCGACACAAGCGACGTTGGGTAAGGCCAGAAACTGCGCCGCGTTCTGTACACCGATACCGCCCGTGGGGCAGAAGACGACATCGGGGAACGGGCCTAACAAGCTGCTCAGGGCTTGCGTGCCGCCTGCAGACATCGCCGGAAAGAATTTGAAATGGCGGTGGCCAGCGTCGAGCCCGCGCATGATCTCCGACGCAGTGGCGACTCCCGGGAGCCACGGAATCTTGTCGGCGTGGGCGTAGAGCGCGTCGGTGGCGCCAGGTGAAATGGCGAAATGTGCGCCGGCATTGGCGGCGGCGGTGAGATCGGCAGGCTTCAAGACGGTACCGGCCGCGATCGTGATCTCCGGCACGGCGCTCGCAATGCGTTCGATTGCCGAGAGGGCGCTCGGCGTGCGCAGCGTCACCTCGATCGCAGCGATTCCGCCACGCACGAATGCGCGCGCGAGGTCGACTGCGACATCCGCCGTTTCGATCGTGACGACCGGCAACACCGGCGAGCGCTGCAGCAACACGCCGAGATCACGCGTCGGGGCGCCACTCATCGGCGCACCCCGAAGCCTGCACCCGCCATCAAGTCGCGCACTTCCGCGACCGTGGCGAGGTTCGCATCACCCGGTATCGAGTGCTTGAGGCACGCGGCCGTGACGGCAAACTCGATGCACTCCTGCGGCGTTGCGCCGGATTGGAGCGAGTGGAGGATCCCGGCTGCAAACGCATCGCCGCTGCCAATTCGGTCGACGATGTTCGTCAGGTTCCAGCGACGCGAAGCGTGCACCGCTTGGCGCGTCACGAGCGTGCCAGACAACTCGTGTTGATCGGCACTGTGCTCCACGCGCCTCGTGGCAGCCACGCGTTGGAGGTGCGGCAGCGCCTGGAAGGCTTGCGCTGCGAGCGACGCGAGTAGCGTGTCCGATAGCGCCTCGGTCGACTTGATCCCTAACAACATGGCCAACGCGCGCTCGTCGGCGAACAACAAATCGGCTTCGGCTGCGCACGCGCGCAACGTGCTCGCGGCATCCCCGCCCCACGCATCCCACAGCTTCGCGCGATAATTGCAGTCGAAGGCCACGGAGACGCCGTGCTGGCGCGCGGCCCGTAGCGCTGCGAGCGTGAGTGCGGTGCACTCCGCGCCGAGGGCGGGCGTCACGCCGCTCACGTGCAGCCAGTTCGCTTGCGCTAACAAGCGCTCCCAATCCAACGCGTGATTCGCCGTGGTGGCAAACGTGGAGCCTTGTCGGTCGTAAATCACCTCGGACGGAATCAAGCCGTTACCGCCCGACAAGAAATACAAACCGACACGACCTTGCGCGAGCAGCCGCACGTCTCGCGTATCGACACCGTGTTTGCGTAGCTCGCCGACGCACGCACGGCCGATCGAGTGATCGGGGAGAGCGCTCACCAAGCGAGTGCGGTGCCCGAAGTGGGCGAGTGAGACCGCCACGTTTGCCTCAGCCCCGCCGACGATTAAGTCGAATCGGGGCGACTGCAGCACACGCTCGAAGCGCGGCGGCGACAGGCGCAGAAGAACCTCGCCGAGCATGACGAAATGGCCGGGCGTTGGGGGCGTGGCTTGCATGTGACTTGCGTTCCGTTGAGTGGTGTTGTTAAGCTGCCAAAAAATGCTACCGGTGTCATGCGCAATCTTGCGCTCGGTTTGACACCGGTGTCACTGGCGAGGGGGAGCGAATATGACGACAGAAACGAAACCGCGTTCGCGCGAGTCGATCTTCGGTGCGGCAAGCTGGAGCTTCATGAAACGAGTCGGCGGCACTACCGCTGTCGTCGTTGCCAGCGTCGCAGGTATACCCAACGTCGAAGCGCAAGAAGGCGCGCAAGCCGCGAGTAGCGAGGCGCCACTCGAGGAAGTCGTTGTCACGGGCTTCCGCGGCAGCTTGCGCGACGCGATCGACGTGAAGCGCGCAGAGAGCGCGATCGTCGATGTCATCAAGGCGGAAGACATCGCCGACTTCCCCGACCTCAACCTCGCAGAATCTTTGCAGCGTATCCCGGGCGTCGCGATCGATCGCGACGGCGGCGAAGGACGCTCGATCGTCGTGCGCGGTTTGGGGCCCGATTTCACGCGCGTGCGCTTGAATGGCCTCGAAGCGCTCGCGACGACCGGCGGTAAGGACGGCTCGGGCGGCGCCAATCGCGGTCGCGGCTTCGATTTCCAAGTCTTCGCCTCCGAATTATTCAGCAGCCTCACCGTCCGCAAAGCGCAGTCCGCCGAAGTCGAAGAAGGCTCGCTCGGTGCGACTGTCGATCTGCAGACCGCGCGCCCGTTCGACTACAACGGCCTGGTCGTCGCTGTGTCAGGTCAAGGTAGTTACAACGACCTGTCGCGCGATACCGATCCGCGCGGCACGCTGCTGCTGTCGAACCAGTTCTTCGACGGCCGCTTTGGCGCGCTGCTATCCCTAGCTTACAGCGAACGCTCTACGCTCGAAGAAGGTTCGAGCACGGGCCGCTGGGAGAACGGCGTGACGCAAAGCACGGGCGGCCGGTTCCTGGGCCTAACGGCTACCGACCCGATCACGTTGGCGTTTCATCCGCGCATCCCGCGCTACGGTCGGCTGACCTACGAGCAGGAGCGCTTGGGTCTCACGACCGCTTTGCAGTGGCGCGCCACCGATAACACGCTCGTGACGCTCGACGGCTTGTACGCAAAGCTCGAAGGGCAACGCGAGGAAGAGTATCTCGAGATCATTTCCTTCAGCCGTGGCGGCCAAGGCAATCCACGGACCACCGTGGTGTCGGCGACGATCGATCCGCTGGGGAATTTGATCGCGGGCACGTTCAACGATGTCGACGCGCGCTCGGAACAGCGTCGCGACGTATACGACACGACCTTCAGCCAGCTCGCGCTCAACCTCGAGCACGAGTTCAGCGATCGCTTCAAAGTGGCGGCGATCGTGGGCCAGTCGAAGTCGGAGCAAGACAACCCGATCCAAACGACGGTGTCGATCGAGCGCTATGACACCGACGGCTATCAATACGACTACCGCGGCGATCAACGCCGGCCGTTCTTCAATTACGGCTTCGATGTCACGAACCCCAATGCTTGGGTGTTCAGCCCCGTGCAAACGCAAGGTGACGCGTCGTTGATCCGCATGCGTCCTAACAAGACGGACAACACCTTCGACACCGCACGGCTCGACCTCGAATTCGACCTCACGGAGCGCTTCTCGCTCAAGGGCGGGCTCGCCTGGAAGGACTACGAGTTCAAGACGTTCGAGGCGCGGCGGTTCACGGTGGGCGGTGTCGTGGAAGGCGCGGTGCCGCTGCCGGTCGGAACGTCGATGTCGCAGATCACCACCTTGCTCACCGGTTTCGGTCGCAATCTCGACGTGCCAGCAGGCACGCCGACGAGTTGGGTGGTTCCGAGCCTCGACGCCATTGCCACGTTGCTCGACATCAACTGCAACTGCGTCAACGCCTTTGGCGACTTCCGCCTGAGTCCTGACAACCAGCGCGGCGCCAACCGCAGCGTGACGGAAACCGACACGAGCGCCTACATCCAACTCGACTTCAACTTCGAAGATCTCGCGTGGCCGGTACGCGGCAACATCGGTGTGCGTCAAGTGCAAACTGAGCAGGAGGCCACGGGCTTTGTGGGCACCACGCAGGTGACGGTTTCGCAGGATTACGACGACACGTTGCCATCGCTCAACATCACGGTCGAAGCGCGACCGGATTTGCTGTTGCGCTTTGGAGCCTCGAAGGTGATGGCGCGGCCGCAATTGCCGAACCTGAGCCCCGGCGGTTCGATCAGCACGCAGACGCAGACCCTAACCACTGGCAACCCGTTGCTCGAGCCGTTCCGTGCCACCACGGCGGACTTCAGCATCGAGTGGTACCCGACTCGCGAAACGCTGGTGTCGGCCGGTATCTTCTACAAGGACATCGAGACGTTCATCCAGACGCTGCAAACGACCGTGCGCTTCGGCGACACCGGCTTCCCGCTGACGTTGTTACCCGCCAGCCAGAACGCCGACACGTTGTACTTGCAGACCTCGCCGGTGAATTCGGAAGGCGGTCCGCTCAAGGGGTTCGAACTCAGCGTGCAGTCGCCGTTCACGTTCTTGCCGGGCATCGGTAAGAACTTCGGTGCGATCCTCAACTACACGCGTGTCGAGTCCGAGATCGATTACGTGTTGAATACCGCGGGCACGGCGTTCTTCACGGCCGATCTCGTCAATCTCTCGAAGAGTTCGTGGAACGCCACGCTGTACTTCGAGAACGAGCGCTTCTCGGCGCGTGTCTCGGGCGCGTATCGCGATCCGTACCTGTCGACGGTGCCGGGTGGCAGCGGCAACGACGTGCGCGGCAAGCAAGATAGCTTCAACGTCGACGTGGCCGCGACCTACAAGCTGAGCGATGCGCTGTCCTTCACAGTCGAGGGCATCAACCTCACGGATCAATTCGACGAGCGGTACATCTCGTCGGTGCGCGAGAACTCGGAGAGCTTCGAGCACACCGGGCGCCAGTACTTCGTCGGTTTCCGTTACCGCCTGTAAAGACGACGCGAGGGCATCGTGGCCTGTGAGCCGCGATGCCCTCGAATCGCGCGAAACACGCCGCATTCGCGGCTCGTGATGCTGCGCATAAGCCGTGCAGTATCGTGACGCGCGGTTTGGCAGGGAATGCCAAGCGTGGCGACACGAGCGAAGGACTCGCGCCGCGCGCTGCCACTTCAATCTTGGCCGTTAGGTTTCGGCGGGCGACTTTTGTGTCGCGCCGGTCTCGGCAGTCGCCGGCTCGCTTGGCAGTGCTTTGTTCGAATTCGTGGTGGTGCCGGTGGCGGATTGCCCGCCCGGCAACGTGTCGATGAACCGGCGATCGGTGCCGCTGCGTTCATCGGCATAAAAGATCTCGTGCTGGCCGATCGTGATGATGTCGCCGTTGCGCAGCGTTTGCCGCCGCACCCGCCGACCGCGCATGAAGATGCCGTTCGTGCTGTTCAAGTCCTCGATCACCGTCGCCTTGTCGGTTGTTAGCACTTGGCAATGGTGTCGGCTCACAAAGCGGCTATCGATCTGCATGTCGTTGTCGCCGGTGCGCCCGATGACGCGGCGCCCGGCGCGCAGGGGCAGTTCCGAGACCACTTGCCCGGCCGTGCGCAAAATCAAACGAGCATAGATCGGCGAGGGCGCGGCGGTCGGCTCCGGCGGCGGCTGCGAATGCTGCGACAGCGTGTGCGTGCGCGCCGAGAACTCCACCCACTGCAGCTCGCCGACGGCGTCAGTCACCTCTTGCAAGCTGACCGTCGTCTTGTCGGACGAGTACGCGGCCATCATCGCCGTGTCGCACAGCGTATTGATGAGGCGCGGCACGCCGCCCGTGTAGCGATAGATGTCGGGGTAGGTGTCTTCGGTGAAAATCTCGCGCCCCTCGGCGCCTGCCACTTCAAGCCGATGCTTGATGTAGCCCTTCATATCGTCGAACGACAGCGTGCCCAAGTGAAATCGCAAGCGCACTCGCTGCGCGAGCTGAATGAGTTCGCCGGAATCGAGCTTCTCGTTCAACTCGGGTTGGCCCGCGAGAATGATGCGCAGTACTTTTTCCTTGGTCGACTCGATCCCAGAGAGCAGGCGAATTTCCTCCAGCACCTTCATGCTGAGGTTTTGCGCCTCGTCGACGATCAGCAGCACTTTGCGACCCGCTGCAAATTGCTCGATCAAAAAAGTGTTGATCGTCGCGATCAGTTCGGCCTTCTTCATCTTGAACGGCGAGAACCCGAACTGCACTAGGATCGACTGCAAGAACTCGACGGCCGAGACTTGCGTTTGATTGACTTGCGCAACGACCACGTTCGGATCGACGTTGCGCAGAAAGGTTTCGATGAGTGTGGTCTTGCCCGCGCCGATTTCGCCGGTGATCACCACGAAGCCGTCGGTGAACCACACCGTCGATTCCATGTAGGCCTTGGCGCGCGAATGCGCCTTCGACAAGTAAACGAATTGCGGATCCGGGCTGAGCCGGAAGGGCAGTTCCTTTAGCTTGAAATGGTCCGTGTACATGGCGTTGCGAATCTTACGGGATTCCGGCGCTAGCGGAACGAGAGGTAGGTCTCCCGATCGATCCCTTGCAGCAAGGCACGGGCGCGCCGATCCCGGGCTGCGGCAGTACTTTCCACCAGCGTCAAATGCCCCACTTTGCGGCCGGGCCGCGCTTCCTTGCCGTAGTCGTGCAGGTGCAGGCCGGGTTCGGCCAGCAGCTTGGGGGCCGGGGGTACCGATCCAATGAGATTGATCATGGCGCTGTGGCCCCGCGAGCGGGTGCTGCCGAGGGGGAGGCCGGCGATCGCGCGGACGTGGTTCTCGAACTGGCTTGTCTCGGCCCCCTCGATCGTCCAGTGGCCGGAGTTGTGGACGCGCGGCGCCATCTCATTGGCGATCAGGCGCCCACGGTGGACGAAGAACTCAATTGTTAGCACGCCCACATAACCGAAATGCTCGAGCACTTTGCGGATGTAGCGTTGTGCCTGTTGTTGCAAGGCGCGGCTACCGAACGGTGCGCGTGTGAGCCGCAGGACGCCGTCGCGATGCAAGTTGCGATTCAACGGGTAGAGCGCGAACTCGCCGCGCCGACCACGCACGCCGATCACTGACACTTCGAAGTCGAACGGCACGAAGTTCTCGTAGATGAGCGGCGCGCCGCCGAGGGCGGCCCAAGCCGCGGCAGTATCCGACGCTTGCCGAATGACGAACTGGCCCTTGCCATCGTAGCCGAGCCGACGCGTTTTGAGCACACCGGGTGCGCCGATGCGACGCACTGCCGCTTCGAGTTGGCGGTGCGAGTCCACGGCGGCATAGCGCGTGGTGGGGATCGCTAACTTCTCGAATGCTTGTTTCTCGGCGACGCGATCTTGGGCAGCAGCGAGTGCGCGCAAAGGCGGGAAAACCCGCGTTTTTTTCGTCACGGGCCGTAAGGCGGCGACGGGAATGTTTTCCCAATCGAACGTGACAACCGCGGAGCGCTCGGCGAGTGCGTCTAACAACTTTGGATCGGTCAGATCGCCGCACAGCGTCGGTGCGACTTGTCCACCGGGTGTCGTGGCGCTTTTGTCCAAGAATAGGAAATCGAGCCCGAGTGGATAACCTGCCAGCGCCATCATCCGCCCCAGCTGGCCCGCGCCGACGATCCCGATCGTCATGTCTTCGGCGGTGCAGTACGTGGGTCGGGGTGCTGTAGCACGCCAGCGGTTTGCTCGCTCCGAAAGCGCTTGAGCGCCGCGTCGATCGGTGCGTATTTGTTGGCGAGAATGGCGGCCGCGGTGAGCGCCGCGTTCGTAGCGCCGGCCGCACCGATGGCAAACGTGGCCACCGGGATGCCCGCCGGCATTTGTACGATCGACAACAGCGAGTCCATGCCGTTCAGGGCCTTCGATTGCACGGGCACGCCGAGCACCGGCAGAGTGGTTTTTGCCGCGGTCATGCCCGGCAAGTGCGCGGCGCCACCGGCGCCTGCGATGATGACTTCGATCCCGCGCCCCTGTGCGGTGCTCGCATAGTCGAACAGCAGATCGGGCGTACGGTGCGCCGAGACGACCTTGATTTCGTGGGCGATGCCGAGCTTTTCGAGCATCTCCGCCGCGGCTCGCATCGTGTCCCAATCGGACGTGGAGCCCATAATGATGCCAACGAGGGGTTTCATCGCCGAAAGTCTAACATGAGGCTGTTAATGAGCCTTTCCGGCCGCGAAAAGCTCACGCAACACACGAAACAACTCGCGGCTCGCACGGCTCCGATCCGTCTCGCTGGCGCGCGAGTTGCTAGCTCGATCGATCAGTTGATCGAGTGTTTGCCGAGGCGCGTCGGGCACGAACTGGCATAGCTGATCGAGCGCCGGACGTCCCTCGCGTAGCAAGCGTTCGCGCCACTGCTCGGTGCGGCGGTGCCGCTCGGCCGAGAAGGCGGCGTCTTGCGCCTTGGCCGCGAGCTTCGCCTCGATGGCCGAAGTGTCGATCGTGCGCATCAGCTTGCCGATGAATTGCCGCTGACGCGCGAGCCCGCCACGGCTCGTGATGCGTTTGGCGAGATCGACGGCGTCCCGTAGCTGCTCGGGTAAGTCGAGCGCATCGAGCTCCTCGCTGTTCAACTCGATCAGTTGTTCGCCGAGCTTCTGTGCGGCGCTCGCCGCACGCTTGCGGGCGCCTTTCGTGAGTTCGAGTTCTGTGTCGTCGTCTTGCACAGTACAATTCTGCCATGACACAAGAAGTCGACGGGTCACGGATTCCAGAGTTGAAGGCGATCGTTGCGGCAGCGCTCGCCGAAGCGCGCAGTGCGGGCGCTACCCAGGCCGAGTGCGATGTGAGCTTGCAGAAGGGGCTGACCACCACGGTTCGGCTCGGCGAAGTGGAAACCGTCGAGTATCAGCGCGACCGTGGGCTAGGCATCACGGTGTATGTGGGGCAGCGCAAAGGCTCGGCGAGCACCGCCGATTTAGCACCCGCCGCGGTAGCGGAAACGGCGCGCAAAGCCTGCTCGATCGCGCGTTACACCGCCGAAGACGAATATGCGGGCCTACCCGACCCGAGCGAGCTTGCGACGAACATTCCCGATCTCGATCTGGACCATCCCTGGGCGCTGGCGCCCGAGCAGGCCGTGGAGTTGGCGCGCGAATGTGAAGCGGCGGGCCGCGAAGTCGATCGGCGCATCACGAACTCCGAGGGAGCGAGCGTCACGAGCCATCGCGGCGTGCGTGTCTATGGGAATTCACACGGTTTTCTCGAAGGATTCCCGACGACGAGCCATAGCGTGAGTTGCGTACTGCTGGCGAGCGAAGGCGACGACATGCAGCGCGACTATTGGTACACCGCTACGCGCGATCCGAACGATCTCGAGGCTGCGGCCAGTGTGGGTCGCAAAGCGGGCGAGCGTGCCGTCGCCCGTCTCGGTGCGCGGCGCTTGGGCACGCAGCGCGCGAAAGTGCTGTATGCACCCGAGGTGGCGCGTGGCCTGTTTGGCCACTTCGTCGGGGCGATTCGGGGCAGTAGTCAGTACCGAAAGTCGTCGTTCTTGTTAGGTGCGGCGGGCAGCCAAGTTTTTCCCGCGTTCTTGCACATCGACGAGCGGCCCCACATCAAAAAGGCCCTGGGCAGCAGCCCGTTCGACGGCGAGGGCGTGGCAACGCGCGATCGCGCGCTCGTCCACGGCGGCGTGCTCGACGGCTATGTTCTCGGTAGTTACTCGGCGCGCAAGCTCGGTCTGAAGACCACTGGCAATGCCGGCGGCACGCACAACTTGTTAGTGTCGACCGCACAGCCAGCACCGAGCTTCGATGCACTCCTTGCGCAGATGGGCACCGGGCTCTACGTCACCGAATTGATGGGGCAGGGTGTCAATGGCGTCACGGGCGATTACTCGCGCGGCGCGACCGGATTTTGGGTCGAAGGCGGGCGCATCAGCTTCCCGGTGCAAGAAGTGACGATCGCCGGCAATCTCAAAGAGATGTATCGCGACTTGATTGCGGTCGGGAACGATATCGACGCGCGCGGCGGCATTCGCTGCGGCTCGGTCTTGCTCAGCGAGATGACGATCGCTGGCGAGTAGCGCGCTACGCCGTTTCCTCGACGAGGTCGCGCAGCGTGCGATTCGCGCAGGTGGCGCGCCAGGCGGCTTCGAGCTGCGTGCTCAGCCGATCGACGGCGGGCAGACGCACATTACGCGGCGCCATATGCCCGCTCTTCTGGTTGCGCGCCACCTCCAAGATCTCGCGCAGGGTGATCTGCCCGATGTCGCGCGCAGGTAGCAAGCAATCCTTGTCGGTGGCCGTCAGCAACTGCGCTTTTTCGAGGCCCGTCACAATCTGCGCGATCGCGATGCCGGGCAGCCCCAGCTCGGACGACAACGTGATGGTCGACCATTTCGTATCGCCCGACGTGTGTCCACGGCCGACGAGGTACATCACTTTCAGTGCGAGTTGCTCCATCTCGTGCGCCGAGAGCTTGAGTTCGGTGAGGCCGAGCCGCAGGTAGTTACGGTTCTGCACATAGAACGAGAGCTGCGCGCCGATCAGCAGGATCAGCCAACCGAAGTACGTCCAGAGCAGCGCTGCGACGATGAACGCGAACCCGGCATACACCACGGTGAGGCGTGTGGTGTAGATCACCATGGCGGTGAACAGCTTGCCAACCGCGGCCCACAAGATGCCCGCAGTGAGCCCGCCGATGAGCGCCGGGCGCAAGCCGACACGCGTGTTGGGCACCAGCATGTAGAGCGCCGTGAAGATCGTCGTGACCATCACGTAGGGCGCGAGCGATAGGCCGAACGCGAACAGTTTGTCGACGAACGGCACATCGCGAATCACGTGGGCGGCGGCGCTGTCGAGCGCGAGATGCGTGAGCCCAAGAAATCCCACTAACAACAACGGGCCGACGATCAACAGGCCGACGTACTCCGTGATGCGGCGCGCGAAGCCGCGCGCGAGTTCCACGCGCCAGACGAAATTGAAACTGTCCTCGACTTTTTTGATGGTGCCGATCAGCGTCCACAGCAGCAGTGCCAAACCGACCGAGCCGACGATCCCCGTGCTGACGTTGTCGGCGAACTCCATCACGCGGCGCGTGAGGTCGGCCGCGCCGGCCCCGACGGGACGAAAGAACTCGAGAATGATCGGTTCCAGCTCGCGGTGCGAGCCAAACACCTTGAGGATCGCAAAGCTGAACGCGATCAACGGGATGAGCGACAACAACGTGGCATACACCAAGCCCATCGCGTGCAAGTTGATCTGCCCGCGAGTGAGGTCGCGCAGAATCGCGTACGGATAACGCAGGACGCGCAGCGCCAGCGCGCCGGGTGAGCCGCTGTTCGCGTAATCGCTGAACAGCCAGCGATCGAGCAGGTTCCAAAACGCAAGCCACATGGTGCGCGGAGAGAATAAGTGGCTGACACCCCGTTGTCACTCGATTAGATTGCAGCTCATGTCGCGATCGCACGACTTTCCGCATCGAATCGTCTGCCTCACCGAGGAGACTACCGAGACGCTGTACTTGCTAGGCGAGGATTGGCGCATCGTGGGAATCTCGGGCTTTACCGTGCGCCCACCGCGCGCACGCAAGGAAAAGCCGCGCGTTTCCGCCTTCACCAGCGCGAAGATCGACAAGATCGTCGCCTTGCGCCCCGATCTCGTGCTGGGCTTTTCCGACTTACAGGCCGACATCGCGGCCGAGCTCGTACGCGCCGGCATCGAGGTGCACGTTTTCAATCACCGCAGCATCGCGGAGATCTTGCGCACCATTCGCCTGCTCGGCGGCATGATCGGTTGTGAGGCGAAAACGGCCACGCTCACCGAGCAGCTCGAGGCGGGACTTGCGGAGGTGCGCGCGCGTGCCGCGTCGTTTGCGCGTCGGCCGCGGGTGTATTTCGAGGAGTGGGACGAGCCGCAGATCTCCGCCATTCAATGGGTGAGCGAACTGATCGGCGTCGCCGGCGGCGACGACTGCTTTCCGGAGCTTGCGCGCGAGTCGTTAGGCAAAAATCGCATTATCGCCGACCCGCTCGAAGTGCCGCGGCGCGCCCCAGATGTCATCTTGGGATCGTGGTGCGGCAAGAAGTTTCGCCCTGAGCTGGTGCGGGCGCGGCCGGGATGGAGCGATGTGCCGGCCGTGCGTGCTAACCGCCTGCACGAGATCAAGTCGTCGATCATCTTGCAACCCGGGCCGGCTGCGTTGACCGACGGCGTGCGCGCGATCCAGCAAACGCTCCTCGCGTGGGAGCGGGGCGCGAGCGGTGCCTAGCGCAAAAGTGGTTAGGCGCTCGCGGGCCCGGTGAGGCGCGTGAGTGCCTCGCGATACTTCTCGGAAGTCTTCGCAATGATCTCGGGCGGCAGCCGCGGGCCCGGCGCACGCTTATCCCAAGACAGGGTTTCGAGGTAGTCGCGCACGAATTGTTTGTCGAACGACGGCGGGCTCGTGCCGACTTTGTAGGTGTCTACCGGCCAGAAGCGCGACGAATCGGGCGTGAGCGCCTCGTCGATCAGCGTGAGCTTGCCTTGCGCATCGAGGCCAAACTCGAATTTCGTATCGGCGATGATGATGCCGCGCGCGAGCGCATGTTCTGCTGCGAACCGGTACAACGCGATGGCCGTATCGCGCACGCGTGCCGCAAGGTCGGCGCCCACGAGCTTTGCCGCTTCCTCGAAAGAGATGTTCTCGTCGTGCTCGCCCACGGCCGCCTTCGTCGCCGGTGTAAACAAGGGCGTCGGCAGTTTGGCCGCTTGCTTCAAGCCCGTGGGCAGCGCAATGCCGCAAATCGCGCCGGTTTTTTGGTAGTCCTTCCAACCAGAGCCAATGACATAGCCGCGCACCACCGCCTCGAGCGGGATGGCCTTCAATTTCCGCACGATGACGGCGCGCCCCGCGAGCAATTCGCGTTCGTCCGGCTCGCTAACTACTTCATCGACGCTGCGGTGGGTTAGATGATTCGGCACGATGTGCTGTGTGCGAGCGAACCAAAAGTTCGAGATCTCGTTGAGCACGTGCCCCTTATGTGGAATCGGATCGGGCAACACCACGTCGAACGCGGACAGGCGATCGGTGGTGACGATCAGCATCGACTGTGCGTCGATGTCGTATATGTCCCGCACTTTACCGGTGTGCAGCTTCTTGAGGCCGCGCAAATTTGTCGTGTGGACCGGTTTTAACAATACGTTCAACGGGTTGCTCTCGGCAGCCAAGGGGGCGTGTCCTGCTACTATATCGCCCGATGAAGTGGACTGGAAAACTCGTTGGTGGCGTGATCGGTGCCGCGTTCGGCCCGATCGGCATCGCCGTGGGCGCGTTGCTCGGACACCAGTACGACGCCCAATCCGCGGAGACGCCGCAGTTGCGCGGTTCCTCGCGCGGTCGACGCTCCGAATCCCGCAGCGAATACGCCGATGTCGGCGGTCGTTTCTTTGCGGTCACGTTTCAAGTGATGGGCTTCGTTGCGAAGTCGGACGGCCGCGTGTCGGAGGCCGATATCAATGCTGCGCGCGCGGTGATGGGCCAGCTCAAGCTCGACGGCGCGCAAGTGCATCTGGCGATCGAGCATTTCACGCGGGGTAAGTCTGGCGGCTTCGACCTTGATATGGCCGTGCTCGGCTTGCGCCGCGCGTGTGCCGAGCGCCCCGAACTCATCCGTGTATTTCTCGAGTTGCAGTTGCGTGCCGCATTGGAGAGCTCCGGGCTCGAAGGGCCTGCGCGCGGCATTCTGCAACGCTGTGCGAGTTTGCTTGGCGTTTCGCCGCTCGAATTGGCGCACATGGAGGCGGTGCTCCGCATACGCCGCGCGGGTGGCAGCACCCACTCCGACTCCCACGACAGTCAGTCCACCCGCATGCGGTTGGAAGATGCTTACGAAGTGCTCGAGGTGCCCGCGACCGCCACGGACGAGGAGGTTGTGAAGGCCTATCGCCGCCAGTTATCCAAGCATCACCCCGACAAACTCGTCGCGAACGGGCTGCCCGAGTCGATGCTGGAGCACGCGAAACAGCGCACGCAGCAGATCATCGAAGCGTACGAGTTGATTCGCGAGCGGCGCGGACTGGCGTAAACTGCGGCCCGTGGCTAACAGTCCCTGGATCGCTCCTAGCATTCTGTCGGCGAACTTCGCGCGCCTCGGCGATGAAGTGAATGCCGTGCTCGCAGCCGGCGCCGATATCGTGCACTTCGACGTGATGGATAACCATTACGTACCCAATCTCACGGTCGGGCCGCTCGTGTGCGAAGCGCTGCGCAAGCATGGGATTACCGCGCCGCTCGATGTGCATTTGATGGTCAAGCCTGTCGATCGCATCGTGCCTGATTTCGCCAAGGCGGGCGCTACCTACATCTCATTCCACCCGGAGGCCAGCGAGCACGTCGATCGTACGATCGAGTTGATTCGCGATCACGGCTGCAAGCCCGGCCTCGTCTTCAATCCCGCGACGCCGCTCCACTATCTCGATCACACGCTCGAGAAGTTGGATTTAGTGCTGATCATGTCGGTGAACCCCGGATTTGGCGGCCAGAAGTTCATTCCTGGCGCGCTCGCCAAACTGCGCGAAGCGCGGCGCCGTATCGATGCGCTCGGGCGTCCGGTGCGGCTCGAGGTTGACGGCGGCGTCAAGGTGGACAACATCCGCGCGATTGCCGCTGCGGGCGCCGATACGTTCGTTGCGGGCTCCGCCATCTTCGGCGCTGCTAACTACTCCGAAACGATCGCGCAATTGCGCCGCGAAATCGCCAGCGCCTAACAAGCAAAACGCCGGCACGAGGCCGGCGTTTGCGGAAGAGAGCCAGATGGCCGGCGACTATTCGTCGTCGTCCTCATCCTCGTCATCATCGACACGTGAGTTCTTGACTTGACCGCCCTTGGCACCGCCCACGGGGACGATCACGGGGCGCGTCTTCATCTTCGGACGCGCGTTGAATACGACGATGGTCTTGCCCGTGGCACGCAGCAAGCCTTGATCTTCGAGCACCTTCAGCACGCGGCCCGCCATCTCGCGCGAGCAACCGACCAAACGCGACAGCTCTTGGCGGCTGACCTTGATCTGCATGCCTTCCGGATGCGTCATCGCATCGGGCTCGCCGCACAGATCCATGATGGCGTGAGCTACGCGGCCCGTGACGTCGACAAATGCGAGGTCGCCGAGCTTCTTGTTCGTGCGGTCGAGGCGCGTGGCAAGCTGAGTGGCCAACTCGAACACGAGGCCGGGGCTTTCGGCGGCGATCTGCCGGAAGCGCGGATACGTCATTTCAGCCAGTTCGCAATGGTTACGCGTGCGCACCCAGGCGCTGCGCGTCGGCGACTCGTGAAACAGGCCCATCTCGCCGAAGAACTGACCTTTATTCAGGTAGGCCAGCACCATTTCATTCCCTTCCTCATCTTCGATCATCACTTCGACCGAGCCGCTGATGATGTAGTAGAGGACGTCCGGCAGGTCGCCGGCATGAATGATCACGGTCTTGGATGGGACCGTGCGGATACGGCAGTAGCTCAGGAACCGGTTGATGGCCGGAATATCGCTGAGCGGTTTGACCGCCTCTTCCATTGGAATCTCCCTTGCGAGCATTGAGTGAGCCCCGAAATAATTGACCGAAGTATTTGTATTACATAACAGATTTCGGCCGCAAGCGATAAGTCATATCGCAACGGTGATCGCCGTCACAAGTCCGCAAGCAGACCTACACCCGATATGCAGTCGTTGTCATGACTTTGGCCGTCGCCCGCATCAATTGGCGGATGGGGCCCGGTAACTCGGCCCCGCCAGCCTCCGAGGCGTGGTGGGCATGGGTCGCCTCGTCGTGTTTCATCGCCTCGACGATCGCGCGTGTGCGCTGGTCTTCGGCAGGCAATCGATCCAAATGACCGCGGAGGTGGCCCTCAACCTGGCGCTCGGTCTCGGCCACGAAGCCGAGCGACGCACGATCGCCCATGAGCCCAGCGAGCGCGCCGATCGCGAACGAGCCGGCGTACCACAAGGGCGTGAGGACGCTCGGCCGCGAACCCAGTTCCTTCAGACGCTGGTCGCACCACGCGAGGTGGTCCGCCTCTTCGCGGGCTGCCTGCTGCAGGAAGCCGCGCGTTTCGGCGTCCCGGGCAAAAAGCGCCTGGGAGTGATAAAGCGCTTGGGCGGCGATCTCACCGGCGTGGTTGACCCGCATGAGGTTTGCGGACTCGCGCCGGGCCTCAGCAGACATCGCTTCGTCGGCTGCGGCGGCCCGGGCTGATGGGCCGGGCGTGGGGCGGGCGCTCTGGGTAGGCGCAAGGAGCGTCCGCAGTGCCTGGTCGGCGACGTGGAGCAGGGGTTCAAGGGGGCTTTGGGCCATCGTGGATCGCATTATAAATCCGATACTTGCGGTTCGGTGCGGGTTCTTTTGCAAAGGCCCATCCGCTTGAGTAAACTTGCGCCCCTTTTTCGAGGGCCCCCGAGCGCGCTTATAACTTGCGCGGATATCGGCGGTCGGAGTCCAAAGTCATGCCTGCTACGGTTTTTGCGAAGCCCGGTAACGTCCGCGGCGATTGGTTTGTGGTCGATGCGTCGGACCAGGTGCTCGGTCGCCTGGCAACGCAGATTGCGATGCGTCTGAAGGGCAAGCACAAGGCCATCTTCAGCCCCCATGTCGACATGGGCGATCACATCGTCGTGTTGAACGCGGAGAAGATTCGCGTCACGGGTAACAAGCTGCAAGACAAGATGTATCACCACCACACGGGATACGTCGGTAACTTGAAGTCGATCGCGTTGGGCAAGCTCTTGAAGGAGCACCCGGAGCGCGCGATCGAGTTCGCTGTGAAGGGCATGCTGCCGAAGGGCCCGCTGGGCCGCCGCATGTTCAAGAAGTTGCATGTGTTCGCGGGCACTAACCACCCGCACGCTGCGCAACAACCCAAGCCGCTTTCGATCCAAGGATAATTTGTAATGCCCGCCATTCATTACGGCACTGGCCGCCGCAAGACCTCGACCGCCCGCGTGTACATGCGCGCTGGCACCGGCAAGATCACTGTCAACGCGCGTCCGTTGGACGAGTTCTTCGGTCGTGAAACCGGCCGCATGATCGTGCGCCAGCCGCTCGAGACAGCGCAGCTCGTCGGCAAGTTCGACATCGATGTCAGCGTGTCGGGTGGCGGCATCACGGGCCAGGCCGGCGCGATTCGGCACGGCATCACGCGCGCGCTGTTGAGCTACGACGAAACGCTGCGCAAGTCGTTGCGTGTGGCGGGCTTCGTCACGCGCGATGCGCGCGAAGTCGAGCGCAAGAAGGTCGGCCGCCGCAAGGCGCGTCGTGGTCCGCAGTACTCGAAGCGCTAACGCTTCACTGGCTGGACGGCAGCTTTTTGGGGGATCGTCTAGCGGTAGGACAACGGACTCTGACTCCGTTTACCTAGGTTCGAATCCTAGTCCCCCAGCCATACTTGCTGTACGCCCGAGTGTCAGACTCGGGCAGTTGTTAGGAAGACGACCCGCCGCTCGGCGGGTCGTCGCATTTTGGGCCTGCGCACTGGGCCGGTATCGAGGTGTAGCGTGAGAAGATTCGCGTCGGTTGTTAGTGTTGCGGTCGTGGGGCTGGCGGCATGCACGGCGCAGCCGCCGGTGCCGGGCGTTGCCGAAGCGCCGGTCGTGGCAACGGCGACGCAGGCTGGTGCTGCGCAACGCCTCGAGGCGCTCTACGAGGAGTTTTGGCAAGAGACGCTGAAGCGCAGTCCGATCCTCGCCACTTTCGTGGGAGATGCACGCTACAACGATCAATTGCCGAACACGCTGACGGCGGAGTATGTGGTCGAGACGCGCGCGTTCCACGAGCGCTATCTCGCGCGCGCCCGTGCCATCGGCGGCGACCGACTCGAAGGCCAAGCGCGTTTGTCGTACGACATCTTCGTGCGCGATCGCGAAATGGCAATTGCCGAAACGGAGTTCCCGAGCCGGCTCGTGCCGATCAATCAGTTCGGCAGCTTCCCCGCAATGTTCGCGCAGCTCGGCTCCGGCACGAATGCGCAGCCGTTCAAGACCGTTCAGGACTATGAGAATTGGCTGAAGCGCGCCGCGCTTGCGCCAACGGTGTTCGACCAAGCGATCGCGAATATGCGCGAAGGCGTGAAGCTCGGCATCGTGCAGCCCCGTGTGCTGATGGTGAAGGTGCTGCCGCAGCTCGATCAGCTCATTGCCGACGACGCCGAGAAGAGCGTGTTTTGGGGGCCGATCACGGCGCTA
Organism: uncultured Steroidobacteraceae bacterium; assembly: GCA_964444835.1. Lineage (GTDB taxonomy): Bacteria > Pseudomonadota > Gammaproteobacteria > Steroidobacterales > Steroidobacteraceae > CADEED01. Next base: position 35,682 of record CAYUIT010000010.1, read on the forward strand.
CCCGAGACCTTTAGCGCGGAGGATCGGACGCGCTTGACGGCTGCGTACCGTGCCCTGATCAACGACACGTTGATGCCGAGCTACCGCAAGCTGCGCACGTTCATCGCTGACGAGTATTTGCAGCAGACGCGCGATACGTATGGCCTGGCCGCGCTGCCGAATGGCCAAGCGTGGTATGCGTACCTGGTCCGCGACAACACGACGACCTCGCTGACACCCGCTGAAATCCATCAGATCGGGCTCGATGAAGTGGCGCGCATCCAGCGCGAGATGCTCGTCGTGGCTCAAGAGCTCGGATTCCAAACGCCGGAGGGCGGCAATGCGCTGACGAGTTTCTTTCAGTGGATGAAAGACCGCAGCGATATGTACTTCGCATCGCGCGACGAGCTACTCACTAACTATCGAGCCTTCCGCGCGCAAGTCGACCCGTTGCTGCCGCAGTATTTCAATCTGCGCCCCCGCGCCGACTACGAGATCCGTCCGTATGAGCCGTTCCGCGAAGCGTCTGCCGCCGCCGGTTCGTATCAAGGGCCGCCGCTCGACGGCTCGCGCGCCGGTATCTTCTATGTGAACACCTTTGACTTGAAGGCGCGACCGAAGTGGGCGATGGCGTCGCTGTCGCTGCACGAGGCGGCGCCCGGGCACCATTTCCAGATCGCGTTGCAGCGCGAACTCGGCGAGCTGCCGATGTTCCGCCGCTTTGGCGGCGAGACGGCCTTCATCGAAGGGTGGGGCCTCTATGCAGAATATCTCGGCTACGAGATGGGCCTCTACCGCGATCCGGTGGCGCGCTTCGGTGCGCTCGATGCCGAACTCTGGCGTTCGATTCGGCTCGTGGTCGACACGGGCTTGCACGCCAAAGGGTGGACTCGCCAGCAAGTGCTCGACTACATGTACGCAAATTCCCCGGCCGAGCCCACGCGTGCGATTTCCGAGGCCGAGCGCTTCATGGCTGCGCCGGGCCAAGCGCTCGCGTACAAGATCGGCCAACTCAAGATCATCGAAGTGCGCAAGCGGGCCGAAGCGAAGCTCGGTGCCCAGTTCGACGTCCGCGCGTTCCATGACGAAGTGTTGCGCGATGGCTCGGTGCCGCTCGACGTGCTCGACAAGAAAATCGATCGTTGGATTGCGACTCGCGCCCGCTAGCGCGGTCGATACCACGCCATCGGGACATCGTCTTCGATGTGGCCATCGGGGTCGCGGACGCGTCCGTGGAAGCGACCCTCGATGACGAAGCCTAACGACTGATACAGCCCGATCGCCCGCGTATTGCTGGCTCGCGCCAGGAGCTCGACGCGTTGAATGTCTGGCATCGCCGTGCGCACGTGCTCGAGTAGCGCTTGAAACAAGCGGCGGCCAATGCCGCGGCCGTGGTAGCTCGGGTGCACGGCAATCGTGAGATCCGACAGCACGTGGGCAAAGCGCTGGGGTTCGGGGCGGTACGCGTGGATCTCGCCGACGACAGTGCCTGCCGTTTCGAACACGAACTCGGCCCCGCGCGCGCGAGCGCCATCCATGAAACTCGCGACGTACCGTTCGCTCACTTCCTCGGGCAGACGCGCGAGTCCGCGAGGTTCGGCGGCCACAACGCGATACAGCGCGACGATGGCGGCAGCATCGCGCGGCTCGGCGATGCGAATCATGGTGTGCGCGATCCAGGAGGTTGGCGCAATTGCCGTGCGATCGCTTGCGTGCGTGTCACGCAGGTCACGAGCGCGCCTATTGCGATCACCCAGGCGGCAACCTGCAACGAGAACAAGCTGCCGCGCCACGCAAATTCTGCGGCGCCGACGACGCACGCCACCGTCATCACGGCCATGCGATGTTGTTTGGCCATCGGGCCACGAAAGTCTTGCGCGAAGCCCAATGCGCCGCCGAACACGCGGATATAGGCAGTCAATGCTGCGGCGAGCGCGCCAAGCCAGCCGAGCCACGGGACGCCGACCGCATAGCCGAGTGCGATGATCAGCACCGAGTCGGCAATCCGATCCGGGAACTCGTTATAGAGCTGGCCCACCGCCGATTGTTTGCCGCCCTCGACGGCTACCATGCCGTCCAACAGATTGCAGATCAGCCGCAACTGAATGCCGACGGCACACGCTAGCAAGCCGAGCGAGCCACCCCAGTGCAGCAATGCGGCGGCACCCGCGGCCGCGAACGCGATACTCGCGACGGAAATTTGATTCGCCGTGACCGACGAGCGCACGAGCGCGGCAGCGACGGCGCGCGCCCAGCCAGAGTCCCGCGCGGCAATAGGGCGGCGCGACGAGGTGCTCATGTGTCAGTCGAAGTACGGTCGTTCACCCACGAACAGCAGGCGCTTGGCTTTGTCGCGCCACGCCGGTGGCGTATTCGTGCCGAGCATGACAGTCGCGGTGCTGAGCGCGATGCCGCGCATGCGTAGGCCATTGGCGACGAACGGTTCGGGCACGGTCGACGGATCGGCGGCCGTGCGAGCCGACTCGAGGAAGGCCAATAACGCGTCCGTGACTTCAGGTCCCAATTGCTGTCGAAAGGCGGCGGCATACGCGTCGGGATTGTAACCCTCGCGCACCGCGAGACCGTAGGCCGCGAGCGCGGCGAACACATCGTCTTTGGGCACCTCGGTCGATAGCGCGACTTTGACGAGCTCGGCGGGCGCGCGATCCGAGGCGGCCACGTAGAAGAGGAAGCTCTTGCCGCGGTTGCGCGGTTTGAGCGCACGTTCCGCGGCAGCTTCGATCTTGCCGACTGCGAGCTGGTGGTAGTCGTTGAGTTCCGTGTCGCGAGGCGCTGAGCCATTTTCGATTGCGATGAACGAGGCGAGATTCGGTGCGAACTTAGCCAAATCCGCATTCGCCGCGCGGCCGTTCTCACTCGTGAGGCGACGGATCCGGGCCAGCTCGTCCGCGACGAAACTGGCTGTGGCGGGCGCTCGCTTCAGCGCTGTTTCAAACGGCGGGACCGATTCGGCAAGCTTGTCTTGTTCGACCAGCGAGTACGCTGCGGCCATTGCGAGCCAGCCGTGCTTGGGCCATTGCTGGTGCGCGGCGATGAATCGGTCGCGTTGTTCTTGGCCATCGGGCAAGCAGCGAATCGCTGCGTATTGCCAGTCGGCAGAATCCGGCGTTTTCTGCGCCATCGCCGTGTGCCGCGCGCACACCGCGGGCTTCTTGTCACCCGCGGTGTCTTGCTCCATGCGCAGCAGCGCCGGGGCTGACGGCGTTTCTTGCAAGCGCTCGGCTAACAACTTCTCGAAACGTGTGGTATTCGAGGCGAGTGACAACCACGTCAAAATCTCCGGCGATTCCACGTCGTCCCAGCGCGCATGCACGTAAGCGAGTTGAAGCTGCTGGCCGGCATCCTCTACCATCGAAGTTTGTTCTGCCGGCGAGTATTGCGCGCCGCTCGACAGCACGCTGCGCGTCGTGGCGCCTTTGCTGCGCACCTGGGTCGGCGGATCTTCGAACATGTGATTGGCCGAGCTCGGCGTCCAACGAATGGCGCCGAGCATTTGCGGCGGCGGATCCTCGCCACCCCCGTACACGGCCGTCCACGAATACAACGGTGCGGCGCCTGCAATGTTGTACACATAGCTACCGAAGCTGCCGTGGAGCTCCTGGTCGAACGACTCGATCGTCTGGCCCTGCGCAGTCTTGGCGACGAATCGCAGCGTGCCCTCCTCGGGCACGGTGATCGATGTCGTCCGATTGGGTCGCAAGCGCACTTGCTGCCCAGCCGCTTCCACGACGACCTCACGCACCAAGCCGTTGTACACCGTGACGGTGGCTTCGCCGACCTTGCCGCCGACGGCGAGCACCCCACCGACAATGGCTGCCGCGACTAACAACTTAGCGCCGGTGGCAACTGCGCCATCCGCGGTTTGGAACTTGTCCCACCAACCGAGGCGCGTCTGCCGCGGTCGCTCAGTGCCCGGCAGCAGGGCGGGATAGTCGGTGGGGACCGTCGAAGCAGGAGGTGCATCCATCGGCTTCAGGCCGTCGCGATGGAACTTGGCGATTTGCGCTTCTGAGAGCAGCAATTGTTCGAGCGCACACGTGTGCAGCGCACCGAGCGCACCGAGCGCGGCGCCCACCCAGCTGTCGATGACACCCAGCCAATCGCCTAACTGCGCATCGTTGGGCGGCGGTAAATCGAATTTGCCGAGCGCTGCGGACCAACTCTCGGTTTCGAGCCGCCGCAACAAGGTGCGATCGAGGACGACTTTGTCGCCCTGCGCATGAATACGCGACAGTACGCGATATAGCTCGTTGGCGGCGTCGAGGAGCCGTTGGCGCTCTTTCTTGCTCACGCGACCATCTGCGGTGACGACGCTATACACGTTGAGGAATGCACCGTGCGCGTCGCGCAGGTCCGCCTCGTTGTGGTCGACGTAGTGGAGCACCGCGAGTACACCTCGCAGATACTCAGGCCAACCTTTACCAAAGCCCTCCGCCAGCGCGAGATGGACGCGGCGGCAGCGCTTGTCGTGGCCCTCGATGCTCTTGGAGAGGTCGGCAATCTCGCGTTCGATTCCGGCAATCGCCGCAGGCAGATCCGTTCGCTTGATCTCAGCGCCTCGGTGGCGAACGATGCCGCCGGGTGCGGTGGCGACCTGGTCGCGCAACGCTTCGAGCGCTGCCTTCTCTTCTTGCAGCTCCGTCAGCTGCTCGATCTGCGTGCCGAGCGATTCGGGATACAGGCCATCGAGCGCTTTGTGGAGGGCGTCGCCAGTCAATGTGGCGGAATACAAGTCCGCCGGTGTCTTCGCGTGACGGACAATCGAGCGGCCCAAGTACGCGCCACGGTACGCGCGGTTCAAATACGGCCGATCGTATTGCTTGTCGAGACTCTTCATCGACTCCGCCATGTCGACCGGCTTTGCCTCGGTCTTACGCAGCAGGTGCGCGGACATTTGCGTGCGGAGCGCGGCGGGGTCATTGAACAGATCCCACGCCGAGCGACCGTCGATCGGCGCCTCGACATAGCGCTGCTTCGCATTCTGCTCGCGCTCTTCATTCGGTGGATGGGTGGACCACATGCGCGGCGGCTGTGCGAGCTGCGCTTTGAACACACGGTGCTGCGCTCGATCGCGCGCCGGCATCGGCGGCGCACTGCCGTAATCCGGCTGATTGAGAATGTCGCGCACGCGCTCGATCACACGCGCCTGAACGGCGAACAGATCTTGGGTGGCACGGCCCGCGCGGGCTTCCGAGTCGGCAAACGACAGTGTTCGGTCCCAGGCTTCGTCAGCCGCCCCGAGCTTGTGCAACGCGTGAATGAGTGCGTCGCTGCCGGTGAGCGACACGGCGACGAGGTCGGCCTGAAACTCCATCTGGCGCGACAGCGCACGCTGCGCGATGAGCACGCCACGGAACACGATCTCCATCAATGAGCGGATCGACCACACGACCAACGACAACAACCAGCCGATCCACGCGATGCGCAGATCGAGCTGCGATAGCTGCTGCAGGAAGCGGTCGAGGATGTCGCGCTTGGCGATGATGTGACCGGCGATTTGCTGTGCGATGTAAACCCAGCGGCCGACGGCCATCGAGCGCTGCGCGAAATGACCAAACTCATGGGCGAGCACGGCTTTCAATTCGCCGAGCGTCACGACATTGACGAGCCCGAGGCCAATCTCGAGATTCTTCTTCGACGGGATGAACAAGTTGACGAGCGACAGGTCGTAGAACACCGCCGCGTTGACGCGCGGCGACAGGTACACCTTGTGCGCGCGCGGTGCTTGCGCCTCATCCGCAATGCGATCGATGAACTCGAACAGGCGCGGCTGCTGCTCGCGCGTGATTTCGATGTCTTCGATGTCGTAGGCGTGCTTGACGAAAAACAGCGCCTTCAACATGAAGATGGCGAGGAATGCGGCACACGCGCCGGCAAGCGCACCCCAGATCGAGAAATTGCCGCCTGCCAGCCCGCTCAGCAGGCGCCACGCTGTCCAGGCAAACCAGCCCGACAGTGCGAAGTAGAGCAGCACAAACAAGCCGAGGCCCGCCATGGCGAGCCACGCACGTTGTTTGTAGGTAGCACTGGCTGCCGTGAGGTTGGGTGGGACGGCCGTGGGACCGGCAGGATAAAGGTTCCCTAACAAGGAACTGGTATTCACGAATGACTCCCCGCAATCGACCTACGCAGGAAGTGTGCGCGAGAACGCCGCCGGACGCTACATTTCGCCGTTGCGGAGTGTTAGGACTTCGAACCCCGTCTCGGTTACGAGCACCGTATGCTCCCATTGTGCGGACAATGAGCGGTCGCGCGTGACAACGGTCCAACGATCCGGTAGTTCGCGCGTCTCGGGCCGTCCCGCATTCACCATGGGCTCGATCGTGAAGCACATGCCTGCCTGGAGCGCGAGGCCGGCGCCCGGTTTGCCGTAGTGCACGATCTGCGGATCTTCATGAAACACACGACCGATGCCGTGGCCGCAGTACTCGCGCACGATTGAGAAGCGCTCCGCCTCCGCACACTTCTGCACCGCATGTCCGATGTCGCCGAGGGTGGCGCCGGGGCGCACGACGCGAATCCCCGCGATCATCGCTGCGTGCGTCGTCTGGACGAGGCGCCGTGCCAACACACTCGGCTCGCCCACGCAATACATCTTGCTCGTGTCGCCGTGCCAGCCATCCTTGATGACCGTCACATCAATGTTGACGATGTCGCCATCCTTCAAGACTTTGTCACTCGGAATGCCGTGGCACACCACATGGTTGACCGACGTACAGATAGCGCTCGGGAAAGGCGGCCGGCTACCGCCCGCCGTGTATCCAATGGTGGCCGACTTGCAACCCAACGGGCCCAAGATGTACTCACGTGCGATGTCGTCGAGCTGCTGTGTCGTGATCCCAGGCCGCACGTGGGCATCGAGCATGAGTAGCACGCTGGCGGCCGCTTGACCGGCGGCGCGCATCGCGTCCTGCTCGGCCGGCGTTTTGATCGTGATGTTCATGGCGCTGTGTCAGGCGGCGGCAAGCGATAGTGCCCGATGATTCGATAGCGAAACAGAATGTCCTCTTCGCGCGTTCCGGCGCCGATGTTGTGGATGACGAGCGGCACGCGAGCAGGGGAGCGGGTATCGGAGACGATGCCGATATGCAGCGTCCCGCCGCCCAAGTCCCATGCCACGATATCGCCCGGTAGGTAGCTTGCAGCCGTGGTGCCGATCGAGCGCGAGAGGCCATGTCGCGTGAAGTAGGTCATCAGGTTTGGCACGCGTCGATGATCGATATTGCGATCGGTCTTGTTCGCCAAGTTGGCCCAGCGCGTGGGATAGGCCGTGCGCGCCGCGCGCATGTCTCGATGCACCTCGCGCTGCAAATCGATACGTCGCGCGTTGCGCAAGGCACGGATCACGACATCGGTGCAGACGCCGCGGTCGGGCGCCACATCGCCGTTCGGATAGGCGAGGGTGCGATAGGCCGGGTCGTAGTAGATCGTGACGCCGATCTGGCGCTTACCTGCGGCCACGATATCCGCATTGTGCGCGGCGGCCCACGAGCACAATAGCCACAGCCCGAAGCAGTGCACCAAGCGCCTGGCCAGTTGCAGCCGGTCGGGCTTGAGTGGTCGAGAAATCATGGCACGCAGCATGACGATAGACTAACGGCTCACGGCGTTAAACCCCAAGGGAACTCGCCGCGTCCAATGGTTCGAACGATTGATTCAACAGGAGCCCTGCCGTGCGCTATGCAACCAAGATATTCGCCAGTTCCCTCGTCGCCTGTTTGACTCTCGCGCCGTGGGCGTTAGCGAGCGAGCCGAACCGCAATGCCATCAATGGCTCGATCGACATCGCCGCTGGCGAGCGCGCGGGTAACGTCAACACGGTCAATGGCAGCGTGCGCATCGGCGAGCGTGCCACGGTCGGTGAGGCGCGTACGGTCAATGGCCGCATCAAGCTTGCGGCCGAGGCTACGGCGGAAAGTCTGCGGACCGTGAATGGTGCGATGGAGCTCGGGCGCAATGCCAAGGTTCGCGGCGAAGTCGCCACGGTGAACGGTTCGTTGCGGCTCGAACCGGGCGCTGAGGTGGGTGGTGGCGTCGGCAATGTGAATGGCCGCATCGAGTTGGAGGGCGCCACGATCCGCGGACGCATCAAGACCATTGGCGGGGATATCAAGCTGACCGGACCGTCGCGCGTCGCAGGCGGCATCCTCGTCGAGAAGCCGAAGGGATGGTCGGGCTCCATGTACCAGCAGCGGCCGCCGCGGATCGTGATCGGTCCTGAGGCTGTCGTCGAAGGCGAACTCGTGTTCGAGCGTGAGGTGGAGTTGCTCGTCAGCGAGACCGCCAAGATCGGCAAAGTGGTGGGCGCAACACCGCGTCGCTTCAGCGGGTCTCAACCCTAACGTTTGTTACACGATCAAGGTGCGGTGTCCCGTATCGTGGATCGGCTCCGCACCCGTCCGAGTAATCAACATCAGGTCCTCGAGATGCGCGGAGCCGCCACGGCCCGTTTCCATCAGCGGACAATCGACCGACAAAATCATGCCTTCCTCGAGCGCGACATCGAGCGGTGAGCCATCGGGCGCTGCACGTGGCTGATCGGTGTGCCACAGGCCAACGGAGTGCGGCGCGAACGGGATGGTATGGTCGAATCCCAGTTTGCGGATCGTGGTGCGGCCTAGCTGCGTAATCTCGGAGAACTTCATGCCGGGCTTGAGTTGCTCGCGCACGGCGTCCCACCCTGCGGCCATGGCGGCGGTGACGCGCTTCATCGGCGTGCTTGGTTCACCGATGAAGATCGTGCGCGCGAAATCGCCGTGGTAGCCCCGTAGTTGCGTCACGCAATCGATCATGAACGCGGCCCCTTCGACGAGCGGCGTGTCGTACGCATCCGACGTCACCCCATCGATCACCATGAATACGGGGGCATTGCCGCGCGCCGCGGCTTCCGCGTGGAACTGCGCCCGAAAGGCGCGCATCGTGCCGAGGTCACGTGCTCGGCGGGCGGTGGCGAGCGCTGCCGCGACGTTATTGGCCGATGCGAGGCGCATTAGCGCGACTTCAGCCGGCGTCTTGACGAGTCGAATGCGACGCAGCGTATCTTCCGCCACCTGCGTCGCGCCGGCGCGGATGATTTGCATTTGACGCTCGGCAGCGAGGTCGTCGATACCCACCTTCGACTGATGCGCGTGATCGAGCGGCAGATTGAGGTCGCGGAAGGCGGCCTGGAGCGCTTGCGTGCGTGATCCAAACGCGCGGCCGACCGCTCGCGTTCGTGCACGCCGCCCTTGCTCACGCGCAGACAGCGGTACATCCGTCGCGACGGGAAAAAATGAGGTGGGCTCGTACGCGCCCGTCTCGCGCGCGGGCGGTGCGCTGGCGGACGTGTAGAGATAGAGGCGTACGCCTTCTGGAAGGGCGTGGTCGGCGGCGGTGTAGTAGTAGCTGAACTCGCTCAACACCAACGCCACCGGCAGCGCTGTATCGCGCGGCAAGACAGCAAAGCTTGCATCGAGCGCCCCTTGCCTCGCATTGATGGCCGAGTAGTTCGTCAGGTAGTACACGTTCGTCGGCCGCGCGCAAACGATGGCCGACAAGCCTTCCTCCCGCAGCACCTGTTCCGCGCGCGGGCGGTTCACGAGCGGTGCGGAGGCGAGCGCGCTGAGATCGGGTAGTGCGAGCACACGCGCATTATCCACCGCGACACCCTCGGCTGGCGTCAGTGCCGCGCTCGCGGCGGTGAGTGCCAAGAATTCGCGTCGTTGTAGCGTCATGGATCTCGAACTCCGTGCTAACACGCTTGCGGCGCCCCATGATGCCACGCCGCCTGCGCTGCTAGCATAATGCGGCGAATTCCAAATCCTGACGGAGTACCGCCATGCATTCGATCGCTGACTTCATCGCCCAACACGCGGACCAAGATCGCGGCGGCGGTTTGTTCGAGGTGGAGAATCGCTCCACGCTCCAAGTGAATCTGACTGGCACCGTGTACGCGAAGGCGGGCTCGATGGTCGCGTATCGCGGCGGTGTGAAGTTCTCGCGCAAGGGCACGCTGGAGGATGGCCTCGCCAAGCTCGTCAAGAAAGCCGTGACGGGTGAGGGGATGACGCTGATGAAGATGGAGGGCGCGGGTCGCGTTTACCTCGCCGATCGGAACAAACGCGTGCACGTGCTCGCGCTTGCCGGCGAGAGCCTGTGCGTGAACGGTAATGACCTACTCGCGCTGCAAGCCACCCTCGATTGGGACATCGTGATGTTGAAGAGCATGGCCGGCGCGCTGGCGGGCGGCTTGTTCAACGTGCAGATTTCCGGCAAAGGGCTCGTCGCCCTCACGACGCACGGCGACCCTCTCGTGCTGCCCGTGACAGGAGGTCGAGCGATCTACACGGATCCGCAGGCGACTGTCGCGTGGAGCGGCAATCTGCAGCCCGCGATTCATACGGACATTTCACTCGGTACGCTCGTGGGGCGCTCGAGTGGCGAAGCCGTGCAAATGAAGTTCGAAGGCGAGGGCTGGGTGATGGTGCAACCGTATGAGGAATCGCTCGCAATCGGTTGACGCTACAGGGTCCGCACTCCATTCGGTCCGCCGATCAACACGACATCGGCCGGACGCAGTGCGAAGAGCCCGACGGTCACGATGCCCGCGATTTGATTGAGCTCACGCTCGAGCGCGGGCGGGTTCGTGATCTCGAGATTGTGTACATCGAGAATCTGATTGCCGTTGTCGGTCGTGACGTTTTCACGCCACACCGGTTGGCCGCCGAAGCGCACGAGTTGCCGCGCGACATAGGAGCGCGCCATCGGAATCACTTCGATGGGCAATGGAAACTTTCCCAAGACGGGTACGAGTTTCGATTCATCGACGATGCAGACGAACTTCCGCGAGGCGGCCGCGACGATCTTCTCGCGCGTCAATGCGGCGCCGCCCCCCTTGATCAATTGACGATGAGCATTGGTCTCGTCGGCACCATCGACATAGATCGCGAGTTCACCGGCGGCGTTGAGATCGAGTACCTCGATGCCCGCCGCATGCAACCGCGCGGTCGACCCTTCTGAACTCGACACGGCACCCGCGATGCGGTCTGGGTCGCGCGCGAGCGCATCGATAAAGAAATTGACGGTTGATCCGGTGCCGACGCCAACGATGGCGCCGCGCTCGACGTAGCCGAGCGCCGCTTCTGCAGCAGCTTGTTTTCCAGTGTTTTGCGCGACTTTCATGGGATGCTTGTTAGCCCGGTAGGCTCCCTAAACGACACTGCCCGCGCGAGGCGGGCAGTGTCTTTCGAATTTGAATGGCGAGCGTGAGGTTGTCACGCCCGCCAAGTTTTACAAGGCCAATTACTTCTTCTTAGCTGCTTTCTTCTTGGCCTTCTTCTTGGCTTTCGCCATGGCACTTCTCCAGTGGTTACGGGTTAGTCCAGGAGTGAGTATATACACGCGATTGCAAAATACAAGCAAGTGTGAACGCTGAGGGATACGTGATGGCCATCACGATCGTTCACATCGTCACTCGAGTGAGGTGATGAACTTCCAATGCTTCGCATCGACGGGCGTGATCGATAAACGATTGCCGCGACGTAGTAGCAGCATGCCATCGAGCTTCTGCGCGGCATGCGCGCGCAACTCATCGAGTGTGATGACGCGCTGTAAGCGCCGCTTCAATCGCACATCGACCGCGTACCAACGCGGATTCTTTGGATCGCTCTCGGCGTCGTAGTGATGATGCTTCGCATCGAATGCGGTCGGATCGGGATAGCCGGTCTTTGCGATCTCGACGATACCGACGATGCCGGGCACGTCGCAGCTCGAGTGATAGAGGAATGCCTCATCACCCTTCTGCATCTCGTCGCGCAGCATGTTTCGCGCCTGAAAATTGCGTACGCCGTCCCACAGGGTGGTCTTGCGCGGGGCCTTTTCCAGGTCGTCGATGCTGAATGTCGAGGGCTCGGTTTTCATCAACCAGTACTTCATGAGGGACTCCGCTCTGCAAAGTGTATGCCGCTCGCAGCGACGATCGCGTCGACCGGCACGTCATGGGGTTCGGCCGGGATGGTATCGACGCGCTGCGCATCGAACACGGCGGCTACCAACTTAGGGCCGCGCCAAGCGCGCCGATGGCGACGGAACTGCAGCGCACGATCGTAATAGCCCGCGCCGTAACCGAGCCGCACGCCACGCCGATCGACGCCGAGAGTAGGTAGCACGATGACCTGCAGGAACGTCGGCTTGATGGTCGCGTGGCCCAAGGGCTCGGTGATGCTGAAGCGGCCGCGCCGCAGACCAGCGCCGATGCGCACAAAGCGCATCGTGCGTGCGCGTGCACTCTCAATGCGTGGCAGATAGATTTCGCAGCCACGGCGGCGCGCGAGTTCGATCAACGGCGTGAGATCCACCTCGCTCCGTAGCGCGACATAGAGCGCGATGCGCCGACCCGGCGCGAGCCAGTGCGAGCGCGCGAGATGCTGGGCGATGGCTTGGGCCGCTGCGGCGCGTTGGCTGCGCGGGATCTTGGCCCGCGCGGCGCGGAGTTCCGCACGCAACGCGCGGCGCAACTCCGAAGAAGAAGAGGGCGTCACCCGCATGTGCCGGTGCAAATCGTTGCTCTCGAACCAGAGCAACAGGTGGGACGCGCCACGGCCTCTAAGGCTTTCCGCTCGGGGCGGACATGCACACGGTGGCCGGTAAGGCGTGAGTCCCTGGGTGTTTTAATTACGGTCGAGAGGTAACCCGACTCGCTGTCGAACACCGCAGGCGACGCCATCAACACTCTACACCGTTGGCTTGCAGATGGAAGGACTTGACGGCGCGCGAAATGCGACGCAAGTCATGAGATTCATCGGGCGCGATTGTCCGCTGGCGGAATTCAGAACTCGAGTTGGCGAGTTTTCTGCAGCGCAGATTCGACTTTTTCGCGCATGCCTTTGACGCGCCCTTGTAGATTGCCTTCGAGGGCAGCTTCTTGACGCTTCGCCTTCAGCAACTCGTTGGCCATATTGAGCGCGGCCATCACGGCGATACGATCGACACCGACCACTTTGCCGGTGTCGCGGATCTCACGCATTTTCTTGCTGAGATATTCGGCTGAATCGAGCAGATCCGCGCGTTGGTCCTGCGGGCATGCCACGAAATATTCTTTTTCGAGGATGCGAACGGACAATCGCGCGACGTCTGCTTCACTCATGCCGTGTGCTCCATCGTTTTGAGACGACCGATCATGGCCTCGACTTTGGCACGCACTTGATCGTTCTTCTGCGCGAGTGTCGCACGCTCCGTCGCCAACGATTCTTGTTGGCGACGCAACGCGCGATTCTCATCCCGTAGACTCTCGATCTGTGCGAGAAGTTCATCGACGCGTTTTTCGAGTTGTTTGAGCTCGGCGTCGAATGAGCTCAGCGTGTTTTCAGTCATGGGCGGGGACTATAGAGGCCGCCTCGAATGCGGGTCAATTGCGGCATAATCGCCGAATGGTCGCTGTGACATATCAGCAGTTCGAAAAGGCCCTCCAGAGCGCCCGGGCGCTGCCAGATGCGCCCGAAGCGCACGGCACCCTCGCGGGCGCGCTGTGTTCTTGCGCGCTCTACAAATTCGACGATTGGCTGGTCGAAATCCTTCCAGAACAACCCACTACGGGGGCGCCGGCGGAGTTGAAGGAGGTCTTCGACGCCACGATCCGCACGTTGGCGAGCCCGCAAAGCGATTTTGCGCTGCTTTTGCCTGATGAGACGGTCGGCATCGGCGATCGCACGCAGGCCTTAGGCTTGTGGTGTCAGGGCTTTCTATATGGCTTGGGATCCGGCGAGATCGCCGACCCGTCCACGGTGTCGGCGGAGGCGGGCGAAATCGTGCGCGATTTGTCCGCTATCGCACAGGTTGGCGTCGATTCCGCCGAGGACGATGAAACCAATGAGGCGGCGTTCGTCGAAGTGGTGGAGTTCGTCCGCGTCGGCGTGCAGTTGTTGTTCTTGGAACTCGCCAATCAACGGCGCGACACGCGCGGCACCACGCCCCCTCCCGCCAAGATGCATTGATGAGTACGAAACACCTGCTGCCGAAAGAAGAGTTCGCTCGTCGCCGTCGCGCGTTGCTGCGCCACATGGGGCGCGATTCGATTGCGATCGTGCCCGCGGCACCGCAACGCACGCGCAACAGCGATGTGCTGCACGCGTATCGACAAGACAGCGACTTTCACTATCTCACCGGATTCGGGGAGCCCGAGGCTGTCGCGGTGCTCGTGCCGCATCGCGAACACGGCGAGTACTTGCTGTTCGTGCGCGATCGTGACCCGGCCCGCGAGACGTGGGACGGTCGTCGTGCGGGTCCAGAGGGCGCAGTACGCGACTTCGGCGCCGACGATGCGTTTCCGATTTCGGATATCGACGAGATCTTGCCAGGCTTGCTCGAGAATCGCGCCAAGTTGTTCTACGCCCTCGGCACGCATGCCGAGTTCGACCAACGCGTGATGGGTTGGGTGAACGGCTTGCGAGCGCAGACCAAGCATGGGCGTCACGCGCCGCTCGAAATGGTGGCGCTCGATCACGTGCTGCACGACATGCGGTTGTTCAAGTCGCGGGGCGAAATGGCGTTGATGCGCGAATCGGCGCGCATTGCAGCGCAGGCGCACGTGCGTGCCATGCGCTTCACCACGCCTGGCCGCAACGAATACGAAGTGATGGCCGAGTTGTTACACGAGTTTCGACGCCACAATGCCGATACGTCCTACTACCCGATCGTCGGCGGCGGCGCGAACGGCTGCATCCTGCACTACCACGAGAACGATGCGCCGCTGCGTGACGGTGACTTGCTACTGATCGATGCCGGTTGTGAAGTGGGCTGTTACGCGTCGGACATCACACGCACTTTCCCCGTCAATGGACGCTTCTCGCGCGAGCAGCGGGCCGTGTACGATGTCGTGCTCGAAGCAAATCACGCCGCGATCGCGAAGGCGAAGCCAGGCAATCATTGGAATGCGCCGCACGAGGCGGCGGTACGCGTCATCACGCAAGGTTTGGTGAAGCTCGGCCTGCTGAAAGGTCGGGTCGCGACACTCGAGAAGAATCAGGCCTACCGCAAATTCTTCATGCACCGCACGGGGCATTGGCTCGGTCTCGATGTACACGATGTCGGCGATTACAAGTTAGGCGATCAATGGCGAGTGCTCGAGCCTGGTATGGTGCTGACGATCGAACCCGGCATCTACATTGCGCCGGGCATGCGCGGCGTGCCGCGCCGCTTTCAGGGCATCGGGATTCGCATCGAAGACGATGTGCTCATCACCAAAGACGGCTGTGAAGTGCTCACGCACGGTGTGCCGAAGGACCCGGTGGAGATCGAACAGCTGATGGCGGCTGCGTGAACGAGCGCGCGTCGAGTCGAGTCGATGTCGCGATCGTCGGCGGCGGTATGGTCGGCGCAAGTTTTGCGCTCGCGTTGCACGGCTCGGGCTTGCGCGTCGCATTGATTGAGGGTGTGGCGCCCGATTCGAATGCGCAACCCAGTTTCGACGATCGCACCACGGCGCTCGGTAATGGCTCGCGGCAGGTGTTCGAGGCGCTCGGCGTGTGGAGTGCGATGCTGCCTGAGGCCGCGCCGATTCGGGCCATTCATGTGTCGGATGCGGGGCGTTTCGGTTTTGCGCGGCTGGATGCGCGCGAGCAGGGTGTCGAGGCGTTTGGCTTCGTCGTGCCGAATCGCGTGATCGGGCGTGCGCTGTGGGCGAAGCTGGTTACGGCATCGCACGTGGAGCTGTTAGTGCCGGCTCGGCCGGTGCGTGTGGCGGCCGGTGCAGACGCCGTCACGATCGAGGTCGAGACCGCCGAGGGTCGGCGAATCGTCGAGTGCGCACTGGCGGTGGCGGCAGACGGCGCGCAGTCGATGTTGCGAGCGGCCAGCGGTCTGGCATCGCATGTCGAGGACTACGATCAGGTGGCCGTGGTCGTCAACGTGGCGGCCGACAAGCCGCACGACAACACGGCCTTCGAACGCTTTACGCCGACAGGCCCGCTCGCCGTGCTGCCCCTTGCGGATGGCAGTTACACGATCGTGTGGACGCTGAAACCGGATCGTGCGGCACAGGTGCTGGCGCTACACGATGAGGCGTTTCTCACCGAACTCATGGCAGCCTTCGGTTGGCGTGCGGGACGGTTGGTGCGCGTCGGCAAGCGCAGTTCCTATCCGCTCAAGCTCACGCGCGCCGATGAAACGATTGCGATGCGCACCGTGTTGATCGGTAATGCCGCGCAAGCGTTGCACCCGGTTGCAGGGCAGGGGTTCAATTTGGGGCTGCGCGATGCGGCGACGCTCGCGGAAATGCTGAGTAGTCAGCAGCGGACGGCGGGCTCACGCGATCCAGGCGCGCGCGAATTGTTGCAGCGCTTCGCGAGTTGGCGCGACGAAGATCGGCGCGGTGTCACGCGCTTCACCGATAGCTTGGTGAAGTTGTTTGCCGACGAGCGCCCCGGGTTTGGACTCGCGCGCAATTTCGGCTTGTTGCTGTTTGATCTGGCGCCGAGTGCCAAGCGCGCGTTGTCGAAAGTGAGTTGGGGCTTCGCTGGCCGCATGCCGCGACTCGTTCGTGGCCTGCCGCTCGAGTAGCGCGAGGCGCAACGTTCATGACAACTTCCCAGTACGACGTCATCGTGGTCGGTGCCGGGCCCATCGGTGCCACCGCGGCTGCACTACTTGCGCGTAGCGGGGGTATTCCTGCGGGACGCATTGTCTTGGTTGATCGTCAGGCGCCGGCAGCATGGTCGCCCACCGACCCGGTCGACTTGCGGGTGTTTGCGTTGTCGCGCGCCAGTGAGCGGATCCTCGCCGCGGCCGGTGCCTGGGAGCGGATTCGCACGATGCGTAGCAGCGAGTACGAGCGCATGCGGGTGTGGCACGCGAGCGTGCCGCCGCGCAGTGAAGACGCGTTGCTGTTCAGTGCCGATGAGGTCGGTGAACGGAATCTGGGCTACATCGTCGAGAACACGGTGCTGCAGCGCGCGGCATTTGACGCGGCGCGCGCGGGCGGCGTTGAGTTCGTGCAAGGTAGTGTCGAGGCGTTGGAGTTTGGTGCGCAGGCGGTGACGGTCGCACTCGGTGGCCGACGTATCGCGGCGAAGCTCGTGATCGGCGCCGATGGATCAGCGTCGCGCGTCCGCACCCTCGCAGAACTCGGTGCTGAGAGCAGCGATTACTTGCAGCTCGCGATCGTGTGCGTCGTTCGCACCGCGCGCGAGCACGAACACACCGCATGGCAACGTTTTTTGCCGGACGGCACGCTCGCATTTCTGCCACTCGCCGATGGTACGAGCTCGATCGTATGGTCGCTGCCCACAGCACGAGCGGAACGCTTGCTGGCATTAACGGCGGAGGATTTTGCCGCGGAACTCACGGCAGATGCGGACGACGTGTTAGGCGCGGTTGAACTCGTGTCGTCACGCGCATCGTTCCCGCTTCGCAAGCTTTCAGCCGAGTCTTACGTACGCGAGCGTGTCGCGCTGATTGGCGACGCGGCGCATGTCATCCATCCGCTCGCCGGGCAAGGCGCGAATCTCGGTCTGCTCGACGCCGCCACGTTGGCAGACGTCCTCAGTAGCGGCGTCGCGGAGCGCGAAGATGTTGGCGCACTGCGCGTGCTGCGCCGCTTCGAACGCTGGCGCCGCAGCGAGAATCAAGTTGTTAGTACCGCGATGGACGCCTTCAACCGCTTCCTCGCACACGGCACGGGGCCCGTGTCTGCGCTTGCGCAGCGCGGCCTCTCGCTCGTGAACCGCGCAACGCCGCTGAAGCGCTTCTTCATCGACCGCGCACTCGGCAACGCCGGCGATCTCCCCACAGCGGCGCGCTGAGCCCGAGTCGGGTGGCGCTGCGCGACGTGCGGGAGTGTAGGCGCCGAGCGAGTCTGGATCGGGCGTGGACGAAAAATCGTGCGCGCAGACTTGCACGATTTTTCGCCATACCCTTGCCGTCGCGCGACGCGCATCTTCCCCCTGGCGTTGTGGTCATGCTGCAAGCGGCACAGGAGCGCGTCGCGCGCCGGCTGCGGCGCCCTTAACAGCCTCGCTCGGCGCCTACACTCCCGCACGTCGCTCCGCGCCGCCCGCTCGGGTGACGCGCGGATGTGGGTAGAATCGCGGATGCTCAGTGGTTTGAATCCGCGCGTCGCCGGCATGGTGGCGATGCTCGCCGCGGTCGCGCTGTTCGCGGCGATGGATACGGCGCTCAAGATGTTGTCGGCGCATTATCCGGCAGCGCAAGTCGCCGCGTTGCGCGGGCTCGTGTCGCTGCCGATCGTGCTCGTGTGGAGTGTGTGGGCGGGTGGCATACGGCCGCTCGTGCACGTGCGCTGGCCGTTGCATCTCGTGCGCGGCGCGCTGTCGATCATCATGATGATCACGTTCAGCTTCGGCATGCAGACGTTATCGCTGTCGGAGGCCTACGCGATCTTCTTCATCTCACCGCTCGTCGCGACGCTGTTCTCGATGTGGCTCTTCGGTGATCGCGTGCAACCCGTGCAGTGGCTCGCGATCGGGCTCGGGTTCGTCGGTGTCATCATTGTGTTGAAGCCGCAGTCCGTGGGGTTTGTCACGGCGGGCGGGCTCGCAATGCTCGTGTGTGCAATCTGTTACTCCATGACGGCCGTCTTGGTCCGCGTGCTCGGGCGCACCGACACCACCTACGCAATGATGTTCTGGATGACGGCGATGCTCGCGATCGGCGCGACGCTGATCGCGTTGCCAGTGTGGATCCCCATTCGTCGCGAGGACTTTGGCTTGCTCGCGATCGTCGCGGTGGCGGGTTCGCTGGCGCAGTACTGCATCACGATCGCATTCCAACGAGCACCTGCGGCGTCCGTCGCACCGCTCGAGTACACGGCGCTGGCGTGGGGAGCCGCGATCGACTTCATCATTTGGCATGCCGTGCCGCCGCTCAGAGTGTTTGCGGGTGCCGCCATCGTCATCGTGAGTGGCCTGTTGCTGCTGCGGCACGAAACGCGCCGCAGTGCCGGACATTGACGATCGCTCAGCCCGTTGAAACGCGCGGTTTAAACCCCCACGATAGCGCTTGCATCCAAGGTTTCGAGCGGCCGATCGTCGGCTGCGCTGGAGGGCTCGGACGTGATCAAGTTCTTGCTGTGGTTGGTGTTGCTCGTGCTGTGTTGGCCCATTGCGCTACTCGCGCTCGTGCTCTACCCGATCGTGTGGCTGATCGCGTTGCCGTTCCGTTTGCTGGGCATTGCCGTCAACGGCGCACTCGAACTGGTGCGTTCGATCATCTTGCTGCCGGCGCGTGTGCTGCGCGGCCGCGCTGTGAGCTAGAGCAGACGATCGATCTTCGCGGCGCACACGAAGTCGTTTTCGTGCAGGCCATCGATGGCGTGCGTCTGGTACTTCACGTTGCAGTAGTTGTATCCCACCTCGAGATCCGGGTGGTGGTCTTCGGTGTTCGCAATGTGTGCGAGCGCGTTGACGAAGCTCATCGTGCGATAGAAGTCGACGAACTTGAAGCGGCGCGTCAAGAATTTACCGTCGGCGCTCAGGCTCCAATCGGGCGACAGCTTCGTGAGCATCTCGCGTGCAGCCGCGGCGCTGAGCGGCGCGACGCCGCCTTCGCACGGCACGCATTTCCGATCCGCGAGGGTTGTCATCAGGCTGTCTCCACGCTGCGCGCGGCATCGGCTTTGCGCGTGTAGGTGCGGGCCACGTAGCGTTCGACGAGATCTTGGAACTCCTCGGCAATGCGCTCGCCCTTCAACGTGACAGTCTTTTCGCCATCTTCATAGACGGGCGCAACGGGGCGCTCGCCAGTGCCAGGCAACGAGATGCCGATGTTGGCGTGCTTGCTCTCGCCAGGCCCGTTGACGACGCAGCCCATCACGGCAACGGTCATGTCCTCGACGCCGAGGAATTGCTTGCGCCATTCCGGCATGCGATGCCGGATGTGCGATTGGATCGATTTCGCGAGCTCTTGGAAGTAGGTGCTCGTCGTGCGTCCGCAGCCAGGGCAGGCCACCACCATCGGCACGAACGAGCGTAAGCCCATCGTTTGCAGAATCTCTTGCGCGACGATCACTTCTTGCGTGCGATCGCCGTTCGGTTCCGGCGTGAGCGACACGCGAATCGTGTCGCCAATGCCTTGTTGCAAGAGCACGCCGATGCCCGCTGTGGATGCGACGATGCCTTTGCTGCCCATGCCCGCCTCGGTCAAGCCGAGGTGCAAGGGATAGTCGCAGCGCGCGGCGAGGCTCGTATAAATCGCGATGAGGTCTTGGACGCCGCTCACCTTCGCCGACAGAATGATGCGGTCGCGCGGCAAGCCCAACTCGACAGCGCGCGCCGCGCTTTCGAGCGCGGAGGTCACAACAGCCTCGCGCATCACGCCTTGCGCTGACAACGGTTGTGAGGCGCGCGAATTCTCGTCCATCAAACGCGTCAGCAAGTCTTGATCGAGGCTGCCCCAGTTCACGCCGATCCGCACGGGCTTCTCATAGCGACACGCAAATTCGATCATCTCGGCAAATTGCGGATCGCGCTTCGAGCCGCGCCCGACATTGCCCGGATTGATTCGATACTTTGCGAGTGCTGCCGCGCACGCGGGGTGATCGCGTAACAACTTGTGGCCGTTGAAGTGAAAGTCGCCAACGATCGGCACGCTCACGCCGAGCTGTGCGAGCCGTTCGTGGATGGGTGCGACGGCGGCGGCGGCCTCATCCGAGTTTACGGTGATGCGGACGGCCTCAGAGCCCGCGCGAGCGAGCGCTTTGATCTGTTGGGCCGTGCCCTCGATATCGGCCGTATCGGTATTCGTCATCGACTGCACCAAGATTGGTGCGGTGCCACCCACGGTGGTGGTGCCGACGCGAACTGCGAGCGATTTGCGACGAACGATCGACATAGACAAACAAGTACCGAGGGTTACCGAGGACTCTTATTGTAGACACGACCCGCCGCGACCGTCTTGTTCGCTGCGACCACAGTGCCGTGCGCGCCGAAAAACCTTGGGCGAGCGCGCTCGATCACGCTAGAATCGCGGCCGTTCGCAGCAAACCAAGGCCTTGCCCGAGAGTCCCCGTGCTGCGGGGCGCCGAAGGCGCAAGTTTCCGCCCGGAAACGCTCAGGCAAAAGAACGGCAGGCCCGATGCGAGCTCTGGAGAGCGGCTCCGCCCATGGGCGGGCCCACCGAAGGGGTGCGGTGCGCAATTCATCGAGTCGCGCGCCCAATCTCTCAGGTCCAAGGACAGAGGGGCGGCAGGTGCTTCACGGAAGCGCCTGCCGCCTTTTTTTTGGGCCTGACATGAGGAGCATCGACCGTGGGAAGACGCACACCGCTTTACGATTTGCACGTCGCACTCGGCGCGCGCATGGTGGATTTCGGCGGCTGGGACATGCCGGTGAACTACGGCTCGCAGATCGAGGAGCACCACGCGGTGCGCCGCCAGGCGGGCGTGTTCGACGTGTCGCACATGTGCGTGGTCGACGTCAAAGGCCCGCGTGTGCGCGAGTACTTCGCGCGCTTGGTGGCCAACGACGTGGGCAAGCTGCGCGTGCCGGGCAAAGCGCTGTACACGTGCATGCTGCTCGAGTCGGGCGGCGTCATCGACGATCTGATCGTCTACTACCTGAGCGACACGTGGTTTCGCGCCGTCGTGAATGCCGGCACGCGCGACAAAGACCTGGCATGGATGCGCCAACACGCGAGCGGATTCGGCGTGGAGATCGTCGAGCGCAGCGACTTGGCGATGCTGGCAGTGCAGGGACCGCAGGCGCGCGCTGTCGTGGCCGAGTTGTTAGCCCCGCAACAACGCGATGCCGTGCTCGCGCAAGAGCCGTTCTTCGGGCGCGAAGTGGGTAGCTGGTTCGTCGCGCGAACAGGCTACACGGGCGAGGACGGCTTCGAGATCGTTATGCCCGAGACAGATGTGGCGCGCACGTGGCGTGAACTCAACGCCCGGGGCGTGGCGTCTTGCGGCCTTGGCGCACGCGACACGTTGCGGCTCGAGGCGGGTATGAATCTGTACGGCAACGACATGGATGAGAACACGCATCCGCTCGAATCGGGCTTGGCGTGGACAGTGGCCTTCAACCCGCCGGAGCGTGATTTCATCGGGCGCCGCGCGCTCGAGCCCATCAAGGCATCGGGCACGCCACGCAAGCTCGTGGCGCTGATCCTCGATGATCGCGGCGTGTTGCGCTCACATCAAAAGGTGCTTGTCCCTGGCGTAGGCGAGGGCGAGATCACGAGCGGAACTTTTTCGCCGACGATGGGCAAATCGATTGCGCTGGCACGCGTGCCGGCCGCGACGGGCAGCGCGGTGCAAGTGGATATTCGCGGCAAGTTGATGAACGCGCGCGTCGTGAAGGCGCCGTTCGTTCGTCACGGTCAAGTATTGGTGAGCTAACGACTTGGGGAGTGGACGATGAGCAACGTACTAGCGGATCGCAAATATACGAAATCGCACGAGTGGGCCAAGTTGCTCCCGGACGGCGTCGTCGAAATCGGCATCACGGACCACGCGCAGCACGCGCTGGGCGACTTGGTGTTCGTCGAAGTGCCAGAGGCGGGGCGTGCGTTGCAAGCGGCCGAGGCCTGCGCCGTCGTCGAATCGGTGAAGGCCGCATCGGATGTCTACACGCCGATCGCGGGAACGGTGGTGGCTGGCAATGCGGAGCTCGCGAGTGCCCCGGAGCTTGTCAACCAAGACCCCTACGGTCAGGGGTGGATCATGCGTGTGAAGCCGAGCGACGCAAACGCACTGGCCAGCATGCTCTCGAGCGATGAGTACGCGGCTCACTTGGCGGCGGAGGGCGGCTGACATGCCATTCATTCCACACACGACGACCGACATCGAAGAAATGCTGCGCGCGATCGGCGCGAACAGCATCGAGGATCTCTTCGATGAGATTCCGACGAATCTCAAGATCCAGGGGCTCGCCGGCATTCCCGAGGCACTGAACGAAATGGAGATCGGTCGACTGATGACCGAGCGCGCGGCGCGCGACGGGCGCCCCCTCAATTTCATCGGCGCGGGCGCGTACGAGCACCACATCCCCGCAGCGGTGTGGGCGATCACGACGCGCGGCGAGTTCTACAGCGCGTACACACCGTATCAGGCAGAAGCCTCGCAAGGCACGCTGCAGATGATCTACGAGTATCAGACGATGATCGCGTCGCTGACGGGCATGGAAGTGTCGAACGCGTCGTTGTATGACGGCGGATCGGCGGTGGCCGAGGCGTCGTTGATGGCGATCCGGGCCCATCGCAAGTCGAAGAGCCAGCGCGTACTGATCCCGACGACCGTGCATCCTAACTACCGCAAGGTGGCGGTGGCGACGGCGGGTAATCAAGGCGTGCGTTTCGAGGAAGTGCCGTACGTGCGCGAGACTGGGCGCATCAATGCCGAGGCGCTGGCAAAGTACGCGGGCGAGGACGTCACGGCCCTCGTGATCCAGCAGCCGAACTTTTTCGGTGTGTTGGAAGATGTCGATGCGCTGACCGACTGGGCGCACGCGCACAACATCATGGTCATCGCGTCGGTCAACCCGACGTCGCTCGCTGTGTTGAAGCCCCCGGGCCAATGGGGCGCCAAAGGCGCAGACATCGTCATCGGCGATTGTCAGCCGCTTGGCGTACCGTTGTCCTCCGGTGGCCCCTATGCGGGCTTCCTAACGACTCGTATGGAGTACGTGCGGCAGATGCCAGGGCGAATCGTCGGTCGCACGGTTGACACGACGGGCAAGCCGGGCTTCACACTCACATTACAGGCACGCGAGCAGCACATTCGGCGCGGCAAAGCGACGTCGAACATCTGCACCAATCAAGGCTTGTTGATGACGGCAGCCACGATCTACATGACGTTGTTAGGGCCCGAGGGCTTGGAACGCGTCGCAGCGCTGTCGCACCAGCGGACGAGTGAGCTACTGGCGGCGCTGACGCGCGTCAAAGGCATTCGTCCGGCCTTCGATGCGCCGCGCTTTCACGAGGCGGTGTTGTTGCTCGATCGCCCGGTCGCGCCCGTGCTCGAGCAGCTCGCGGATCGCGGGATCGTGGGTGGCTACGATCTGTCGAGCCACTATCCGGAACTCGGCCATGCCTTGCTGGTCTGTGCGACAGAGACTCGGACGCCGGCGGACATCGAGCAATACGTGCAGTCCCTCACCGATGTGATGAAGGCGGCAGTGCGGGCCGCTTGAGCGGCGCACGAGGAGTATCCCTATGTTGAAAGCGCAAGAAAAAGTCATCTTCGAATACTCGCGCCCCGGCCGCGGTGCTGTGGGTCAGTGGCCCGCGGAAGCGGGCAGTGTCGACGACATTCCCGCCGCACTGCGCCGCAAACAGCGGCCGATGCTGCCCGAAGTGAGCGAACTCGAAGCGGTGCGCCATTTCACGCGGCTGTCGCAGCTCAACTTCTCGATCGACACGCACTTCTATCCGCTCGGCTCGTGCACGATGAAGTACAACCCGAAGGCGTGTAACACCTACTCGATGTTGCCGGAGTTTCTGTCGCGGCATCCGCTGGCGCCCGAGTCGCATGGCCAAGGGTTTTTGCAGTGCATGTATGAGCTGCAAGAGATGTTGAAGGAAGTCACAGGCATGCAGGGCGTGTCGCTCAATCCGATGGCGGGCGCGCACGGCGAGTTTGCTGGCGTTGCGATGATTCGCGCTTATCACCGTGCGCGCGGCGACCTAGCGCGTAACGAAATCATCGTGCCGGAGGCCGCTCACGGCACGAATCCTGCGACGGCGACCATGTGCGGTTGCGTCGTCAAAGAGATCCCCGTGAACGCTGAAGGCGATGTCGACATCGAAGCGTTGCGTGCGGTGGTCGGGCCTAACACGGCCGGGATCATGCTCACCAATCCTTCCACCTGTGGTGTTTTTGAGCGGCAAATCCAAGAGGTCGCGCAGATCGTGCACGGCGCTGGGGGCTTGCTCTATTACGACGGCGCGAATCTCAACGCCATTCTCGGCAAAGTGCGCCCGGGCGACATGGGCTTCGACGTCATTCACATGAACCTGCACAAGACATTCTCCACGCCTCACGGCGGCGGCGGTCCCGGTGCGGGCGCGGTCGGCGTGAGCAGCCGCTTGTTGCCATTCATGCCGATTCCTATCGTGGGGCGCGAGGAGGACGCCGGCCAGGTTCGCTACCGTTGGTTGAGTGAGAAGGACCTGCCGCAATCGATCGGGCGTTTGTCGGCCTTCATGGGCAATGCCGGTGTCCTGCTGCGTGCGTACATCTACATGCGCATGTTGGGGCGTGTCGGCATGCAGCGCGTGGGTGAGTTTGCAACGCTCAACGCCAACTATGTGATGGCGCGCTTGAAGGCGGCGGGGTTCGAGGCGGCCTATCCCACGCGCCGCGCGAGCCATGAGTTCATCATCACAGCGAAGAAGCAGGCGCGCGAGTTGAACGTGAATGCGATGGACTTCGCGAAGCGTTTGCTCGACTATGGCTTCCATGCGCCTACCACGTACTTCCCGTTGTTGGTGCCGGAGTGTTTGTTGATCGAGCCGACGGAAACTGAAAGTAAGGAAGCCCTCGATGGCTTCATCGATGCAATGATCGCAATTCAGAAAGAAGCTGAGTCGCAGCAGGAAATGGTCAAGTCGGCGCCGCATACGATGACAGTGCGCCGTCTCGACGACGTGCGGGCGGCGAAACAGCTCGATCTCACCTGGAAGCCCCACGCTGCGTGAGCGAGCCGAGCGGACCCTCCAACGAGCGGCACAAGCCAACGGGCATCACGCGCGTCGTCCGCGCATTTGGTAACTCGCTGAAGGGTCTGGCTGGCGCATTTCGCGAGGAAGCTGCGTTTCGGCAAGAACTTGCCTTGGCGGTTTTCTTGGTGCCGCTCGGGCTTTATCTTGGTCAGAATGGGATCGAGCGGGCGCTATTGGTGGCGCCGATCCTGCTCGTCCTGATCGTCGAATTGCTGAACAGCGCGATCGAGGCGACGGTCGATCGTGTCGGTCTCGAGCGTCACCGGCTGTCTGGCCTGGCCAAAGACATCGGTTCTGCGGCGGTGCTGCTCTCGTTCGTGCTGCTCGTCACGGTTTGGGTCTTGGTTCTTTTCGGCCGATAAAGCAGAGTTCAACTACATGTCAGCCCTCATTTGCGGATCCGTCGCCTACGATACGGTGATGATGTTCGATGGTCGATTTCGCGAGCACATCCTTGCGGATCGCATCCACATGCTCAATGTTGCGTTCTTGGTGCCGCAAATGCGGCGCAACTTTGGCGGCTGCGCCGGCAACATTGCCTACAATCTCAAGTTGTTAGGTGGCGACGGCACTGTGATGGCGACCGTGGGCAGCGACTTCGGGCCGTATGAAGGCTGGATGCGCGACAACGGCTTGACCTTGAAGCACATCGCGCGCTTGCCCGAGGAGTACACGGCGCAGGCCTACATCACCACGGATTTGGACAACAACCAGATCACGGCATTTCACCCGGGCGCGATGAACCATGCGGCGCGCAATCGCGTGCCCGCCGATGGCTCGATCACGCTCGGCATCGTGGCGCCAGAGAGTCGCGATGGCATGATGCAGCATGCGGCGCAGTTCGTCGCAGCGGGGATCCCCTTCGTTTTCGATCCTGGGCAAGCGATGCCGCTGTTCAACGGCGAAGAGTTTCGTCATTTCATCGAGCAAGCCACCTGGGTTGCCGTGAACGATTACGAAAGTAGCCTGTTGGTAGAGCGCACCGGCTGGACACTCGAGCAGATCGCGCAGCGTGTCGAGGCGTTGATCGTCACGCGGGGCGGCGAAGGGAGCGATATCTACACGGGCGGTCAGCGCCTGCAAATTCCCGCCGTGAAGGCTGCCACCGTGGCCGACCCGACGGGTTGCGGCGACGCCTATCGCGCCGGCTTGCTGTACGGTCTGCAGCGCGGTCTCGATTGGGCAGCGACGGGCCGTATCGCCTCATTGATGGGTGCGCTCAAGATCGCGCATCACGGCACGCAGAATCATCGCTTCACGCGCGAGGAGTTTGCGCGGCAGTATCAGACGTGCTTCGGCACGTCATTCGTTTAGCTTCGAGCCGAGCCGGCTCGACCGGAAGGATCCCGCATGCGGTTTGCACTTCGCCTCTCGCTCTTGTTGTTAGCGGCGCTGCCGGTCGTGGCGCAGCCCCCCATCGTGCAGGCCGAGCTGCCGGCGGCTGAGGGCGAAAGCTCTGCCTGGCGTGCAACCCTGGCGCGGGTGGCCGAGAGCGTGGTGGCCATCGAGATCGATCAGACTCGCGCCTTCGATACCGAGTGGAATACGTCGTCGCAGGCAACCGGTTTCGTCGTCGATGCCGAACGCGGTTTGATTTTGACGAATCGTCACGTGGTCACGCCCGGGCCCGTCACGGCCGAAGCGACGTTCTTGAATCGTGAAGAGGTGCAGTTGTTCCCGGTGTACCGCGATCCGGTGCACGACTTCGGCATTTATCGTTACGACCCGTCGAAACTGCGCTTCATCAAGCCGCGGTCGTTGCCCCTGTTTCCGCAAGGCGCGCAGATCGGCCGCGAGATTCGCGTCATCGGCAACAACGCCGGCGAGCAATTGTCAATTCTGGCGGGCACGCTCGCGAAGCTCGATCGCGATGCGCCCGAGTACGGCGTTGGCAAGTACAACGACTTCAATACGTTCTATCTGCAAGCTGCGTCGGGCACATCGGGCGGGTCGTCGGGCTCGCCAGTGATCGACATTCAAGGCCGTGTGGTCGCGCTGAATGCGGGCGGCGCATCCGGCGCGGCGTCGAGCTTCTACCTACCGCTCGGCCGAGTGAAGCGCGCGCTCGAATTGATTCAGGCTAACAAGCCAGTGCCGCGGGGCACGGTGCAAACCGTGTTCAAGTACACGCCCTACGATGAATTGCGGCGCCTCGGGCTGCAGTCGCAGTCCGAAGAGCGCGCGCGCCGCAGCTTTCCGTCGCTGACCGGCATGCTGGTCGTCAATGAAGTATTGCCAGGCGGGCCTGCGGCGGACGTGCTGCAACCGGGCGATATCTTGATTCGAGTCAACAATACGCAGATCGCCGAGTTCGAGCCGCTCGCAGAAATCCTCGATTCGAGTGTCGGCGGTTCGGTGGAAGTCGAGCTCGAGCGCGGTGGCAAGCTCGTCACCGCGAAGCTGACAGTGGGCGATTTGCATGCGATCACGCCTGCGGCCTTCCTCGAGGCGGGCGATGCCATCGTGCATACCCTGTCGTATCAGATGGCGCGGCATTTCAATGTGCCCGTGAACGGCGTTTACGTTGCGAATCCAGGCTATACCTTTGGTTCGGCGGGTGTGCCACGGGGCGCCGTGATTGCCTCGGTCAACGGCAAACCAACCGACAACTTGTCCGCGTTCGTCGCCTTGATCAATCAGATTGGCGACGGCGAGCGCTTCGCGGTGCGCTACTCCACCGTTGACGACCCAAACGGCGCGAGCCTGCGCAGTGTGCGCATGGACCGCGCGTGGTTCCCGGCCCGCACCTGTGCTCGCAACGATGCGTCGGGCTTGTGGGATTGCCAGGATATCGCTAACAACACGAAGCCGCTCGTCACGCAAGCGGGTAGCACGCGCTTTTCCAAGCCGAGCGATCCGCGCGCGCAGCGGATGGCGCCGTCGCTCGTGCTCGTCAGTTTCGATATGCCGTATTCGGTGTCGGGTATCACGGAGCGCAATTACCGCGGTACGGGCGTCATCGTCGATACGCAGCGCGGCTTCGTCGTCGTCGATCGGAATACGGTGCCGGTGTCGATGGGCGATGTGCGACTCACGTTTGCGGGCACACTTGAAGTGCCTGGAAAAGTGGAGTTCATCCACCCGCTACACAATTTTGCGATCGTCAGTTACGACCCGGCACTGATCGGCGATACGCCGGTGCGTGCGGCCAAGCTGCTCGATCGAGGCCTACAGGTTGGTGAGAGCGTGTGGGTGATCGGGCTCGGCGCCGATAGCGAAATCAATGTGCGCAATACACAGATCGCTGCTGTCGATCCCTTACAACTGCCGTTGTCGCGGACCATGCAGTTCCGCGATGGCAACATCGAAGTGGCGCAACTCGTCAATCCGCCGACCGATTACGACGGTGTGCTCGCCGACAAGGCTGGAAATGTCATCGGCTTGTGGTCGAGTTTCGCGTGGGAGAACGGCCGGGAGATACAGCAAGACAATCGCGGCGTCGCGATCGAACTGATCATCGACATGCTGCGTCGCGCGCAGAACAACCAGCGCATTTTCTCGCTCGAGGTGGAGATGACGCCGCAGGCGCTCGCCGCGGCGCGTCGGTTGGGCTTGAGCGATGAGTGGATCAAGCGCTTGGAAGCGGCGAGTCCTAACAAGCGGCAAGTTTTGTCAGTGGTGCGAATCGTCGGCGGATCGCCTGCTTTGCGCCGCCTACGCCAGGGCGACATCATCCTGGCCATCGATGGCGCAGTCGTCACGCGGTTCCGCGAAGTGGAGCGGGCCGTGGCTGACAAAGCCCGCGTCGAAGTGACGCTGTGGCGCGATGGTGCGGAGGTGAAAGCCGATGTCGAGACCGTCGCGCTGTCAGGGGCTGATCTCGACCGCGTCGTGCTGTGGGCGGGTGCCACCCTGCAAGCGCCGCATCGCGCGATGGTGGCGCAACGCGGCATTCCGCCCGAAGGTGTGTACGTTGGCTATTTCTCGTATGGTTCGCCGGCCACGCGCTATGGGCTGTTCCCCGGGCGCCGCATCGTCGAGGTGGATGGTGTTCCGACACCCGATCTCGATGCGTTCTTGAAGGTCGTGTCCGGACGACCGAATCGCGCGTCGATCCGCTTGCGAACAATTACGTGGAACAACGCGCCCGAAGTGATCACGTTGAAGCTCGACAAGCACTACTACCCGACGTACGAAGTGCGCCGTACAGCCACGGGTTGGGAGCGCCGCGATCTCGAGTAGCCCCGAGCAGGGCGACCTGTTTGGCGCGCCGGATGCCACGGCAGTTGCGCCTCGCGTGCGATCGGCTGCTAACAGCGCTACCTGGCGCGATACGGCTGCGCAGCTGCCGAAGACGGTGTTCCTGGGCACCTCGAGTTGGGCGTTCCCGGGTTGGGCGAATCTCGTCTACGACGGCATGCACACCGAAGCGGTACTCGCGCGTCATGGCCTTGCGGCCTACGCGCAGCATCCGCTCCTGCGCAGTGTCGGCGTGGATCGCAGTTTCTACGCCCCGGTGCCCACCGAGGCTTGGCAACGCTATGCGCAACAAGTGCCCGGCGAGTTTCGCTTCGTCGTCAAGGCCTATGCAGGGCTAACAACTGCGCCCGAAGGCCGGCGACCAGCGTATCTGCAAGGCGCGCCGAGTGTGTATCTGGACGCAGCATTCGCGTCGCAGCACGTGGTCGAGCCAACCTGCACCGGCCTCGGCGAGCAGCTCGGCGCGTTTGTATTCCAGTTCTCGCCGCAGGGAGCCGTGCGCACTGCGCAACCGCAGCGCTTTCACACTGCCCTGCACGCGTTTTTGCGCGGCTTGCCGCGCGGCCCGCTGTATGCCATTGAACTGCGCGACCGCGAATTGCTCGGCCACGAGTACGAGGCGTTGTTACGCGATGTCGGTGCGGTGCACTGCCACAACGTGCACCCGCGAATGCCATCGATCGACGCACAAGTGGCCGCGGCTCTGCGAGGCCCGCTCGTGGTGCGCTGGATGCTCTACGGCGAGCAGCAGTACGAAGAAGCACGCGAACGCTACGCACCCTTCGACCGATTGGTCGATCCTGATCTGTCAAATCGCGAACGCGTTGGCAAGCTCGTGTTAGACACGGTTGCAAGGGGTCAAAACGCCTTTGTCGTCGCAAACAACAAAGCGGAAGGCTCGGCCCCAAAAACGCTGACGGAACTCGCTAAATGGTTGATTCATCAGGCAACGGCCACCTCACGACGCAGCGCTTGAGTACAATGGCCGCATGGTGCGTATCCTTCGGGCCACTCGGGAAGAACTCGACGCCGCAGTCACGGCTCTTCGTGACGGCGAGCTCGTGGCGTTTCCGACGGAAACCGTCTACGGGCTGGGCGCCAATGCGCAGAATCCGGCGGCGGTCCGCAAGATCTTCGAGCTGAAGGGTCGGCCGCCCGATCATCCAGTGATCGTGCACCTCGACAATCCCAAGTATCTGCATCGGTGGGTGCGCGAAATGCCGCCTGCTGCCGAGAAGCTTGCGCAGCATTTTTGGCCGGGCCCGCTCACAATGGTCTTGCCGCGGGCCGAGTCGGTGCACGACGTCATCACGGGTGGACAGGATACGGTGGCCATTCGCGTGCCGTCGCATCCGATGGCGCAGCAGCTCCTCACGGCTTTTGGTGGCGGTATCGCGGCGCCGTCGGCAAATCGTTATGGGCGCGTGAGCCCGACGCGGCCGGAGCACGTGCGCGAGGAATTCGGCGATGCGTTGCGCATCGTGCTCGATGGCGGTGAGAGTCAGATTGGCCTCGAGTCGACGATCGTGTCGTTCGTGGGCGGCGGCGTGCAGCTCTTGCGTCCGGGGCATATCACGTACTCACAACTCAAGGGTGTCGTCGGCGATGTGATTACACACGGCGCGAGCACGCAGCCGGTGCCGCGAGTGCCGGGTGCCAAGTTGTCGCACTACGCACCAGTGACGCCAATGACGCTCGTGATCACCGACGAGATCGACGCACGCGCGGAGAATTTATCGGCGGGCGGTCGACGGATTGCGGTGCTGGCGCAGCGTCCGCCGCTCAAGACGTACCCTTATGTCACGTGGATCAATGCGGGGCGCCGCGCCGACGTGTATGGCCACGACTTGTACGCCAACTTACGCACACTCGACAAAGCGGGCTGTGAAGAAATTCTCGTGCAAGAACCGCCCACCGACGAGAAATGGGCGGCGATTCGCGATCGCTTGGTGCGCGGCGCAGCCAAGCGCGATCCGGAGCAATCCACCGACGATACGGGTGGATTTTCGGTGCTGCCCTAGCACTTCCATCGGAGCACGCGCATCGCGACGCACACCTCGCCTGTCGACGCATTAGAGACGCTGCTCGCCTCACGCGCAGCCCTCATTGTCGTAGAAAGTCGCGATGAGGCGCGCGTGATCGAAGTCGTGCGCGCGGCGAGTTTGCGCGCCATGCGCGGCCGTAATTGGGCCGTGTTTCAGTGGTCCGTCACCGAAGGCCTGGCGCGAATCGATCGCGACATGGGTGGCGCGCAGCGTACGCTCTCAGAGCCCGAGCAAATCTTGAAGCATCTGCGGGCGACGAACGTCGCCGGCATCTACGTGTTACTCGACTTCCATCCGTATCTCGAGAATCCGCTGTACGTACGCATGCTGAAGGATGTAGCGCAAGGCTACGACCAAGTGCAACGCACGGTCGTTCTGACGAGCCACGAGATCGCACTACCGAAGGAACTCGAGCATCTCACTGCGCAGTTCAAGCTGGCGTTGCCGTCGGCGAACGAACGCGAGGCGCTATTGCTGCGCGTGGCGCGCGAGTGGACCAAGACGCATGCGGGTCAGCCGCCCAAGGTCGATCCCAAAGTATTGCAGACGCTGGTGCAGAATCTGGCCGGCTTGCCTGCACACGATGTCACGCGCCTCGCACGCAAAGCCATCATGGACGACGGTGTGCTCGATCACGGCGACATCAAGCCGTTGCTCGCTGCGAAATACGAACTACTCAATCGCGGCGGCACGCTGTCGTATGAGGCGGACACGGCGCGCTTCGCAGAGGTCGGTGGCCTCGCGAACCTGCGACGCTGGATCACGCAACGCAAACCGGCTTTCGACGGCACGGCACCGAAGCTCGATGCGCCAAAGGGCGTTATGTTGTTAGGTGTGCAAGGCTGCGGTAAGAGTCTGGCCGCGCGCGCTGCTGCCGGATTGCTCAGCGTGCCGCTCGTGCGGCTCGATTTTTCCGCGTTGTACTCGAAGTGGCACGGTGAATCGGAGAAGAACCTACGCGAGTCGCTCGCGTCAGCGGAGTCGCTTGCGCCGTGCGTGCTGTGGATCGACGAAATCGAGAAGGCGCTCGCAGGTGGCGATGGCGACAGTGGCGTGTCGCGGCGCGTGTTAGGCACCTTTCTCACGTGGCTCGCCGAGCAACGGGCGCGAATTTTCGTCGTCGCGACGGCGAATGACATCACTGCGCTGCCTCCCGAGCTCGTGCGCAAAGGCCGCTTCGACGAGATCTTTTTCGTCGACTTGCCAGACGAGACAGCGCGCGTCGAAATTTTGAACATTCACGCCCGCAAGCGCGGCGTGGAGCTGACGCGCGAACAACTCGCGGCGCTCGCAGTGCGCAGCGACGGATTCTCGGGCGCTGAACTCGAGCAAGCGATCGTGTCGGCGCTGTACGCAGCGCATGCGGCCGGGGCGGTCGTGACCGCCGAGACGATCGCAACGGAGATGCGCGCCACTCGTCCACTGTCCGTGGTCATGGGCGAGAAGATCGCCGAATTGCGCGCTTGGGCTGCAGAACGCACTGTTCCGGCGGATTGATCGCGCAAGGAGTGAGGCGCGTCACACGAGTTCTCGCCGCGTGTCGGTAGCGTATGCCGTGATCCGTCGCCCAGTGCGACCGCTACCGCTCGAGGAAACCATGGCCCGCGTCAAACGTCTCGCCACGATCCGCATCTATCTTTGGGCCACGGCATGGCTGGCCGCGTCGCTGCTTGCCGCGCCGGCGCGTAGTGCAGAGCTTTTAACCGAGGCCGCCATTCGTTCGATGGTGGCTGAACTTGACGCGGCGGCGGTCGCACGCCAAATCGGGCCGTGGGAAGCGCGCTTGGCCCCAGAGTGCGACATCGCCATGCAGGTGACAGCTTTCGGCCAACTGAAGACGACGCATTTTTCGCGTCGCGAGTATTTGGAGCTCACACAAAAATTGTGGACGGAATTTGCCAAGCAAAAGGTCGCCTACACGTACGAAGCAGGCCCGATTACGGTTCGGCTGCAGCCGGCAGAGAAAGCGGGAATTGTGACTGGCGTGTCGACCGAAACGCTCACGTACCCGGATGGCCAGCAACTCGTCACACAAGCGCGCAGCACCATGCGCATCGAGTTGCGCGACGGTCGTTTGATGATTGTGTCGATCGTCGCGGTCGCTAACGATTGAGCTAACGACTGCGACGCTGGCGCTGCCGAACGAGCCAGTAAACTGCCATGCCCACTGCGAGCACGGCAAGCCCCGCCAGCGCTCCGATTCGAACGTAGATCAAGCTCGACACGAATACATACGCGCTGCTCGCGACGAACACGATCGGCAGCACCGGAAAAAGCGGCACGCGAAATGGGCGCTCAATCTCCGGATGCTTGTAACGCAGCACGATGACAGCGACGCCGCTCAAACACAGGAACAACCAATACACGGGCGTGAGGTAGTCGACCATGGTCGAGAAGCCGCCGCGTGTGATGGCGCCGAAGCCGACGAGCGTCAATGCGGCACCCGCCATCGCCAAGATGGCACCCCGCGGTGTGCCGCGTTCTTCGTGCCACGTGCCGAGGCCACGCAAGCCGCCGGCATCGCGTGCAGCCGCGTAGGTCGTTCGGGCACCGGCGATCATCAACGCGTTGATCACCGTAATCGACGTGATCGCGACGACTGCAATGATCGCCAACTGACCGATCGGGCCGAAGGTGTACAACATGAGATCGGCCGCCGGCGCCGAGCTGTTAGCAAGCCCGAGATGGCCGAGGCCGCGCAAGAAGGCCCAATTCGCCAACAAGTAGAGCGCGGTCACCACACCGATCCCAAGGATGAGCGCGCGCTGGATGCCGCGCCGCTCGTCCTTCATTTCGGATGACAGCGTCGCAGCATCGCTCCAGCCACCATAGGCCAAGAAGATGTAGATGAGGGCCGCGCCCGTCACTTGCTGCGGGACGCCGATCGTCGGGCCGGTCGGCGCGGCGGCCGGCGCGATGTCCTGTACAGATAGCCACACGCCTGCAAGGCCGACACTCAGCAAGCCCGACAGCACGAGCAGCATCAAGCCCACTTGCGTATCGACACCGAGACGAATGCCCGCCAAGTTGATCCCCGCGATCGCGACAATGAGTCCGGCCGCGAGTGAGACGCTGCCCCAGTGGCCCAGCGCAAACAGTTCGTTCACGTAGTCGGAGAAGACGTAGGCGAGCATGGCCATCGAACCCGTGTGAATCACGGCAAAGCGGGACCACGCGAACAGAAAGCCGACTTCCTCACCGTAGGAGCGGCGCAGGAAATAATAGTCGCCGCCAGCATCCGGGAAGGCTGCTGAGAGCTCGGCAAAACACAGCGCGCCGATGAGCGAAATCAACCCGCCGAAGATCCACAGCAGCAAGAGCCACGTACCGGAGCCCGCATTCATCGCCGCAGCGGGCGTCGACTTGAAGATTCCCGCGCCGATCACCATCCCGACGCAGACGGCCACGGCATGCCACACCGTCAATTGGCGGCGTGGCCGGCCGAGGGCATGCGGGGTGGCAGGGGGTGGCGAAGCATCGACCGAGGAATTCACAGCAGCACGATAGCAGAGCGCCCTCGGCGCTGCGCGTTTCCCGGATTGGAGCCGATACCGTAAGGCATTACCATATTCGAAAATCGCATGAGCCCGCTCTGGGCAACATGCCGTAAATTGCACGCCTCATTTTCGAAGGACACTACGCATGGATTCTCCACGATCGTATTCCGTTCGCGCGGCTGTCGCCGCCGCGTTGTTAGGCCCAGCCGCTGCATTTGCGCAGGACACACCGAATGAAGGCACGGCTGCGAGCCTGCAAGAAGTCGTGGTGACAGGGACGCGGGCCAAGGACCGCACCGAGCTCAACTCGCCCGTGCCGGTCGACGTATTGTCGGCGGAGGACATCCAGAACACGGCGGCGATCGCCGGGGAGCTCGGGCAAGCGTTGCAGTCGTTAGTGCCGTCGTTCAATTTCCCGCGCCAGTCTAATTCGGGCGGCGGAGACCACGTGCGCGCGGCGCAACTGCGTGGCATGAGCCCCGATCAAGTATTGGTGCTCGTCAACGGCAAGCGTCGCCACACGTCAGCGCTCGTGAACCTCGAATCGAAGACGGGTAAGGGAACGACGCCGGTCGACTTCAACGCGATCCCGATCAATTCGATCAAGCGTGTCGAAGTGCTGCGCGACGGCGCCGGCGCACAATACGGTTCGGATGCCATCGCAGGCGTCGTCAACGTGATTCTCGACGATGCGGCAGAGGGCGGCGAATTTGCCCTCAGCTTCGGCCAGCATTACACGGATTTCGACCCCATCAACGACACGCTTGATGACGGCCGCACGGTTACGGCGCAAGTGAAGGGCGGCTTCGGCATCGGCGACGGCGGCTTCTTCAGTGTCGGCGCGGAGTTCCGCGATCGTGAGGAAACGAATCGCTCGGGCGTCGACACGATCATCTTCCAAGCCGATCCGACACCGCGCAATCTCGCGACGGAAGGGCAGCGGAATTATCGCCCCGGCGACGGTGAGGCGCGGGACGTTGCACTGTGGTTCAACACGGAACTGCCGCTCGCATCGAACGGCTCGCTCTACTCGTTTGGTACCTTCAGCCAGCGCGACTCCACCGGCGCTACGTTCTTCCGCTATCCCGACAGTTCGCAGAACGTGCTCGCGATCTATCCGAACGGCTTCCGTCCGGTGTCGGTCGGTGACAACAGCGACTTGTCGCTTGCTGCTGGGTGGACCGGCGAGGCGGGCAGTTGGACATTCGATACGAGCGTGACGTTTGGCCAGAACGAGTTCAACTATCGCTTGGAGAACTCGCTGAACGCGTCGCTCGGCACGGCGAGTCCGACGGAGTTCAAGATCGGCGACTACCAATTCTCACAACTCGTTGCCAACGTGGATGTGAGCCGGCCGCTGGGTAGCGGCGATGCTGCATGGAATCTCGCGCTAGGCGCGGAATATCGGCGTGAAACGTTTGAGACGCGGCCGGGCGATCCGGCATCGTACGCCTTGGGTCCGATCATCACGAACGCGGCGGGAGCGCAGGCCGGCCCGGGCTTGAGCCCAGCCGACGCCGTGGACACATCGCGCAACGTGACGAGCTTGTACGCAGGACTCTCGTCCGACGTCACAGACTCGCTGTTCGTGGAGTTTGCAGCACGCTTTGAGGACTACTCCGATTTCGGCAACGCAGTGGCCGGTAAGGCCAGCGCGTTGTGGAAGTTGTCGCCGACGGTGGCCTTGCGTGGCGCGCTCTCGAATAGCTTCAGGGCGCCGTCGCTGAGTCAGGTGTCGTTTCGTTCCACGTCGACGAGCTTCGGCGATGGTGGCGTGTTGTCGCAGATTCTGACACTGCCTGTGGCGGATCCGATCGCGCGGGCGCTCGGTGCGGAAGAGCTCGATGCGGAAGAGTCGGTCAACGCCAGTATCGGCATCACGCTGGCGCCCACGGACAACTTCAACGTGACGTTGGATGCCTATCAGATCAAGGTCGACGATCGCATCACGGTCTCGGAGCGAATCAGCGGCGATGACGTCAGCGACTTCATCGAAACGAACTTCGGTCTGACTGGGATCGACGGCATCAACTTCTTCACGAACGCGGTGGATACCAAGACTCGCGGCGTGGACCTTGTGCTGACCGCGCAGCAGCAGGCCGGTTCAGGCAATCTCAAGCTCACGTATGCGTTGTCGTACTCCAAGACCGAGATCGACGGCGTCCGTGCGACGCCGGCGCAATTGCTCGCGTTGGGCGTCGACAACGTGATCTTCGGGGTCGAAGAGCGCAACACGCTCGTCGATGCTGCGCCGCGCGCCAAGCAAGTGTTGTCGGTCGACTGGGCTAACGACCGCTGGTCGTGGCTCGCGCGCGGCACGCAGTACGGCAGTGCGGTTCGCACGTTCAATTTCGGCGGCGGCTTCGAGCCAACGCAGCGTTATGGCGCGAAGTTCCAACTCGATCTCGAGGCGGCGTTCCAACCCACCGACAAGATCTTGGTCGCCATCGGCGCCATCAATGCGCTCGATGAATATCCCGATCGTTCCAGTGACGACATCAACTTCGCGGGCAACTTCCCGTACGACGTGATTTCGCCGATCGGGTTCAATGGTCGCTTCGTCTACCTGCGCTCGCGGTTCCAGTTCTGAGGGTTGTTAGCCTCGAACCGTGAATCCGCCGTCGACCACCAAGGTGGCGCCGGTGACGAAAGAGGCAGCGTCGCTCGCCAGGAAGTGAATGGCGGCGGCGATCTCGGCAGGCTCGGCCACACGGCCGAGCAAGCCGTAGCCGCGGGTGCGTGCGCGTAGATCGGCCTCGGTTTGCCCGCGGGCGGCTGCCGCTCGAATGTGATGCGGTGTGATCGTGGCACCGGGGCAGACGGCGTTCACGCGCACGCCGTCGGCGCCATGATCG
The DNA here is from genome assembly GCA_964444835.1 of uncultured Steroidobacteraceae bacterium. GTDB lineage: Bacteria > Pseudomonadota > Gammaproteobacteria > Steroidobacterales > Steroidobacteraceae > CADEED01. Next base: position 73,926 of record CAYUIT010000010.1, read on the forward strand.
ACGGCGAGACTGCGCGTGAGGCCTAACACGCCGGTCTTCGTCATGTCGTACAAGCCCATCGCCGCAGGCGACAGGACGGCATTGATCGACGACACGAGTACGATTCGTCCGTCGCGTTGCGCGATCATCGTGGGCAGCGCCGCGCGACACGCGTGTACGATGCCGCGCAGATTGACGTCGACCAAGCGCGACCAGTCCGCCTCGGTCGCATCGAGAATGCGCCCGCCGAGCTGCACGCCCGCGTTGCCGATCACGGCGTCGATGCGACCCCAGCGCTCGAGCGCCGCTTGGGCGACGGCGGTGCAATCGGCCTGCAGCGTCACATCGCAGCGGATGCCCAGTACGTCGCCGCCGGATCTACCCGCAATTTCACGGGCCGCATCCGTAGCTGCATCGCCATCGACGTCGGCGGCGATCACGTGCCAATGGTGCTCTGCAAAGTACTCCACACAAGCGCGGCCAATGCCCGACGCGCCGCCCGTGACCCAGCACACGCGCGTCGTCACGCTCGCGGCCTCGGTTGGTAGTCGATGAGGCAAGTGCCGCCGTGCTGTTGCATGCTTTGCGGGCCGTATTCGTGCAGCTCAATGAAGACGCCGTTGGGGTCGCGGCACGTGACCATCCACGTGTGATCCTCGCCGAGGCGCTTCTCGCTCGCGGCAAAGCCTGCCGCGAGCAGCTTGTTGCGCAGCGCCGCCACGTCATCCGATTCGATCGCGAAGTGGCGTACGCCGCCTTCCGGGCGCGTTGCTTCGACGCGAATCACTTCGAGGAAAGTGCGATCGTCGAAGCGCAAGTAGTAGCCGATCAAAAGCCCTTGCAGATTGCGAAACTCGAACTGGCGCCGCAAGCCGAGACATTCATAGAAACGCTCGGTCGCGTCGAGATCGGCGGATTCGATACAGACATGCGCGAGCTTGATCATGGTGCCGATCCTCCGCCGTGGGTCCAGTCAAACAAGATACCGAGCGCTTCGCTGCGCCGCTCGCTCGCAAGCGCATAGGCTGCCTCGCAGTCGGCCGGCGCGAACTCGTGGGTGATGAGCCCCTGCAGATCGAAACGCCCGCCGCGCACCAGATCGAAAAACAATGCGTCGATGCGCCGCTGCGTCCAGCCATCGCGATCATGGTGGTCGTGCGTGGCCACGAGTGTCAGGCCTTTGGTCATCATGTCGGACGTGAGGCTCTGACGGGCAGGGTAGCCGGTGTCGCCGAGCAGTACGACCTTGCCGAATTGCGCAGCGGCGGCGAGGGCGGCTGCAAAGACGGCAGGGTTGCCGGTCGTGTCGACGACGACGTCGAAGCCGGCGCCTGCTGTCAACGTGGCGAGCGGCCCTAACAACTCGCCGATGGTCCCCGTAAAGCAATGTTGCGCGCCGCCTGCGCGGGCCAAGGCGAGGCGCAGCGGCGCAACGTCGACGACCACCGGCTCCGCGCCCGCTGCCGTGGCCCACCGAATTGCCATTTGGCCGACGGGCCCTGCGCCGATGATCAAGACGCGCAGGCCGAGCCGAAACGGCGCCGCGTGCGCTGCACGAAATGCCGTTTTGGCGAGGCCGCACCAGCAGGCCAACTTCAAGTCGATGCCGCTCGGCACACGCGAGCACTGGGCTGCCGCGAGCGTGGCGTGCGACGTGTGCGCCATGCGCATGAAGATCGTGTCGCCGACTTTGAACTCCGACACGGCAGCCCCAACCGCGTCGACCACCGCGATGGCCTGCACCCCGGTCTTGATTTGTGGAAACTTGAAGCGCGCGGCGAAGTGCGTCCCCGCGTCGTACTTCGCGTGCAGAATCGTTGTTTCGGTGCCGATGCTCATCAAGCTGTAGCGTGTCGCTGCGACGAGTTCATCGGGATTGGGCGGGCGCACCTCGAAGGGTTCGTAGCGTACGCGGCCCGGTTCCGGAAAGATGATGCGCTGGGCCATCTGTACTACCGGGGCGGCTCGCCGCCCGCGCTCCACCAATCCGTGCCCGAGACATTCCGCAGGAATCCATCACGAGTGGCGTCGTCCTGCGCAAACAAGGTGCCGAGCACGCGCTCGGCGACAGCATCGGCAGGCCAGCGCAAGCGCGAGCCATCCGAGCGCGAAATCTTGACTAACAACTGGGCCACGATCGCGGGATCGAACGCTTGCGGTAAACGAGCTTGCAGCTCGCGCCACTTGTGCGCGACGAGTGGGCGATACGGCGAGTCAGGCGGATAGTGTCGCGGCAGCGCGGATTCGCTGGCCGTACTCGGTGCAAAGATCCCGGTCGCGTACAGCCCCGCTTCGACGAGCGCGAGCCGGATCCCCCAGCGATCGACTTCGTGTCGCAGCGCCTCGATTGCGCCTTCGAGTGCAAACTTACTCGCGGTGTAGGCGACATCGCCTGGTAGCCCGGCGACGCCCGACAACGAGCTGATATTGATGATGTAGCCGGAACCTTGCGCGCGCATCTGCGGCAGCACGGCACGCGCCAGCAGCAGCGGCGCGATTGCATTCGTTTCCATCACTTGGCGAAATTGCGATTCACTCAAGTCCTCGAATGCGCCGGGAATCAAAATGCCCGCGTTGTTGACGAGGACATCAAGCCGACCGGTCGAGCGCACGATCGCAGCGATCGCAGTCGCGAAGCTGGCGGGTTGTGTGACATCGAGCGTCAGCGGCTCGATCGCCAAGCGCTCCGCGTGGGCCGCCGCTACCAACGAGGCGGCCTTGTTCGGATCGCGCATGCTCGCAAACACCCGCTCGCCGGCGCGTGCGAAGGCGAGTGCGGCCGCATGCCCAAAGCCACTCGACGACCCTGTGATCAGAACAGTTCGCATGATCTACCTCGTGACGCCAATGCGCGCTTCGTGTGGAAACTGCAATGACATGCGTTGACGCAGCGCATCCAGTGTTTGCATGATCGTGAGCGACTCTCGGACGGGCATCAACGTCGATTCGCGCTCGCCGCGTTCGATCAGCGTGGCGCAATGTCGCAGTTGATAGCCATAGCCGCTGCCCTCGATGGGATAGTCTGTGGTTTGTTCGGTACCGTCAGCCTGCGTAAGCGTGAGCCGCGCAGGTCGAAAAATCGGCGCGTGAACGCGAATTCGACCGTGCTCGCCGATCAGTTCGAGATCGGGGGCGCGGCGAGCTCGCATCGACACGTATACCAGCGCGCGGGCGCCGTTCGCATACTCCAGAATCGCAACGTCCTGTTCGTCCACGCCGGTGGCGCCTTTTGCAGCGCTCGCGAGTACCGAGTCCGGCGTGCCGAGCACGAGCGAGGCGAAGGCGACCAGATAGACACCGGCATCGAGCAGTACGCCACCGGCGCGCTGCGGGTCGAGTAGGTAGTGAGCGGGCGGGAGGGTCGGCAAGAACGCACCCCCACCCACCACCAACTGAATACGGCCGAGCGTTTCCGCAGCAAGATGCGCGCGCAACGCATCGACGGCGGGCAAGAAGCGGGTCCACATCGCTTCCATGAGCAGGCTCGAGCCGCTGCGCCAGGCCGCGACCACGCGCTCGGCTTCGTCCGCATTCGTGGTAAAGGGTTTCTCGCACAACACGGCCTTGCCGCGCTGTAAGCAAGCAATCGTGTCTGCGGCGTGTGCCGTATGCGGTGAGGCGATGTAGACGACATCGACGTCTGCACGAGCGGCCAACGCTGCAGCATTCGGGGCATAGCCGGGAACCGCATGCCGCGAGCAGAAGTCGGCACCGCGTTCAGCATCGCGCGAGGCCACTGCGGTCAAGCGATGCCCTTGTGGTTGATGCGCGACGATTTCGCGCGCCATCGTCTCGGCCATGTGGCCCGTCCCGACGATCGCCCAGCGCAGCGGTTGCATCACAGCATTCTAAAAGTATCGCGTATCGCCAGCCGATTAGTTATCGTCATGTGGCGAATAAGAAACGCTAGCTTGTCGGCTGCTGGGCGTGTTCTATTCTGGCGCTGCCATGAGCGCCGGAGCAGATCGCGTGCGATTCGCTGCGTTGCTTCATAAAACACTTGGGGGAGCTCCGAATGAAGAAGTCCTGTCTCGTCGCAATCGGTCTCGTCACCGCACTTCCTGTGGCGGCTCAAGAGACCAACTCAGAAGGTGGTTTGGAAGAAGTCGTTGTGACCGCGCAACGGCGCGAGCAGAACCTGCAAGAGGTTCCGATCAGCATCACGGCATTTTCCAACGAGCAAATCGCGCAGCAGAACATCAAGGGCGCGACCGATTACTTGGCGATGACGCCGAACGTGAGCTTCACCGAGGACGCGCAATCGGGTGCGCGCGGTTTGAGCGTCGCCATTCGCGGCGTCAACAATCTGGTCTCCGGCGAGAACGCGTTTGTGAATTCCGTTGGCAACTATTTGGACGAGTTCAGTATTGCGTCCGTGCCGAACGGCGTCGCGAACCCGCTGCTCATCGACATGGAGCGCGTCGAAGTGTTGCGCGGCCCGCAGGGTACATACTTCGGCCGCAACTCGTTAGGCGGTGCGCTCAACCTAACAACACGCGCGCCCACGGGCGAGTTTGGCGGCGAGCTTTCGGTTGGTGCTGAGAACTTCGAGGCCTCGGGTGAGATGGTTAACCTGACGGGCGTCTTGAATGTCCCGGTGAGCGACACCTTTCGGATTCGCGGCGTGCTGTTCTATGAAGACAGTTCGGGTCTCGTTGAGAATATTGGCCCTGGTACGCCCGACAGCGGCCACGAATGGCTGTATGCCCGTGTGCGGGCGACGTTCGAGCCGAGCGACAGCACGCGTTTCGGTCTGACCCTGATCTACGCAGATGAGGATCAAGGCACCGACGAAAATGTGCCCTCGGGCGTCGTCGATCTCGATACCGTGGATACGTTCGGCTTCCAGCCGGGTGTGGGTTTCGACCCAGGCACGGGATTCTTCCCCAACAACCAGAACGAACTGAGCCACGATCTCAACGAGTTCAATAAGCTCAAGACCTTCGTCGGCATTGCGAACTTTGCGCACGATTTCTCCGATTCGCTGACGCTCAAGGCGGTCGCGGGTGTCATCGACGCGAAGCAAGAGCGCTTGTTCGACAATGACTTGATCGGCAATCTCGATCTGCTTGCACGTAATAACGAGTACGAGGGCAATTCGTGGAGCGTGGAAGCGCGCCTCGAGTCGAAGTCCGAGTCGCTCGATTGGGTTGTAGGCGTGTTGTACGCGCAAGACCAGCAAGAGCAGTTCAACAATGTGGCGGTGTCCAGCAATCCAACGGCTACGTTCAACGGCGTCGGCTTCTTGCCGCCATTCCCGGCTGGCCTCGGGCTCGCGCGCAACACCAAGAACTTCGAGGTGGATAGCATCGCCGTGTTCGCTGACGCGACTTGGCATCTGAGCGATCGTCTCGACTTGATTGCCGGCGCGCGCTTCACCAATGACGACGTGTTGAATGAGCGCACCTCGTTCGGCATTGCGCCGTCGTGTGGTTGCGGTCCGTCGAATCCGGCGTTCTTCCCGAGCTTCATCAACTTCGCGCGACCAAATGCGAGCGGTGACAACAGTTTCAGCGACGTGTCGCCGCGCTTTGGCTTCCGTTACGAAATGTCCGATCGCTCGAGCGTGTACGCCACGTTGTCGAAGGGCTATAAGGCTGGCGGCAGCAGCACGGGCAATAACACGAACACACCGAACTCCGATCCGATCAGCATCAAGTACGATGAGGAACAACTCACGAACTTTGAGTTGGGCATCAAGACGGAGAGCGCCAATCGTCGGTTGCGCTTCAATGCGGCGGTGTTCCTCCTGGATTGGAAGGACTTACAAGTCGAGGCGTTCCGCTTCTTGACCCCAGGCGATCTGTCGTCGAACTTCGAGCAGACGGTGAACGTCGACGCCGAGGCGCGCGGTATCGAAATGGAATTGCTCGGTCAGCCGTCCGATGCACTGACGGTGGGCGCTTCACTGGGCTACCTCGACACGGAAATCACCGATGAACCGGATTGCGACGTGGTCGTCCCGGGCCGCACCACCTGCGTGCAAATCACGGGTGGCTTCGCGCCGACGCTGATCGGCCTCAGCATGCCGAAAGCGCCGAAGCTGACCGGCAATATGTTTGCGCAGTACCGCTGGTTTAGCCCAGGACGCGAAACGTGGCTGCGCGGTGAGTTCATGCATCGCGGTAGTCAGTTCTCGGACGTCGAGGCGCTGACAAATCAACAGACCTTGGGCCCATCGCCGAACCAAGGCTTGGTGCGAGTCGTGCCGGCTGACCAGTTCCCGTACAAGGTCCCGTCTTTCAATGTCGTGAATATTCGCGCGGGCTTCGACTGGGAGAAGAGCTCGCTGACGTTGTACGCCCAGAACCTCTTCAACGAGGAGTACTACACCGGAACGCAAGAGAACTTTGGCTTGAGCGGCATTCGCCTGCGCCCGCATCCGCGGACGATCGGTGCCAAGTTCACGTACAAGTTCTAAGGTACGTTGCGCTGAGAATCACCGCCCCGGCGTTCACGCGTCGGGGCGGTTTTCTTTTGGGGGATCGATGCGACTGCAAGGGTTGGCGCCGGATGCCAAAGTCTACGAACTGTTCGCGCGGCGGCCAGAGCTATTCGAGCCGTTTACCCAGTTCTGCGAGCAGCTCATGCGCGGGCCTTCGCCACTGTCGCCTGCGCTGCGAGAGTTGTTAGGCACCTACGTCTCGAGCTTGAACGCGTGTCGCTTTTGCCGGGACGTGCATGCCGAAGCCGTCAAGGCATACGACCGCGACGATCCGCTCGCGGCAGCGTTGCTCGGCGACGACCCCACGCGCCCGGTAGATGTTCGGCACCAACCCCTCGTTGCGCTCGTGCGCCGCGTCACCGAAGCGGCGTACAAGATCACGGACGAGGACTTCGCCGCTTGCCGTGCGGCGGGCTGGAGCGAAGAGGCCATTCACGACGCGATCGTCGTCGCCTGCTTGTTCAATTTCATGAATCGGCTGGTGTCGGCGTTCGACATCCAAGCCGATGCGCAGTACCTAACAGCGGCCGGCCCGCGGCTGCGCGATCACGGCTACGCCGCATCGCTCGCCGCTACCAGTGCCACAACGTCCCATCCTCGAGGCGATTGACCGGCAGATACGCGCGGCGATACGGGTACTTTTTCGCGAGCGCTTCATCGATATCGACACCATGCCCTGGCGCGTCGCCGGCGTGCAGCGCGCCGTTGGCATAGTGATAGTCGTGTGGGAACACGGCGTCTGTTTCCGCCGTGTGCCGCATGTACTCCTGCACGCCGAAGTTCGGAATGGCGGTGGCCAGGTGCAGTGAGGCGCCCATGCAAACGGGCGACAAGTCCGTAGCGCCGTGACAGCCCGTGCGCACGTTGTGCAAGCTCGAGTAGTCGGCAATCCGCCGCAGATGCGTGATGCCACCGGCATGTACGACGGTCGTGCGGATGTAGTCGATGAGTTGCTCCTCGACCAACTGCTTGCAATCCCAAATGGTGTTGAACACTTCGCCCACCGCGAGCGGCGTGACCGTGTGTTGTCGAATCAGCCGAAAATTGGCTTGGTTCTCTGCGGGCACAGAGTCTTCCATCCAGAACAGGCGATAAGGCTCGAGTGATTTACCGAGCCGTGCAGCTTCGATGGGTGTGAGCCGATGATGCACGTCGTGCAGTAAATGCGGTCCCATGCCGAAGCGCGTGCGCAAGGCCTCGAACAGCTTTGGCACATGATCGAGATACTTTTCGGTCGACCACAAATTCTCCGTGGGCAACGCTGCGTCTGCGGGCTCGTAGTACATTTTGTCGCCCGAGACGCCGTAGGTGGAGGCCATGCCTGGAACACCGCACTGCGCGCGAATGGCGCGGTAGCCGAGTTCGATGTAGCGCTGCACTTCATCGCTCGTTTCGGCGATATCGCGGCCGTTGGCGTGGCCGTAGACCATCACGCCGCTGCGGCTGCGCCCGCCGAGGAGCTGATACAGCGGCATGCCGGCCGCTTTCGCCTTGATGTCCCACAGCGCGGTGTCGACCGCGGCGATCGCGGACATCGTGACAGGGCCGCGACGCCAGTACGCGCCGCGATACAAGTACTGCCAGATATCCTCGATTTGGTGGGCGTCGCGGCCGATCAAGCACGGAATCACGTGTTCCGTGAGATACGCGCTGACCGCCAGTTCGCGGCCGTTCAGCGTGGCGTCGCCAACGCCGTATAGGCCTTGATCTGTCACGATCTTCAAGGTGACGAAATTGCGCCCGGGGCAGGTGACGATCACGCGCGCTTCAACAATTTTCATAACGAGCGGGTCCTCCGTTACAGTTAGCCCGTCTACTGTCATTCGAATTCGAGAAACTTCATGTCCAGAGGCTTACCGCCCCTCAATGCGCTGGTAGTGTTCGAGGCGGCCGCACGCCATCTGAGTTTCACCCGCGCAGCCGAATCATTGCACGTTACTCAGGCCGCCGTGAGTCATCAGATTCGCGCGCTCGAAGAATGGCTGGGTGTGCCGCTATTCCATCGCGTGGGCCGCGGGCAAGGTCTCGCATTGACGGAGGCCGGGCGCGCGTACTTGCCGCGGATCAATGCTTCGCTCGACGGCATCCGCAGCGCGACGAACGCCGTGATGGATAGTCGTCGCCAACGCGTGCTCAACGTCGCGACACTCGATTCGTTTGGTTTGTTGTGGCTGCTGCCGCGGCTCGGGCGCTTTCTACGAGCGCATCCGGAAATCGATGTGCGTGTGTTGGCCGCCGATCTCGACGCCGATGCGCTCGCCAAAGGGCAAGTGAACGTCGATATCCGCTACGGGGATGGCGATTGGTCTGGCGTCGATGCCGTACGCTTCTTGCAGGAGACGGTATTCCCCGTGTGCAGCCCGCAGATAGCAACGGGCGACAAGCCGCTGCGGACGCCCGAAGACTTGCGCTTCCATACGCTGCTGCACGACGTCATGGACACCGATTGGGCCACATGGCTCGCCGCCGCCGGGGTGACGGGAATCGATGCCTCACGCGGCCCCGGCTTCAATCATTCGCACCTCGTCACGGCTGCGGCGATCGCGGGTGAGGGCGTGGCCTTGGGCCGCAGCGCGCTCGTCGCGGAAGCATTGCGAACCGGGCAGTTAGTCAAGCCGTTCAGCAAGGTGCTGCGCTGCAAGTACGACTACTACGTCGTGCGGTCGCCAGGTTCGCGGAATGACCCCGTCGTGCAGGCGTTCAGCGATTGGATCATCGCGGAGGGGCAGCGCTCGCAGGCGGAACTCGATGTCTGGAGTGCCGACGCCGTGTCATAACGGTCCATCGCAGCCACGGGGTCCTGCGGATTAGTGGGACTAATGCGGCGATGAGAACTAATGAATTGCGCGTGATCGCTCGGAGCCACCTAATCACGCTTGGGCACGAATTCACGGACGCGCGATGATGACGAGGATGAGCGGGGCGGACGCGTTGTTGCAGCAGCTGCTGCGCAATGGGGTCGAGACGATCTTTGGCTTGCCGGGTGGGCAGCTCGATCATTTCTTCGATTCCATGTACCGCCAGCGTGAGCGCGTGCGCTTCGTGGGCTCGCGCCACGAGCAAGGTGCAGCCTACATGGCCTTCGGGTATGCGCGGTCGACGGGGCGTCCCGGTGTCTACACCGTCGTGCCCGGTCCTGGCGTGCTCAATACGACGGCCGCACTGTGTTCGGCGTATGCCACTAACGAGCCGGTCATGTGCCTCACCGGCCAGATTCCCAGCGACGCGATCGGTCGTGGCATCGGCTATCTGCACGAGCTACCGGACCAACTCGCGACGCTGCGCTCGTTGACGCGCTGGGCGGATCGCGCGATGCGTCCGGAGCAGGCGCCGCAACTGGTGAATGAAGCGTTCACACACATGCTGAGCGGTCGGCGTGGTCCCGTGTCGCTGGAAATGCCCATGGATGTGATGGGACGCGAGGCAGAGATCATGTTGTTAGGAGCGGCCGAGCGCACAGCGCCACCGCCCGTCGATACCGATGCCGTCGATCGGGCCGCAGCGCTACTCGTGGCGGCTGAGCGGCCGATGATCGTCGTGGGCGGTGGCGCGGTCGGCGCGGCCCAAGAGTTGCTCGAGCTGGCCGAGCTTCTGCAAGCGCCGGTCGTGTCGTTTCGCAATGGACGCGGCGTGGTGTCCGATCGGCACTATCTGTCGCAAGTGCTACCTGCGGGTTACGAGTTATGGCGCTCGGCTGATGTGGCGCTCGGCATCGGCTCGCGCATGGAGCAGCAGCTCCTGCATTGGCGTCGCCCGCCGTCGCTGCAAGTGGTGCGTGTCGATATCGACCCGAGCGAGGTTGCGCGTGTCGAGGCGCCTGCAGTCGCCATTGTCGCCGACGCAGCGCAGGCGTGTATTGCACTCACACGTGCCGTCCGGCGCAAGCTGACGCGACCGCGCCGCTCGCGCGAAGCAGAGTTGTTAGCGCTGAAGGCGAGTGTGGCTGCGGAAATCGGCAAGGTGCAGCCGCAGATCGCATTTTTGCAAGCGATCCGTGCGGCCTTGCCAGACGACGGATTCTTCGTCGACGAAATCACGCAAGTGGGCTACGCATCTTGGTACGGGATGCCCACGTATGCGCCGCGGCATCACGTGAGCTGCGGTTATCAAGGCACGCTCGGTTTTGGCTATGCGACGGCGCTCGGCGTCAAGGTTGCGCACCCCGACAAAGCCGTCGTGAATATCGCGGGCGATGGTGGCTTTCTATTCACGGCGAATGAGATGGCGACTGCCGCACAGTATTCGATCGGCCTCGTGACAGTGTTGTTCAACAATGACAAGTTCCAAAACGTGCAACGCCAACAGAACGAATGGTTCGGCGGGCGGCAAATCGGCTCGGATCTACGCAACCCCGACTTCGTGCGCTTTGCTGAGAGTTTCGGGGTGCGCGCGGAACGAGTCCGCGACCCCGCGGCACTCGAACCCGCCATTCGAGCAGCGCTGGAGCGGAACGAACCCGTATTGCTCGAAGTGCCGGTCGGCGACATGCCGACGCCGTGGCGACACATCATCAAGCCGCCTGTGGTGGCAAGCGTGAGCTGAGGTGACCTAACGATGAGCGCAAAACCGTTCGCTAACGCCGCAACGACGCGCGAGCCGCATGCCAACCCGGGAGTCCAGTCGTTAGCGCCGTTCCAGCAAGGCAAGAGCGTGCTGGGCCATTGTGCTGCCCCGATCAAACTCTCGGCGAACGAATCGCGCTTGGGCCCGTCGCCCGCCGCGATCGACGCATGGCACGCGATCGGCAAATCGCTGGGGCAGTACCCCGACGGCACACAGACCGAGCTGCGCGAGGCGATTGCGAGCACCTTTGGTTTGGTCGCAGATCAGATCCTCTGCGGCAATGGTTCGGACGAATTACTGTCGCTGCTGATTCGCGCCTATGTCGCGCCGGGCGATGAGGTGGTGTTCAGCCGCTACAGTTTTGCGATGGCGATGGTGCACGCCACCGCGCAAGGCGCGAAAGTCGTGATCGCCGACGAGCCCGCATGGCGACCGGATGCCGAGCAGATGTTGGCGGCAGTCACGAAGCGTACGCGAATGGTGTTCGTGGCATCGCCTAACAACCCGGTAGGGCAAGTATTGAGCCGCGACGATCTGTGGCGGCTGTATCGTGGGCTGCCACCGGAGGTCGTGCTCGTCATCGACAGCGCTTATGCCGATTACGTCACGGCGGACGACTACGAGCCCGGGGCGGCGCTCGTCGATGCTGGTCGCAACGCCGTGATGACGCGGACGTTCTCGAAACTCTACGGTCTCGCCGGCGCCAGAATCGGTTGGTGCTACGCGCCGCCCAACATCGTCGATGCCGTGCAACGAATTCGCACGCCCTTCAATGCCTCGGCGGGTGCAATGGCTGCCGCCACAGCAGCGGTCCTCGATACGGGCTACGCTGCTTATGTCCGCGATTACAACGCGCGCGAGCTCGCACGCATTGCCGAGCGGATTGCGGCCGGGCCGCCTGGAATGGAGTTTGTGCCGAGCCGTGCAAACTTCTATTTGGTGAAGTTCGTCGATGGACGACACACACCCGCAGGTGCGGCGCACGCCCTCGAGCAGCACGGCATCATTCCGCGACCGGTTGGTGCGAGTGGGCCAGAGAACTGCTTGCGGATCACAGTCGGTCTCGTCAGCGATAACGATGCCGTCTTGCGGGTGTTGGCCGAGTACCTGCGGAGCGAAGCCTGAGGCGGCCGAACGCGGTATCCTCACAACGCCATGATGCATACGGTTTCGGACGCCACTCGGGCGTGGCTGCGCGAGACGCAGCCATTTCTCATCGACGGTGCGTGGACGCGCGGCGCGGCTGGCGCCACGCGAACAGCATCGAACCCGGCGACGGGCGCGGTGCTGGGCGCCTTTGCGATCGCGAACGAAGCGGATGCTGAACAGGCCGTCGCCGCAGCACGAGCTAGCTTCGATGCCCGAGTGTGGCGTGACAAGACACCTGCTGAGCGGCAACGCATTTTGTTGCGAGTGGCGGACTGGATCGATGCCGAGGCGCAAGTGCTGGCCGAACTCGAATGCCTCGAGGGTGGGAAGCTGTTCGCGCCTGCGCTGCGGCACGAAGTACCCCATGCGGCCGAGACGTTTCGCTACTACGCGGGCTGGTGTACCAAGCTTCCAGGACGCACGTTTGATGCCTCCGTGCCAGGCGCGACGTTTCACGGCTATGTCCGCCATGAGCCGGTCGGCGTCGTTGCCCAGATCACGCCTTGGAATGGCGCGCTTGTCGCGGCCGCGTGGAAGTTGGCGCCTGCGTTAGCGGCCGGCTGCTCGATCGTACTGAAGCCCGCCGAGCTGGCTTGTTTGTCGGTGCTGCGGCTGGCGCACGGTTTGGTGGAGGCGGGCGTGCCGCCGGGCGTCGTCAACGTCATTCCCGGACCGGGTCGCGTGCTGGGGCAATTCTTGGCGGCGCATCCGCGCGTCGATAAAGTGGCGTTCACCGGCTCCACCACGGTCGGTAAGCAGTTGTTAGTGGCAGCGCAAGGCAACCTCAAGCGCTTGACGCTCGAGCTGGGTGGAAAATCGCCGACGTTGCTGTTTGCCGATGCCGATCTGGCGACGGCGATTCCGGGCGCAGCGGCTGCGATCTTCAGCGGGGCGGGCCAAGTCTGCGTCGCAGGCTCGCGCGTGTATGCGGAGCGTTCGATCTACGACACGGTGTGCGCGGGTCTCACAAACATTGCTAACGGGCTCGTCATGGGAGACGGGCTGGATGCGCGTGCCCAACTCGGGCCGTTGATCTCGGCGGCGCATCGCGATTCCGTACACAAGCTGGTGACGCATCCTGACAATCGCGGCGCGCGTGTGTTGTGTGGTGGCCGCGTTCCCTCGGGTCCGGGCTATTTCTACCCGGCAACCGTCGTGGCCTGCGAGCATGGTGCGATGCCGGTCGTGCAGGAGGAGGTGTTCGGCCCCGTCGTGTGCGTCATGCCGTTCGATGACGAGGCAGACGCGATTCGCAAGGCTAACGACTCCGTGTACGGGCTCGCAGCCAGCGTATGGACGCGCGATGTCGCTCGTGCTCATCGAGTCACGGCGCACTTGGAGTCCGGCATCGTCTGGGTCAACAGCCACGGCATCCCGGAGCTCAGCATGCCGATCGGCGGTGTCAAGCAATCCGGCTGGGGCCGCGAGCATGGCCTCGAAGGACTGCTGATCTATACGGAGGCCAAGTCTGTGATGATCGCGCCGTGAGCCCGGCGCCGCGTTACCAAGGCTTATTGATGTTAGTAGAGCTCGGCAACGAGGCTTGAGAGGCTGCCGCGGAGTTAGACGGCCGCAACGCAAAGAACGGCAGCGTCAGCACGAACCACAAGCCTCCACCTGTGGTTAGGATGCGGCGCAGGATCGACAGCGCCTCACGGGCTGAGACGGCGATTTCGGTATCGACAGCGCTGCCCGGCGCCGAGCGGAGGATGAGATCGCTCCCACGGCGACTCACCTCACCGATTCCTACTTCCAGGTTCGCAAGCGCAGATTTCACTCGCATGGCATCGGGCTCCGTGTCGGTTCAGCTCTTGCGCAGCGTGCCGCGGCGCTGCGCATCACGCACGCGCTCGGCGTGGATCTCCGCCATGTCATCGACGGTCTTGCCATGCGGCGGCGTGAATTGCCCGCGCTGATACACGTCGCGGAACACTTCCTTCACGGGGCCCATTTTGTCTGCCAGTGTGCGCGGTGGTTTGCCTGTCGGAAACTGGTTCGGCGGATACATCGGCTTCTCGTAGATTTGCTTGAAGCCCTCGGTGCGCAAGTCCACCCACGTATTGTGATTGCAGCGCGAGCGATGCTCGCGGAGCGACTCGATATCGATCGTCGCAGCAAGCACTTGCTCCTGCGGATACGGCGCATGCCGCATCACCATACCGGTGTAGTCGATCGCGAACGAACCGCCCGGGCAAAAGGCTTTGGGGTAGTACGCGTAGTCGACGGTGCCCCAGTTGGAGCCGAGTAGGTAGGCCATGTTGTCGTGGGCGCGCGTGCGCCGCGTGAACATCCAGAAATCCCACGGTTCCGACACTCCCTCCACCTCTTGGAGTGCCACGGGGTGGCAGATCACCTCACAACCGTTGTAGCCGAGGGCGCGAGACACCTCCGGTGTGCAGCCATCATGACAGGTCATCGTGCCGAGCTTGCCGATCGGCGTGTCGATCACCGGGAACAAGGTCCGAATATCGGCACCGAAGACTTGCGCGTACTCGTCGAGCAGATCGTGCGGACTCGTGCCGAGGCCGATCGACGCGGGAATGTGCCATTTGTGATAGCGCAGCGCGAGTTCGCCGTCCGGGCCGATGATGAACGCCGCGTTGAACCAGCGATCGGGAAACTGTGGCACTTTTTCGACGATGCCGCCGCCCGCGATATACAGGCCGTACTCGCGCGCTTTGTCGCTCAAGGCGCGAAACTCGGGCCCGTCGAACGTGATCGCTTTCTTCATGAAGCTGTCGATGCCGTGTTCCCCTTTGCCCGGCGTAGTGACGCCCTGCAAGAAGTACTCCGGAAAAACGACGAGCCGCGCGGGCAGCTCCCAGTGATAGCCGACTCCGAAGTCGATCATGTTCAAGCAGCGATCGAGATTGCGCTTGATCTCGCTGCGGTCCTCGGCGACATGCACGTGTGGTTGCATGATCAAGGCGGTGTATTTTTCGATGCGAGTGCTCATGCTCGTCTCCCAGCGTGCGCGGCGCGCAGCGTCGTCAGTCGTTAGAAGTTAGCGCGCTTGATGCCCATGTCGTCGAGCATCACGCGTGCAGTGATCGTACCCATCGCCGAAATGCCGCCGCCGGGGTGGCAATGCGGGCCGGTCATGTACAGTTGCCGAATCGGCGAGCGGTAGTGGGCGTAGCCCGGAAAGGGGCGAAAGTAGCCGAGCTGCGCCGCGATGCGCTCGCCGCCGTTGGTCGTGCCATCGACGAAACTCGGATTGGCCGCTTCAAGGGTTTCGCGAGTCTCAACATAGGCGCCCAAGATCGTGCGCTCGTTGATGTTCGGTGCGTACTGTTGCAGCTTCGGAATCAGCACGCGGTGCGCGTAGTCGTGACCGATATCGGCCCAGGTGCGGCCATCGGCCAGCCAATTCGATACGAAGGTATCGAGGATCAGTGTGTGCTGTCCGGGCGGTGCGCGACTCGGGTCGAGCAAGGTCCAGCACGCGCTCCACAGAAACGGATCGCTCGGCGGAATTCCCATCGCGATTTCGGAGTAGAACTTGATCATCTGCGGCATCGAATCGACGATGCGGTGAAACAAGCAGCGACTCATGTCGTCGCCGTTCGTAAACCGCGGCGGTTCGCTGAGCGCCAAGTGAATGCGGCAGATGCTGATCTTGCCGAACGAAAAGCCCTTTACCAAGCGCACGAAGTCCGGCGCGAGCTGCGTTTCACCGACGAACTTCAGGAAGGTTTGCTTCGGCTCGAGTGCCGAGACGACGGCGCGCGAGGCCAGGAGCTTACGCCCATCTTGCAGTTCAACGCCGACCGCACGTCCGTCCTCGACCAAGAAGCGGGCTAACTCACATTGCGTCATCACGCGACCGCGATGCGCTTCGACATACCGCGCCATCGAATTGGGCAGCTCTTGGCTGCCGCCTTTCGGTATCGCTTGTCCGTACACGTGGATGGCCGGAATCATGATGTAGAACGATTGGCCGGCACCTTCTTGCTCGGGCAAGATTTGCGGCGCGAGTGCCCAATTGAGCATCACCGCTTTCACGAAATCGTTCTCGAAATTCATCTCCACCCACGCGCGCGCCGAGAGCGAGAATTCCTGCAAGCGTCGTAGCCCTTCGTGGCTCGTCTCGAGCGCACGGGCCAACGTGGAGGGCGGCGAGGGCGGCGAGAAAAACGCCTTCAGAAAACCTTCCTTGATGAGCGCGAAGTCGTCGTGCACTTTGCGATAGCGCTCAGCATCCTTTTGCGAGTAGCGCGCGATGGTCGCGCAGGTCTTGTCGATCGATCGATAGATGATGATGCCTGGACCGCCCGCTTTATCGGGGTGGCCCGTGATGTGGTCGTTAGGTGCGAGATACTCGAGGCCGTAACGCTCGAGTTCGGGCTGGATCGCCTTGAAGTCCTCGTTACACTGAATCCAAACATGGGACGAACCGTACAGGTCGTGCTTGAAGCCGGGCAGTGTCACTTCGCGCGTGACAGCACCACCTCCGACCCACGGATTGCGCTCGATGACGCAGACCGACAGGCCCTCGCGCGCGAGGACGGCCGCACAGGCAAGGCCATTCACGCCGCCGCCCGCGACGATCACGTCGAAAGAGTGTTGGTCAGTCATGGCGCGCCTGGTGGCAGCAAGATTTCACGCGATCGCGCGTAGCGCAGTGTGCCCTGGATCATCGTGCTCCGATTATCGTGCTCGGGGTCGCGCTTAGGCAGCAAGACTTGTTCATGCTCGCATCAGTTCTGCTCATGAGACCTTAGCATGTTCGGCGCGCAGCTTTCGTCTAGGATGGAACGATTGCGGTGTGGCCGTCGGGGGATGCATGACGCTGGTTTCGGCCGAGAATTCGTTGCTCGTCGGCGCGATCGTGTTTGCGCTCGCATGGTTTGGGCTGTGGATCGATCGCCAACCGATCGCGAGCAAGATTCCCGGTGTGCCGTGGGTCATCGGCATCGCGCTGCTGTTGTCGAATACTGGCGTGATTCCGCGCGACGCGCCGGCCTATGGCTTCGTAGGCGGTTACCTGCTGCCGATGGGCATCGCATTACTGCTGTTCAAAGCGAACTTGCGTTCCATCTTTAGGACCGGTGGTTGGGTGCTGCCCGCGTTTCTCGTCGCCAGCGTCGGCTTGTCGCTCGGCGCCATCCTCGGTTTCTATCTGTTCGATCTTGGCGATTCCGGTGCCAAGATTGCCGGCACTTATGCCGGCGCCTTCATTGGCGGCATGGTCAACTTCACGGCCATCTCACAGGCCGTCGAAATGGACCCGACAGTCTTCAGTGTCGCGCTCAGTGCGAGCGCCCCGGTCAGCGTACTCGGGTTGTTAGCACTGGTGTCGCTGCCGTCGAGCCGCTTCGTTCTGCGGCACATCCCGTCGCGGATCGTTGCGGAAACGGCGAATGCTCCGGCCGGCGCTGCGGCAATTGAAGCGCCGCGTTTGCGCGTGGATCACGTCGCAGCGTCGTTAGCGCTTGCGCTCGCGATCTGTGCCGTGTCGCGCTTCCTCATCGATCGGTTCGATCCGGGCTACGGCCACTACTACCTGTTCGTCGTCACCGCCATCACCGTGGCACTCGCGACGGCGGTGCCGAAATTCTTCAATGCGATCGAGAGCGATTTCGCGCTCGGCATGCTGTGCATGTACGCGTTCTTCGCGATGATTGGCGCCGGCACCGATGCGCTCGGCTTCGTCCGGTCCGCGCCAGTATTGTTCTTTTACTGCGCTTTCATGATCGCCGTGCATTTTGTCGTGCTGCTCGTCGTGGCAAAGTTCCTGAAGTGGGACTTGGCCGAGGTCGTCATCGGTTCGGCAGCCGCGATCGTCGGTCCCGCAGCCGGCGCTGGCATCGCGAGTGCAAAAGGCTGGAGCACGCTCATTACGCCCGCCATCGCGATCGGCATGCTCGGCTATGCGATCGCAAACTTTATCGGTATCGCGATCGTCAAATTCTTGAGCTGACGCTCGTGTCGGCGAGGCTGCGCAACTAGACACTTGCGATCCGCCACAATCTTCTTAGAATGCGCTCTCAGGGCTGGGTCCTGCGCCACACGCGGACCTGGCCTTTTGCTTTTGGAGGGCGATGATGTCGACTCGAGTGGGTGCCGCAAAACGCACGCAGCGTGCGGCCCGAAAAACCCGTTGGATCGATCCGTTCAAGCCGGAGGAAATCCGCCGCCTCGTGCGCGAGTTTGGCTCGCCACTCCTCATCATCGACTGCCAGCGAGTGCGCGAGCAGTACCGCAAGCTGCAGCGGGCGCTGCCGGGTGTCGATTTGCATTATGCGCTCAAGCCGTTGCCGCACCCGGCCGTGGTGCAGACGATCGTCGAGCTTGGCGGCTGGCTCGACTTGGCCACGACCGGCGAGGCGCAATTGGTCAAGCGCATGGGTGTCGATCCGGCGCGCTGCATCCACACGCACCCCATCAAGCGCGATATCGATATCCGTAACGCGCTTGCGTGTGGCGTGCGTGTGTTCGTCGCCGACAATCCCGATGAAGTGCGCAAGTTCGAGGCCTACAAAGATCGCGCGGAGTTGTTACTCCGTGTGTCGTTCCGCAGCCCCGGCGCGGTGTGCGATTTGTCGCGCAAGTTCGGTTGCGATCCCGAGGACTTGCTGGAGCTCGCGCGCTTGGCGCGTCGGTTGGGTATCACCGTGCGCGGCTTGTCCTTTCACGTGGGCTCGCAAGCCGCTGATGCGGGCAAGCATGTCGAGGCGATCGAAGCGTGTGCCAAGCTCATGGCGAGCGCGCGTCGCGAAAAGCTCGGCGTGCTCGACACGCTCGACATCGGCGGCGGCTTCCCGATCGACTATGGCAAACGAGTGGCCGACATCGGGCGCTTCTGCGCACCAATCCGCGCGGCTCTTGCACGCTTGCCGCGGCGCATTCGTGTGATTGCAGAGCCTGGCCGATTCATCGCCGGCCCTGCGGCGATCGGCGTCGCGTCGGTGATGGGCCGCGCACGTCGCGAGGGTCACTGGTGGTATTACCTCGACGACGGCCTATACGGCTCTTACAGCGGTCAGTTGTTCGACCATGCGCGTTATCCGGTTGAATCATTGCGGCAGGGTGGTGAGAAGCTTCCATCCGTGTTAGCCGGCCCCACGTGCGACAGCATCGATGTGATTGCGGAGAACTTGATGTTGCCGGAGCTGAAAGCCGGCGACCTGATCGTCGGTCGAGCGATGGGAGCGTACACCTGGGCCAGCGCGTCAGAATTCAATTTCTTCCCGAAGGCGACCGTCGTTTCCGTCAATCGCGAGTCCGGGGATACCGGCTCTGTGATGACTGTCGCGAATTGAGCCCTTGCAGCACGTGGAGCCCGTGAGCGACGATTGCGGCATGAGCGTATTGCCACGGATGCCCCGACGCCGTTTTCTGGCTATCGCGGTCGCGAGTGCGATCGGCTTCCCGTGCGCGCGGATGGCGGGGGCGAGCATCGCGCCGCGAAGCTCGGAGCGCTGGCTCGAGTTGCATAACACGCACACGAGCGAGTCGTTAGCCGTCGCATTCGAGCGCGACGGTGAGTTCGTGACGGCATCGCTCGCGGGCCTCACGCAGATTTTGCGCGATCATCGCTCGGGCGAAGCCCATCCCATCGACGTGCGGCTCTATGCGCAGCTCGCGGATCTCGCGCAAGTCGCCGGCGTCGAGCCCCGCTTCGAGATCATCTCGGGTTACCGCTCGCCCAGCACCAACGCGAAGCTGGCCGACAACAGCTCGGGAGTGGCGAAGCGCTCGCTGCATATGGAAGGACGCGCGATCGATGTGCGTCTGCGGGGTGTGTCGTGTGCGAAGCTCCGCGACCTCGCGCTCGAGGCTGCGCGCGGTGGCGTCGGATTCTACCGTCGCTCAGATTTCGTCCATCTCGACACCGGTCGTGTCAGGGCGTGGGCCGGTTAGCGGCGCCGCGTTGCAAGATTCGATGTTCCGCGACGTGCATGCCCACGTCGGCCAGTGTCTTCAGTGCACCAAACAACAAGACAGCCCACGCACTCGAGTGCGACTGCATGACGGCACCGCCGATGATGATGGTGAGGTGCATCGGAATGATGCGCAGATACGGCAGGAACATTAACGTACCGATGTTGGGTTCGCCTTCGGCATCCGCCTCAATATTGCGTCGGTACGATGCGTAGTGATTGAACGCGAATGCGATCGAAGCGGCGATCACGCCGAGCCAATCGATCAGGCTCAAGTTGCTCGCGAGCTGCGTCAGAAAAATCGCGTAGATGAAGTGAAAGAAACCGTAATGCAGCGTGAAGAAATTGGCGGTTGAGCGCTGCGTCTCGTAGGTCGGCTCGACGGGCTGATCGTTTACTGTGAAGCCCTCAGTCGAGTAATGCCCGAGGGCCAACAGGCGCTGCCGACTGAACCAGCCGATGATCACGGATTGGGCCCAGTAAGGCCACAGGAGTGAGCCAATCGGCCACTGAAAGATCAGTGCGAGCGCGATGGCACAGACGTTGGTGAGCACCAATGTGCGAGTGCTCTCAACCGGTCGCGGCGGGCTCAACGCGCTCTCTCCTTCAGCAGTTTCAACAGCTTCGCATCGTGACGATAGATGTCGTCAAAGAAGAACACGCGGCCGTCTTCGGCAGCCAGCGCTGTTGCATACAGCAAGTACACGCGCACGGGTGCGCGCAAAGTGATGCGCGTGGGTCGATCGAGTGCGATGGCCGCGCGAATTCGGGCCGCATCCCACCCTGGTTCTTTTGCTAACAAGTGCTCGGCGAGTGCCACGGGGTCGGCGACTCGAACGCAGCCGTGACTCGCCGCTCGCCGCGCTTGCGAGAACAGACCCCGCGCGGGCGTATCGTGCAAGTACACGTTGTACTTGTTAGGAAACAGAAACTTGGCGTCGCCGAGCGCGTTGCGCGGCCCGGGGCGTTGTCGCAAGCGCAGACTGCCACGCTCGAGCTCGGCAATGCTCTCGGGTGTCACCGCGACCGCGGGGCTATCGTCGCTCGGTCCGCGAACGATTTCGAAACCGTTGTTGTCGATCCACAGCGGGTTGGCGCGGATCGACGGTAGTAGCTCTTGCGTCAGGATGCTGCGCGGAACATCCCAATACGGTCGTAGCACGACAGTGCGCAGATCCGCGGCGAAGACGGGCGTCTTCGTTTGAGGAAACGCTTTGCCGACGACGACGTTCATTTGCAGCATCTCGCTTTCACGGTCGTCGAGCGTGCGAAACGCGAACAAGCGAAACTGCGGAATGTTGACGATGATGGGTGGCGTGCCGAGTTTGGCGGGTAGCCAACGCATGCGCTCCAAGGCGAGCTGGATTTGCTGCACGCGGCGTGCGAACGGAGTCGTGAGAGCGGCAAACGTGGCACGACCGAGCGCACCATCGGCGTCGAGTCCGTGGCGCTGTTGAAATCGGCGTAGCGCGCCGCTCGTCGCGTCATCGAGCACCGCAGTGGGCGTCGTTTGCGCATCCGGCGGCCAATCGCCGAGGGCTTGCAAGAGCGACTGCAGTTGCGCCATGCCGGCGTACGCCTCCCCAAGTTTCACGCTGCGCGCCGGCAACGCGGGCAGGGCATTGAGCTCGGGTTGCTGCGCGAGCTCGCGGTAGCGGGCCAATGTTTCGCGTAACAAGTCGTAGTGCCGAAAGCCCGGCTGGTAATCGCGCAAAACACTGGCAACGTCGCTCGCGCCTGCGAGCCCACGCAGCGCCGTCACCACGTCGAGTTCGGCGTGCGGCACGTCCAAATCGTGTCCTGCAGCACGGGGCGAGACGCGCCCGATGTGCAGATCCGTCAAGAAGCGCGCTGCGAGTTCGGTCACGGCGCGATCAAGCTCAGTCGCGGAAGGCGCGTTGGGTGCCCCGCCTGCC
>CAYUIT010000011.1:0-23588 GCA_964444835.1 uncultured Steroidobacteraceae bacterium
GCGCGAGGCGCTCGAGGCGGGCACCGTGTGGTGGGACGGCGAGCTGTTCACCGGCGCGCCGAAGTTCGAGAAGTTGTTAGCTGCGAAACCACCGCAGCTCACGGCAGAGGAGCGCGCATTCCTCGATGGGCCGGTTGAAGAACTGTGCCGCATGACGGACGACTTCGATTTCACACACCGCCGCGGCGATCTGTCGAAGGAAGCTTGGGATTTCCTCAAGACCAAGGGCTTCTTCGCGATGATCATTCCGAAGAAGTATGGCGGCCTCGAGTTCTCGGCTTACGCGCACTCATGCGTGCTCGCCAAGCTGAGCAGCCGCAGCGCGCTGTTGTCCTCGACCACCGCAGTGCCAAATTCACTCGGGCCCGCCGAGCTTCTAAACCATTACGGCACCGAGGAGCAGAAGGAGTACTACCTACCGCGCCTCGCACGCGGCGAGGAAGTGCCCTGCTTCGCGCTGACAGGCCCCCGCGCGGGCTCCGATGCCGCGTCGCTGCCGGACACCGGCATCGTGTGCAAAGGCATGTGGCAAGGCAAAGAGATCGTGGGCTTGAAGCTCAACTTCTCCAAGCGCTACATCACACTCGCACCGATCGCCACCGTCATCGGTCTTGCGTTCCGCATGTACGATCCGGATAAGTTGTTAGGCGAAAAAGCGGATCTTGGCATCACTTGCGCGCTGATTCCGCGCAACACGCCGGGCATCACGATCGGACGGCGCCATTTTCCGCTCAACGTACCGTTCCAGAACGGCCCGATCCAAGGCAAGGACGTCTTCGTTCCCGTCGATTTCATTATCGGCGGCGCCAAGATGGCCGGCCAAGGCTGGCGCATGTTGGTCGAGCAGCTCTCGGTCGGCCGCTGCATTTCGCTGCCGTCGAACGCGACGGGCGGTGCGAAAGCGGGCGTGTGGGCCTCGGGCGCTTACACGCGTATTCGCCGACAGTTCAATATGTCGGTCGGCAAGTTCGAGGGTGTCGAGACCGTCATCGCACGCATGGTCGGCAACACGTACACGATGGATGCCGCTCGCTCGGTGACTGCAGGCGCGATCGATGGCGGCGAGAAGCCGTCGGTGCCTTCTGCGATGCTGAAGTACCACGTTACCGAGATGGGCCGCCAAGTCGCCAACGACGCGATGGACGTGCAAGGCGGCAAGGGCATCTGCATGGGGCCGCGCAACTATCTTGCGCGTAGCTACCAAGTCATTCCGGTTGCGATCACGGTCGAGGGCGCGAACATTCTGACGCGCTCGCTGATCATCTTCGGACAAGGCGCGGTGCGCTGCCATCCGTTCGTGCTGAAGGAGATGGAAGCCGCACGCAATCCGGATCGCAAACAAGGTGTCGATGATTTCGACAAGGCCCTGTTCGGGCACATCGGCTTCACGATTTCGAACGCCGTGCGCTCGCTCGTGATGGCGCTGACCCACGCGCGCTTCACATCAGTGCCTGACGTGGGCCCGACGAAACGCTACTACCAACACATCGTGCGTTTCTCGTCGTCGTTTGCATTTGCGGTCGACGTCGCGATGCTCACCCTCGGCGGCTACCTGAAGAAGAAAGAAAACTTGTCGGCGCGCTTGGGCGACGTGTTGTCGTCGATGTACCTCGCGTCGATGGTGCTCAAGCATTACGAGAACCAAGGACGCCCCGAGGCGGACTTGCCGATCGTCGAGTGGGCGTGCAGGAACCAGCTCTACAAGGCGCAAGAGAGCTTGCACGGATTTCTGCGCAACTTCCCCAACCGGTTCATCGGCGCCGCGATGCGCGCGTTGATCTTCCCGCGCGGGCTTGCGTACTCGGCGCCGACGGATCGACAAGGCCGCGCGCTCGCCGAGGCGGTGTTGTATCCGACGGCCACACGTGATCGTTTGTGCGAGTTCATCTATCAAACGATCGAGCCAACCAATCCGCTAGGCCTGCTGCAAGAAGCGCTATTGCTTGCGGAGAAGGCCGAACCGATCGAGAAGAAGATCCGCGTCGAGGGTCAGAAGACTGGCAAAGTGACTGCGCTCGATGTGCCCGGGCAAATCACCCAGGCGCTGGCTGCGGGCATCGTCTCAGAGACCGAAGCCGCGTTCTTGCGCGACTACGACCGCAAGGTGATGGAGCTGATCCACGTCGACGACTTCGCGCCGCACGAGCTTGGTGTGCAGGCGCAGCCCGTCCCTGGCAGTGAGTCCCACGCGAGCGCTCAGGTCGCCTAACAAGTCGTACGAACGGTGGCGGCCGCGACGCAACGCAACGCGCTTCCCGTGGTGGCGGGTGCCACGACGGGAAGCGTCGCGTACGAGGCCGAGCTCGAGATCGCGCCCACGCGCTTGCACGACGTGGAGGCTTGGCTACCAGGTCACGTCGCTGAGATTCTCAAGCTGCCGGGCTTTCAGTCCGTCGAGAGCTTTAAGCTCGGTGAAACGCCCGATGGCTGGATTCGCCGCAAGAATGTCTATCGCGTGGCGAGCCAAGAGCATCTTGATCACTATCTAACGCAGGTGGCGCCGGAGATGTCCGCGCGCATCAAGGCGTCCTTTGGCGACAGCGTGCGAGCCACACGCCGCATGCTCGTCCCTGCGCCGCTCGCAGCGTCGCTGCCGTCGACGCTGCCGACCACCGCAGCCGGCATGGCATGCATGAACTGCGGTACGCCGCTCGCCGGTTCGCACTGCCATGTGTGCGGCCAACGGCACGATCCACACTTGCACTCGCTGTGGCATTTCTTGCGCGAGGCCACCGAGAACCTCACACATGCAGACTCGCGTCTATGGCGAACGCTCTGGGCGCTCGTCGCCAAGCCCGGCCTGCTGACACGTGAGTTCATCGATGGTCGACGAGCGCGCTACCTACCGCCCTTTCGTCTCTATCTCGTGATCAGCGTAGCGTTCTTCATCGCACTCGGTGCCAGCCCGGTGCGGGACGACTTCATCAAAGTCGATGCGGAAGATGCACAGACGGCGGCAGCGTTAGACAAAGCGACGCAAGAACTTAACCAGGCCGCCACGAAACTCGGCAGTGCGACGTCGCCGAGCAAAGCCACGCCAGCGGACTCGTCCGCCGACGTGTCGCGACAAATTCGGGAAGAGATCGCGAGTGAGGTTGCGGCAGCTGCACGCAAATCGGCCGATGCTGCATCTGCAGCAAGAACGAAAGCGGCCGGCAGTGCATCCAAAGACCCGGCCAGCTTTTGTGACTCACTGGATTATGGCGGTCCGTGGGAAGCCACGGTGGAGCCGCGGCTGCGGGCGGGGTGCCGCAAGTCGGTGCTCGACGATGGCGCGGCGCTCAAAAGCGCCATGACGCACAATATGCCGCGCGCCATGTTCGTGCTACTCCCGTTGGTAGCGTTTTTCATGCTTGCGTTGTACTGGCATCCGCGCCGCTACTATGTGGAGCACCTTTTGTTCTTCGTGCACACACACGCAGCGCTATTCGCGGTGTTGTTAGTCCGGATCCTGCTGGGCCTGATTCCGAAGATCGACAGCTTCGTGAACATCCTCGACTTTGCATTGCTGTTCTACATTCCGTGGTACCTGTACAAGGCTATGCGACGTACCTATGAACAAAGCCGCATGCGCACCGCTGCAAAGTTCGTGCTCCTGGGCTTTTTCTACGTGGCGCTCGCTTCGTTGGTGGCCGGCTTTACCGTCGTCTACAGCGTCGCGACGCTGTAACCACCCATGTCATTGTTTTCTCGCTGGGGATTTTCACGCGACGGCTGGCGTCGCGGCGCTCGCGGCGAGTATTGGGTACTGGCACAGGCCGCGCTGTTCGTTGCATTCGTGCTGTTGCCTGTTTGGCCGGGCGTTGCATCCGTCGCGAACGAGTCGCTGGCTTGGGCTGCTCGAGGCACGGGCGGGTTGTTAGCAGTGCTGGGCGCCGCGCTCGCCTACGGAGCCGTGAAGTCCTTGGGTTCGAGCTTGACGCCACTGCCACACCCGCGCGACGACGCCACGCTCGTCGAGAGCGGCGTCTATCGATTGGCACGCCACCCGATTTACGGCGGAGTGGTACTGATCGCCATCGGTGTAGCGACCGCACTCGTGTCATGGACGCATGCGCTCGGCGCACTTGCGCTCATCGCTTTCTTTACAGCTAAGGCGCAGCGCGAGGAGCAGTGGTTGCGCGCGCGCTTCCCCGGCTACGCGGCCTACGCCTCCCGTACCCGGCGCTTCATCCCGTTCGTGTTCTGAGGCGCGACCCGTGGCTGCGGAGCGCTGCATCCTGCACGTCGATATGGATGCGTTCTATGCCTCCGTCGAGCAACGCGATAACCCGGAGCTGCGCGGCAAGCCGCTCATCGTGGGCGGCACGCGCGGTCGCGGAGTCGTCGCTGCTGCGAGCTACGAAGTGCGGCAGTTCGGCGTGCGCTCCGCGATGCCTGTGCGCGAAGCCCTGCGACGTTGTCCGCACGCCATTTGCGTCAAACCTCGGATGGCCACCTACCAAGCCGTTTCGGCGCAGGTGTTCGCGGTGTTCCACGAGTTCACGCCACTCGTGCAAGGTTTGTCGCTCGACGAGGCCTTTCTCGACGTGACGGCCAGTCAAGCCTTGAAAGGCGACGGCGTCACGATTGCGCGTGCCATCAAGCGATTGATACTCGACCGCACGCAGCTCACGGCCTCCGTGGGTGTCGCTCCTAACAAGTTGGTTGCGAAGATCGGTTCAGAGCTGAACAAGCCCGACGGCCTCACCGTAATCACGCGCGATAACGTGCATAGCGTGCTCGACCCTCTGTCGGTGCGCCGCTTGCCCGGCCTCGGTCGCAAGCTCGGCGAGCGCGTGGAGCGCGCGGGCATCGCCACGCTGGGCGAGCTGCGCCGCGCGTCGGACACGGTGCTGTGGCCTTTGTTCGGTCGCGACACGCCGCGCATGCGCGAGCGCGCCGGCGGCATCGACGAGCGCCCAGTGATCGCCGACTGGGACGAGAAGTCGATCAGCGCCGAGGAAACGTTCGCGACCGACGTCGGCGATCCAGCGCGGCTCGAAGCCGAGCTGTTACAGCTCGCGGATCGCGCGGTGGCACGCTTGCGGCGTAAGGCGCTCGTGGCTGCGTGTGTGACGATCAAGATTCGGCGCGGCGACTTCGCCACATTTACGCGCCAAAAGCGCTTTGAACCTGCCACTAACGACTCGCGCACGATCGCCGCTCTCGCCACGGCGTTGCTGCGCGAATGGCTCGACCAAGAGCGCGGCGCGAAGTTGCGATTGCTGGGCGTCGGCGTGTCCCACTTGGCGCCCGCAGAGCAGCTTGATCTGTTCGACAGCGCACAGCCGCCTGAGGCGACAAAACTCGACGCCGCACTCGATCAAATCCGCGAGCGCTTCGGAACACAAGCTGTGAAGCGTGGCAGTACACTGCGGACGACGGACGAACCGGATTCGAGGAGTTAGTCGATGCTGCCAGACTCAGGCACGCATTCCACACTGCAAGCGCTGCAGGCGCGCTACGAGTGGTCGCGCCAACTCGACGCGACTCTGCTGCAGCGTGTAGTCGAGCAAAGCCGTCGCGTCGCAGTCGAACCGGGAACAGAGTTGTTCACGCATGGCGCGGCGTGCTCAGCGTTTCCGCTCGTGCTGCGGGGCTCCGTGCGCGTATCGATGCGGAGCGCAAACGGCCGCGAGATACAACTCTATCGGGTCGCGCCGGGGGAAACCTGTGTGCTGTCGACCGGCTGCCTGCTCGGCGAGAGCGCTCATGCGGCGGACGCGATCGCCTCGGAGCCCGCCGAGCTGTTACTCGTACCGCCGCCCCTATTTCGTCAGCTCATCGAGTCGCAACCGGCATTTCGGCAAGCAATCTTTGCGCAGTACTCGGAACGCATGGCGGGATTGTTAGCACTGGTGGAAGCCGTCGCCTTTCAGCGGCTCGACCAACGGTTGGCGGCGCGTCTGCTCGATCCACACGCCTCATTAGCCGTTTCGCACGCTGAACTCGCGCGGGAGTTAGGCAGCGTCCGCGAGATCGTCTCGCGCCTACTCGGGCAGTTCGCCGATCGCGGCTGGGTCCAGCTCACACGGTCGCGTATCGAGGTACTCGACCGCGACGCCCTTGCGCGGGCCGCCCGATCAGCCGAGTGAGCCCTGCCGCATAACCGCACGCGCGGCACGGCGCGCCTCTCCGTACATCTACGGATGAGCCTGCGTAACCCAGGTTACAGACTCTGGATCGTGGCGACGGGACACTAGCCCCGTCACTCAACAGCCTTGGAGGCAACCATCATGAAAACCAACGAAGGCGCCGTCGACCGCGTCCTGCGCGTGCTCGTAGGCATCGCCATTCTGTCGCTCTATTTCGTCCTGGAAGGCCCCAGCCGTAACTGGGCACTCATCGGCGTGGTCCCGCTTTTGACCGGCCTAATGGGCTATTGCCCCGTTTATTCGCTATTCGGGTTCAACACCTGCCCGCTGAAGCCGAGCCGCTGAGCCGCACGGACGCATGACGGGCTGCCGGGCCGCGACGCCAGGTCGCCGGCCCGCGCAAGCCGTGCAATACTGGTCGCTCTGGCGCGAAAGGCTCCTGGGGACGTGGGCGTCCCGGGTCGGCCCGGTTAGTTGGCGCCGGCAAAACCATGTACCTGGCGTTCTTCGGACTCAACGAAAAACCATTCGCGATCACGCCGGACCCTCGCTACCTGTTCCTGAGCGAACGGCACGCCGAGGCGCTCGCGCATTTGGTCTACGGCATCAACGATGCGGGTGGGTTCATCCAGCTCACCGGCGAAGTCGGCACGGGCAAAACGACCGTGGTTCGTTCGCTCCTGGCCCAGATTCCCAAGCATGCCGAGGTTGCCCTCATCCTCAATCCGCGGATGAGCGCGCCCGAGTTCCTGCTGACGATCTGCGAGGAACTCGGCATCGGCGTGTCGGACGCGGCCGCCGGCAGCGTCAAGGACTTGGTCGATATCCTCAGCCGTTACTTGCTGCGCGCCCACGGCGAGGGCAAGCGCATCGTGCTCGTGGTCGATGAGGCGCAGAACCTCGCGCCGGACGTGCTCGAGCAAGTGCGACTGCTCACCAATCTCGAAACCGAAACGCAGAAGCTGCTGCAGATCATCTTGATCGGGCAACCGGAGCTGCGCGAGTTGTTAGGCCGGGTGGAGTTGCGACAATTGGCGCAACGCGTCACCGGCCGCTATCACCTCGATCCGCTGTCAGCGAGCGAGACGGAGGCGTATGTGCGCCATCGCTTGCGCGTGGCTGGCGCCACAACCGAGATCTTTTCGAGCGGTGCTCTTGGCGAGATCCATCGGCTGTCGGGCGGCATTCCGCGCCTCATCAATGTGATCGCGGACCGGGCGTTGCTCGGCGCCTATACCCAAGATTTGCATCAGATCTCGAGCGCGGTCGTACGCAGTGCCGCGAGCGAAGTGTTTGGTAAGCGTTTGCGGCCGGCATGGCTGCCGTGGGCCGCCGCCGCGGCGGCTGTGTTGTTCGTGACGACGCTTGGCTTGGGCGCCTGGTATGTGCTCGGCTCGCGAACGGCGCCCACCATCGTGGTCGAGAAGGCGCAGACGAGCGTGGTTCCGGCGGCCGCTGCGCCGGCACCAGTCACACTCCCGAAGCCCGCACCCGCACCGCCGTCGCTGGGTCAGTTGTTAGCGCAGTACGACAACGAAACCGACCCAGACAACGCCTATAACAAGTTGTTCGCCTTGTGGGGTGCACGCTATGTCGTCGGTCGTACCGATCCATGCGCGCAGGCGAGTCGTGCCGGGCTTGAGTGCCTCGTGCAGCGCGGCTCGCTCGCACAGTTGCGCTTGTTCAATCGTCCGGCGGTACTCAACGTGAGCGACACCGAAGGGCGCTCACACCAAGTCGTGCTCACAGGGCTCGATGATGAACATGCGCGCGTCGATTTGGGCGGCGCGATCCGCGAAATCGGCATTGGCGATTTGTCACGCAACTGGTTTGGCGACTACGTATTGCTGTGGCGGCCGAGCACCACGAATACCAAGCCTTTGTCGTATGGCATGCGTGCGCCCGCCGTGCGCTGGCTGCGACGCAGTCTGCAACGCGTGAATGGATTGCCGGTCGAGGAGAGTGCCAGCGACCGGTTCGACGCTGCATTGGTGGCCTTGGTCGAAGACTTCCAGCGCAAGCATCGGCTCGCCGTCGATGGCATTGCCGGACTGCAAACGCAGGTGGTACTCGATGCGGCCTTGCGCGACCCCAATACGCCGTTCCTGCATTCGACATCCTCGACGGGTAGTTAGCCTATGTCGTTCATTCTCGATGCCTTGAAGAAATCCGAGAACGATCGGCAGCGACAGACCGCGCCGGGCATGTTCGAGGTTAAGGTTGCGCCACCGAAAGCGCGCTTTCCCATTTGGGCTGTTGGGCTTGGTCTGTTGTTAGGCATCAATCTGCTCGTGCTGGTGGGCTTATTGATGCGCGAAGGCCAAGCCGAGCGCGCCGCTGCGACCCCGCCCTCGGCCGACGCGGCGCCCGTCGCTGCCAGCGCGACACCCCCGACGAACGCCGTTTCACAAACCACGCCGGTCGTGGTCGGAGTGCCGGGGCAAACGCAACAGGTGGCGACGGTTACCGTAACGGTACCCACAGGTGTCGCGCCCAATGTGATGGTTGCACCCGGCGCGGCGATGCCCGGCGCGCTGCCGCCAGACACGGCGGGTGTGATCGCACCGAGTGCCGCGCCACCGCTCGTCGAGGAGCCGGTGTTGTCCGCACAAGACGAACCGATCGCGCCAGACTTCGATCCCGCTGACTATGCACCGGCCGTCGCGCCGTCTGCGGCAAGTTCGGCATCTCGCAGCGGCAACAATCTGCCTTCGCGGGACGACGTCGTGACGCGTGGCGGCCCTGCCATTCCCTCGATGCGGCTCGATTTACATGTCTACGCGGCGAATCCGGCAGAGCGCTTCGTGTTCATCAACATGCGGAAACTTCGTGAAGGCGAATCGTTACCCGATGGCACGCGGGTCGAATCGATCACACCGTCCGGCGCCGTGTTGTCGTACCGCGGCACGCGATTCACTCTACAGAGCGAGTAAGCGGTGAATATGGCCGCCGTTGCGGCATTTGATTCGTTGGATGGCGCGCGCTTGAACGCGGCGTTGCGCGCCGGTATCTATCGGTTGTTAGCACGCACCGATCACCTGAACAAAATCAACGTGTTTCCGGTTCCGGACGGCGACACCGGGACCAATATGGCGATGACGTGCTCCGCCGTGTTGCACGTGCTCGAGCGCGAACCTCAGCCGCATGCCGGTGCGCTACTGACACGCATTGCCGACGCCGCGATCGATGGTGCGCGCGGCAACTCCGGCGCGATCCTCGCGCAATTCTTGTTAGGCCTCGGTGATCGTGTCGGCCACTTAGCGGAGATTCGTCTCGGCGACTTTGCAGCGGCAGTGCGCGGCGGCGCGAGCTATGCGCGCAACGCGATCATGGAGCCGCGCGAAGGTACGATCCTCACGGTCGCAACGGACTTTGCGAAGCATATCGAGCAGGCGGTCGCGCAAGGCGCGACTGATTTTCGCAGCCTCTTTCAGCGCGCCATGCGCGGCGTGCGTGACTCGCTCGCCGCGACACGCGGTCAGCTCGAGCAGCTCCGCGCGGCCAACGTCGTCGATGCAGGGGCCGAGGGCTTCGTGACGTTGGTCGAGGGCATGGGCGACTACTTCGATACAGGCGCAGTGGGCGAGCGGATCGACCCGCGAACGATTTCGGATGAGGAGTCGCCCGTTGCCGCAACGGATACGTCGTTCCGCTATTGCACGGAATGCTTGCTGACGGGTGACGCGCTCGACCAGCGCCGTTTGCGCGAGATCCTCTCCGCACTCGGCGGCAGCCTGGTCATCGCAGGTTCGACGCGCAAGACGCGTATTCACATCCATACGAACGACCCGCAGCGCTTGTTCGATACGCTGGCCGGGCATGGGACCGTGAGCGGCCAAAAGGCCGACGACATGCTCGCGCAGCAACAAGCGACGCACCACGCGAAGTCGCAACGGGTCGCGATCGTGAGCGACTCCGCGGCGGATTGGCCGGACGACGTGAGCGAGCGGCTCGAGCTGCACGCCGTACCGCTACGCGTGCACTTCGGTGCCAAGAGCTATCTGGATAAGGTGTCGCTAACACCGTCGGAGTTCTTCCAGGAGCTCAGCACGAATCCGGCCCATCCAAAGACTTCCCAGCCACCACCCGGCGATTTTCGGCGGATGTATGAGTTCTTGACGTCGCACTTCGATGCCGTCGTGTCGGTCAGTGTGAGCACTAAAGTGAGCGGCACCTTCAACGCCGCGAAGTCCGCAGCTGAACGTATCCCGAATGGGCGCGTGCAGGTATTCGATAGCGGTAGCGCGTCACTCGGCCAGGGGTTGTTAGCCGTGTACGCTGCAGAGTGCGCACGTGCAGGCTATACAGCCGAGGAGATCGTCGCCGCGCTCCGGGAAGCGCGAGCCCGCACGACCACGCTGGGTCTATTGCCGCGACTCGACTACGCCGTGCGCGGCGGTCGCGTGCCCCGCTTCGTGAAGCCGATCGCGGACTTGTTGCGGCTGAGCCCCCTGCTCGTCAATCCAGCCGATGGGCGCGTCACCGTGGGAGGCGCGGTCTGGGGGCGCAGTCGGCTGGCCGAAAAGTTTGCCCGCAAAGTGTTGGCGCAGCTCGATGCGAGCCGCAGCTATCGCTTGTGGGTGGGCCACGCCAATGCGCTGGCAGAGGCGGAGAAGTTGTTAGCGCTGGTGCGCGCGCAGCACACCGCCTTCGAATCGACCAGCATCGTCAGCCTCGGAACGGCGCTCGGCACGCACGGCGGCCCAGGGATGCTCGTCGCGGCGTTCCAAGAATACGTCGCCCCGCGCAACTCGCAGCGCTAGCGCGCTAGGGTTTCTTCGGCGGCTCGCTCACCGGCGCTTCGGCAGCGACAGCCGCCTTCTCAACGGGGCGCCCGGCACCTTCCCAGGCAGCAAAGTCGCCTTCGAGATGCGCAAGCTTGGGAAAGCCCGCCGCGCGCAGCGTATGCAATGCGGTATTCGAGCGGCGTCCCGAGCGACAGTAAACGACGATCTCGCTATCGCGTTGCGCCTCGAGCTCACTCACGCGCTTGGCGAGCTGATCGTGTGGAATGTTGACCGCGCCTGGCACGTGGCCAGCCGCGTACTCGGCCTCGGTCCGCACATCGAGAATGACGCGCGGCTGCGCAGTCTTGGCTCTCGCCTCGAGCAGCGCGTCTTGCGTGATCTGCGGCACCTGCGGTGCGACCGGCGCCACGTCCGGCGGTGCGGGCACGCCCACGGTGGGCGTTTGCGGCGGTGCCGAATCCGCGGCGAACACCGGCCAGCAGGCGCTGCCCAATAGCACCCAAACGGCAGCCATTGGCATTCTACGCTGCCCCAGCAAGTTGTTAGATCGAGACGATTCGCTCATGGGTGCCATCTCCGCGCCGCCAACGGCAATGCAATGTTCGACCTGAGACCTCAGCCAGGGTTCCCGCGAGCCCGGGCGCGAGCCGACGCTCGCACCCGGCCCACTCCACGCCTACTTCGCCAGGATGAACGTCACTTTCATCCGCACGCGATACTCGACAATCTTGTCGTCTTTCAATACCACTTCTTGCGAAGCAATCCACGCGGCTGTGACGTTCTTCAGCGTCTTGGTGGCGCGCTTTAGGCCGGATTCGATCGCATCGTCGAAACTCTTCTTCGAGGATGCCGTGATTTCCGTCACTCGTGCTACTGACATGGCAATGATCTCCTTTTGCTTGTTGGATTGCCGTGGCGAAAAACGCGAACCGCATCAGTTCGCGGGTGCAGCCCACTGCTGCGGCACCTTATTGAGACGACTGGTGTCGTAACCGAGCGCCTTGACACGCTCAACCAATCGATCGTAGTCCGCCTGCGGCAACTGGGGCGTTCGCGCCATGATCCACACGTAGTCACGCGCGCTGCGTCCGATGATCGTTTGAGTGTAGTCCTCGTTTACGTACGCGACGACGTACTCGAATCGGATCGGCGCATACCAAAAAAATCGCATGCCCCACACGGCGTCGCCCGTGCCAGGGCGCACGAAGCCACGCGGTTCGTAGCGCTTTTCGGGGCCGTCGAATGCGCCGTCGCGAAACACGAAGGTCGTCGCGATCGTGCCATCGGTGTCGAGCCGATAGCTCTCCACTGCGTTGTGTGCCGTGCGCTCGAGCCGCGTCGGGATGTTCGCGATGACGTACCAGTCGCCCATGAAGCGCTGGAGATCGACGCTCGGGTGCGCGGGAATCGCATCGCGTTTCATGGTTGCACAGCCCGCACTCAGGAGAACCGCCAGGAAAATCAAACTAATCTTGATCTGCCGCATGCTGCGCAGCTTGCGCCGCACACCGCCCGTTTACAAGAGCGGGCGCGCGGCAGTACGCTCACTCCCGCATCGCTGACCTGGACGTCATGCGAGCCACATTTTCTCAATACGCGGCGCATCGCGCCTACACAATACGGACATACCCTATGCGATCGTTACGCCGTCCTGCACAGTTGTTAGCCTTGGTGGGTACCAGCATGGCGATCGTGGCACTCGCCGCGAGTCCGCTCGCATCGATCACGCCGACCGAACGCACGGCCGGCCTCAAGACCGCGTTGACGCAAGCCGCGCAGGTTGCCGTGAGTCGACTTGGTACGACTGATGGTTTCCTCGGAAACCCCGAAGTCCGAATCCCGCTGCCCGGCAAGCTCGAAAAGGCGAAGAAGACCTTGAAGATGCTGGGCTTGTCGAAGCAGACGGACGAGCTCGTCACAGCGATGAATCGCGCCGCTGAGGCGGCCGTGCCCGAAGCGAAGACGCTGCTGGTCGATGCTGTCAAGCAAATGAGCGTCACAGATGCCCTCGGCATTCTCACGGGCGGGCCCGATGCAGCGACGCAATACTTCCGCAAGACAACGTCGGCGCGACTCACCGAACGCTTCCTGCCGATCGTCTCGCGCGCCACCACCAAAGTGCAGCTCGCCCAGCGCTACAACGAGGTGGGTGGTCAGTTGCAAAAGCTCGGGCTCGTGAGCGAGGCGGACGCCAATCTCGACAGCTATGTCACGAGCAAAGCACTCGACGGCTTGTTTCTTGTGATGGCCAAAGAAGAAGCGGCGATTCGTAAAGATCCGCTTGGCCAGTCGAGCAATCTTCTCAAGAAGGTGTTCGGGGCGCTGCCTCGCTGAGCGCTTCGATCTCCGCTCGTGTGAGCCGATTGACGGTCCACTCCGTCATCGGCTTAGCGCCGAGGCTGGCGTAGAAGCGTATCGCCGGTTCGTTCCAATTGAGCACGGCCCACTCCATGCGCCCACAATCTCGCGCGCGGGCAATCTTTGCCAGCTCGACGAGCAGCCCGCGCCCGACACCATGACCACGCAAGTGCGGTCGCACGAACAAGTCCTCGAGATACAGCCCGCGCCGTCCGAGGAACGTGGAGAAGTTGAAGAAGTACAGCGCAAAGCCCGCCGGCTCACCATTCCACTCGGCTAACAACACGTGGATGACCGGGTCGGCTGCGGCAAGCTCCGCCGCGAAATCTGTCGCCGTGGCGCGCGCCTCGTGCGCGAGCTTCTCGTACTCCGCCAGCTCCCGCACATACATCGCGATGAGCGGGGCATCCATCGAAGTGGCAGTCCGGATGTGCAGCATCGACGGATCTTACTAACTATTCGGCGATGTACCAACGTTTGTTGATCCGCTCGAGCACGTAGCGATCGAACGGCAAGCCCTGATTGGTCACGTCGTAGACTGCGCGCCCGCCGTCGAACTCGAGCCGCGGCGTCAAGCCCTGTACGATGCGCAGCGCTGCGATCAGAGTCTCGCGGGTGCTAACACTCCGATCGCACGTAGCAATCAGCGTTTTCATCGCCGCGCCAGACGTGGCGCGCCGGAAGTTCGGCGACATGTGTTGCTCGTAGTACTCCGCGCACTTGCCGTCGATCAGGGCCTTCTCCGCCGCCGTGAGCAATGTGCCGATCGCCGGATCGAGCGCGGGTGCGGTAGCCGGTGCCGCAGTAGTCGCTGCGGCAGCCACACGCGGCGGTGCGGTTTCACGCGCACCGGTTCGCCCTTCGAGCAGATCATCGATCTGGGCGAGAATCTCGCTGGGGATGGCCGCACGCCAGTCTTTGCCATACGGCAGCAGTGTCACCGTCGTGACAACCGCAACCTGCCCCTGCCCCTTCGGTGGCTTGCCACGGCCGATCACGTGCACGGCCTCGCCTTCCGGCACGCTGGCTAACCACTTGACGTCCCCAAACACACGCCCACGCTGCTGGAGCCGCGGCGCAAGTTCGTTGTAGAACGAGACGCTCGTCAGCCGCTCGAGTTCGGCAAGCTGCTTGCCGGGGCCGAACAAGCGCACGCGGGACGTGCTGTCGTTACGCGCCGCATCGGCTCGCAGGCGCTCTAACAACCGGATCCGCAGGCCGTCGAGTTCTGCCGGGTGATAAGCCTGTGCGATCGCTTGCGGGCTGCCCGTAGCAACGACGGCCAGAAATTGTTCGGCGCCGCGTCCTTGCGCGCGACTGACATCGGCCGTCGGGGCGCCGGCTGCCAGTGCCGCGGTCGGTAGCACGCCCAGCACGCCAACGACCACGCCTAAGCCCCACGACTTGAAACTCCCCATGCGCTCTGCTCCTGCGAATTTCATGGCACCGTCAGCTCGGCCACGATCGGCCAATGATCAGAACCGACGCGCGGACCGCGGCGAAAGTTCCGTACCCCGATCTGCTCCGAGACGAGGATATGGTCGATTTGGATACC
This sequence comes from uncultured Steroidobacteraceae bacterium, assembly GCA_964444835.1. Taxonomy (GTDB): domain Bacteria; phylum Pseudomonadota; class Gammaproteobacteria; order Steroidobacterales; family Steroidobacteraceae; genus CADEED01. The sequence continues at coordinate 14,739 of CAYUIT010000011.1, forward strand.
CGCCAACGGCAGAAAGCTGGGCCATGTCGGGTTCCAGCCGTAGCCCGCCGCCGCCGAGCGTAGCCCGGCTTGTTCGATCAGTAGAGCGCGAAAGTGCGGCGAAAACGGCGTGATGTTGAAATCGCCGAGCAGGATCACGGGCTCTGCTTGCGCGCGTACGTACTCACTCAGCGTCGCGAGCTCTTGATTGCGAATTCGCGACATCGTCCCGCCGTACGGCCATGTCGCATGCACCGCCACGACGCGAATTCTGCGCTCACCGATGCGGACACCCGTCGCGATCTCGCGGTCGCGATTCTCGGCCACGCCCAACAGCCGCGACTCCTCGAACGGGTAACGCGAGAACAAGGCCGTGGCAAACCGGCCGTTGCTATTCGAATTGAGGCGATGCGGATAGTCCGCCGCCAGCACTTCGAGCGCCTCGAGAAACGCGGGCGTCACTTCCTCGAATGAAATGATGTCAGGACGCTCGCTGCGGACCCACGCAATCACGCGCGCAGCGTCCTCGTTGCCGAAGAACACGTTAGATGCCGCAACCTTCAACTCGAGCGGAGCGCGCGCACTTGCCGCCGTTCCCGCCTCGGCACGCGCCATCCAGCCCGTGCTGGCCGAGCCTAAGGAGCGCAGCGCGAGCGCGCCAAAACCCACGTTCAACGCGCACAGCGCGACGGCCAGGACCGCCAATCGGCGTCGGCCGAGGGCAAACAATCCCCAGGCAATGAGCGCGGCGGCAAGCGCGTATTGCGGCCGGAAGTGCACGAACAGATCGCCCAACCAAACCCATGATGCAGTTGTGGCGAGGAGCGTCAGGAGCAATATCCCGGCTAGCGTAACGCGCGCACCCACGTCTGCTGCGTTACGCAGCGGTTGCAACCGAGTCACGACTTGCACACCATGCGGTACTTCATCGGAACGTCACACTGTACACAGGATGATTGCGTCGTCCAAACGCCGCTTCGCGGATCTCGAGATTGGCAGCGTCGCCGAATCGCGCACGCTCACGGTCGATCCCGAGGAGATGCTCGCATTCGCGCGCCGCTACGATCCGCAATACTTCCATACCGACACGATCGCTGCGCGCGAATCGATCTTCGGTAACGTGATTGCGTCGGGCATCTATACGATGGCGCTGTGGCGTCAGCTCGATCACGAGATTTGTGGCGACATCGATTGGATTGCAGGCGTCGCGTGGGAGAACGTCCGCTTTGCGCATCCTGTGCGCGGCGGCGATCGCTTACGCGCACGGGCCGAGTGTGCGAGCAAGCGCCTATCTCGCAAACATCCCGATCGCGGTATCGTCGAGTATCGCTACAGCTTGTGGAACCAAGACGACCGGGTGGTGTTTACATGTCGCAGCATCAACTTAATCCGCGTCTGAGTCGAAAGTGTGACGGCCGTCGCGCGCCCGTTGTCGGTGCGGCGCGACTCGCGTCACGGTTCATACAGGTCGGAATCTCGCCCAGGGATTGCCCGATAAACTTAACATCTCACGCCGGTCTGCCCCTGATTTACTACTGAACACCGGCGCGTGGAGCGGCACTCCACGAGGAGCCGGTGCAAGGTGACTCTCGCTGACCCAAGACAAGGTGATCCGTCGATGGCGAACCCACCTCCGAACACGCCGAAACTAGGCACGCCCACGGGCGCGGTCGCGGTGTTGTCGTCGGATGCGGATTTGTTGGCAGCGGCGCGCCGTGCCACCGGCCGCGAGCACGAGTTACTCGCCGTCGGTGCCGAAGCCGATCTCGCCTCACAACTACTCACTGGCAAAGCGGGTGCGGTGCTTATCGATGGGGCGGCGGTCCGTGAGGGCATCGACATCTTCACCGAGCGCCTGAAGAAGCAGTTTCCCGATCTCGTGCTGGTGGTCGCCGGCGGGCCAGAGGATCAGACCCGCTTGTCGAAGCAGATCACGAACGGCGTGGTCTACCGTTTCTTGCACCGCCCAGTCTCGGAACAGCGCATTCGCTTGTTCATCGAAGCGGCGCTGCGCCGCCATGACGTAGAGCACGCGGAACAATCGGCGGCGCCCGTAGCCCCCGTCAGCCAGCCCGCCACGCCGCGGGCTTCGGGCAAGTCATCCCAGACGATGTGGATCGGGCTCGTCGCTGCGGTGTTGTTAGTCGGTGCCGTCGCCGGCTATCTGGGCACGCGCGAAGACACGGCCCCCGCCGCAGCCGCCGTTTCTCCGGAGCAAGACGCGGACGCAGAGCGTGCAGCGCGGATCGCCGAGCTCCTCGCCGACGGCGATGCCGCCTACACCAAAGGCGACTGGATCGTGCCGGACGGTGCCAGCGCCGCCGACAAGTATCGCGCCGTGCTCGCACTCGATCCTAACAACTCACGCGCACGCACTGGCCTCGATCTCGTGCTCGACAAGCTGCTATCGGGCGCAGAGAGCGCGTTGCTGGCTGAAGATGTTGATTTGGCAGAACAACAAGTCACAGCGGCGACGCGGCTGTCGCCCGGCAATGCGCGCGCTGCCTTCCTCACCGTGCAAGTGCGCAAGGAGCGCGAACGCGGCGCTCTGACGCGCGCCCGCGATTCTGCCCGCGCGACACCCGGCAATGATCAAGCAGCGGGTTTCTTGCGGCTCGCCAACCAGCGCTTGCGCAGCGGCAACTTGGTCGAGCCCGCTGAAGACAATGCGCGCTTCTATATCGAAGCAGCGCGGGGTCTTACGCCCGATGATCCCGCGATCCCGCGCCTCACGCGCAACCTGCAAAACGCCATGCTCGAACGAGCTCGTGCATCGGCGGCGGCAGGCAATTCGAACGACACCGAGTTCTGGCTCGCCAACGCCCAAGAAGCGGCGGCCTCGCGTACTGCGATCGCCGACATTCGCCGCAGCTTGCAGCAAACGCAAGTGACGAGCCGCGCCGATGTAATCACGCGCGCGACGCAGTCTTTCAATCAAGCGATGTCGGCGGGCCGCTTGGTCGCGCCGGCAAGCGACAGCGCCAAAACGCACTTCCAGACGCTGCTGCAGGCGGACCCCTCTCACCCGGCTACGTCGCAGGCACGGCAGACATTGGGTACTGAATTGTTGCGTGAGGCGCGGATTGCGCTCGCGCGCGCCGACCTAACAGGCGCGGAACAGTGGTTAGGCTACGCGCGCGACATCGGTGTCACGGGCGACGAAATGACGAGTGCGACGCGCGACCTCGCAGCCGCTCGAACGCGCGCTAACAACATCGCTGCGGGCGGCAGCCCGGTCGCCGCAAGCGGCGAGGCTGTGGCCGCATCGACGCTGGAGCGCACGTCGTACACTGCGCCCCGCTACCCCACCAAGGCGCGTGAGCAAGGTACGCGCGGCTGGGTCGATCTCGAATTCACCGTCATGCCGGATGGCTCCGTCAGCAACGTGACGACGCTACAAGCGGAACCGCGCGACGTGTTCGAACAAGCCGCTGTCAACGCGGTGCGCCGCTGGCGCTACCGCCCCGTGATTCGCGACGGTGCGCCGGTTGAGCAGCGTGTCAAGCTGCGACTGCGCTTCGAGCTTCAGGAGTAACCGGGGCGCACATGGCCGACGGCTTCTTGGTCGCCACCGACGATCCGAAATTCGCTGCGTGGATTCGCCACACGCTCGAGGCGGGCTGGCCCGCGCGGCAGATTCGCGTGATCGATCTCGATGAACTGCGACGCGTGCGCGCCACGATCACGGTGCGCGACTACGATGTCGCCTTGTTAGGGCTGACCTTCGGCGAAACGCCCGAGGACACCGAGGCCGATGGCCTCGATTGGCTGCGGAAACTGCAAAGCCAGCCGGCATTCCCCGAAATCATCGCGCTCGCCGAAGGCGGCAGCGAACTCACAGCCGTGCGCGCGATCCGCGTCGGTGCACTCGACTACCTGCCGAAACGGTTACTGACACCATTCCGCTTGCAGAACGCCGTTCGAATCGCACTGCGGGCGGTCGAGCGTGCGAACGAGGAGCGCGAGCAACGTCGCCCCACGCCGGTTGCAAAACGAACTCCGCCACGCAAAACCCCGTCGGCGACACAAACGACCGAGGGCGAGGCGCCGGCGATGGTGGCCACCTCTGCCGCACCTGAGTCGAGCGACATCGAGATCGCGATTCCGGGCTATCAGATCTTGCAGCGCCTCGGCGACTCCGAGTCTGCGGCGGTCTATCTCGCGACGAGCGAGTTGTTAGGGCAGAAAGTGGCGCTGAAAGTGTCCAAGCGTATCGTGGACACGAGTAGCGACGCCGACTCCGGTGCCCGCGCCATGTTCGAGCGCGAGTTCCAAGCGCTGCAAGCACTCAAGAATCAGTCCGTGGTGGAGATTCACGACTACGGCGTGCATCAGGGCCGCGAGTTTCTCGCCATGGAATACTTCCCTTGCGGAGATTTGAAGGCACGTCTGCAACATCCAATCTCGCAGCCCGAGGCGTTGACGTTCGTGCGGGAGATCGCGGCCGCGCTGCGCGATGTCCATGAAGCCGGCATCGTCCATCGCGATCTGAAACCGCCGAATGTCATGCTGCGTGAGGACGGCAGCGTGGTGCTGATCGACTTCGGCCTCGCGCGCAGCCTCGTCGCCAGCGAGAGCAGTACTCGCACGGGTGTGTTGCGCGGGTCGCCGTACTACATGAGCCCGGAGCAGGCGCAGGGCCACGATCTCGACGGGCGTACCGATCTCTACAGCCTCGGCGTCATTTTCTACGAAATGCTCGTGGGGACAAAACCACACTTGGGCGCCTCGGCCATGGAAGTGCTGCGGCAGCATGTCACGGCGCCCGTGCCGGTCCTACCGGCCGAGTGCGCCGAGTGGCAGTGGCTTCTCGACAAGCTCATGTCCAAGGACCGCGACCAGCGCTTTCCGTCGGCCAATGCCGTGCTGGAGGCCTTGGACAACGTCGGTGCCGGGGAGACCCGTCCGAATGCTGTGATCCCTGCCGCGAATTTAGCGGCCCAATCGGAGCCGTCCTCCTTGGCATGACGCGCCTCACGGTGCCTCCTGCGCAACTGTTGTTAGATGGCGACGATGGATTCGTTGGTCGTTGCGTACATATTGCTGGTGCTACTTACCCTCGTCGCGGCAGGGCTCTGGGCCTATGCGCGTGGCGTGGAGCGGCGCGCCGCCGAAGCCGAGGCTGAGCAAGGCCTCGAGCTCGGCGCTTTAGCTGCGCTTCGTGAACATGCACCTTGCGGGATTTTGCAGCTCAACGAAGCGCGCGAGATTTCGCGCCCCGCATCCGCCACCACGCGTCGCTTGCTGCGCCAGACTTGCGAGCTCGGCAGCGGCCTAGACGACACCTTGCGCGGCCTCGTTGCGCCTGCCGTGATCGGTTCAACCTATGAGTTCCTTGATGCGCTCTGCAAGACGCCAGAGCCCACGGCCGAGTTCCTGGCCAGCAATCCGCTCGCGCGTGTCGTGCTCGACGATCGTGAACTCTTCTTCCGTTTCCACCGTATCGGCGGCGAGAGCGCTAAGCAATCAATCCTCGTGACGATCGAGGAGATTCGCGCGCAGGTCACCAAGCCGGCGCGCAACGCCACGCCAGAGTGGCTGCAAACAGTGCTGTCACTCGAGGCAGGTGCCACCACCGCATTTTTGAACGAAGCCGCTGCACGCGTTGCGCAGATTCGCGCGATCGTTCGCATGCCGACTCGTGCGCCGCGCGCGTTTCGCGAGAAAGTGCGCAAACTCGAGGAACTCGTGTCGGCCCTGCAACGCGGCGGCGAGAAGACGGGCATCGCCTCCGTGGTCGAGCGCGCCGACGCTTTCAATAAGTTGTTAGTGCCGCTCGAAACCAAAGCCGAGCTCACGGGCAATGAATTCCTGCCGTTGGCACAATCGCTCGATGAACTCGTGAGCCATCTGGAGGAATTGCGCAGTGCCGTGCCGCGCGCCGAGCGGCCGACAGACGCTACCGCCACCGACCCCGCACCGAAGTCCGCAGTGAACCTAACGACCGCTGTCAGCGAACTTGCGCAGTCGATCGCGACCGAGTGCAAGAAATCCGTCAAGGTTGTTACCGTTGGTCTTGAGGATGTACCGCCGTCGCTACAAGCGCCGCTGTGGGACATGCTGCAACAACTGGTGCGCAACTCCATCACACACGGCATCGAACCGCCGCTCGAGCGCGTGAAGCACAGTAAGCCGAGCCGCGGCACGCTGGTCGTGCAGTTTCGTGACAACCCCGTGCGTGGCTACGAGCTGTCGTTCCAGGACGATGGCCGCGGTTTGGATTACGAGCGCATTCGCGAACTCGCCGTCGCTCGCGGCGTGCTAACACCGCAAGTGGCCGAGCACATCGACCCGCGCAAGCTGGCAAGCTTGATCTTCCGACCCGGGTTCAGTACCGCCGTGCATGGCAAGGACGAATCCTTGCAAGGCATCGGCATGCACCTCGTGCGCGAACGCGCCACGGATCTCGGTGGCAAAGTGGGCGTGGCGACCCGCCCTGGCGAATTCACGCGCTTCCGCATTGTGCTGCCGCTCGCTCGCGAGCAGCGCGTCGCCTAATCTCAGGCTATTGCTTTTCGGCGTCGTGCCGCCGGCCGAGCCACCAACCATTGATGGCCCACCCGACCGCGATTGCGGCGCCTAACAACGCGGCGCCGACGCCCGACATTCCCAAGTACTCGAGCCCCGTCTTCGCCTGCGCACCGACGAAATCTGCGGCGCGATACACCGGCACGTCGACGAAATTCTTCGCCTTGTACTTGGTCTCCGTGTCGAGCCGGCTCCACAACATCTCGCGGCCCGGCCGGACGAACGCGTACTCACCCCAGCGGCGCAGCACCATGGCGACGCCGACCACGAGAATCGTGTTGAAGGCGGCGATGGCGAGGAAGCCGAAAATGAGCACGATCGGCACGATGGTCAGCAGCACTCGCACCCCGAGGCGCGAAGCGATCCAGCCTGTCAGAAATAGCTGCGACAGCACTGTGAGTGATTGAACGATAAAGTCGATGTTCGCGAAGACCTCCGTGCGGCGGGTCGTCTCGCGGTAGGTCTCCTCTACGATTCGGAGCTGCTCGAAATACAAGAACGTGTTCACGAGCGAGATGAACACGACGAACAATGCGATCCCGAGCAAGTACGGCGACTGGAAAACCTTGGCGATACCGGCGAACGGGTTGCCGCCGAGCCCTTGATCATCGCGTGGCGCCGCGGTTTCGCCAGCGGGGGTCAAGCCGCCGCGCGCCCATGCTGCGAGCAGGATACGCTGACAAAAGATTGCGCCGACAAAGCCCGCGGCCCCGAGATACAGCACGCCCGCATTACCGATTTCGCCGACTAACAAGCGCGTGATTCCCGGCCCGACCAGCGCCCCAAAAGTGCCACCTGCAGCGACGAAGCCAAACAAGCGGCGCGCCTGCGCGCTCGAGAAGATCTCGAGCAAGAAACTCCAGAACACCGACACTAACAAGAGATTGAGGACGCTGATCCAGACGTAGAAGAATTGCCCAACCGCACGGTTCTGCTCGTTGGCCCCGAGCGCCAAGCCAATCAGCACGAGGATTACGGAGACGGCGCCATAGATGGACGGCAGCAACACGCTGCGCCGGACTCGCCCGACGAGCCAGCCGTAGAGCGGCACGATCGCCAAAGAAAAGATGGCGGTGAAAAACCAGAGATCGGCAACTTGTTCGCGGCCAATTAGCGTCGCCACCGTCTCGCGCACGGGTCGCACGGCGAAATAGCTACCGAGCACGAAAAAGAACAAGAAAAACGCCGCGAAAACCGCGCCGATTTCGCGCGGCTCAATCGTGACGAACCGTCGTAGCTGTCGCTGAAGAACGGTTGAAGCCGCGGCCTCGCCGCCTGGGCTACTTGGCATCAGGCTTCAGCGGCTCGAACAAGGTCGTGAGATCGCCGCGCGCCGCAGTGGGATCGCTGATGATCTCGAACGTCTTACCATACGCGTCCTTGCGACCGAGAGCGGCGATACATACGGCCGCGACGTCGGCGCGCGGAATCTGCGCCACGATGCCTTTCTGATCCCCTTGCATGACGCGCAGACCCACGACTCCGCCAGGGTTGTTAGACAAGCCGCCGGGTCGAACGACGGTGTAGCGCACGCCGCTGTCGCGCAGCGCATTCTCACCGCGCAATTTCCACACGAGAATGTTGTCGAGCACTTTATTCAGCATGTGATCGGCATCCGTGACGCCCATCGAGGACACCAACACGACGTGCTTAACGTCAGCGGCCTTGGCTTTCTCGGCAATCGCCTTCACACCCAAGTAGTCGATCGCCTCGGGCTTGTTCTCCGGATCACGGCGACTGTTGGAGCCCAGCGCCGACACGACGTAATCGGCGCCGCGAAACGCAGCATCCAACGTTTCCGGCTGCCGCACGTTGCCGACGAAATACTGGATATTCGGGCCCAGCGCATCGCGCGCCTTGGCTTCATCGCGCACGAGCGCGCGCACGCTATAGCCCGCCGTGAGTGCTTGCTTGACGACCTCCTGGCCCGTGCCGCCGGTGGCGCCGATCACCAGCAACACTTTGGCGTCGGAGTCTCGTCCGGGCATCGCGCCGCAGGCCGTCAACAGCAACGTCGCCAGCGCGCCGACCCAAACCGCCATTCGTGACATCGTGACCTTACGCATAGCCGCAAACCTCAGGAATCCTCGTGCGAGTCTGAAGTGAGCGGCGGCAGCTTCGCAAGGTCAACTTGCAAGCCCGGACGCGTCACCGTGGCTTGGGTGCCGAGTTCGCGCAGCTTGACTGCCAAGGCCTCGGCCGATTCGACCTCCCCGTGCACCAAATAGACCGGGGGGCGTGGGTTCAAGCTGCCATACCAGCGCAACAAATCGGCTTGATCGCCGTGAGCCGACAAGCCGCCCAAGGTGTGCACTTGCGCCTCGACCCGAATCGAATCCCCGT
>CAYUIT010000011.1:23688-87534 GCA_964444835.1 uncultured Steroidobacteraceae bacterium
GCCGACAAGCCGCCCAAGGTGTGCACTTGCGCCTCGACCCGAATCGAATCCCCGTGAATCGTGACGTAGGGAGCGCGATCGACCAGCATGCGCCCGAGGGTGCCGGGTGCTTGGAATCCCGTGATCACCACGTGACACTCGCGGCGCGGCGCGTTGTGCTTCAGATGATGCAAGATGCGGCCGCCATTACACATGCCACTACCCGCAATGATGATCGCGCCACTGCGCAGCGCATTGATGGCGCGCGACTGATCGGCAGTCTCCGAGAGCGTGAGATTAGGCAGCGGCGGCATTCCTTGGAACTCACGCCGCAAGCGCGCTGCGTCCGAATCGTAACGATCGGGATGATTCCAATAGACCTTGCTCGCCTCGATGGCCATCGGGCTGTCGAGAAACACGCGCCAGCGGCTCAAGCCCCACGCGTCGTAGTTCTGCGCCAATAGGTACAGCAACTCTTGGCTGCGTCCGAGCGCAAATGCTGGGATGACGATGTTGCCGCGCTCACGCGCCGCCGTGGCGATGATCTCGCCGAGTTCGCGCTCCGTATCGTCACGCTCGCGGTGCAAGCGCCCGCCGTACGTGCTCTCCATCAACACGACATCGGCCGCCGCGAACCGATGCGGGTCGAGCAAAATCGGCGAATCGTATTGGCCTAAGTCGCCGCTGAAGAGGATCTTGCGACGCACGCCTGAATCGCTGACCCACAACTCGACGCTTGACGAGCCCATGATGTGTCCCGCGTCTCGCACACGTACCGCAATGCCCGGAAACAGCTGCCGACCGCGGTCGTACTCGAGCGTTTCCAACAAGTGCAACGCGCGCGCGACATCATCAACGGTGTAGAGGGGCTCAGCCGGCCGCTCGTTCGGGTCGCGCTTGCGGTTGTATCGCTCGGCATCGCGCTCGGCGAGTTGCGCCGAATCGTTGAGCAAGATGGGCAGCAAATCGCGACACGCGCGATTGGTGTAGATCGGCCCGCGGTAGCCGCGCTTCACGAGCAAGGGCAGACGCCCGCAATGATCGATATGCGCGTGGCTCAGCACCACAGCGTCGATCGCGCGCGGGTCGAACGGGAATGGCTCGCGATTGCGCTCGGTCGCTTGTCGACCGCCTTGGATCATCCCGCAATCGAGCAGCAGCTGTTTTCCTGCCGCTCGGACAATGTGACAAGATCCGGTCACTTCACCCGCGGCGCCGAAGAATTCGATTTCCATGACGCGGGAGAATAGCGGACACTCGGCGTCTTGGACGACTGTGTAACGCATTGCGACCCATCTCGCTGGCTCGTAACATCGCCTTCCCGCCCACGGCACACGAGGACACCCCTTGGCTTCATTCACGTTGAACGGTCAGCCAGCCACGCTTGAGGCTGATGCGGAGATGCCGCTGCTGTGGGCGCTGCGCGACGTGGCCAAGTTGAAGGGCACCAAGTACGGCTGCGGTATGGCGCTGTGCGGCGCCTGCACCGTCCACATCGATGGCGAACCCGTGCGCTCGTGCGTAACACCGCTTGCCGCGGTTGAAGGACGCGCCGTGACGACAATCGAAGGGCTCTCAGCCGATGCGAGCCACGCCGTCCAGCGCGCCTGGATCGAGCTCAACGTCGTGCAATGCGGCTACTGTCAGTCCGGACAGATCATGGCGGCGGCGGCTTTGATCGCCACGAATCGTGCACCCACTGACGACGACATCGATGCGGCAATGGCTGGCAACATTTGCCGTTGTGGCACGTATCCGCGTATTCGCGCTGCGATCAAGCGTGCCGTGGAAATCGCCGCGAGTGAGCGCCCATGAGCTCGGCGGACACTAACAACTCGAGCACCGACAGCGGCATCAGCCGCCGCCACTTCTTGGTAGGCGCGGGCGTCGTCGGTGGCGGCCTCCTCGTCGGTTTGCAGCTTGCCAAACGTGCCGATCTACAAGCGGCCAACGCCGTACGGCAACAGCCGCTCGCGCCCAATGCATTCGTGCGCATTGCACCGGATGACACCGTCACGATCGTCATCGGCAAGTCGGAAATGGGTCAAGGCGTCTACACCGGCCTGCCGGTGATTCTCGCGGAAGAGCTCGATGTCGCGCCGACGCGGATTGGAGTCGAGTTTGCGCCGGTCGATCCTGCCTACAATCATCCTTTCATCCCGCTGCAGTTCACGGGCGGCAGCATGAGCACGCTGTCGAGCTACGAACAACTTCGCCAGGCAGGCGCTACGGCCCGCGCCATGTTGTTAGCCGCAGCGGCGCAGCGTTGGCGTGCGGACGTCGCGACACTGCGGACGGAAAACGGTCGCGTCATGAGTGCGGATGGTAAGCTCAGTGCGACTTACGGCGAACTCGCCGCCAGCGCCGCGGCGCTCGAAGTGCCGAAGAACGTGGCGCTGAAAGATCCCGCCACTTTTCAGTACATTGGCAAGTCGCAGCCGCGTCTCGACAACGTGCCCAAGGTCACTGGCAGCGCACTGTTCGGCCTTGATGTCGAGCTGCCGAACATGTTGATTGCCGTCGTGGCCCGCTCGCCGGTCGTGGGCGGCCGGCTCAAAGGCTTCAACGACTCCGATACGCGCGCCATTCCAGGCGTCGTGGAAGTGCGCCAAGTTCCGACAGGCGTCGCCGTGTATGCGGAAAACACTTGGGCTGCGATTCGCGGCCGCGATGCGCTCAAGCTGCTGTGGGATGAAGGTGAGCACGCCGACTTCTCCACTAACAAGTTGCGCGAGGAGTACCGCAAGCGCCTGGCGCGTCCGAGCTTGGTCGCCAAGACAGTGGGTGATGCGTCCGGCGCCTTGCGCAGTGCCGCACGACGACTCGATGCGGAGTACGAACTGCCGTTCCTGGCGCACGCCTGCATGGAGCCGCTCAACTGCGTCGTCGAAGTCTCGGACGATCGCTGCGAGATTTGGGTCGGCACCCAGAACCAATCACCCGATCGCGATGCGGCGGCGGCCATCTTGCGCCTGCCGCCCGAGCGCGTGGTGTTGCACACGTTGTTCCTCGGCGGTGGCTTCGGTCGCCGCGCAAATCCGAGTTCCGATTTCGTCAGGGAAGCCGTGCAAGTGGCGCAAGCACTGCCAAAGCGCCCGATCAAAACAGTGTGGACACGCGAGGACGACACGCGCGGCTGGTGGTACCGGCCGTTCGTGATGTCGCGCGTACGCGCGGGCATCGATACCGACGGCCTGCCCGTCGCCTGGCACCAAACGATCGTGAGCCAACCGATCGTCAAGACGACGCCGTTCGCGGCGATGGTGCAAAACAACATCGATCCGACTTCCGTCGAGGGCGCGTCGGACATGCCCTACGCCATGCCAAACTTGTTAGTCGATCTCGACGACGGTAACCCAGCGGTGCCGATCCAATGGTGGCGCTCGGTCGGTCATACGCATACCGCTTTCGTCGTGAATTCCGCACTCGATGAACTGGCCGCGTTGGGCGGCACGGATCCCGTCGACTTGCGGCGCAAGTTGCTGGTCGAAAAGCCACGGCATCTCGCAGTGCTCAATGCCGTTGCAGAGATGGCGGGCTGGGGCAGCGCACCGCCGGCAGGTCGTGCACGTGGGGTCGCGCTGCAGGAATCTTTCGGCAGCATCGTCGCGCAGATCGCCGAGGTGTCCGTCTCGGGCAGTGACGTGCGCGTCCATAAGGTGTGGTGCGCCGTCGATTGCGGCCTCGCCGTGAATCCCGACGGCGTCGTGGCACAAATGGAAGGCGGCATCATCTACGGGCTCACCGCCGCGCTCTACGGCGAAATCACGATCGAGAAGGGCCGTGCCGTACAAGGCAATTTCGACACCTACCCGATGCTGCGCATGAACGAGTCGCCCGAGATTGCCGTTCGCATCGTCAACTCGAACGGCCCGATGGGCGGCGCCGGCGAGCCGGGCACGCCGACCATCGCGCCGGCAGTCACGAACGCGATTTTTGCGGCAACCGGCAAGCGCATTCGGCGCTTACCGATCGCAGCTTCGCTCGCCTAGTCGTTCCTACAGCTTTGGGGCAGGGCCACCGCGCTCGAGATAATCGAGCGCGGTTCTTGCAAGCGCGCGGGTGGCGACCGGCAAGGCCGCTTCGTCGATGTAAAAGAGCGGTGAGTGATTATACGGTGCAGCGACCGGATTCTGGTTAGCGGGCGTCACCCCTACCCAGAAATAGAAGCTCGGAATCTTCTGCGCAAAGTAAGCGAAGTCTTCAGCTGGGGTGACGACCGGGATGGTCCGCACATCTGGTGCCGCTTTGCGTAGGCTTGGCACGACTAACGCTGTCAACTCCTCGTTGTTGAACAGGACCGGATTTCCGCCCGGATTGACCGTAAACGATGCGGTCGCGCCCGCCGCTTCCGCCGTGTTCGTGGCAATCCGCTGCATCTTTTCGATGATCTGTTGGCGTTGCTCAACATCGAACGTGCGGATCGTGCCGATCATCTCGACATTGTCCGGCACGATGTTGTTGCGGATGCCGCCTTTGATCGCGCCCACCGTCACAACAGCAGGATTTTCCGTGATGTCCAGCTGACGACTAACCACCGTCTGCAGCGCAATCACAATTTGCGCGGCAACCACGATCGGGTCGATTCCAGCCCAAGGTCGCGCGCCGTGCGTCTGCTGACCTTGAACGAGGATGCGCCAGGAATCGGACGCGGCCATCAGCGGCCCGCCTCGGTAGCCGATCGTACCGACGCGTAGATTCGAGGTGACATGCAAAGCAAACGCCACTTCCGGCTTCACCTTGTCGAAAACACCTTGCTTCAGCATCAGCGGCGCACCGCCCTCCTCGCCTTCGGGCGGCCCTTCCTCGGCAGGCTGGAATACGAACAACACGCGCCCAGGGAGCTGGTCGCGCATCTTGCTGAATGCTTCGGCGACGCCCATCAAGATGGCCGTGTGCGCGTCATGGCCGCAAGCGTGCATCACGCCCACGGTTTCGCCGCGGTATTGGTCCGTCATCTTCGATTTGAATGGCACGTCGGTTTGCTCAGTGACCGGCAAACCATCCATGTCGGCACGCAGCGCTATCGTGGGGCCTGGCTTACCGCCCTCTAACAACCCAACCACACCCGTGTGCGCGATGCCGGTTTCGACCTTGAGGCCCAGCTTCTTGAGATGTTCGGCGACGATTTTGGAGGTGCGAAACTCGCGGTTCGACAGCTCGGCGTTCTGATGGAAATCGCGCCGCCACGTGACGATCTTCGGCTCGAGCGTTTGCAGCGCGGCTTCGAGATCCGCGGCTCGCGCGGGCAGCGCAAGCCCGGCACCCAGTGTGGCGGCGACAACGCTCAGCGCAACAAAGTTCCCACGAGCTGCGAATTTCGACATCTGACTACTCCCCTACGAACCATCGGCGATTTAGACCCGCTCCGAGTCTGCGCGCGACCGTCGCTCCGTTGCAACGAGCTTGACACCCGGGTGTCATGACGGTGCAATGCGCGGCGGATTTGACTCGAAACACCTGGGGCTCGATGCATCTCGTCGACGCGACACTGTTCTTTTCGCCCACGAGCGGTGGCGTCAAGCGTTACTTGCTCGCGAAGCATGCGTGGCTGACGCAGCATACGAATTGGCACCATACGATCCTGGTGCCGGGCGAGAACACGAGCTTGGCCTGCGGCGACATCTCCACGATCGCCGGCGGTATCGTGCCCGGCACATTCAACTATCGTTTACCGCTGAATCCGCGCGCGTGGTCGCGTGCCATGGAAGCGCTCGAGCCGGACGCCATTGAAGTCGGCGATGCATTCCATCCCGCCTGGTGTGCTCGGCTCCTAGCGGCGCGACGCAACATTCCCTGCGCGGCCTTCTACCACTCGAATTTCCCGCAACTCGCCGGACGCCGTTATGGGCTCTGGGCCGAAAAACTCGTCGCGAACTATGTGCGCTTCACGTACGAAGGGTTCGATGTGGTGTTCGCGCCGAGTCGCTTGATGTGCGATTACTTGGCGAGCATCGGCGTGCACCACACGGCGCTACAACCGCTCGGCGTCGACGCGGACACGTTCTCGCCCGTGCGTCGCGTGCGCGACCTGCGTCGCGATCTCCAGCTCGCGCCCGAGACTCGGTTGTTAGCGTTTGCCGGTCGCTTCGCGGGCGAGAAGAATCTGCCCATCCTGCTCGACGCCTTCGCGCAGCTCGGCAACGAATATCACTTGTTGTTGATCGGTGGCGATCAGAGTGGCCGCGTCGCCGACAACGTAACGAAGGTGCCGTATCGCCGCGATAGCCGCGAGTTGGCCGAATGGCTCGCCTCTGCCGATGCGCTGGTCCACGCCGGGACGAAAGAAACCTTCGGCCTCGTCGTACTCGAAGCGATGGCTTGCGGGCGCCCGGTCGTCGGTGCACGGGCGGGGGCCATTCCCGAACTCGTCGACGAGAGCGTCGGCGCACTCGCAGAGCCGAATTCTGCGACCAGCATGGCCGAGTGCATCGCGGCGTTGTATGAGCGCGACGTCGACGCGTTGGGCGCGGCCGCCCGCGAGCGCGTGTTGAAGCAATTCACGTGGGGCCAAGCGTTGCAGGCGCAAATGGCCGCCTACGCAGCGCTAGCGTCCCGCCGTCGGCTGCCGACGCCGGCTGTCGAGCGCATCGAACTGCGCTCACCGATTCCCTAACAACTCATCCGTTCGGATAGTTAGGTGTTGACCAGTTCGTAGACGGTCAGCTTGCCTTTCTTTTCGCCGATGGCCACGAAACGGCTGTCGGGCGACCACTTGACCGCCGTCACCTCGGCATCGGCGAGATGCGCGTCCACAGCCTGTGCCGCTTTGCTCGGGCACCACAACGACACGCGCCAATCGCGTCCACCGCTCACGAGGTACGGACCATTCGGTTGCCAGTCGAAGCAGTCGACGCGCTCCGTGTGGCCCACGAGTTGTACTGGGCGCGAGCCCTCGGGCCCCTTACCACCGAAATCCCACACGACGATCTCCGGCCCCGCGCTCGTGGCGAGATGGCGGCTGTTCGAGCTGAAGCCCGTAAGCTGCACGCGCGTACCGTACCCGCGCATCTGCGAATCCTTGGCGCTCGAGAGGTACCAAAAATGCACTGCGCCGTCGGCCATACCGCTCGCAAGCACTTTGCCGTTCGGGCTGAAACTGACCGTGAGACACGCGCCATCCCACAAGAAACGCCGCGTGCGATAGCTGTCCTTGTCGATGCGATGGACAGCCATTTCGCCGTTCAATGCGGCACCGAGCTCGCGGCCAGATTTGTCGAAGGCCAGCGCCGCCACGGTGCTCACCGCCGGCGCGAACGCGTGCACGAGTTCGCCATCCGCGCTCCACAGTGAGATGACCTTGCCCGCCGCGCTCGCGAGCCGCTCGCCATCGGGCGCATACGCGAGCTGCTCGGTTGCGACTGCAGCCGGCCGCCAGCGATGTAACTCACTGCCGTTCGCAGCATCCCACACGACGATGCCATCTTGCCCACTCGTCGCAAACTGTTCGCGACGCGGGTGCGCAGCGAGTGCGAGCGTGCCGAGCAAGTGCTCGCCTAACTCACGCGGCTCGAGTGCATCGCCCGCGAAGCCGATGCTGTAAACCTTGCCCTCGCCACCCGCGACGGCGAGCGACTGGTGAGTCGCCGGCCAGCCGATATGCGCGATGTAGTCGTCGAGCGAGCAACTCGCTCGTGGCTCCAGAATGGCGTAACCCATGACGTGCTTGCTCGGCTCAGCCCGTCGCGACAGTCGACTCGAAGCCTGCTTCGAACTCTTTGCGGTCGAGATTGCGGCCGATGAACACGAGATGATTGACGCGCGGGCCGCTGCCCCACGGACGCTCGAGCTGTCCGTCGAACATCATGTGCACGCCGTGAAACACGTAACGGCGATCCTCGCCTTTGACGTTCAACACGCCCTTCATGCGGAAAATGTCGGCGCCGCGAGACTGCAGTAGGTAGTCGAGCCAAGCCTGCAGCTTCTTCGGATCGAGCGGCCGCGGATCGCTGATGCCGATCGACGCAATCTCCTCGTCGTGGTGGTGCGATGCGAACGCGCGCTCGGCACTCGGCGCAGACCCCTCCAGCCGCAAGTTGAACTCGACCGGCGCATGCTCGCAGAAGATCGCGTAAGCACCCGGCGTCGCCACTTGCAGCGTGAAAGAGGCGCCTGCGTGGCTCACGTCGAGGCCGTAATGCGCATGGCCTGGAAGCACTTCGCCGTCGCACGCGACCGCCTGCACCGGCTCGGCAAATGCGCGCACGGCAGGCTCGATCGCGCTTTGCAACGCCTCTGCCGTCGCCGCCGCGACCGGCAGCACCGCAACACCCAGCCCATTGGCATGCGAGTGACCGCCATCGTGGTCGTCATGCGCGTGATCGTGGTGCGCGTGATCGTGCCCATGATCATGATAGTGATGGTGCTCGTGCGCCGCCTCGCTGGCACCAGTTTTCAGGCGATACGCGCCCGCCGCCAGCGAGTACACGCCGCCCCACTCGAACGGGTACTCCGGCTCGAGGAAGCTCCCATCGACCGCCATCGCACGTTGCAAATCGAACGCGCCGACGTTGAGCACACGCTCCATCGGGATGTCGGCATTGCGGGTGCGATAGATCTTCGCCGTCTTGTTGATGGCGCGGATGCGCCGCTCGATACGCTCGAGCTCTGCCGCACTGACGAGGTCGGTTTTGTTGAGCAGCACGACATCGGCGAACGCGACCTGCTCGCCCGGCTCATCGAGCTCGTCAAGGTGCTGCTCAAAATGCCGCGCATCGACCACCGTGACGATGGCATCGAGCGCGAACTGCTGTTTGAGATCGTCGTCGAGGAAAAACGTTTGCGCCACCGGGCCCGGATCGGCCATGCCCGTCGTCTCGATCATGATGTAGTCGAAGCGATCGCGGCGCTTCAGCAGCTGATTCAAGATGCGGATGAGATCGCCACGCACGGTGCAACAGATGCAGCCGTTGTTAGTCTCGAAGATCTCCTCCTCCGCACCGATCACCAACTGGTGATCGACTCCCACTTCACCGAACTCGTTCTCGATGACGGCAATGCGTTTGCCGTGCTGCTCGGTGAGGATGCGGTTGAGGAGTGTCGTCTTGCCTGCCCCTAGGAATCCCGTCAACACGGTGACCGGCACGCGCTCGGCTCGAATGGACATAGTCTGGTCGGGTCTCGGAAAATCGGCCCCGGAGTATACCTGCGACGCGGCATCGTCCGCGATCTGCTACATTTCCAGACGTTTGGAGGCCTGCAGTGCTGGCGCGAGCCGGACACTCTGGGAACGCGGTGCAAGTCCGCGGCTGCTCCCGCAACTGTAAGCGGCGAGCCGCACGCTCATCGACACGCCACTGGGCCGCACGGCCTGGGAAGGCCAGAGCGTTCGGCGACGACCCGCAAGCCAGGAGACCGACTGCAGGCCGTCGTCCACGTTTGCGCCCGGGATGCGGCGCGACAGGCGGGATTGCCCGGGCGACACAAGGGGTTTGTGGCGCAGGGGGGCACCGCCGGTGACGGACATTCAGCAATTGGAGCCGATTCGGAGGGTTGTTAGCTGGCGGCGGCTGGTAAGCCTCGGCGTGGTCGCACTCGCTCTCGGCGGCGTACAAGCGCTCGCCGGATCGCCTCCAGCCCGCGTGGCCTCGTTGAATCTCTGCACCGACCAACTCGCGCTGGTGCTCGCAGAGCCGGGTCAGCTCGTCTCGGTCACGTGGCTTGCGCATCAGGACTACGAGAACCCCTACTTCCGTGCGGCGCGGTCGATCCCCGCTAACTACGGCCAAGCCGAGGAATTGCTGCGGCTCGATGCCGAGCTGTATCTCGCTGGGCCGTATACAGCGCGCCAAACCGTGCGTGTGCTGCGTCGCTTCGGCAAGCGCGTGCTGGAGCTCGGCAGCGCAGAATCGCTCGACGATGTGCGCGCCAATATCCGGCTCGTGGCCGATGCACTTGGTGCTGCACACCGCGGCGACACGACGATCGCGGCGCTCGATACGCGCTTGGCTCGTGCGGCAGCGGCAGTCGCGCCGCTCACCCGACCTCAGCGCGCGGCCATCTACTGGCCAGGGGGCACGCTGGCCGGCACCGACACCTTGCCGGGCGCGCTGTTGAGTTATCTCGGTATCGGCAACGTCGCGCGTGCGCAAGGGCCGCATGCCTGGTCGAGCCTGCCGCTCGAGGAAGTGATCGTCTTGCAACCTGACTGGTTAGTCGTTAGTGAGTATGACAACCAGGTCTCCTTGCGGCGCCGCGCTGGCCGGCATGCAGCCTATCGGACCATGACGCCACGCTCGGTGACCGTGCCGAGCGCTTGGTGGAACTGCGGCTCGCCCGCGCTCGCGCTCGCGGCGGAGCGATTGGCGGCCGAGATCGCGGCCGGAGCAGCGGCACCATGACCCTGCGCGAGCCCAAGATTGTGTGGGTGTATGTCGCGCTGGTCGCACTGGTGGTAGCCGCGTTTGCACTCGCGCTCGCCGTCGGCCGTGTCTCGGTGGCAAGCGGCGTCGACTTGTGGGCGCTCTGGTCGACACAGCCCGACGCCGCACAGCTCATTCTCTGGGAATTGCGCTTACCGCGCGCGCTGCTCGGTGCCTTGATCGGTGGCGCTCTCGGTCTCTCGGGTGCCGCGCTACAAGGGCTGCTCCGCAACTCGTTAGCCGATCCAGGCGTCACGGGCGCCTCGTCGATGGCGGCACTCGCGGCCGTGCTCGTCTTCTACTACGGACTTGCCGAGTCTTTCGAGTACGCGTTGCCGCTCGCCGGCGTCGTAGGTGCTGCAGCCTCAGTCGCTGCGCTCTACTTGCTCGCAGGCCGCGGTGCGAGCACCCTGACGTTGATCCTAGCCGGCGTGGCGCTGTCGAGCTTGGGCGGTGCGCTTGTCGCACTGGCACTCAACTTGGCACCGAGCCCGTACGCCGCACTCGAAATCATGTTCTGGCTGATGGGCTCGCTCGTCGATCGCGGCATGCACGACGTCTGGCTCGCCGCGCCATTCATCGTGGTCGGCAGCGTCGCCTTGCTGGCGTCCGGGCGCGGTCTCGACGCGTTGTCGTTAGGCGAGGAATCGGCTCGCACGCTCGGTGTTTCCATCGATCGCACGCGCTGGCTCGTCATCGGCGGCACTGCGCTCGCAATCGGGGCCGCCGTGTCGGTGAGCGGTGCGATCGGCTTCGTGGGCTTGGTCGCGCCGCACCTGCTGCGGCCGCTCGTCGGCCATCGCCCGAGCGCGCTGTTGGGCGCGAGCTTTCTCGGTGGCGCTGCGTTGCTGTTGCTCGCCGACGTCGCAACTCGCTGGTTATCGCCCGGACCGGAGCTGCACATCGGCGTGTTCACGGCTCTCGTCGGCGCGCCGTTCTTCTTGTGGCTGATCTTCGCAACTCGGAGCGATCGATGAGCGCCCCACTCGAGTGCGAGCGACTGACAGTGGTGCGTGGCGGCGCCACGCTCGTCAACGAGGTGAGCTTGCAGATCGCGCGCGGCTCGTTGACCGGCTTGTTAGGCCCGAATGGCGCTGGCAAATCGACGCTATTACGCACGTTGGCAGGCGTGATCCAGCCCACGGCTGGCCGGATACAATTGTTAGGCCGGGACTTGCGTGCCTGGACGGCTGCAGAGCGTGCCGCGCGGCTCGCGTACTTACCGCAGCTACGCGATGTTGCGTGGCGCTTGCGAGTCATCGACGTCGTCGCGCTCGGACGCTTGCATCAAGCCTCGCTCGGGCGACTCACGGAGGCCGATCGCGCCGCTTGCATGGCCGCCATGCGCGATACCGATGTCGAACATCTCGCCGAGCGTGATTGCCGCACGCTCTCGGGCGGTGAACTTGGGCGCGTGCTTCTCGCACGCGCACTCGCGACCGGCGCCGAACTGCTGTTAGCCGATGAACCAGGCACCGGGCTCGATCCGCGCCATCAGCTCGACTTGATGGCGTTGCTGCGCGCGCGCGTGGCCCGCGGTGCCACGTGCTTCGTGGTCTTGCACGACCTCACGCTCGCCGCTCGCTATTGCGATCAAGTGATTTTGATCGATCGCGGTTCTGTCGTGTGCCAAGGCCAGCCGAACGAAGTGCTGTCGGACGAACGACTGGCGCAGGTCTATGGCATTCGCGCATTGCGCTTCAACGGTGCGCTCGTGCCACTCGACACGCTGCGCACGCCCGACCGCCTAGCGAGCGATGAGCCACACTCCAGCGAGCAGTAGGCAAACGCCCGCCACGCGCGTCATCGTGATCGGATGCTCCGGAAAGCCGAGCCAGCCGTAGTGATCCACCAGCAAGGCTGCGACAAGCTGTCCCAACACGGTCAGTGCGAGCAACGTGGTACCGCCCAAGGTCGAGCCGACGATCGTCGCCGAGGCGACATAAAACGCACCTAACAACCCGCCCATCCAGCCCCACCACGGAATCGCGCCGAGCGCCTCGCGACTGGGCCAGTCTTGGCGCGTGACGAGCACGAACAGGCACAGCGCCAAGGTGCCGACAATGAAATTCATCAACGAGGCGAAGCTCGCGGTGTGGGTCGCGGTGCGAATCGCGCCATTCATGCCGACTTGGATCGTGAGGCCGGCGCCCGCCAGAAACGCGATCAAGTAAAGGCTGCTCTGCATGCGATAGGACTTTCTTAGCGGGAACGAAGGCGGCGCAGCACGTGCGCCGTGCCGGGAATTCTGAGACCGAGTAGCAGTGCGCGCCACAAGAGGCGTTTGCTGAGCGGGGCGGGCCGCGGTGGGATCGCCGCAGCCAATTCGCGCCGCACGTCGCGATGCCCGGCGGGCGTCTGGACGGCATCGATCGGCAACGGGTCGGTGGGGCTCAGCTCGGGCATCGCCGCGCAGCATAGCCGAACGCGGCAGGCGGCACCTACGCGACAGCCTGCGAGCGGCGCGCTACGCTTGGCAACGTGCCCTCGAACCTCATCCCGCAACATACCGTGCATTTGGCGGAACGGCTGCTCGGCAGCTATTGCGCGCGCATTTGCCCGCCGACGGCTCGCCACGCCGCGCAGCTCGCCTATGAGCTCGAAGGCGATCGCGTAACGATGTTCGAGTTGCGATTGTTCTGTGGCGTTCCTGGTGCAACGCGCCGCGTGCCGTTCGCGCAACTGCGCTTTCGTGCCGCGCGTAACGAGTGGCACTTGTTCTACGCCGACGCGGGCTTACGCTGGCGGCGCTACCGGCTCCTGCCAGCGAGCACAAGCCTTGTCGCGTTGCTGCGCGAGATCGACGCGGATCCGGCGCGGCTCTTTTGGCCACACGTCAACGGCTACTCGCTCCGCTGGTGCAGCACGCGCGGCCGCTGCGACGAATGTGATTTGCGCTATTGCGCAGTGCTGGGGCTCGCTCGCGCGATGCACGCCCAAGACACGGGCTCGTGATTGAGCGCGTCATCTAACAAGTCGCGCGCGCAAGCATCGAAGGCCGGTTCCGCGCTGCGCGCGGCGCGGCGACTCGGCGCTGCCACGATCGCGCCGCCCAAGTCCGTAACGTAGTGCTCGATCACGCGTGAGCTGTGCGTAGGCCCGAACCACAGCGGACGACGGCCCGCAAACGGCGTCTCCGCCATGAATGCCGACAGGGTCACCTGTCCGACCAGATCTCGCGCCTGCGGTAAGGAGCGCACGTGCGCAAGTCGGGCATCCGTCCGCAGCCGGTGCTCACCGCCTCGCGCATCCCGCCGCTCCAGTCCCTGAAGCCCTGCGCACGCCGCTCGCAATGGGTACAAATACTCGTCGACGACCGCAATCGGCTGTCGCGACACGAACGCGACCGCGCCACCCAAGCGCTCATGCAGTGCGCCGAGCAGCGCAAGCGTTCGAATGGAAACACTCGCGTGCGTCGGAGCGCCCTGCTCGAGCCACGCTTCGAAGTCGATCAGTAGTGCCCAGCGATCGGCATGCCATGCCGTCGGCCGAGCCACTGCACGTAACCGCGAACTGCGTTGACAAAGAGCCATGCGTTCCCTTCGCTCTGGAGGCGGCCAGCCACAGACGACACGCGTGTCTGTGGCTGGCCGAGTACTCGTTAGCTCGAGTGCTCGCTTACGACTTCGGCTTACCGGCAGTCGCAAACTCCTCGGCATCGAGATAACCGTCGGCGTTCTTGTCGGCGCTCGAGAAGTGCTCTGTCGTCGACTTGTCAGCCGCAGCTTCGGTCAACGACACGCGGCCATCCTTGTCGGCGTCGAGGCTCTCGAAGCTCGCGGCTGCATGCGCAACACCGTCCGTCTTCGCACCTTCACTCGCGAAGGCGGCGCTCGATACGAGCACGAGGGCAACAGAACCAATGAGGGTTTTCTTCATCATGAACATCTCCTTCACAAAAAAACTCGGCACACCGCGACGGCGCATGGCCGCGGGTGTAGCCCCGCAACTGAGAGAGGCAACTCGCGTGCCATGAACAACGGTCTTTTTGGGAATCAATGACTTGGCGCGAGATCGCCGGAGACAGGCGCGCGAACCGGGCCGCGGAGGCGCAAGATTGTCCGCAGGAGCAGACATAATGTGGTTTTGGCGCGGCGATTTCGGCGACACCGCGCTGCAAGATCCAATAAAATCAATAGCTTATCGGTCGGCGATCGCGGACAGCCGCGAAGTGCCCTCAACCGCGCGCGGCTGTCTCCAGTTCCCAAGCAACGAGCGGCGCGCCGCGCCGCAGCCAGAATCCCGCCCCGACTTCACGAAAATGCCGCCGCAGCCGCGTGCGATACCACTCCCCTGGGCGCAGATGCACGTTGCGGTCCGTGCGCTCGCGGTCGCAATTGCGATGCCAATCCTCGGTTGTTAGTGCCGTCAGATACAACACGCCGCGCGTCAGCCGCGCCAGGTTGGCAAGCGCCCGACGCGCTGTCGCGTCGTCGAGGTATTGCAGCACGTCGTAGCAAATGACGAGGTCGAATGGACGCGAACTGCGCCACGTGGCGATCGAGCCGTGCTCCCAACCAAAGCGCTCGCACAAATACTCGCTCGCTTCGAGCCCGACATACTCACAACGCTTGAGCTTCTTTAGCAGCGGCACACGCAACAGTCCCATGCCACAGCCCGCATCGAGCAAACGCCGCACGGGCAAGCCGATATGTTCGGCATACGCCGCGATGAGAGTGGCGCGCGCACGCATCTCGGCGCGCGAGGTCACGGCCGTGCGCGGATCGAGATAGAAGCGGCGGTAGTAGTCGCGATCAAATTCAGCGGCTGGGCTAATGGCGGATGACATAGCGCCAAGGATAGCCCACAGCGCTTCGACGGAACGCACGCCGATGGCGCGCAGCGGTATCATTCCGCCATGAGTGCCGAAGTCGTTTTCGATTGGCTCGAGTATCACGGTCGGGCCACGCCCGATGCGGTTGCAGTCTCGGATCTCGCCACGGGGCGTGTATTCGGCTACCGCGAGTTCAACGAGCGCACGACGCGACTCGCGACGGCACTGCGCAAAGTGTTCGGCATCGGCAAGACCGACCGCGTGGCCATGCTTGCGCACAACAGCAGCGACCAACTCGAAACGCTGTTCGCCTGCTGGAAGCTCGGCGCGGTATTCATGCCGCTCAACTTCCGGCTCACGGCCGAGGAGCTGGGTGCCATCGTCAAGAATGGTGAGCCCCGCGTGCTCATCTACGATGCGGAGTTCGAAGCGCTGACAACCCACATCAAAGCGCCGCGCGTGCTCCGCCGGCCCACGCTCGAGTCGAGCGAATACGAGGCGCTCATCCGCGATCACACGCCCGCGGTGACGATGAGCAGCATCACGTACGACGACATGAACATGTTGATGTACACCTCGGGCACCACGGCACAACCCAAGGGCGTGATCTACAACCATCGCATGAGCATGAACAACGCCGTGCACGCGGCGCTGCATGCGGCGGTCAATCGCGAAGCACGGATGCTCGCCTACTCACCGCTGTTCCACCCGGTGATGCTGTGCGGTGCCGTGTCGTTGTTCCATTGGGGCGGCTCGGTGGTCGTGATGCAGCGCTTCGACGCCACACGCTCGTTGGCGCTGCTCTCGGATAGCACGCAGAACATCACGCATGCGATCGGCGCGCCCGCGCACTACATCGCCATGAGCCATTTGCCAGGATTCGCGAGTGCGCGCTTTCCGACGGTGAAAATGCTCGGCGTCGGCGATGCTCCAGTCGCGCGCGAATTGCTCGAAGCTTGGGACCGCAAAGGCGCACCGTTGTCGCAGTGGTACGGACTCGCGGAAGCATTCTCGGTGGCGTTGATTCCACCGCATCTCGCACGCGGCAACTACGGCGCGGCGGGCTACCCGATGATGCATGTGGAGATTCGCATCGGTGATGAGTTCGGTCGTGAACTCGCGCGCGGTGAGATCGGCGAGATCCAGGTGCGCGGCCCGGGAGTGACGCCGGGTTATTGGCACGACGATGAAGCCACGCGCACCGGCTTCGTCCAGGGCTGGTTGCGCACGGGGGATGCGGGCCGCATCGAGAACGACGGCACATTGCGCGTCGTCAATCGCATCAAGGATACGTTCGTCACGAGTGGCGATATCGTGTACCCGGTCGAGATCGAGCGCACGATCGCGGAGTTAGGTGGCATCTTGCATGTCGCCGTCATCGGCGTACCGGACGCCAAGTGGGGCTCGGTGGGCCTCGCGCTGATCGTGCCGAAGCCGGGGTCCGCATTGACCGAGCAAGCCGTGCTGCAGCATTGCACTGCAAACCTCAGCAAGTACAAGGTGCCGCGCTACGTGCGGCTCGTCGACAGCCTGCCGCTGACCTTGCAAGGCGAGGTCTTGAAGCGCGAACTACGCGCGCAATACGCCCAGTTTCGCGGCTGAAAGCCGGACTCGGATCACAGATCGCCGGAAGTCGCGATTTGCCGACTCACGCTCGGCGCGGTATTCGCGGCATCATGCGCCCATCCGCTGCGGTTTCCTTCGAGGCTCGGACCATGCGCCGCTCTCGTCTGCCCCTGATCACGCTCGTCACTTGCGCACTGCTGGCGACGGCGATCGCTGCCTTCGCTCGTTAGGGCGCGTGCGCCCATTCGCGACGCGACGCGCGAACTAACAAGTATGCCGCACCCGCTGCGGCGGCACCGAGCACCGCCGCGATCACGGCACCTAACCAGTTATCGACGAATAACGCGATGCGCGCTTCATTAGGGTCGCGCTGCAAGTAGCGAACGGGCACCTCGGCTCCCACCGCGAAGCGCCTCACTGACGTGTTCGTTTGACCACGGAATTCGCGTCGCACGCCGCTGCTATCGGTGAATTCGACCACCGGCGTATAGCGCGGCCCCGTGTCCGATGCTGACTCGACATAGCCTGTCACGCGCCCTTGTGTCTCGCGCGTGTCGCCCGCAAATGCTAACGAATTGCGTGCCAAGTAAGCTGCGAGCGTCAGCGACACGACCGCCAAACCAGCGAGCACGTAGCCCGCGACGCCCAAGATACCCGTTGCCAAGCGCACTCAGGACTCGCGCAGATAGCCCCACGTGTGGAGCTTGTCGTGATCTTCGAACCAGCGCTCGCCGATATCATCGCGGTAGTACATGTCGGGAATCATGATGTTTTTGATTCGCGAGTACGCTTGCGCCTGCGCTTGGCGCATCGTCGGTCCGAGCCCGCACACGATGAGCACGACGCCCGACGTGCCCGCGACATACCACTGCCCGTTGACCTGCTTCACATCCTCGATGTGCACTTCTTCAGGAATGCCCTTCTTGAACAGGATGGCTGCATTCTTCGACACCGAGTTGAAGGTGGCATCGTCATCGAATGGGAACGGCGAGACCACGATGCGTACGCCGAGCTGAAAGCCACTCTTCACTTTGAACTTGTTGATCGTGCCTGCAGCCAGATCGTGGAAAAACTCGCCGATCGGCGTGCTCATGCCCTCTTGCTGAATGCTGATCGTCGGATAGCCGAAGCGTGACGTGAACTCGAGCGGATAGATGCCGTTCCCATTCACGATGCAATTGAGATCCACATAACCCACATACCCCTCGCGCGCGAGCAAGGGCTCCATCTTGCGCAGCGTGGAATTGAACAGCTTGTTAGGACCCGACCAGAACATCGTCGTGCCCATCTCGCCGGTCGAAGGACCGATGTTGCCCGGGAAGAGCTTCTTGTGTTCGAAGTTCACGTTGATGGGATACGCGAACTCTTTGCCATTGAAGAACGCGCCGACAGCCACCTCGACGCCCGTCACGCGCTTCTGCAACTGAAACACTTTGATTTCGTCGGGAAAGGATTTCTTGTACGCCTCGAGGACGCGCACGACATCTTCGCCGTCGTCTTCATCACCCACGAACAAGCGGCGCTTGACGTTGCCCGCTTCGCCGCTCGGCTTGATGACATAGCGATCCGGGTTCGCTTTCACGTAGGCGATGGCCTCGTCGAAGTTCGTGAACTCGCGGTAGTGCAGAATGTTGACACCGGCTTTGCGCAATTCGTCTTGGCCGAAAGATCGGTCATCCTCGAGCCGATCGGTGTAGGGCGTGCCGCCGATCACCTTTTTGCCCCGCGCGCGCAACTCGGCGGCGAGCGTGCCGTGGCCGAGGGTGTCGTCGAATACGATCACATCGGCCCAATCCACTTCCGCTTTCCAGTCACTCACCTTCGGCACGAAGCCGTCGGCGATGTCGCGATCGCGCTCGGAGTCGATGTAGTACTTCACCGCATGACCTTCTTTGGCGATCTGCCACGCGATATCGCTGATCAATGCGGAATACGAGACGAACAAATAATTGTACGCAGCCATGCGGCGCACTATGCCCGACGGGTTTAGCATTTGCGAGCGGCCGAGCGCCGCTGGCAGAATGCGAACTCACCCGTGCTTTTCAAAAGAGGTCGAGCCCCATGCGTACTTGGATGTTGCTACTCGTCGGCGTCGTTGCATCGCTCACGGCCACCGCGAGCGACACCGCAAAGCCGAAGGCCGCGCGCTTTCATTTGATGAGCACCGACATTGCCGCTGGCAAGTCGATTGGCGAAGCGCATGTGTTCAATGGTTTCGGCTGCAGCGGCAAAAACATTTCGCCCGCCCTGCGCTGGCACGACGCACCTGCGGGCACCAAGAGTTTCGCTTTGATGGTGCACGACCCCGACGCACCCACCGGCAGCGGTTGGTGGCACTGGGTGGTCTACAACATTCCGGCGAGCGCCACGAGCCTCGCTGCCGGCGCGGGCACTGAAGACGGCAAGGCGTTGCCGGCGGGCGCCGTGCAAGGCGTGACGGATTTTGGCGTTCGCGGCTACGGCGGACCTTGCCCGCCCGCGGGCACGAAGCCGCATCGCTATTTCTTTCGGCTCCATGCGCTGAAGGTCGACAAGCTCGACCTACCGCCGAACGCCACCGCCGCTTTTGTCGGCTACAACGTCAACGGCAATACGCTCGCGGTCGCCGAGCTCATGGCGACGTATGGTCGTTAGTCGTTAGCGGCAAGAAGCCGAACGCACCGCCGTACGCTTCGTCGTCGGTCGCAAAGAACCAGCGATCGTCCGCGAGGCGTGCGAGTGCCTCCACTTTGACGCCATCCAGGCGCCAGCGCACCGCGCCCGGCTCGATGGCCACCGGCGCGGCACTGCCGTCGGCCAGTCGCGCAATCGGATAGATGCGCGACTCGAACGGCCCCGCATCGCCTGGATCACGCGTCGCACTCGCCCAGACGACACCTGCAGAATCCACCGCAAGATCGGCAATGGCGCGCACACCAGGCATGTCGCGCCAATCGCCGGGAGCGCGGACTTCGAGCCCGGCAAGACCGGCAGCGTCGCTCGTGATTTGCATCGTGTCCGGGTTCAACGCGAACCAGCGCAGCGCGCCGAACGGCGACTCGCGCGAACCGCCGCGATCGCCTAACAACACAAGAATCTGCGCAGCTGCGGGTGCCGGCAGGCACGCGAGCCCCTCATAATTCGCCGGATCCGCGATCGGTGTCGCCTCGGGTGAACGCGGCAAGGTCGCGACACCCTCAACGATTACCCGCCAGCCGTCTGCGGCATTGCCGGTCACGCTCAGATGGATCAAACGCGCCGGCGCGCCCGTGCGGTGGCTACTCTCGACCGCCAAGAAATGGTTGTCACCGCCCGGCAGGCGGCACAGCGCCTCCAAGTCATCGGCCATGCGCCCGCGCCAATCCGACACCGTCACGGCGTGATAGCGAGCGGGCCCGAGCGCGGGTAACTCGATCACGCCCAAGCGTGGCAGCGTGGCATCGAACTTCGCATCGTGTACGACCAATATCGCAGCGCCGAACGGCGCGGCGCCGCTGAAGCCTGGCCGCGTCCATTCGGCACCCGCGATCGGCTCGGGCGCTGCGGCCCGTGGCGCCACGCTCTGGCAGGCCGCGAAGAACCCGCAGACCGCCGCGACGGCAAGCGCGCGAATCGGCGCAGACGACAACGACGCAATCAAGCGCAACACCTCGCGCTCCCTAACTACTTCCGCAACGGCAAGGTCCGCAAGGGCTTGAACACATCCTCGACGAACTGATTGCGCCGTGCTTTCCACGCCGCGGCCACCTCGGGACTCGGCTGATAATGCTCAATCGCCTCGCGCGTCACCACGCCACGCTCGGCGAGCAACTGCTCGACCACTAACAAACGCTCACGGTCGACCCACACTTGCGCCGCGAGCTCCACGACCATGCGCACGGTCGCGTCGAGCACGGGATCGGGCAAGTACACCGGATTGTCGCCCGCGATGGGCGTCCCCGTTTCGGGCGTCTGCTCACTATCCACGTTGTGCGAATCCGTACTCGTGCTCATCGGACGGCGTACCAGTGCTTCATGTAGCCGGCGCCGCCAGAGCGATCAGGCAGCGGCACCGCTTTGACGAAGCTGAAGCCACTGTCGCGCAAGATCGCCGCCAGATCGCAATCGCAGAAGTCTTGCGAGTACGGCTCACCGTTGTGGCGCGCATCGAAGTAGCGGTGGTAACGCTGATACGGCGATTTCGTCGCAGTCTCGGTGAAGTCGTACACCGCAAATACGCCGCCCGGGCGCAGCACACGCGCTGCCTCGCGGCACGCCGCTTTGACGATCCGCTGCGGCAGTTCGTGAAACAGAATGAAGGCAAACACGAGATCGAAATGTGCCGCCGGGAAGCGCGTGTCCTCTGCGAGGCGCTGCATGAACGTCACGTCGCTGCCCATCATCGACGCACGGCGATGCGCCGCACGCAGCATCGGGGCGGAATGGTCGATGCCGATCACCTCCGCGGCCGGGAATCGCGCCTTGAATGCCGTGGTGCTTTGCCCCATCGAACACGCAAGGTCGAGAATGCGTCGCACCTCGCCCTGCTGCGGCGGCGGCACGAAGCCGACGAGCTTGTCGTGCAGTTCGTCGTGATCGTTGTCGCCCCGGAAGAACACCTTCGTACCGTAGTGGTACATGAAGCCGGCCAGCGGGTCCTTGTGATAGCCGCCGGGCTGCAAGTGGAAATGCACGTTGGTATAGGGCGGATGGACGAAATTTGGATCGAGCACCAGCTTCGCCGGGCCGCGCGCATCCCACGCCTCGAGCTCGGCTAACAACTCGGCCCGCTGCGCCGCAAACGAGTCGCGCAGCTTGAACCACTGCATCTCCTGCTGCGTACGCGTCAGTCGGTTGCGCAGATGCGTGATCGGCATGCTCTCGAGGAACGCGCGAATCTCCTCGACGTCCGTAAAGGGCCGACCGCGCCGCGCCTCTTCGGCGACGGCCGCATCGTTCAGGCGCTTTTCAAATTCGGTGCCGGAGCCCAGCAAGTATTCGCGAAAGCCTTCGACGAAATCGAGATACGCGCCATCGGCGCGCGTCGCGAGAGTCGGCAGCGTTTCGGCGGCAGTGGCAGTTGTGGCAGTCATCTGTATATCCATACACACACGGGTCTGCCCAGACTTTACCACCTGCGTTCGACGTCAGTGGCTGCGGAACGAAGCGTCCCGGGAGGCAATGCAGGCATAATCACGCCGCCCATTCTCGCGACCGGAGCCGTCCATGAATTTGTTCGATCTCGTAAAGCATCACCTGACGGATGAGGTGATCGGCAAGATCGCGAGCAATCTGGGCGAAGGTGCGGGTGCCACGCAAAAAGCGCTGGTCGACGGCGTAGTGCCTGCCGTACTCGCGGGCCTCGTGAACAATTTTGGCAACAGCGAAAATGGCGCTGGGCGATTGCTCGATTTGGTGAATGCTGGCAAGCACGACGGCGGTCTGCTCGCGGATCTCGGCACCGCGCTCGGCGGCGGCGGCCAAACGGACGCTGTCCTGAACACGGGCAAAAGTCTGATGAGCACGGTTCTCGGCAGCCGCACGGAGGCGGTCACAGACATGCTCGCGAGCTTCGGCGGAATCCGGCGCAGTTCGGCGGCAGCGCTGCTCAACCTCGCCGTGCCCGTGGTCCTCGGCGTCATCGGCAAGCAAGCCAAGAGCTCCGGCTTGAACGCCGCCGGGTTGTTAGGCTCACTCGGAGCTGCCAAGAGCATGATGGGCGGCATCGCACCGCCCGGGCTCGCTGCCGCGCTCGGCGTGGCCGACTTGAGCGCCCCGGTCATGATCTCGGAGCCGACAACCTCGCGCGCGCCGCCACCGGCCGCAGCGTCGGCGAGCAGCGCACCGGCCACAGCTTCGGAAGCTGCGCCTCATGCCATCGAAGCACCCGCGGCCGAAGTCCCTGCCGAGCCCGCGCCGTCGAAGCGCGGCTCGATGATTCCGTGGATCATCGTCCCCGTGGCGACCTTGCTCTTTGCATGGGGGCTCAAGACTTGTCAGGAGAAAAATCCGGCTCCGCCGCCCGCACCCGAAACTGCAGCGCCGCCGGTCCCCGCCGCACCGGCGCCCACGGCGCCCGCCACGACCGAACCGAGCGCCCCCGAAGCGGAACCGTTGACGCAACCGCCAGCGGACACCATTGCGTCAGTCGAGCCGCCCGCGCCGGCACCCGTGGTCGAGCTGACGGGAGCTCCCGATTCTGCCGCAGCTCAGTTGTTAGCGTTCTTGCGCGATGGCAACGACACGACGGTGCCTCGTTCGTTCGTGTTGAACGAGTTGCGCTTCGCCATCGGCACGGCGCAGATCGACGCCGCATCGATGCCGGCACTGACCGACATCGCCAAAGTGCTCGCGGCGTATCCGGCCGTCAAAATCGAACTGCAGGGCCACACCGACAGTCGCGGTAATGCCGAGCGCAACAAGACCCTGTCGCAGGCGCGCGCGGATGCCGTACGGAATTCATTGCTCGAACTGAGTGTGGCGCCGGAAAGTTTGACGGCGATCGGCTTCGGCGCCGACAAGCCGATCGATACCAACGATACCGAAGAAGGCCGCGCGAAAAATCGGCGCACCGAGTTAGTCGTCGTCGCGAAGTAAGCTGCGAATGGCGGTGCTAGAGCGCCGCCGTCACGGGGTTGTACTCGAACAGCCCGAGACCCTCATCGGCCGAGCGGCCTTTCGAGCGCGCGCTGTAATTGTCAGGGTCGGCGTGGTGAAACTGCTTGCCCGCCTCGCGCGACTGCAGAACGACGAACGTGGCGCGCGGTCGCCGCGCCTGTTCGTAACGTTGCAAGGCCTCCTCAACCGGTTCCTCTCCAGCCAAGGTACGCGCTAGCACGACCGCATCTTCGATTGCGAGCACCGCACCATGCCCGAGGAACGGCAACACCGGATGGGCTGCGTCGCCGAGCAAGGTCGTTCGACCCCGCGTCCAATTCGCCAACGGTTCGCGATCGAACAGACCCCACTTGAACAGCTGCTCCGGCGGCGTCTGGCGCATGAACGCCAGCACATCTTCGTGCCAACCCGCAAACTCCTCTAACAACTCGGACACGCTGGAGCGAATGGACCATCCCTCAGCCGTCCAATCGCTGCGCTCGGCAAACGCCACGAAATTGAGCAAGGTCCCGCGACGTACCGGGTAGCGATTCACCAGGTGTCGCGGACCGATGAAAATGCCGCTCGGCGGATCCAGCGCTTCGGGCGGTACGCGTTCCATCGGCACGAGCCCGCGCCAGGCAATGTAGCCCGTGAACTGCGGATCGCCCGCACCAAACAAGCCGTGCCGCACGACGGAGCGCGAACCGTCAGCACCCACGAGTACGGCAGCGTCCGTGCGTGTGCCGTTATCGAATTCCAAATACACGCGCTCCCCGCGCTGCTCAAAACTGCGCAGCCGATGCTCCAAGTGAATCGCGTTGGGATCGTTCGCGCGCACGGCCGCGACCAACGCGTCGTGCAAGTCGGCGCGGTGAATCAAGTAGTACCGTTCACCGTAACGTTGCAGCAAAGCACTGCCGCGGTTGACTCGGACCAACGGACGACCGTCGCGGTAATGCCGCACCGCTTGATCCTCGGGCGCATAGGCTTCGCGCTGCAACGTGGCTTGCAAGCCCAAGTGATTAAGGCCATGCACAGCCGTTGGCGACAGCGACAAGCCCGCGCCCATTTCGATCAACTGCGGCGCTTGTTCATACACGCGCACGGCGACGCCGGCTCTTTGCAGCGCCAGCGCTGCCGAGAGACCACCGATGCCACCACCGACGATGACTACCTCTTTTCGATACATGCGTCGGCGCCGCATGAGGACGGCGCGCCCTGGAATCCGTTAGGACGCGTATCTACTCATGCGGCGCACGACTCCGAGAAGCCGCGAGGCTTGTCTGGTCCGAGATGCGGATAACGTCATCCGTCAGGCGAACGAGCGGCACGCTAGCGCTGGCGCCCGAGTTGATCTAAACGGAATACCACGCGCACGGAGTACCAGTCAGGGAAGGCAACGCCGTCGCGCGTCGCGGCCCGCAAGCGCCAGCGTTTGGCCTCGGCGAGTGCGGCGGCATCGAGCCGTGCGTGACCCGTACTTCGCTCGATGCGCGCATCGCCCACACGGCCGTTCGGTAATACATACACGCTCACGACGGCAGCACCCTCCTCGTTCATCCGAATGGAGGCTGCGGGATACGGCGGTTGCGTCAGCGGATAGCGGCTGTCGACTTGCACGGCCACGAGCTGCGTGGGAGGCCCGACGTCGGCTCCACTGCCGGCGCCATCACTCGTGCCGGGCGACTCATCGATGACGGTTGGCGCTGTCGTGTCGGCATCGTCCTGTGCCTTGTCGAAATCGAGCTCTTTCGGAATCCAATCGTCGACGCTCACGCCGCCTGGCACGACCGGCCTGTGCTCGACGATCACCGGCGGTTCCACGCGCGGCTCAACCGTTGCCGTGATGACCGGCGGCACGACGCTCGGTCCGAGCTTGAGATCGAGCCCTTGGGTAATCAAAACGCCCGCGCCGACGTGCAGCGCCGCGACCAGCATCATGCGACCCGATGCACCGGCGACTCGTGTGCTTGCCAAATTGCTTGCCATAACGCTCGCTCCCTGTGGTTGCCGTCGCACTCGCGACGGCCGTCTTGGATGGAAACGCAGCGAACCCAGCGCGCGGGTTACGATAGCGGCATGTCCCGCAAGAACCCGAAAGTCGGTTTCGTCAGCCTCGGCTGCCCCAAGGCCCTCGTCGACTCCGAGCGCATCATCACGCAGCTCCGCGCGGAGGGTTATGAAGTGGCGGCGTCGTATGACGCGGCTGACGTTGTCGTCGTGAACACGTGTGGCTTCATCGACAGCGCCGTTGATGAATCGCTCGATGCCATCGGCGAAGCGCTCGAACAGAATGGCAAAGTGATCGTCACGGGCTGCCTCGGTGCGCGCCCCGAGCGCATCCTCGAGCGCCATCCGCGCGTGTTGAAAGTGACAGGCCCCCACGCGTACGAAGACGTGATCGGTGCCGTGCATCAGCATCTGCCACCCAAGCACGATCCGTTCACCGACCTCGTGCCGCCGCAAGGCATTCGCCTCACGCCGCGGCACTACGCGTATCTGAAGATCTCCGAGGGCTGCAACAACAAATGCAGCTTCTGCATTATTCCGGCGATGCGTGGCAAGCTCGCGAGTCGCCGCATCGACGACGTGCTGCGCGAGGCCGAGAAGCTTGCCCGCGCTGGCGTGAAAGAGTTGTTAGTCATCTCGCAAGATACGAGCGCGTACGGTGTCGACATCCGCTATGCGAGCGGCGAATGGCGGGGTAACGCCTATGACACACGCTTCCTCGATCTCGCGCGCGGCCTTGGGGAGCTCGGCATTTGGGTGCGCATGCACTACGTGTACCCCTACCCACACGTCGACGACGTCATTCCGTTGATGGCCGAAGGCCGCATCCTGCCGTATCTCGACATCCCGTTTCAGCACGGCTCGCCGAGCGTACTGAAACGCATGCGCCGCCCGGCACATGCCGAGGATGTCCTGGAGCGCATTCGTGCGTGGCGCCGTGTGGCGCCGGATCTCACGATCCGCAGCACATTTATCGTGGGCTTCCCGGGCGAGACCGAGGCTGAGTTCGCAGAGTTATTGGACTGGCTCGACGAAGCCCAGCTCGACCGCGTGGGCTGCTTCAAGTACTCCCCGGTCGAAGGCGCCACCGCCAATGCGCTTGCCGACCATGTGCCTGCGGATGTGCAGCAAGCGCGCTACGAGCGGTTCATGGAACGCGCCTCGGCCATCAGCCGCGAGCGCCTCGCGCGCCGCGTCGGCCGAGAAGAGCGGGTGCTGATCGATGCGCTCGACGGGAAGCTCGCGATCGGCCGCACCCGCGGAGATGCGCCGGAAATCGATGGAATCGTCCGCATCAAGGGCGGCGGCGCGCTGCGTGTCGGCGAGTGGGCCGACGTGCGCATCACGGGCGCGAGCGACTACGATCTCGAGGCCAAGCCGCTCGTTGCGGCCCGCACCTAACTACTCGACCGTCACGCTCTTGGCGAGATTACGCGGCTGGTCGACGTCCGTGCCCTTCAAGATGGCGACGTGGTACGACAGTAGCTGCAACGGAATCGTGTAGACGATCGGCGCCTGGAAGTAGCTGACATGCTTCGGCATGTTGATGACCGTGACGCCTTCCGACGATTCCATCCCGGAGTCCGGGTCGGCGAACACGATCAACTCGCCGCCGCGCGCGCGCACTTCCATCAAGTTCGACTTCAGCTTCTCGAGCAAGTCGTTGTTAGGCGCTACCGTGATCACCGGCATGTCCGCATCCACGAGCGCGAGCGGCCCGTGCTTGAGCTCGCCAGCCGGATACGCCTCCGCATGGATGTACGAGATTTCCTTGAGCTTGAGCGAGCCTTCCATCGCGATCGGGTGCATCGCACCGCGGCCCAGGAACAACGTGTGGTGCTTCTCGGCGAAGCGCTTCGCCAACTCATGGATGACGGGATCGAGTGCGAGTGTCTTTTCGATCAAGCCTGGAATCTCGACCAGGCGCTGCACCAAGCCGCGCTCGCGCTCGGCGTCAGCCGTGTGATATTTCGCGATCGCGATCACGAGCATGCTGAGCGCCGTGAGCTGCGTCGTGAACGCTTTCGTCGAGGCCACGCCAATCTCCGGACCCGCGCGCGTCAGCATCACGAGTTCCGACTCGCGCACGAGCGAACTCTCCGGCACGTTGCAAATTGCCAGCGACGAGAGATAACCCGCCTGCTTCGCCAGACGCAACGCCGCGAGCGTGTCGGCCGTCTCGCCCGACTGCGAGATCGTCACGAACAACGAATTCTTCGGCACGACCGGATTGCGGTAGCGGTACTCGCTCGCGATCTCAACCGAGCATGGAATCTTGCAAATCTGCTCAATGAAGTAGCGCGCAACGGCACCCGAGTGATAGCTCGTGCCGCACGCGACGATATGCACGTGCTCCGTGCGCTTGAAGATCTCGGTGGCCGCCGGCCCGAATGCCGCTTCGAGCAAGCGCCCGTTCGCCACACGCTCCTGCAACGTGTTCGCCACGGCGCGCGGCTGCTCGTGGATCTCTTTCAACATGAAGTGGCGATACTGACCCTTCTCGGCCGCATCGGCTGACAGCTCGCTCTCGCGAATCGGCCGCTCGACGCTCGCACCGGTTTTGTCGAGCACTTTGATCGACGTCCGGCGAACCTCCGCCACGTCGCCCTCTTCGAGGAACATGAAGCGGCGCGTCACAGGCAACAGCGCAGACACGTCTGACGCTACAAAATTCTCGTCGACGCCCAAGCCGACGACGACCGGGCAACCTTCGCGCGCCAAGATGATGCGCTCCGGCTCGTGCTCACTAACAACCGCGAGCGCATAGGCGCCCTCGAGCTCCGCCACCGTGGCGCGCACCGCCTTGAACAAGTCCTTGTGCGACGCCAAGTGATGGTGAATACGGTGCGCGATCACTTCCGTGTCGGTTTCCGACGAAAAGGTGTAGCCCGCGCGCTTCAACTCATCGCGCAGCTCGTCATGATTCTCGATGATGCCGTTGTGGACGATCGCAAGACCATCGCGAGAAATATGCGGATGCGCGTTGCGCTCCGAGGGCACACCGTGCGTGGCCCAGCGCGTATGCGCGATGCCGATCTTGCCGTGCGTCGGGTCGGCCTCGATCGCATCTTGCAGCATCTTCACCTTGCCGACGGTGCGCATGCGCTTCAGCTTCGCAGTGCCGTTCAGCACAGCGAGGCCGGCGGAGTCGTAGCCGCGATACTCGAGGCGGCGCAGGCCTTCCATCAAGATCGGAACTACATTGCGTTCAGCGATTGCGCCTACGATGCCACACATAACGAATTGACCTTTGCGGGAAGTGCGAACGGATGAAGGATGCGCTAGCGCGGTCCTTCGACCTCTTCTGTCGTGACCGAATCCGGCGACCACGGCGCATAGCGCAGCAGCAGTCGGGCCGAGCGCTCGTCGTAATCGAAGCCGCCGAAGCTGCCATCGCGTTGCCGGTCTTCGAGCGTCAACGCCACGGACATCGCGCGCGTGAAGCGCCAACGCACCGCCACGCCGAGTAGGCGGTCCTCAATGTCATACGGCTGCGCCTCGAGCTTGTCGGTCGTCTGCCCGAGCTGCACAGTCAGATCAAGCTGCGGCGTCATCCGCCGCTGGAAGATAAATCGGAAGTCGCTCAGCCGACGGTTCACCGAAGTGCTGACGGAATACTCTTCTTTCACTGAGCTACCGGTCAGGGACACCGTCGTCCGCGGCCGACGATAGAACAGCGTCGCACCGAACCGCGTCTGCTCGAACGGCTCGGCCGCCGGCAGCAGCAAGTCGTAGTCGCTGGTCGGAGCTTCATCAACCCGGAATCGCCGCGCTCGCTCGCCGGTGGTCGAGAACTCGCGACCCGCATCGAATTGCAGCGAAAAGCTCGGCGTCAAACGCCGCAGCAATAGGATGCGAAATAACGGTCCGCTCTGGTCGACGACGGCGCCCTCGACCTCCGTGACGCCAGCTTCAATGTTGAGTTCGGTGCGAACGGAGTCCGTCAGAAACTCGAGCGAATACTCGCGCCGATCAAACTCGGGGTTGTCGAGCACAACCGTCGTATCGGACGCCTCAAATCGCTCAACACTCGCGCTGATGCCGATCTGGCTCCGCGGCGACAGCCGCCGCGTCAAACCGATGCCGCCCAAGAAGCGCTCGGAGTCGAACTCTTCGCTGCTCGAAAAATCTGAGCGGCTGTAGCGGCCCTCAGCCTCGAAGTTCATGTTCGCACTCAACGGCAGCGTGATGTTCGGCCCCGTCTGAAACTGATTGAACCCTTGGCTGTTGTTAGGTGAAAACGGTACGAGAAAGTCCTCGCGCAAGCGCGCGTAGCTTTCACTTGCCATCCAGGAGAATCGATCTTGGATGATCTCGTAGGCACCGCGAAAATCAGCGCTGCCAAACAGATCGTTATCGACGACGTCGGTGCCGAAGAACCACAAGTAGGAGATATCGGCGATGCCTTCCAGCGTGAGGCGGCCCTGGTCGCGTTGCGCCGTGAATTCGAGGCCTGCGATCGCCGCACTCGCCGATTCTGGCGACGCGGCCGTTCGGGTCACGTTGTCCGTGAAACCCACGCCGGTCTTCAGAATGAGGTTGTAGTCCTGGGCGCACAGCGAGCCACTGGCGACCAACGCCAGAACACAGAGTGCGCTCGTGGCCCGATGCTTTCGATCAATCATGCGTCACTCTCCGCCCACGTCACACAGCGGTGCACACGGGGGCACTAGAAAATCGATTGGGGAATGATCAACACGTCGCCGGGCTTCAGCTCGAGGTTCTGGCGCATGTCGCCGCGCTCGAGCAAGGCCCCGAGTTTCACGCGAATCTCTGTCGACTTGCCGTTGACCTGGCGAACGATTTTGGCGCGATTAGGCGAGGCGAAATCCGTCAAGCCACCGACTAACAACAGAGCATCCAGAACGCGCATTCCCTCGCGATGCGGAATGCCCTGCGGCGTGCGGACCTGGCCAACCACCTTCACTTGCGAAAACACGCTCAGCGCGGAGCTGACGATGATGTTCACCTGCGGTGATCGCACGTATTCCGCCAATACGGTTTCAACGTCGCGCGCTAACTGCGTGGGCGTCTTCCCAACCGCGATCATGTCCTCAACCAGCGGCGTGGAAATCTTTCCGTCAGGCCGGACCGGAACCGTGACCGACAGCTCGGGATTGCGCCACACGAACACCTGGATCGTGTCGCCGGGGCCGATGATGTACAGGGAGCCCGTATCATCGGTGGACGAGACGACCTTGGCCGATGCGCCAGCCGCTGGAGCCCCCGGAGGAGCCCCTGGAGCGGCCGTGGCCGGGCTTGCAGCCGCGCCTTGGGCACGGGCGAGACCGCCGATCCCCAAGAGCACAGCGCCCGCCAGAATCGCCATCCATAGCTTAGGAACTAGACATAATGTCTTTTCAGCAGGCGTACGCGTCATGAACCCCGGAGCCTCGAA
This sequence comes from uncultured Steroidobacteraceae bacterium, assembly GCA_964444835.1. GTDB lineage: Bacteria > Pseudomonadota > Gammaproteobacteria > Steroidobacterales > Steroidobacteraceae > CADEED01. The sequence continues at coordinate 54,335 of CAYUIT010000011.1, forward strand.
GTTGGAATTACCAGTGAGCGCGCGATGATACCGCAACTGTTTGAGGCTCTTTCCGATCCGCAACGCGACCTGACAAAAGTGCGGCGCATCTCGCATTGCACGAGTGCGATTTCAGACAAGCAGAGAAATTAGGCGCCGACGACCGCGCTGGGGTTGGGTGCGCCGTCGAAAGCCGGGCGTCCATCAGCGGCACCCGCCGGCCGACCCAACGGCACGACCACGGAGCCCGCCTGGGCGGGAATCAGGCCTTCGGCCGAGAGCACTTGGCGCACGCTGCCGAACCGAAAATCGGTCATCAGGCGCTGCAGGCGATCCTCACACCGCGCCAGGTTGGTGTAGTGGCGGAAGCGTGAAAAGCGGCTGGTGCTGATGCGCGGCTGCTCCGGGTCCAATTCCCACGGGTGCAGGTAGAACATGAACGGCTGGCGCCGCGCCCGGTTGATCTGCCGCAAGCCCGCACGCGTCAGGGCGTACGGCAAAATTCGGAAATAGCCGCCGCCGGATACCGGAATTCGCAGGTTTCCAAGGGTCGCCACCGACATCGGGAACTCGACCAGCGTCCGACCCGACGGCGCCGTGATCTTGTACGGGGCCAGCTCCGAATTCGGGATCCCGTAGCGATCGTGGCGCACGGGGAAAACGCTCGAATCGTAGGTAAAGCCCAGATCGATCAGGCAGTCGAGCGCCCACATCGATTGCTCGATGATCGAGAAACTGGCGGCCCGGTAGCCGAGCACCGGCTTGCCGGTGAGATCCTCGAGGTACTTTTTCGAGCGGCTCGTCTCTTGAAAGAATTCTTCGCGGTCCTGCTTGTAGATCAACCGATGCGAGAAACCGTGGCACGCCACCTCGTGGCCCGCGCGCTGAATCTCACGCACGAGTTGCGGCGAACGCTCCGCGACCCAGCCCAGCACGAACATCGTGCCGCGGACACCGTGTTGCGCCATGAGCTCAAGCAGCTTGTGGGTGCTTGCTTCGCAGCGATACTCCATCTTCGACCAGTCCGCGCGCGGGATCGACGGCGCAAGCGCCTCGACATGGAAATAGTCTTCGACGTCAATCGAGAACGCATTGACGATGTCGGTCGAAGGATGGGAGACGGACTGCTTGATCATTGAAGCTATCGCACCGCAATATGACCACTTCCAGCAATCCCCTAAACACATGTGTCGGTGTTCTTGGCAATTGCGCCGGGTGGGCATTTCCTCGCGAAATCCTAGGCATAGCGGCGCGTCGGCGCCGTGACGCCGTACCCGTTTCGGGTGTCCCTATTTCAGGGGGCGCCTTCGGTATCGCGAATGGGCGGCAATAAGTCGTAGACGACCGCCGTCGCACAGATCGGAACCAGTTCCGACGTGACAAAACTCAGCCGCCTATACTTTAAGTCGCTAGTGCGCACGGCGGGACGCTTAATGCCCCTCGCGGGGCCACGCTGTCGTTCGCCGAGTCGGCTCTCGCATGCAAGAAACCATGAAGAAAATGGCCTCCGGGGCCATGTGGATGGTGTTGTTCAAGTTCGTCGAACGCGGACTTGGCCTCATCAGCACCCTGATTCTCGTACGGCTGCTCACCCCCAACGACTTCGGCGTCGTCGCGATGGCGATGTCATTCGTGGCTTTGCTCGAGCTGCTGTCCGCGTTCGGCTTCGATATCGCTTTGATCCGCAAACGCGACGCCGATCGCTCCCATTACGACACGGCTTGGACATTCAACGTACTGCTCGGCGCGGCAATCGCCATCTGCATGTTGCTGCTGGCAGATCAATTGGCGCGCTTCTATCGCGAGCCGCAACTGAGCACGATTGTGAGCGTGCTTGCGATCGGCGCGTTCGTACAAGGATTCGAGAACATCGGCACTGTCGCGTTTCGCAAGGAACTGGACTTCGCACGCGAGTTTCGCTTTCAAGTCGGCAAGAAGATCGCCAGTTTTCTCACCACCATTCCACTTGCCCTCGCGGTCGGAAACTACTGGGCACTGATCGCCGGCATCGTCGCCGGACGCTGCGCTTCCGTCGCGCTCTCGTATTGGGTTCATCCCTACCGGCCGCGTTGGTCGCTCGCGGGTCGAGCCGACTTGCTGCACTTCTCCAAGTGGCTACTCGTGAACAACGTGCTGAGTTTCTTTCGCGAGCGCATCTCGGACATTCTGATCGGGCGCGCTGCAGGCGCGCGGACCTTGGGTCTCTACAACGTGTCGTACGAGGTCGCAAACCTCCCAACGACCGAATTGGTCATGCCGATCAACCGTGCGGTCTACCCCTCGTATGCGAATCTCAGCGACAACAGCGACTCCTTGCGCCATGGATTCGGTGCCGTCATCGGAGTGATCGCGCTGTTCGCGGTTCCAGCCGGCGTCGGTATCGCTGCGGTTGCCGAAGCGCTGACGCCCGTGATGTTAGGACCGCAGTGGAGCGATGCTGCCGACTTGATCGAAGTGTTAGCTCTGTTCGGCGTCACGATGGCGTTGCAGACCAACTCCTATTCCGTTTACCTCGCTATCGGTAAGCCGCATCTGCAAGCCATCGTCTCGACGGCATTCCTCGCGGTGCTTGCGCCGTCGATGTGGTTCTTGACCCAGGCCATGGGGGCTCGCGGTGCCGGTATTGCCTGTTTGGCGGCAGGTCTTGTATCACTACCGGTGAACTACTGGATCGTGCTGCGCCAGTTGCGCTTGTCTTTCGGCCAACTCGCGCGGCAACTGTGGCGCCCCCTCGTCGCGGCCTTGAGCATGTTCGGCGCGCTGCATTTCTTGACGAATGCGTTCGCGCGCCCCGCCGAGAGCTTACTCGGTCTGGCGCAGTTGTTAGGTTACGTCGGAGCGGGCGCCGTCATTTACGTATCGGCCATCGCAGCGTTGTGGTTCTTGTCGGGCCGGCCGGCGGGCGCCGAGGACGCCGTGGTGCGACGTGCCGCGCAGTGGCTGCAAGCTAGGCGTGCCAGCCGTGGCTGAGCCCGTGACGCAAGTACCGGTGGCCTCGGGCTCACGGCTCAAGTTCGCCGTACTGCTGATTGCGGGGCTCGCCCTCGGCTTGCTATTTGCGGCACTCGCGATGCGCGATGTGGACTGGGCGGAGCTCCAGCGTGCGCTCGTCACGGCTCAGTGGCGCTGGATTGGGCCATTTCTCGTGGCGCTATTTGTCTTCTATTGGGTGAAGACCTTTCGCTGGCGGCAGTTGCTATCGCCCATCGTCACTGTGCGAACGCGCGAGCTGTTCGCCCCAGTCATGATCGGTTACGCCGGAAGTGCGTTGCTACCGATGCAGCTCGGCGATCTCGCTCGGACGGCCATTGCGGCACGGCAGACGCGCCAGCCGGCATTCGCCATCTTTGCGTCGATTGCCTTGGAGCGAGTGTTCGATTTGCTCGGGATTCTAGTGGTGCTAGTCATGGCGCTCGTTGCGTTTCACGCTCAGATCCCAAGCGTGGTGATCACGGCTGGCTATTGGCTCGCAGCCGCGATCGCCGGTGTCTCACTTCTGATGCTGGCGTACGTCTATCAAACCGAATTCTTCTTGCGCATCGTCCGCGTACTAACGAGTCGCCTACGCGCGGAGTTGCGCGAGCGAATCCTGATGCAAGTGGCGCGCGGTGTGGACGGGCTTGCGAGCATGCGCGACGCGCGCCTCGCGCTGAGCGCATTAGTCACCTCATTACTGCAGTGGCTACTGATGTGGGCCTGCGTATGGATGAGTTTGCAAGCAGCGCACATCGAGTTGCCGATGGCGGCTGCACTGGTCGTGCTCGTGCTCACGGTGATCGGCATATCGTTGCCGTCGACGCCCGGCTACTTCGGCAACATCCAGCTGGCTTACGTCTTGGCACTCAAGCCATTTGGTGTTGCACCGGAGGCCGCGCTCGCAGCATCGCTGTTCTTTCACGCACTCGCATACCCCGCCGTCATCGTTGCCGGCTTTGCGCTGCTACCGAGCGCGAAAGTGGACTGGGCGTTCTTGCGCAGTAGCGCGCGACTCTAACGAGTCGGACTCAGCGGCGCCGCATGCGCAGCGCGCTGTAAAGCCGCAACAGCCGACCGCCGAGCGGCGGCACGCTGAGTTGGCGCTCTTGCTCGAAGTAACGATGCAGAGCGGGCATGAGACGCTCGCGCCGATCTCCGTATTGCGAGGCCTTCTCCCCAGTCAACACTCGCAGACCCCAATCGACGAGCGGCGAGAAGCCGGGGGTCACACACACGAGTCGCCCACCAGGCTTCAAGACACGAACCATCTCGCGGCAAGCCACATCGATATCTGGGATGTACTCGAGTGCGCTGACCGACACGATGCAGTCGAAATGCGCATCCGGAAACGGCAGCGACTCAGCGGAGCCCGAGTGCAGTTCGGCGACGACGCCATGCTTCTGCAAGCTCTCGGCGACTTGTTGATTGCAAGGATGCGGATCGATTCCGTAAAGCCCGGTGGAGTACCGAGCCAGCTCGGGCATGAACACACCGCTGCCGTAACCGATCTCGAGCAATCGCTCGCAACGCTCCCCCGCCAGCAACTTCGAGATCAGGCGAAAGCGCCAGCGTTGAATCATTCCGATCAACGGTTGGTAGTTCCAGTCGGCGTGATCGACGGGATTCGTCTTGACGAGCGCTTCACGCGGCAGCAATCGAAGGGATGGCATGGCTGACTCACTATTCATAGTTCGGTCACGAATTCACACGTGGGAACGTCCCAACCCGTGACCGCTGGATTGCCGAGCTGCCATCCAGCACCTCGGTAGAACAACTGCGCGGGAAGATTATCGGAATCGACGATGGCACGCACGCGTCGGCTGCCGCGTGCGCGCAAATACTCGAGCGCTGCATCGAGCAAGCGCGCACCGATACGCAATCCCGACGAACGCACAAAGGCGGGCCGACGATAGGCCTCGGCGACGCCGAACGACAGCAGTTCGCCCACATCGCTGGCGCTTTCGCCTTGCCGCGAGGCATTCAGCTTCGCCGTGTACCACAGATCACCGATACGAGCCGGGCGTGTCGCGCACGCGCGTAGCAACGCCCAGCCGATGTGCAAGGGGCGGCGACTCGTGCCGACCGACATGAAATCCGCCGGGCGAGAGGTCGCAATGATGAAACCCGCTCGCGTGCCATCCACGTAGGCCACGAACGCATTGACCAAGTCGATTCGCGCGAGACAGCCGTAATAGACATCGCGCATGAATGCCTCGCCGAGCCGCGCCGCCGGGCTCGTGGGCAACAGTTGCGCGTGCAACGCCGCCGCATCCGCACTCACGCTGGGGCGCTCCCGCACATCGAGGATTTCTAGTTGGGGAGTCGTCATAGTTGCATTTGGCGAACCCTGCATTCGCGCGGGGCGAGACTAGTATGAACGTTCAAGCGTGTCGAGCCTGCAAACCGGGGCGTGTTGATCGCTGCAGACACATTGAGCCGCGACTGGCTCACTGGACAGCGATTATGTCTATTGCACTGCTAACTACTGGCATCGTCGCTACTCACGGCCGCTCGGCGAGCTTTTTCGCAGGTACGCCGCCGACGATCGTGTAAGGCTCAACCGCCTGAGTAACGACCGCACCGGCTGCGACAATAGCCCCTTCGCGCACGTCGTTCATCACGACGGCGTTGGCGCCCACCCATGCATCGGGGCCTACCGTGATCCGCCGCAGCGCGCCGCCTTGCAAGGCCATCGGCTTTTCGCGCGTGGCGTAGTGATGGTAGTGCGGGCCTGAGAGCAAGCGGCAGCCCTCGGCGGTGAGCGTGTAATCCTTGATATCGCAGTGATGCACCGTGTTGTACATGCCGATCAGCACGTTATCGCCCACCTCGACATCGCGGTACAGGAACACGGAGCCGAAGCCGATCATCACGTTCTTGCCGCACGCACGCAGCGTAAAGCGATAGAACTCGTAGCGCACGATCGTTCCGATCACATACGGCACGAAGGCTAACGACTGCGAGCACGTCAGGAAAATGAAATCCGACAGGCGCGAGAGCAACGCGAGTGGCAGCACCAGCGGCCAAGTCAGCACGCCGGCAATGCGCATTGCCACGGCAAGCCCGCCCGACGGAGCGAACTGATCGTATTCGATCGGCGTCTCCCGATCGGCGACGATGCGTCCGTCGTGTCGCACGGCTACTCCACGCGTCGCATTTTCTTGAAGCGATCGCCGTGCAACGCGGCATCGACGAGATCGACTTTCTGCGGAATTGCGAACCGCGGCAATTTCTCGGCGCAGAAGGCGCGCATCCGCGTACGGAATGCAGCCAAATCCTCGCCGGTCGAAAGCTTCACGCGCGCGTACACCACATTGCCGGTGATCGCATTCGGAATGCCGGTGACTGCAACATCCTCGACGCCGGGCATCGTCTGTAACACGCTCTCGACCTCGGCGGGATACACCTTCTCGCCGCCGACGTTGATCAGCTCCGATTTGCGCCCCAAGATCTTGATGTACTCGCCGTCGACCTCGACCGCGTCCCCGGTGATGAACCAACCATCCTCGGTGAATGGGCTCGGCGCATTGAGGTAGCCGCGCATCGCCGAGCGCGCCTTGATCTGCAACATGCCATCGACAATGCGCGTCTCGAAGCCTTCACCGCCGACCTTCACCCACAGGGAATCGTTCGACTTCGACTTCGAGCGCAAGATGCCGACTTCAGACAAGCCATAGGTTTGCTGGAGCTTGACGTTCGGAAACGCGGCGTGGAAGCGCTTGAGTGTGCTCTCGGGCATCACTTCCGTGCCGTAGGTGACGGTGGACAGCGTGCTCATATCATGGCGGCGCCACGCATCGCTGACTAACAACAGGTTCAAGAATGTGGGCGACGTGGGCAACAACTGCACGCCGTGCTGCGAGATCGCTCGACAGACGGTTTCGGGTTGCCGATCGGCGACGGTGACGATACAGCCCGCGTTCGACAGGTTGTACAGCAGCGTATTGAAGCCGCCGATGTGATCGAACAGCAGGAAGGTGATCGTGCGCAACGTGTGACGTTTGACTTGAAACTTCTCGAGCATCGGCACGATGTCGTGCAACGCCGCTTTGCTCTTGCCCGTGGAACCCGAGGAAAACAGGATCAAGCCTGGGTGGCGCTCGGCTTGCAATTGCGTGAGCAAGGCGTGCTGCACTTTCGTACCGAGCGGCAGCACTTGCACGGCGTCGTCGGCATCGATCGTCAGGCGGTACTGCACTTCGGCAATCGCCAAGAAATCCGGCTTCTTCTCCTCGACCGAACTCGTGAGCGGCACGATGATCGCCCCGTGCTCAATCAATGCGAGCAGCAACGCGACCGAGCGCGGCGAAAAGTCCGCCTCGATGCTCGTCACCGCGCCGTAGGGCACGCCCTGCGCCTTGAGCGCTGCAGTCATGCGCTCCACTTCGCTCGCGAGCCAGCGATACGACACGGATTGATCACGCCAGATCATTGCGGGCGCGGCATCGGCCTCGCGGAAACGTTCGAGTAGGAAGTCGATGTGCATCACACGCCTCCGAGATACAAAACTTGTCCGGTGACAAACTCGCTGCGCGCATCCAAGAAGAAGTCGACGACGTTCGTGACATCGTCCATCTTGCCGAGGCGCTTGATCGCCTGACGCGCTACGAGCGCATCGATCTTGGGCTTGGGTACGGCGCGGATGAGGTCGGTCTCGATTGGCACCGGGCCGACCGCGTTCACGGTGATGCCATAGGTTGCAAGCTCCCGCGCCATGACTCGCGTTAGCGCTTCGACAGCGGCCTTCGACGCGACGTAGGCCGCTTCGCCCTCGAGATCGAGCGCCACTGCGACCGTGGAGAAGTTGACGATGCGGCCCCGCTTGGCGCGCTGCATCAGCTTCGCCATCTCACGCGCAAACAGGAACGTACCGAGTACGTTCGTATCGAGCACTTTGCGCACCGTGGCAGCGGGCGTCAATAACAAGTGGTTCATCGACGCGATGCCGGCGTTGTTGATCAGATGATCGACGCCGCCCCATTCACGCCGCACCTCGCCCGCGAGTGCGAGCACTGCCTTTTCGTCGGTGACGTCAGCCGCGAAGTGCCGGTAGTTAGCGTGCGTGATCGCGCCCTCGCCGCGGCTAACACCCACGACGCGGTGGCCCTTGGCCAAATAGTGCTGCGCGAGGTGCAGCCCAATGCCCTTGCGAGCCCCAGTGATGACGGTGACGGGTGCGCTCATCGTGTGCCTACGCCGTCACGCACTGATCAGCCCACACTCAACTGGCCGGCCGCATACTCGGCCAGCGTACTCACCGTGCGATACGGGCTCGATTTCTGCGACAGCGCCTTCTCGTCTGCAAGCGCCACTGTCTTGCCGTAGCGATCGCCGATCGCTTGCTCGAGCGCCAGCACTAACGACACCAGCGCCATCGAATCGAGTAAGCCGTCTTGGCCGAACAGCCGCGTCTCTGCGGTCACCGGGCCGGACACTTCGAGGCCTTCGGTGGCCATCGTCTCCTGCACGGCGGTAATGACTAATGCGATCAGTTCTTCTTTCATAGCTTCGAGTATCCAGGTGCGGGGCGTCAGGAGTGTTAAACGGCTTGAGCTTCGGGCGTCAGCACTTTGAGGCCCTGGCCCTGCCGGAGCCGATCCGCGTGGCCGCGCATGGTCAGGAGTTCGTAACGCGAACCCATTAACTCGAGCGCTTCGCTGACGAGCGCCAGCTTTCGCTCGCGCGGAATGTTCATGCCCGGGAAGAACGCCACCTCAGGAAGATTGTCGTCGCTGCCCAGGAAGTCGAGTGGGTGCAACAGGATCGAGGGCTGCGTGCTCGTGAGCTGACACATGCGCATCGCAAAGCGCCAGTACAGACGTGCGATCGGCAATGAGAATCGGCTGAGATACAAGATGTAGCTCAGATGGATCGGCACTTTGAAGAGCGGCATCGTCGTTACGGGAATCTCGAGCAACTGTCGGCCACTCAATTCCCACACGTAAGGCTTGAGCGGCTTCAACGCATCGGCCCACGTGCCAAAGAGCGCTTTGCGTTGTTCCTTTTCTTCCTTCGACAGATTGCTCGTGGCAAAGAAGTAGGCCCGCGCCAACGGATTCAGCAAATTCGGAAACACAGTGGCGTCGTACTCGTAGCCACGTCGTGCGAGCACGTTGAGCGTGGACGCCGACAAGCTAAAGCCGGGGCCGCGAAACCCGACGGTTTTCTGCCCAGTGGCATCGAAGATGTGCTTTTCGGCGAGCGCGAGCTCTTCGTCGAGCTGCTGCTCCGAGTACAGGTGCAACCACGGCTCGTGATTGAAGCTGTGATTGCCGATCTCGTGGCCCGCATCCGCGATCGAGCGCAGCGCTGCGCGATTCTTCTCGAGCGATGCATCGCGACCGACGACGAAAAAGCTGATCGTCAGCTTGCGCTCCTTGAGGAATTGCAGGATGCGCGGCACCGCGATGTCGAAGTACGACGGGAACGCCTGCCAAGCCGCATCGCCGTGCGTCTTCATGTACGACCACTGATTGTCGAGGTCGAGAGATAAACTGGCGTAACCGTGGGAAGGCATGACTGTCTCCGAAAACTCCTAGCGAGCGTTAGGTCAGCGAATCGATCTTGACGGGTTGGCCGTTGGTCTTGAGCGACTTCTGCGCCGCATCGAGCACCTTCACGACGCGCAAGCCATCGCGACCGTCCGATACGGGCGTGCGACGCGACTTCACGCACTCGACGAAGTGTTGGCACTCCAGCCGTAGCGGCTCCGTCAGCTTGATGTACGGCATCAAGATGTCACCAAAGCGCAAGCTCACATACTCGGCGAAGCTGTCGTAGTCGGTGCTGACTTGCGCGCCCTTGTCGTACACGCGCAGCTTTTCAGTGCCTTCGAGGTCATCGAACACCGCCATCTTTCGGCTACCCACCACGGTGATCTTGCGCACCTTGTGCGGATCGAGCCAGCTCACATGCACGTGCGCCATGGCGCGATTGTCGAAATTGAGGCTGAGGAACACCACGTCTTCGATGTCCTTCTGCAGATAGCACTGGCCGCGCGCCGACACGTCGGACGGCTCCAAGCCGAGCAGGTACAGAATGACCGAGATGTCGTGCGGCGCAAAATTCCACAGCGCGTTCTCGTCGCTGCGAACGGTGCCCAGGTTGAGGCGCTGCGCGTAGATGTAGTGAACCGTGCCGAACTCGCCGTTCTTGATCATGTCGCGCAAGCGCAGCACGACAGGGTGATATTCCAGCAGATGGCCGACCATCAGTACGCGCTTGCGCTCGTCGGCAATCTTGATGAGGTCCTCAGCATGCCCGACGTCGAGCGTGAACGGCTTTTCGACGTACACATCCTTGCCGGCTTCGAGCGCTTGCTTGGCCAATGCGTAATGCGACGGACCATTCGTCGCGATCACGATCGCTTGCAACTCGGGGTCGGCTAACAAGTCGCTGAACTCCGTCGTCATGCGCGTGCCCGGATACTGAGCGCGAGCCTGGTCGAGCTTCTTCGTGTCGCGATCGCAGATATAGCGCAGCTTGGCGTTCGGCAACTGCGAATAGTTGCGTGCCAAGTTCTTGCCCCAACCGCCGATTCCGACTACTGCAATCTCTGTCATGGGTCTCGTGCCTCGATTTCTTTAGTTCGTGCGTTTCATGCTCGCGATGGCGCGAACGATCTTGCTCGCCGCATCCCCATCGCCAAAAGCCGTCGACTGTCGTACGGCAGCCGCCACGGCGGGCAGCGCGTCGGCGCGCATCCAACGCGCGACCGCCGCTTCGATCTGTGCGCGATCCGTACCCGTGACGACGTTCGCGCCCGCTTGAACGGTTTCGACCCACTCCGTTTCCGTGCGCAAGGTGACACACGGGCGGGTCAAAAAGAATGCCTCTTTCTGCAAGCCGCCCGAGTCCGTGAGCACCAGCCGACTCGCTGCAACCAACCGCAGCATGTCGAGATAGCCCAGTGGGTCCACGAGCTTGAAATTGGCGTGTGGCTGCCAGCCGAAGCTCGGATTCGCAATCAATTGTTTGGTGCGCGGGTGCAACGGGAACACGAGCGGCAGGCCGTTGGCTGCAATATCGTTCAGCACGCCGAGCAGGTCGCGCAAGATCTCGGGCAGCGTGTTCTCGGCGCGGTGCAGCGTGACGACACCAAATTGCTCAGGCTTGAGCTGCAATGTCTCGATGATCTTCGAACGAGCATTCGCGAGCTTGGCGTTGTACAGCACAGCGTCGAACATCACGTCGCCCGTGAACTGCGTACGCGCGCTCAAGTTCTCGTTGCGCAGGTTATCCACTGCCGTCGGCGTCGGGGCTAACAACAGCTCACTGACATGGTCGGTGGCGATCCGGTTCACTTCCTCCGGCATGCGCCGATTGAAGCTCCGAAGGCCCGCTTCGATGTGTGCAATCGGAATGTGCAGCTTCGCGGCTGCGAGCGCGCCGGCGAGCGTCGAATTGGTATCGCCATAAACGACGACCACATCGGGCTTGCGCGTCAGAAGCAGCGCCTCGATACGCTCCAGCATGCGCGCCGTTTGCACGCCGTGCGAGCCGGAGCCGACTTCCAGGCGCTCGTTTGGCTGTGGAATATGCAGCTCTTCGAAGAAGATGTCGGACATGCCCGCGTCGTAGTGCTGGCCGGTGTGCACGACCACGTCGTCGATCTGCAGACCGCCTTGCGCGTTGAACGCCTGCACGGCGCGGCACACCGGCGCGAGTTTCACGAACTGCGGCCGGGCACCGACGATGCTCACCCATCGCATCTGCTGCGCCATGGAACCTCAGCCGCGCGATCGTTAGGAGTAGAAAGCGGCGACGCTATCCACCACCCACTGCAGCTGCTCCTCGCTCAACTCGGGGTACACCGGCACAGCGACCGTCTCCGCGGCAGCGGCGGCGGAATGCGGGCAATCGCTCGGTTGGTAACCCAAGTACTCGAAGCACTTCTGCATGTGGAGCGGCACGGGGTAGTAAATCTCCGTGCCAATCCCGCGCTCGTTCAAGAAATTCTTCAGCTTGTCGCGCTCCGAGACTCGGATGACGTACTGGTTGTAGATGTGGCGACCGCCGGGCACGGCATACGGCAAGGTAACTTTGCCGACGAGCCCCGCGCGCGCGAACGCCGCGTCGTAGAAGCGTGCGTTGCGCTGCCGCCCCTCGGTCCACTTGTCGAGGTGTGCCAGCTTCACGACGAGCACTGCAGCTTGCAGTTCGTCGAGCCGGAAGTTGCCGCCGATCACCGAGTGGTAGTACTTCGGCTTACCGCCGTGCACGCGCATGACGCGCATCCGCTCAGCCAACTCGGCGTCTTGCGCGGTGCACATGCCACCGTCGCCGAATGCGCCCAAATTCTTGCTCGGGAAAAATGAGAAGCAACCAATGTCGCCCATGCTACCGGCGCGGCGACCATCCGCCGCGGCCGAACCGATGGCTTGCGCTGCGTCCTCGACCACCTTGAGGTTGTAGCGACGCGCGAGCGCGAGCAGCGGGTCCATGTCGGCCACTTGGCCGTACAAATGCACCGGCATCAGCACCTTCACGTGACCCTTCGTGACGCGGTTGATCAAGCGTCCGTCGCGGAACTCGCAGTTCTTCTCAATGAACGCCTGCACGGCCTTCGCATCGAGGTTATACGTGCGCGGATCGATGTCGCAGAACACCGGCCGGGCACCGACACGTGCCGTGACACCGCCTGTGGCAAAGAATGTATACGGCGATGTGATGACTTCGTCACCAGCACCCACATCGAGCGCCATCAGCGCTAACAACAGCGCGTCGGTGCCCGACGAGACGCCGATGCCCTGCGCCGCTTGGCTGTACACCGCGACCTTGTCTTCGAGCTCTTTGACGTAGGGCCCGAGGATGAAGCTCTGCTGGGTGCAGACCTTCTCGATCACCGGCATGATCTCGTGCTTCAACGCAGCGAACTGCGCCTTCAGATCGAGCAGCGGAACCGAGATTTTCGCTTTGAGAGCTGGATTGGCCGACATGAATAACGTCCTCGAATGGGGTCAGGCGGTGACTTCGCGTACCACGAATCCTTCGCGGGTATAGCGACGATTGCACTCGCAAGTGGCTGTCTCCGAGCCAGTTGCATCCACTTTGAGCTTGAGATTGTTGCCGCAGTAGCACACCCAGCCGCGATGGCGGGCGGGGTTGCCGTACACGAGCGCGTAGTCTGGCACGTCTTTGGTGACAACGGCACCGGCACCGATGAAACAGTAGGCGCCGAGCGTCACGCCGCAGACGATGGTGGAGTTCGCGCCGATCGAGGCGCCGCGCTTGACGCGCGTGGCCTTGTACTCGGCCTTGCGTTCGATATGGCTGCGCGGATTGATGACGTTCGTGAACACCATCGACGGGCCGCAAAACACGTCGTCTTCCAAGATGACGCCCGTGTAAATCGACACGTTGTTCTGCACTTTGACGTTGTTGCCCAACGTGCAGCCCGGCGACACCACCACGTTTTGCCCGATGTTGCACTTCTCGCCCAACTTGGTGTTGGCCATGATGTGGCTGAAGTGCCAAATCTTGGTGCCCGCACCGATCTCGCACGGCTGATCGATCGCAGCGCTCTCGTGGGCAAAGTAGGGCTTGTTAGTAGTCATCAGCGGGTCCTTTAGGCAGCGGCTCGTTGCGGCGCCGGCGCGGCACCGAAATCCTTGCCATGCGCATCGAAGAACTCATTGACGGTGCGAATGACTTGGTTGTTGTTCAGCGTGTTGTTCACGAACTGGGCCGTGTTCAGCACATAGAAATTGGGGTGCAAGGTGGCCGGCTGCTGCACGAGCTCCGAGTAATTGAGCACTTGCAACGGCTGCACCTTGATCGCGCGATTGACGACGAAGTCGACGATGTCGTTGCTCGAGAACTCAGGGAACATCTCGCGAATACCGGCCTCGAACTGCTGCCGAATCTCGGCATCCGACGCCTGCAGCAACGGATCGGTCGACAGCACATACTTCGGTAAGTAATTGAGATGCAAACCGCGCGTCTGCTCGAGATCGACGAGGTTGCTCATGCCGATGATGCCCGTGAACGGCGCTTTCTCATCGCCGATGTTCAGGATGTAGTACGGCATCAGCGGCTTGCGCGTGAGTAGCACGGGGCAAATCACGCCGAGATACTCGACATCGCCCTTGGCCGTCGGCACGTTCACGAGGCTCGCATCGACCACCGAGCGCATCACATTGACCGGGCCTGTGAACACCACTTTGTCGAAGCGCTCGACGCCAGCCGACGTGGTTACTGCAATGCCGCCGTCGCCCGTCGACTTGATCGCCGTGACGTCGACGCCCAAACGAATCTGCCCACCGGCGGCTTGAATGCGCTCATCGATGCGCTGGAAAACGACGCGGTAGCCGCCCTTCACATAGCCGAGTTGCTCTGCAGCAGCAGCCGCATCGCGTGCCGAGAACATGCGCTTGATGTACGACCAAATGAACACGGCGGACACGCGCCGATAGTTCTCGCCGAGCTTCGCGAGCAGCAGTGGTCGCCAGAACTTCTCGAACGTGGCGCGGCCGGCCGTGCGCACCAGCCAATCCTCAACGGTGACTTTCTCGAGGCGGCGCCAGTCATTGATGCGCGAGCAATAGAGGATCGTAGCTGCGAGCCGGAACTTGCTCCACAGCGACAGCAACGGAAACTTTAGGAACTCCACGTTGTTAGACAGGCCGTAGAACTTGCGATCGACGTAGTAGCCCGTCTTGGTGGGGCGCCATTCGACCGCGTCACCGAGCCCTAAGCGACGAAAGAAGCCAAGCAACGGCGCATCGGACGGCAGGATGACGTGATAGAAGCGATCCCACACGACCGGGCCGAAGTCATGCCACGTGGCAAGCCCGCCCGCCTGCGCGCCGCGCTCCAACACCGTGACACGATGGCCTTCGCTCGCGAGTCGCTCCGCGACCGCGAGTCCCATCAAGCCACCGCCGATCACGCCAATGCGCATGGGGTTTCTCAGGCAGCCTTGCCCGTCACGCGACGCTGCCACTCGATGGTGCGCGCGAGGCCGGTATCGATGTCGACCTTGGCCTTGACACCTAACAACTTGGCGCAGAGCGAAACATCGGGCACGCGACGCATCACGTCCTCGTACTTCTTGCCCGTGAACGACTCGTACGGAATCAGCTCGATCTTGGCATCGCCCGACTTACCGGCGAGACGCGTGATCTTCTGCGCGAGTTCGAGAATCGTGATCTCTTGCGTGCTACCGATGTTGATGATCTCGCCGTTCGCTTCCGGGCGAATCATCGATTGGTAGATGCCTTCCACGGTATCGCTCACGTACGTGAAGCTGCGCGTTTGCTTGCCGTCGCCGTGCACCGGGATTGGCTTGTCGTTCAACACGCAATCGATGAACACCGACTGCGGACCGGCCCACCACGACAGATGCTGGCGCGGACCGTAAGAGCCGAAGAATCGCAGGATCGTCACCGGAAAGCCGTAGGCATCCGCATAAGCAAGGCCGAGATGCTCGTCGAACAGCTTCGACACCGCATACGCCCAGCGCGGCGACTTCGATGAACCGATGACGCTGTCCGTGCCCTCCTCGCTAAACGGCAGCTTGGGATTGCGGCCGTACACGTCGGAGGTGGAAGCCAGCACGGCCTTGCAACCCGTACGGCGTGCGTACTCGAGTGCGTTCTCCGTGCCTTGATAGTTGATCTTCAGCGTATCGATCGCCTTGCCGTAGCGCGGGATCTTGAACGCAGCGAGATGGACGATGACATCGACGCCATCGCCGACGTTATCGAAAGCCTTTGCGTCCGTGACATCGGCTTGGCGGAACTCGACGTTTGGAGTGCCGATGAGGCCCTCCAAATTGGCGAGCTTGCCCATCGACAGATTGTCGAGAGCAATGACATGGTGGCCGTCGGCGACGACGCGCTCGATCAGGTTGGCGCCCAGGAAGCCGGCGGCCCCTGTGATCAGGAACTTCTTCGGGTGTGACATTCGCGAACTCGGGGTTTTGAGGCCGCGATTATAGGCTGAGGCCCATTATTGACAGCGTGCGCCACGTCACGGCGGCCTGTCCAAAAGGCGAGAAATGCCCCCCCAATCAGGGGTCTACATGGCCCTTTTCCTTGGGCTTGACAGCGA
The DNA here is from genome assembly GCA_964444835.1 of uncultured Steroidobacteraceae bacterium. Classification (GTDB taxonomy): domain Bacteria; phylum Pseudomonadota; class Gammaproteobacteria; order Steroidobacterales; family Steroidobacteraceae; genus CADEED01. The sequence goes on from CAYUIT010000011.1 coordinate 70,343, forward strand.
CGTCGACCGGCCGATTCAAACGCGATATCGCAAAGAAGAGCTCCTCGAAGTAGTTCTTCGATTGCAGAGCAAGAATCCCGAGGCTAACGAGCTGCACGGATAACGCGAGCGACAGCAGCCCAACGATGAACGTGTGCGGATACTGTTGGTAGGCCATTGCCACCGCGGCCGACACGCGATCGGGCGAATCCGTGCCAGCAAGATCGGCGAACGCCTCGAAAAAGTGCATCACCATCCAGAAGTTCACCCACAGCGAAAACGTGAGCAGCACGAGCCCGGGAAGGATGAAGAACATGAACGGGCGGAATACGAAGCCCGAGATCAGCGTGGCAAAAATCTGCCGCAGGATACGCATGCTCGAGCGCCGCTTGACGCCCACCGCCACCTGCCGGCTCCAGTCGAGATGCGCCGGGATTTGCGTGATGCCAGCACGCAAGATCATCGACTTGTAGACCGTCTCCGGCATGATGTCCATGCCCGTCGAGCGGTGAATCAAGGCACGGATATACGGGCCGTCGTACGCGCGCACCATGCAGGTCAGCGTCGACAAATTGCCGTGCGCGAACAAGCTCAGGAAGCGGTTCGCCCAGATCGAGAGCGTTTTGCGCAGCCACGGCACGCTACTAATGCGTCCGCCTTTCATATAGGGCGATGCCAATACGAGCTTGGCATGCGATTTGGTGATGGCCGCGAGCAATTCCGCGATGTGCTCCGGGGAATAGCTGAGATCGATGTCCATCGTCACGACGTAGTCGCCGCGGGACTGCCGAAAGGCCGTCGTGAACGCCTGCCCCAAGCCGAAGTTGCGCGGGTGATGCAATGTGCGAACGTTGGCATAGCGCGCGGCCATCTCGTCGGCGATCGCCGCCGTCGCATCGACGCTGCCGTCGTTGACGATCAGGATCTCGAATTGGTAGCGCGACTCGAGCGTCTGCAGATATTTCTGCAGCTCGGCGAGATTATCGGCCAGGATCGCCTCTTCGTTGAACGCGGGAAGCACGATCGAGACGAGCGGCAAACGATGGGTGGCTGCGGCAGTGACGGGCGATTCGTTCATCTCGGATTCCAGCGGGATACGGAAGTTGTTAGGAAGCGGCGCGACGCCGCAGGCTTTCGACAGCGCGGCTCGCAGCCGCACCGTCCCATAGTTCGGGGCATTGCCCCAGGCGTCCTTGCGTCGCGAGTACTTGGTCTAAAGCTGCCAGGGCGTTGTCCGGGCGTACCAGACGATTCGACCCCAACGTAACGGTGATCGGCCGCTCGGTGCTGTCGCGCAGTGTGAGACACGGCACGCCAAGGTAGGTGGTCTCTTCCTGAACGCCGCCGGAGTCGGTCATGACCACACGCGCGGCGCTGACGAGATTCATGAACTCGATGTAGCCCAGAGGCTCGACCATCGTGATGGCCGCGTTCTGGAGGCGCGATTCCAAATCGAACTCTTGCAAGCGCTTCCGTGTACGCGGATGAACGGCGAACACGAGCCTCAGGCGCCGTGACGCGGCCGTCAGTACCTCAACCAACTGCGTGAGCACGGAGCGCGAGTCGACGTTCGATGGGCGATGCAATGTGACAACGCCATACTCGCTGCCGGACAAGCCCAGCCGCTCGCGTGTGCCTGCCCGCAAAATGGACTCGCGCATCATTTCGTAACTGTCGATCATGATGTTGCCGATGCGATCGATCTTCTCCGGCGGAACGCCCTCGGCCTGCAAGTTCTCGTCGGCATCGATCGACGGTGTCCACAGCAGGTCGGAAATGGCATCGGTCACGAGGCGATTGATCTCTTCGGGCATGCGACGATCGCGACTGCGCAAGCCAGCTTCCAAATGAACCACCGGAATGCACAGCTTTGCACCCACCATCGCGCAAGCTGCGGTGGAATTCACATCGCCAACGACCACAATCCAATCCGGTCGTTCGCGGAGCGCAACACGTTCGTAGGCGATCATCACGCCACCGGTCTGTTCCGCATGCGAACCACTACCTACTTCGAGATGGAACTCGGGTCGTCCCATGCGTAAGTCTTCGAAGAACGCATCCGACATGTTCGGATCGTAGTGCTGCCCCGTGTGCACGATCGCGGGTTGGCACCAGCTCTCGCGACGCAGCGCATGCCATAGCGGCGCAATCTTCATGAAATTGGGTCGCGCCGCAGCGATGAGGTGGATTTTTTTCACAGCAGGACGGTATCGGCCTTTCGGGTGCCCAGGACGGTACTGGGCGAACTCAGCGGCGTCAAACCTCAGCTTAGGTCATGCCGCGAGAAATGAGAACGAGTGCGCCAATTCGCACCTCGTGCTGCGACGGCGAGATGGTAGTTTGGTACGCCGTCGAGCAACCGAACATACCAGTCGGGATCGACGATCTCTGGTCGATAAGTCATCACAGCAGCGAGCGGATCTGGGGCGCGAAAGCACACGTGAAAGCCATCGAGGCCCGCGTCGATACCGAGCCCAACACCCTTCAAGACCGCTTCCTTCGCAACCCAGTGCTGCAGAAACACCGCAGGCTTGGCGTCTCGCGGTGCGGCCGCAATCGCCTGCGCCTCGGCGCCGTAGAAATACCGACCCGCGATCGCCTCAATATCGATGTTGGTGCGATGGCGTTCGACATCGATGCCAACTTCGCGATCCGCCACAGCGACGACGGCCACATCGCTGCTATGGCTGAGATTGAAATGGATGGGAGCTTGTTGCGAACTGCGGACCAAGCGCGGCTTGCCTTGCGCGCCTGTCTCGAACTGCAACTCGGCGTCGGTGCCGCCGCTGTAGCGCGCCAAGATGAATCGCAAGGCGGCATGCGCCACGACGAAACGGCTCTCGTCCGCAGCGAATCGAAAGCGCGCCGCTCGTGCCTGCTCGGACGCGCTCAAGACGGCGCGGCAGCGCTGCAGCGTCGCCTCGTCAGTGACGAGCTCGACGGCCCACACATCAATCATGTTCGCCACCAGCCCCACGGCCGCAGAGCGCTGCAGCAGTTCGGCAGCCGCTAACAACTGGACCGACTGCGATGCTGCGATCACTGCGCGCGAACCCGGCCGTCCTCGAGCGTCACCAAGCGATCACCTAGCTCAAAATAGCGATCGTCGTGTGTGATAACGACCACTGCCTTGCCGCGCGCCCGCAACTCCGGCAATAACTGCGTGTAGAACACACGCTTGTAGTCTGGATCTTGATCGGCAGCCCACTCATCGAAGACGTACACGGGTCGATCTTCCAAATAGGCCACGACGAGCGCTAATCGCTTGCGTTGTCCTTGGGACAATTTCGTGGTCGAGAACACGCCATCGCGGACTGCCACTTTATGGTCGAGTTGCAAGCGCTGTAGCAAACGCTGCGCGTCAGCGTCCAAGCCATCACGGGCGAGCCCGAGTAGTTTGTCGAACACGTATGGCTCCGAAAACACCACCGCGATCTGCTCGCGATACCACTCGCGATCCGGGTCGTCGATTGGTATGCCCGCAAAGCGCAGTGCGCCACGTTGCGGCGCATAGAGGCCAGCGAGGAGCTTCACAAAAGTGCTCTTGCCGGACCCATTGCCTCCCACGACGAAGACGACCTCGCCCGGGCGGATTTCGAAATCGATCGGGCCGAGCACGAAGGGTGCGTCCGCGTTCGCTGGCGTCTCGTAGTGGAACTCCGCGCCTCGCATTTCAATCAAGGGTGCATCGTCACGCGTGGGCCGCGCACGCGTCTCGGATGCAGCGACGGCATGAGCTCCGAGACGCACACCCAGTTCCTCGACCCGCTCAAGCGCAACTTGTCCGCGAGCGATCGCGGGGACCGTTCCGACGATCGCATAGATCGGATTCATCAGATACAACATCGCGAACACATAGGCCGTCAGCGTCTCCGGCGCAGGTTTCTCGGCCCACGGAAATGCAAACAACACGATGCCGACGAGCGCGTAGTAGACGATCTGCACCCAGGCCTCTGCGAGGGCGTAGCGCTCCGCGCCGCGCAAATTCTCGCGACGATACTGCTCGGCCGCCCCGTGCAGCTCCCGTTCGATGAAGTCGTCGCGCCGACTCCGATGCATCATCAGCTCGCGCATCCCCGCAAGCAGCGCGCGAAAGTGCTCGATGAGCTGCGACTTCGCCAACCGCGCCGCTTCGATGTGCTGGAACGCAAAGCGGTACAAAAAATGATAAACGATGGCGCTGATGAGCGTCACGACCGCGAGCGCGACGAATATCTGCCATGACAACCATGCCAAGTAGGCGGCGCAGCCTAACAACACGGCCATGTGAGTGGCGAGCTGCGGCAAGCACTGTACCGCCCACGTGATCGACGTGACGTCATCGGTGAGCACTGCGAGAACAGCGCCACCGCGTTGTCGCTCGAGCGTGTAGAGCGGAGTCGCAACCACTTTGCGACAGAGGGTCAGCGACAAATCGAGCACTGCGCCCTGCGAGAATCGCACGACGAGAACTTGTGCGGCGGCGACGGTGACGATCTTGCCGATGGCGACCGCAACGAAGCCGAGCAGCAGCCAGCCTGCCGGAGAATCGCTTTCGACGAGTGCGCGACTGATGAGTGCCAGGAAGGCGGCACTAAACAGACCTGCCAGAATCCCGGCTGCCATCATCAGCAACACTGTCGTACGCGCACTGCGTAGCAGGAAGCCGAATAAGCGCAGGATCTTCATCGATCGGGGGTCACGAGCTCGCGTTCGAGCGTCGCAGGCTGCGGCAGCGCTCGCTGTGCAAACCGATGCAGGAGCGGTGCGAGTTGCTCCACGTTCGGCGACACAAACAACTGACCCGAGTCGGACGCTGGGATTTGATGAAACTGCGAAGCGCCGCTAACGAGCGTTTCCCAACGCCGCCGTGTGTCCGTCTCGCGCGACTCGACGAATCGATCAGAGGCGACGACATTCAGCAACGTGACCGCAAGCGGCTCCGGCGAATACTTCGCTACGGCCGCCATCGTTGCCGCCGTCACGTGCTCGATGCGCTCGGTAGCGGTCGGCGGTCGGCGGCGCAGTCCGCGCCGAACCAGGGCCAGCGCAGCCACGAACTTGGTTCGGATGAATTGCGGCCAACGACTGAATGGCAGATCGGAAAGCTCTGCGGTGTACTGCGCCAAGCGCTTACCCACAAACAGCAGCGGCCACAGCGCACGAAATGGCAACACCGGCCTTCGATACGAGTTTGGATGCCATGACTCGACGATTGCGAGCGCCACGACACATCCGGCCGCGCGCAGCTGCGTCGCAATCTCATACGCGAGGACTCCGCCCGTGCAGGTGCCCATGATGAAGTATGGCCCCTGCGGCTGCACCGAGCGAATCTCTTCGACGGCTAGGCGTGCCGCCCGCTCGATCGAGTCGAATGGCTTCGCGACACCATCCAGTCCGATTGCTTGCAGGCCGTATAACGGCTGCTCCTTGCCTAACAACCGTGCCAGTTGCGCGAACACCAGTACGTTGCCGCCGGCGCCTGGCACGGCAAACAAAGGCGTCGCATTGCCGAGCGGTTGGATAGCCACAAGCGAGCGCCACCGCGGATTCCAGCCAGTCTGAGTCAGCAGTCGCGCCATCGAGGCGATGGTGGGGGCTTCGAACAAAGTTGCGAGCGGCAGACTCCGCCCCGTGACCTTCTCGACTTGGGTCAGCAGCTCCACCGCCTTGAGCGAATGGCCCCCGAGTGCGAAGAAATCATCGTCGACGCCGATCGAGTCGTTTGCGAGCACCTGCGACCAAATCGACGCGAGCTGTACTTCGAGCAAGCCGCTCGGCTCAACGCGGCGACGTTCGCCAGAGCTCGCGGCGGGTGTCGGATCCGGTAGTGCACGTACATCGACTTTGTTGTTAGCCGTCAAGCGTAGCTCGGGCACAGCCACGATCGCTGCGGGAACCATGTACTCCGGCAGCCGCTTGCGCAGCATTTCGCGCAACGCATTTTCGTCGAACGTAGCTTGCTCGCGCATCACGACCCACGCGACGAGCCGTTGATCCAATCCGGTTCCGCGTGTGCCGAGGGCCGCACGCGCCACATCTGGATGCGCGACCAACGCCGCCTCGATCTCGCCGAGTTCGACGCGGAAGCCGCGTAGCTTGATCTGGCTGTCCATGCGTCCGAGATGAACGAGCCGACCATCCTCCAGATAGCGCCCGAGATCGCCCGTGCGATACAGGCGGCGCTGCCCGTCGCGCGCAAACGTGCTGTTGACGAAGCGCTCGGCGGTGAGTTCAGGCCGGCCTCGATAGCCGCGGGCGACGCCATCCCCACCGATACAAATCTCGCCCGGGACACCGACGGGTGCGGGCTGCCCATGGATATCTAGGATATAGACAGACGTGTTCGCGATTGGTCGACCGATCGTGATGTCCGATGCGCGTTCGATCCGCGCCGCAGTCGACCAAATCGTCGTCTCGGTCGGGCCATAGAGATTCCAAAGACGGGCGCAGCGGGCCAGCAGCGCTTCGGCAAGGTCACTCGGCAGCGCTTCGCCACCGCTCAACACCGTGAGCGCTCGCGAGCCGCTCCAACCCGCCTCAATCAACATTCTCCAAGTCGCCGGCGTCGCTTGGACAATCGTCGGTTTGGACACTTCGAGACGGCGCCGTAGGAGGCGCCCGTCGGCCATTTCGCTGCGCGTTGCGAGTTCGACGGTTCCACCCACTAACAACGGCAAATAAAGTTCCAGCCCCGCGATGTCGAACGACAATGTCGTCAAAGCCAAGATGCGATCTTGCGCGCCACAGCCCGGCTCGCGTTGCATCGACAACAGGAAATTCGTCAGCGCACGATGCGTGATCTCGACACCTTTCGGCTGGCCGGTCGATCCGGACGTATACAGCACATACACGAGATCATCGTTCGTTGCGCTGTCGGCCAGCGGCTCGTCTGTATACGCTGGCCATTGCGCCGCGACGTCATCGAGCACGAAGCTCGGGGCCGTGCTGCCGAGCCACTCGACGTAAGCGGCTTCCGTCAACACGCATTGCAAGCCTGCGTCGCGCGCCATGAACATCAAACGCTCGCGCGGGAACGCCGGATCGAGCGGCACATAAGCCGCCCCGGACTTCATCGTTGCGAGCAGCGCCACGAGCATCTGCGGCTTGCGATCGAGCAACACGCCCACCGTCGCACCGCGACCAATACCGCGGCCGCGGAGCCAGTGCGCGAGCTGCGTCGCCCGCACGTCGAGGTCGCGGTACGTCAAGTGCTCGCTGCCCTGCACGACCGCGAGCGCTTGCGGCGTGCACTTCGCTTGCTCGCGGATCAATTCGTCCGTGCGCGAATCGAGTGGATAGTCGCGCTGCGTCCCATTCCAATCGAGCACCAGCCGGCGCCGCTCCTCGGCACTCAGCAACGAGTGCGAGCTGATCGCGCGCTCCGGCTCGACCGTCAGCGCCGTCAGCAGCCGCACGTACTGATCCAGCATCCGTTGCGCACTCGCCCGGCTGTAGAGCGCCGTCGAGAACACCAAGAATGCTCGTCCGGATATCTCCGTATCAACCGTCAACGACAAATCGAACTGCGACGCACCACTGTCGAAGTCGAACGGCTCGACTGTGAGTCCGGCTAGCTGGGGCCGCGCCATCGGTGCGTTCACGACATTGAACAGCACCTGCACGATCGGGCTGACACTGGTGTCGCGCGACTCCGCGAACTCTTCCACCAAACGTTCGAACGGAACATCCTGATTCGCAAACGCCTCCAGCGCCGTCGCACGGACACTGGCTAACAATTCTTCGAACGTCCACTCCGCCTTTAGCTGCGTGCGCATCACCAGCGTATTGACCAACGTTCCGACCAGCGACTCCGTGACAAGGTGCGTTCGATTCGCGATCGGCGTACCAACGGCGATATCTTGCTGGCCGCTATGCCGGGCGAGCAGCAGTTTGAACGCTGCGAGCAACGTCATAAACAAGCTAGCGCCCCGCGACGCACTCAAGCGCCGTAGCGACGCTAACAACTCTGGCGAAAGCGTGACGTCGACATGCGACCCAGAAAAGGTTTGCCGTTTCGGTCGCGGAAAGTCCGTCGCGAGCGCGAGTGGCACGATACCTGCGAGCCGCGAACGCCAGTAGTCGAGTTGCGGCTCGAGCGCTTGCGCTGTCAACGCCTCGCGCTGCCACGCGGCATAGTCTGCGTACTGGATGTCGAGCGGTGGCAGGCCGGGATTCCGGCCCTCGCGCAATGCGTGATAGTGCTCGGCGAGTTCACGCGCAACGATACCCGCAGACCACTGATCCGACACCGCGTGGTGCACCACCAGCTGCAAGATGTGGTCGTCGTCGCCGAGCTGCACGATGCAAACGCGCGTGAGCGGACCGCGTGCGAGATCGAACGGCGCAGTCGCGTTGTCCCGCAGCAGCATGACCGCCCGGGTGACGCGTTCGCTAGCCGCATGCGGTCGCAGATCGACCTCCTGCAGGTCGATCTGCGGTGCGGCGGAGATCACTTGCATCGGCTCATCGCGCACGACAGTAAACGTGGTTCGGAAGGCCTCGTGGCGTGCGCCCAAGTCACGCATCGCCGAATGCAACGCAGCGCGATCCAACGGTCCGGTGAGCCGCATCGCAAACGGCATGTTGTATGCGCTGCCCTGCGGCTCGAACTGCTGCACAAACCACATGCGCCGCTGCGAGAACGAGACCGGGATCGGTTCGGCACGAGATCGCGGCGCGACCTCGGGCTCGGTTGCGGTGCGCCCGCCGTTCAACAATGTTTGGATCGTGCTGCTTTGCGCCGCAATCGTTGGCATCTCAAACATCGACCGCAGCGGCACGTCGATCTGCAATTGACGCCGCACCCGCGCTAACACCTGAGTTGCGAGGAGCGAGTGGCCGCCAAGCTCAAAAAAGTTATCGTGAATGCCGACCCGCGGCCGCTGCAGCACTTCAGACCAAATGGCCGCCAGCACGTGCTCGATGGGGCTACGCGGCGGCACAAACTCGATCTCAGCAGACTGCGTCGGCACGGGCAGCGCGCTGCGATCGACCTTCCCGTTCGGCAACAACGGCCAATGGTCGATGACGACGATCGACGCCGGCACCATGTGATCGGGCAACGACTTGGCGATCTGGGCGCGCATCACCTCTGGCGTCAGGTTCGCTCCGGATACATACGCCACCAGCATCGGGGAGCCATGATCTCGATCGCGCGCTACCACCAGACAGCGCTCGACTCCACGCACCGCGCCCAAGACGGCCTCGACTTCCCCGAGCTCGACACGCATGCCACGAATCTTGAGCTGCGCATCCAGGCGCCCGACGTACTCGAGCAGGCCGTCACGCCGGTAGCGCACGAGGTCGCCCGTGCAATACAGCCGCCCATCAGTCGAATACGGATCGGGGATGAAGCGTGCTGCGGTCAGCTCCGGCAAATTGCGATAGCCGAGTCCAACTCCGACGCCGCCAATGCACAGTTCGCCAACCGCTCCGACGGGCACGAGTGCGCGGTCCCGGTCGAGCACGCGGCATATGGCATTGGCGATGGGACGACCGATCGGGACGCTTCTGGCATCCGGCTCGAGCGACTCGATCAAATAGCACGTCGCATCGTCGCTCGCTTCGGTTGGACCATAGAAGTTACCAAGCTTCGTGTGCGGCAGGCGCGCATTGGATTCGCGCACGAGTGCAGGCTCGAGCACCTCACCACCGCACATGATGAAGCGCAACGTCGCGCAGTGCCTAATCGCAGGCACTTCCAGCAGCGCAGCGAGCATGGACGGAATGAAGAACGCAGCCGAAACCGACTCCGCACGCAGCAGTGCCACAATATCGACGGGATCGCGATGACGCGTCGGCGGCGCGAGTACGACGGTGGCGCCGCTGGCGAGCGGTGCAAAAATCTCCCACAACGATGCGTCGAAGCCGATCGAAGTCTGATGCAGAACGCGGTCGTTAGCCGTGAGCGCCATCGTTTCGCTGACCCACACCGTGTGATTGACGAGACCACGCGACGGAATCATCGCGCCCTTCGGCTTGCCTGCCGATCCGGACGTATAGATGACGTAGGCCAACTGCTCCGGCTCGAGTCGGACACCGAGGTTGGCATCGGAATACGATTGCAAGTCGGAGTCCGCGCCGTCGACAGCCAGTGCCGGCATGCTGGGATTCCAGACGCCACCGTCAAACTCGTTGGCGACTTGCTTTTGCGTCAAGACGATCTGCGCGCCGCTATCCTCAACTTGGTAGCGCAGGCGTTCACGCGGATACTCGGGGTCGAGCGGCACGAACGCCGCACCGGCCTTGTGCACGGCGAGCAGCGACGCTAACAACTCAAACGAACGCCGCATGCACACAGCCACCACTGAACCGGTACCGACTTCTTGCGCCCGCAACCAAGCTGCGATGCGATTGGCGCGGCGGTTCAATTCGTCGTAACTGATCGATCGCGTACCGAGCCGTGCTGCGACGCGTGTTGGCGTCTCGGACGCGTGCCGCTCGAAGCGCTCATGAACCGATTGCGCCAAATCGTAGTCGCGCCGCGTGTCGTTCCAGTCGGACAACAGCCGGCGGCGGTCGTCCGGTGTGAGTAGCTCGAGACGGGCGATGGGTTGCTGCGGATCCTCGACGATCGACGCGAGCAACGTCTGGAAGTGCGCCGCAAACGCAGCGATCGTGGCTTCATCGAACAGATCGGTGCTGTACTCGATCTCGCCTTGGAGCGTGCCTTGCCACTCGGTCATCGAAACCCACAGCTCAGCCTTAGCCGTTCGTGTGTGCGTCGGCACGGCAGAGCACTCCAGCCCGTCGAGCTGCAGCAAAACCTCCGGCAGGCTCTGCAACGCAAACGCTACGGGGTACAACGGATGGACGCCGAGGTCACGCGGTAGGCCCAATTCGTTGACTAACATGTCCGATGGCAATCGGCGATGCGCCAAGGCCTCGGCCACAGTATTGCGGACGTTTCGCAGCACGTCGCGAAACGTCGGATTGCCGTCGAGCGTGGATCGCAGCGGCAAGGTGTTCGTGAAGAATCCGCACACGTCCGCGAGTTGTTTGTCAGTTCGCGCACCGTAGGGCGTACCGACCACGATTTCGTTTTGTCCCGTGTACCGCCGCAGCAGCGTCTTGAATGCGGCTACTAACAAAATGTACAACGTGACGCGCTCGCTCTTTGCGAGCGCATCGAGACGCTGCTTCAGCGGTGCCGGAACGATGAATCGGTGCAGCGCGCCCCGATGACTCGCTCGCGCGGTGCGCGGGCGGTCACCCACGATGGCGACGCTTTCGACGCCGCGCATTCTTTTCGTCCAGAATTCCAGCTCGCGCGCGAAATCTGTGCTCGATAGCCACGCGCGTTGCTCGGCGACGAACTGGCCATACGGCGTTGCGCGAGCAGGCAGCGACGGCATATGCCCTTGCGCGAAATCCCGGTACAGCGCGCGAATCTCCTGACCGACCAGCCCGAGGGACCACCCGTCAGCGACGATGTGATGCACCACCCACAGCAGCACATGCTCATGCGGTGCCAGCCGATACAAGCGGGCGCGAAACAATCCCGGGGTCGCAAGATCGAACGGTCGCTCGACCTCCTGCTGCAACACGCTCTCGAGTCGCTGCGCGCGCGTCTGTGCGGCGGTTTCGTCGACGGCGACGACCGCAAAGTCGCAGCGTTGCTGCGGCTCGATGCGACGCATGGGCGTGCCGTTATCGTCGAAGAACGCGGTGCGCAAGCTATCGTGGCGTTGGACGACGAAATCCAACGAGGCGCGCAGGGCCTCGACGTCGAGGGGGCCGGCTATTCGTACAGCGTGCGTGATATTGTAGAGCGCGGACGGGAACCCTAGCTTCTCAACGATCCATACGCCCTGCTGCTGTATCGAGAGCGGTTGAACTAACGACTCGTCCGCCACCGGTGGATCAACGCCTCATCCGAACAATAGGTAGTGCGGTACAGGCGACCGATGTCGCGCTGTTTGATTGCATCTGGCCATCCATGGCGCGAACTCCCAAACCACGCAACGCACTAGGGGATTAATTCGACGCGAACCGCCAGCTCGTGCGGATGACTCGCGCGCCTAATCCGCCCAAAGTACTAATTTATGGGGAAGAACGCCAAGTGCAGGCGTCGTGACTCGCGTCACAAGTGTGGCGAGTGGGTCGGGGCCGCCTGAACGGCAGCCCCGACATCAAGGGATTGACTTACCTGGCCGCTTCAATCCGCCCGGCGACGGAGCTCGACGACCCGCGATGCGCGCTGATTCGCGAGCAATAGTACGAGCAGCCCGAATACCATCAACCAATCAATCGAACCTGAAGCTTCCTCTTCTTCATTCGCAGGCGGATCGGATGCCGCGACATTGATCGTCACGGACTTGGCCGTCGTACCGCCCGCACCCGTACATGAAATCGTCAACGTGGTACGAGCGCTGATCGGACCGACAGACTCGCTACCGGAGAGCGGCTTCGTGCCGCTCCAGCCGTCCAGCGCGCTGCACGCCGAAGCGTTGACGGAAGTCCACGTCACCGTGCCAGTGGAGCCTGTCGCAACAGTCAGCGGCGACGCTTCCAGCGTGACATCCGGCGCGGAAACCGGCGGAGGAGGAGGCGGCGGCGGCGGTGTCGCGCTGACCGTAACCGTCGTCGACGCGGTCCGGTTGCCACCGGCGCCGGTGCACGCGAGTGTGTAGGTTGTATTTGCAGTCAGCGGCCCGACTTGCTGTGTGCCAGTTACCTGCTTCGCACCCGTCCAGCCACCTGAAGCGGTGCAAGTCGTGGCATTCGTCGAATTCCAAGTGAGCGTTGAATTCGCGCCCGATTGAATCGTGGCGGGATTGGCATTCAGCGTGACGGTCGGTGCTGGCGTCGAGGCGGTCACCGTTACGGTGGCGGAGTCGTTAGCCGATCCACCCGCACCAGTACAAGTCAGCGTGAACGTGCTGTTCGCTGTCAGCGAACCCACCGACTGACTGCCGCTCGTCGCGCGGCTACCAGACCACGCACCCGAAGCGGTGCACGCGGTGGCATTCGAGCTCGTCCACGAGAGTGTGGTCGAACCGTTAGTAGCGACCGAGGTCGGATTGGCCGTCAAGTCGACCGTGGGCGCGGGCGTCGACTGCGTCACCGTCACCGTAGAAGTTGCCTGCGCCGTACCACCCTGCGTGTTGGTACACGTTAGCGTGAAGGTCGTGTTAGCTGTCAGTGGGCCGACCGATTCGCTGCCCGACGTCGCCTTGGTGCCCGTCCACGGGCCACCGGATGCCGTGCAGGCATTGGCGTTCGTCGTCGACCAGGTCAGGGTTGTGGAGCCTTGCGCGGCAACGCTTTGCGGGCTTGCTTGAAGAGTCACCTGTGGCGTGGGAATGGGTGATCCGCCTGGATCTGCAATTCGCGCACGCGAAATGATCAAGTCGTCGTACCAGGTGTAGGCGGTGGCGTGCGCCTCCGATGCATCCTTGTTAGTGTTGTAGACCAACAGCCAGATTTTGCCGAAGAAGGCGTTCGGATCGTTGTTGCGGTAGTAAGTCATGCCGCCCGACAAATTCGTGTCGTAGATCATCACGCTCGGCTCGCCCTCGGCAGCCGCCCAAGCGCGTAAGCGTGAATTGCGCTGGTTCCAGCGATTGATCTGGATGTGGATCTGGAACGTCATCCATTGGTTAGCGACGTACTTCTTGCAACCCTTCTGCGGGTCGTTAGGGTAGTAGCAAAACGGCGGGCCTTGGTGCTGCATCCGAATCTGCGTGCCGTCGCTGTACTCGAGATCTTCGAAACGACCGCAACTGTGGTAGATCCAGGGATGGCCGCCGCCGCCCGAGCGCGTATCTTGTTGGAATACCGTTTCCTGCTCGGAGCACGAATAGTTGACCGTGCCCGGATAATCGCCCGCACCGACGATGATCTGCTTCCATCCATTACCGCCGCGGAAACTGCGCAGCATTTCCGGCGAGAATCGTTGCCGCCACTGCACGTAGAACTCGGTGCCCTCACCAAAGCGCTGCGAGAAGTCGTCCGCGAAGTTGATGAAGAAGGAGCCGGAGGTATCGGCGGGCGAATTCGGCGGGATCTCGGCGCGCAGCGAGCCATTGCCTGAGGCCTTCTGCGACGCGTCGTAGGTCATGAACACACGGTTGTCGCTCGAGCGCCCGAATACGCGCCGCGAAATGTCATTCGCGTCTTCGAATCCGTAGCAGCGGATGACGTTCGGGTCCGCGCAGCGCGTAGCAAAGTCGACCGCGTGGACGGTCGTGCCAGCGAGCGCGAGGCCGAGAACGGCGGCGGCGCGTACAACAAGTCGTTCGACATGAATCATGGTTCAAGACCTTCCACGGTTTGCTCTGGGTACCGTGCGCAAACGATCCGTAGGGTCGCGCGCCGGTGCTCGGGAGTCGGACGAAGCAAACTCTGTGCCACGCCACGAAGAACCTCGAAAAAACCTTCTAACTCAATGAATTGAATGATGCTCGACGCTCCGGGCCGGCATTCCGGGTACGGGCAATAATCACGCGTGTGTCGCTATGGGCCGACGCGAAACGCCGGCATGTTGCGAAAACAGCGGTAATTCAAGCATTTGAGGCTGTCGTCCCGCGGCGACAGCACAACGGGCAAATGTCGCACCGCGGTGCCAACCGCGGACTCGCTGGAGCGCCAATTCCCGCTGTTTACTGCGACTTCTGCGGTGCGCTGGCGAATGGCGTTTCTTGCGACCAGATGGGGCCCGCCGGGTTACCGCCGTAGCGCCGTTCACCGACGCTGCGCCCACCCGCTGCGGAATCCACGATCTTGGTCCCCTGCCCCTCATCGAAGTGGTAGAGCGCAGCGGTCGCAGCATCCGGCTCGAACGCCGCACTCGGCGGCGTGAAGTTCGTCGTGTAGCGGATCGTGGTCGAGAAACGCAGCTCGTCGAGGAACCCGTTGTACGACGGATAGCGCACCGCGTCGGCATCGTACTTCTCGGCACCGATACCGAGATAGTGATCGACCGCGAGCTGCACATACGACGGCACTTGGCTCGGCACTCCGTCTGCGTAGCTCATGTTGCCAAGCGGACCCTGCGCTTCCGCATCCAACACGCCATCCACATAGAGACGCACCGTGCCACGCTTTGCGTCACGCGTGATCGCCACATGATGCCAGCGCCCATCACCGACATTCCGCGATCCACACAGCCCCATCGCATGGCCCGTCGGGCCCTGAAACATCCCGAAGCCGATGATGGCGCTCGCGTCGCCGGTTCGGAACATCGCGAGCCCGTAGTCGCCATGCCGATCGTGCTCCCAGATCGCTCTATCCAACACGATATTGCCGGTGATCCAGTTTTCGCCGCTGCCCGTGCGGCACGCGGAGCTCGGCGTGTTGTCCACTGCCTTCGCCTTCATCCAGAACTCGATCGTGAAATCACCCGCGCCCACATCCGCCGGCACGTGCGGATCGAGACGAATCATGACTCGATTGACGTTCGGCACCGCTTGTCCAAAGAACCGCAGTGAGTAGCCGCCCGCTTGCACGAGCGCAGCGGGAAGCGCAAACACGATCGTCGCAATGATTAACCGTCGCAGATTCATCTCACGCTCTTTGACGCGCTCGTCTTACAGCCGCTTGGAGGGTCAGGAGCAGGAGTAACGCCAGCGAAAACGCCTCGAACCGACCGCCGACACGCAGGTTCTCAGTGCCAGAGCCGCCGTTGGCATCATCGTCCGTGATGGTGACCGTTAGGCTACTCGGCGATCCTTGGGACGCGCCACTCGCGTTGGTCAAGTCAACCGTGAACGTCTCGGCGCTCTCTTGAGCCGAGTCGTTAGCGATCGTCACCGTGAACGTCTTGTTCGCCGTGTCGCCCGCAGCCCAGTTCAACGTGCCACTGGCGCTCGTGTAATCGCTGCCTGCCGTCGCCGTGACTGCGGTTGTCGTGTACTGCACCGAGGCCGTACCGTTCGATCCGCCCGTACGCGAGACGGTGACGGTCACGGTTCCCGCGGCCTCGCCCACGCTTTGCGTCGCGGCCGTGAACTGCAACGTGCCCGGTGTAACAACCGGCGCGTCGTCATCGGTAATCGTGATGGTCGAGGTCGACGGCGAGCCCAACGTCGCCCCGCTCGCATTGCTCAGCGCGATTGAGAAGCTCTCGTTAGTCTCCTGTTGCGTGTCGTTGCTGATCGCAATGTTCACCGTGCGGCTCGTACCGTCGCCATCCGCCCAGTTCAGCGTGCCGCTCGCGCTCGTGAAGTCGCTCCCTGCCGTCGCTGTGCCTGCCGCCGTCGCGTACTGCACCGACGCCGCACCACTCGTGCCGCCGGCGCGCGATACCGTCACGGTCACCGTACCCGCGGCTTCGCCAACACTTTGTGTCGACGCCGTGAACTGCAGCGTGCCCGGCGTGACAACGGGTGCATCATCATCGGCAATCGTGATGGTGGCTGTCGTCGGTGTGCCCAACGTGGCACCGGTCGCGCTCGAAAGATTTACCGTGAACGTTTCCGAACTCTCCTGAGTCGAGTCGTTAGCGATCGTGACGGTGAAGGTCTTGCTGGCAGTGTCACCGGCGGCCCAATTCAAGGTACCGCTGGCACTCGTATAGTCGCTGCTCGCCGTCGCCGTACCCGCCGCTGTGGCGTACTGCACCGACGCCGCACCGCTTGAGCCGCCCGTGCGCGACACTGTCACGGTCACCGTACCAGCAGCTTCTGCAACGCTTTGCGCTGCAGTGGTGAACTGCAGCGTCCCTGGCGTGACGACAGGCGCATCATCATCGTTGATCGTGATAGTCGAGGTCGTCGGTGTGCCCAACGTCGCACCCGTCACACCCGAAAGACTCACCGTGAATGACTCCGAATTCTCTTGAGTCGCGTCGTTAGTGATTGCGACCGTGAAGGTCTTGTTCGTGGTGTCGCCCGCAGCCCAGTTCAACGTGCCACTGGCGCTCGTGTAATCGCTGCCTGCCGTCGCCGTGCCCGCCGCTGTGGCGTACTGCACCGAGGCCGCGCCGCTTGAGCCGCCTGTTCGCGAAACAGTCACGGTCACTGTGCCCGCGGCTTCGCCGACAGTCTGCGTCGACGCCGTGAACTGCAGCGTGCCCGGTGTCACAACCGGCGCGTCGTCATCCGTGATCGTGATGGTGGAGACCGTCGGTGCGCCCAGCGTCGCGCCGGTCGCACCGGACAAATTCACCGTGAAGTTCTCGGCGCTTTCCTGCACCGAGTCGTTAGCGATTGTCACCGTGAAGGTCTTGTTCGCCGTGTCGCCCGCAGCCCAGTTCAACGTGCCACTGGCGCTCGTGTAATCGCTGCCTG
>CAYUIT010000012.1:0-10714 GCA_964444835.1 uncultured Steroidobacteraceae bacterium
TGAGCCGCCTGTTCGCGAAACAGTCACGGTCACTGTGCCCGCGGCTTCGCCGACACTTTGCGTTGCTGCGGTGAACTGCAAGGTGCCCGGTGTGACAACCGGCGCGTCGTCATCCGTGATCGTGATCGTGCTGCTCGACGGTGAGCCCAACGTCGCCCCGCTCGCATTGCTCAGCGCAATCGAAAAACTCTCGCTGCTTTCTTGCTGCGTGTCATTGGTGATCGAGATATTCACCGTGCGGCTCGTGCCGTCGCCGTCGGCCCAGTTGAGTGTGCCGCTCGCGCTCGTGAAGTCGCTCCCTGCCGTCGCCGTGCCTGCCGTCGTGGCGTACTGCACAGATGCCGCACCACTCGTGCCGCCGGCGCGACTGATGGTGATTGCCACGGTGCCAGCAGCCTCAGCGACGGTGGCCGCCGCTGACGAGAAGCGCAATGTGCCGGGCTGCGAACCCGCCGCGAACGGCGTGTCCGTCGACCAAATTGGCCGCGTGGGGTTGTTACCCACTCGGCGCTCGCCCGGACTCGCACCGCCATTGGCGGAATCGACGATGACCGTGCCCGACCCCTCATCGAAATGATAGAGCGCGGCCGTGCTCGCATCCGCGACGAACGGTGCCGTCGGGACGGTGAAGTTACTGCTGTACCTAACAACCGTCGACAGCCGCACCTCGTCGATGAGCCCGTTATAGGACGGGTAACGCACGGGATCGGCGTCGTACTTTTCGGCGCCAATACCGAGGTAGTTGTCGACGTTTAGCGAGATCCCCGGCGGCACACTACTCGGCACGCCGTCGGCATAACTGACGTTGCCCGTGGGGCCGGTACCTTGCACATCGAGCTGCCCATCAACGTAGATTCGAACGGCGCCCGATGAGGCCACACGCGTGATGGCCACGTGGTGCCACTGACCATCGCCGACGTTGGCGCTACCGCAGATGCCGAGCGCGGCGCCGGTGCCGCCTTGAAACATGCCGAAGCCGAGCCGCGCAGTGCCGGCGCCTGTGCGGAACATCGCGAGTCCATAGTCGCCATTGCGATCGTGCGACCAAATCGCACGATCGAAGATTATGTTCCCATTGATCCAATTCTCGCCGCTGCCAGTGACGCAGCCTGAGCCCGGCGTATTGTCAGCAGCGTTGGCCTTCATCCAAAACTCGAGCGTGAAATCGCCGGCGCCGACGTCTGCAGGAACGTGCGGGTCGATTTGAATCATCACGCGATCGACGTTCGGCACAGCCTGGCCAAAGAAGCGCATCGACAGTTGCGCGGTGGCGATGCTGGGTATCGCGGCCATGACCAGCAGCCAGAGCCCGAGCGCGCCCACGCGTTGTGGGGAGCGCACATGAGAAACAGGACGACTAGAATTCATAGTTCACGTTGCAAACTCTGGCTAAGCACGAGGACTCAATGCCGAACTGGCTTCGCATCATACGCTCGAATCTGGCGCAACCCGATCAGCGTCGCCATTCGCTGACGGTTCTTGCGTGCGTGTTGTTTGCGGTGATTAGTGCCGGCGTTGCCTCGCGCTGGGGCCTGCCCGACGGCCAGTCCGAGCAAACCACATCGAGCTGGGCTGTCGATACGATCGCGCCGCTCGGCCCGCTCAACGAGGCGAAGCATCGCTTCACGCGGGACGGTGTCGACGACGTGATTTATCCGCTGTTCCACTATGTCGTGCTCACCGGTGCGTTTACGCCGTATGTCGGCGTGCAGTGGGCGACGGGGGAGTTTCGCAACCCGAGCAGCGACTATCCATATGGCGCACAGTCGCCGGAGCGCTTCTTCAAGCAACTCACGTGGATCGCGGCACTCGTTAGCATGATTATGTTAGCTGGCTTGTTGCTAGCCGTTTACGGCATCGCTCGCGAGATCTTTGATCGCCGCGCCGCGCTGTTCGCACTGGCCTTCGCGGCGCTGATCCCGCCGTTGTCTTTCTATGGCGCCACGTCGAATCTCGATGTGCCATATCTGTTTTGGACTGCCATTGCGGTCTGGCTACTAACACTCCTGACGCGCACCGGACGTCTCACGCACTACATCCTGTGCGGCGTGTGCGTCGCTCTCGCGGTCGCCACGAAGGATCAAGCCGCCGGCTTCTTCGTCGCGCTGCCGGTATTGGTCGCGTGGGCCACCGCCCGGACGCTCGCCCGCGAGGGCCGGCCGCATGGTGCGATCGCCGCGCTGTTCGATCGCCGCACGCTCGCCACTGGATTTGCGGCCGTCATCACCTTTGTCTTAGCTAACAACCTACTGTTCGGCGGATGGGCTGGCTTCAAACGCCACCTTGAGTTCGCCGATACTTTCTACGCCGCCAACATCGCGACGAAAGAAGTGCCGCTCCTCGCGCGGCAACCGCAAATCCTGTTCGAGAACGCGCAACTCACCCTCGAAATGGTCGGCCTACCGCTGTTGCTACTCGTCGCGATTGGCCTATTCGTCGCCTGGCGGCAGCGGCACAGCAAAGCATGGTTCCTGATCGTGCCGTGCGTCACCTACTACGTGACGATCCTCGCGCCGACGAACAGCATTTCGCGCTACTTGCTCGGAATCGTATTGTTGCTCACGCCCTTTGCTGGTGCGGCGGTGGCTTGGGCCATCGAATCGGCGCATACCGTGCGCCGTATCGCTGTCGCGGGGATCGGGATTCTGGCGGTCGCCTGGCAAGGCTTTCTCGTCTTCAACCTGCACCTGACGCTGCAGCACGATAGTCGCTACGCAATGGAAGCCTGGGTGCGCGCGAACGTGCCGGCAGGCAAGCCAATCGAATCGGCCACGCAAGCGCGCTATTTGCCGCGTTTGGCAGACCGACATTCGTACGTGATCGTCGGCAATTCGTTCGATGCGGTGGACTACAGCCTGCGCGCTGATGAGCTAACAATTGCAGCGCTCACGAAGCGTAGCCCGGAGTACGTGATGGTGTTGGCCGATGTGGGTTTGAGTGGCGACCCTCAGCGACTCGATCCACACGAACCGCACTTCCAGTACTTCGCGGACTTGTTGGCCGGGCGAGCGGGCTACGAAGTCATCGCTCGCTTCGAGACGCCGTCGCTCGTTCGGTTTCGGCAACTCACGGTCGGGACACAACCCACGACGATTCTGTTGCGTAGAAAGTTGCTGACATCAAATTAGGGAAACACGAATTAGGGACATCGCGTGTCGACGGGCTTTACAGTCAGGCATCCGACGCCCGCCACGGGCGCACTAGGAATCGGCGTGTAACTATCTGATTATTATAAACTTTTCGGCGCTTTTCGTGCCGATATCGCGCCTTTCCTTGTTTCCCAAAAAATCGCCTAACAAGTTGTGAAAGAAAAGCCGACTCACCTAAACGGGTGCTAGCCGGGGGTCTTGCGCCAGCGCAAAGTTCGCGCGCCACAGAGACCACGGGAGCAAAACATAATGCGTTTGAGTTCAGCGCCGCGGGCGTTCTTCAATCTCCTCACGATGGGCGCGCTTGCCGCGTTAGCCCTCGCGTTGCCTGGAACGGCTAGCGCTCAATTCACGGATAGCTTCAATCGCGCCGATTCGGCTGCGATTGGCAATGGCTGGATCGAGAAGAGCCCTGAGTCGTACACGCTTACTAACAACCGTGTGCAGAAGATCGCGCTGTCCAGCGCGTATCTGAACAACGCGGTGTATCGCCCCGCCGCCGAAGACCTTCTCGATGTCGAAGCGTCGGTCGAATTGCGGATCACGGCAGCGTCGCCGGGCTATCCGCAAATCTTTACGCGGCTGCAGTCCGCGACCGTCGGGAACTCGAATCAGCTCGATGGCTACATCCTGTATGTCAACGACAACAACGGCCAGGCAATTCTGGGCCGCCAAACAGGCTCCTCGTTCGTCAATACGTTGGCGACTCTCGCAATCTCTCCCGCGCTGAATACAGTCGATACGTTCCGCTTGCGCTTACGCTCGACGGGCACGAACCCCGTGCTGTTGGAAGCGTACGTCGAGCGCTGGAACGGTACGGCGTGGCAAATCATTGGCTCGGCAAACGCTGCCGACAGCAATCCTGATCGCTTTGCGACGGCCGGCACGGTCGGCTTCGGCGGCTACATCGAAGGCTCTTATTCCTTCGACAACTTCACCCGCACCAATCTCGGCAGCGGCGGTGGTGGCAACCCCGTACCCACGCTGACGCAACTGCAACCGGCCACGGCGACGCAAGGCGAGAACGGCCTCACGTTGACGGTCGTCGGTAACAATTTCGTAAACGGCGCCATCGTTCGGTGGAACGGCGCCAATCGCACCACGACCTTTGTTTCGGCGAACACGCTCGAAGCGCAAATCACGCCAGCGGACCTGAGCGCCGCAGGCACAGCCTCCGTGACGGTGTTCAACCCGGCGCCGGGTGGCGGCGTGTCGGCGGCCCAGACGTTCACGATCCAGGCCAGCCAAACGCCGAATCCTGTGCCGACGGCGACGGGCATCAGCCCGGCTTCCGCTGTGGCCGGTAGCGGTGCGATCACCCTCACGGTGACTGGCACCGACTTCGCCTCGAATGCGTCCGTGCGCTGGAACGGCGCGAACCGCGCGACCACCTTCGTGTCGCCGACGCAGCTGACGGCCACGATTCCGGCCACTGACCTAACAACTGCCGGCACCGCGACCGTCACGGTGTTCAACCCGACTCCGGGCGGCGGTACTTCCGTCGGCCGCACGTTCACTATCGTGGCGGGCAACCCGGCGCCAGTGATCACCTCCTTGGCGCCGAACTCTGCGACGGCGGGCACCGCAGCGTTCACGTTGACGGTGAATGGCACAGGCTTCATCAATGGCTCGACCGTGCGCTGGAACGGTTCAAACCGTACGACCACATTCGTGTCTGCCACCGTGCTGACG
This sequence comes from uncultured Steroidobacteraceae bacterium, assembly GCA_964444835.1. GTDB lineage: Bacteria > Pseudomonadota > Gammaproteobacteria > Steroidobacterales > Steroidobacteraceae > CADEED01. The sequence goes on from CAYUIT010000012.1 coordinate 4,842, forward strand.
GCCGCCATTACGGCCGCCGACATTGCAGCCAGTGGAACGGCGCAAGTGTCCGTGTTCACCGGTGCGCCTGGCGGTGGTACGTCCCCCAACGCGGCCTTCACGATCAACGCGGCCGGCGGCGGCGGCGGCGCGTACTCAATCGCGTCGCTCTCGCCGATCTCGGCAGCGGCAGGCGCAGGCAGCGTACTCGTCACCGTCAATGGCACGGGCTTCACGAATCAGTCGGTGGTGCGCTGGAACGGCTCGAACCGCACGACGACGTTCGTGTCGGCCACGCAGATCCGCGCGACCTTGACCGCGACCGACTTGTCGACCCAAGGCAACGGCGCGATCACGGTGAGCACGCCTGTGCTCGGCGTCACCGAGCCGCTGTCGTTCTTCGTGCTCGCGGCGGGCGAGACGGTGGTATTCGACGGCTTCAATCGTGCTAACAATGCAACGATCGGTAACGGCTGGACGGAGAAGTACGGGCCGGCGTTCCGCATCGAAGGAAATCGAGTCCTCGCGGCTGGTGATACGTATCCGTACAACTTCCGCGACAACATCGTGTATCGGTCGGCAACGACGGAAGATCGGCTCAATTCCGAATCGTCCATCGAGTTCATTCGCACGCCGAACTCGAACTTCCCGCAGCTACACGCTCGTGTGCAGCGCGGCACGCTCGCGAACCCGAACACACTCAACAGCTACATCCTGTACGTCGACGACTACTTGTCGCCCGAGGCGTTGGTCATCGCGGTACAGCCCGACAACACGTCGCTGAACGAGTGCTACTTGTTGATCATCAACTTCACGCAGCCGCTCGTGAACGGCGATCGCTACCGCTTGCGCTTCATCGTGCAAGGTACGAGCCCCGTGCAGTTGACGGGCCTCATCGAACGCTTCGACGGCTCGCGCTGGATCAACAACGGCTCCGGTAGCGTGAACCACGTGCCGAACATGACGCCGACGCCCGGCTACTACTGCCCGCAGCCGGTGGTACCGCCGCCGATCGTGACGCCGGGCACGTACGGCTTCGCGAAGTGGTATGACCAAGTCGACCCGTACGACAACTTCTACTGGCGCTCGACGGGTGGCTCGGGTGGCGGCGTCACGCTGCCGTCGCTGACCTCTGTGTCGCCGAACAGTGTGACGGTTGGCGGCTCGACGTTCACGCTCACGGTGAACGGCAGCGGTTTCACGAACCAATCGGTGGTGCGCTGGAACGGCGCGAATCGCACGACGACGTTCGTCTCTGCCACACAGCTCACAGCGAGCATTCCGGCCACGGATATCGCGACAACGGGAACGGCCTCTGTCGTGGTGTTCAATCCGGGCACGGGCGGCGGTGTCTCGCCGCAAACGCTGACCGTATCGATCAATCCGCCGCCGCAGGCTGGCTCGTTCACCGACGAGTTCAATCGGGCGGATTCGGATCTGATTGGCAACCAATGGATCGAGAAGGCGCCTGCTGCCTTCTTCATCATCGGTGGCTCGGCCAGCAAGCAAGCGGTGTCGAGCAACTACACTAACAACTTAGTGTATCGGCCCGCCGCCGAGGACGTGCTCAACGTCGAAGCGTCGGCGGTGATGCGGCTTAGCGCGGCGAATCCGGGCTACCCGCAGATCTTCACGCGGCTCCAGTCGGCTACGGCGGCGACGCAGAGTGCGTTCGATGCGTATCTGATGTACGTCGACGGCAGCACGACGCGCGTCGTGATCGGCCGGCAGCAAGGATCGGGCCTCACCAACCTTGCGTCGATGTCGCTGACGACGGCCTTCAATACGACCGATACGTTCCGCATGCGCCTGACCACCACGGGCACGACGAGCGTGCAGGTGACGGGCGTCGTCGAGCGGTTGACCGGCACAGGCTGGGAAGCGATCGGCACCGCCACGGCGACCGACACGTCGCCACAGCGCATCGCGACACCAGGCTCCGTCGGCTTCGGCGGCTACACCGAAGCGTCGTACACCTACGACAGCTTCACGCGCACGAACCTGCCGTAGCGCACCGCACTTCTCACGGCGCGGTAGTTAGCAAACTAACTACCGCGCCGATGAGTTCAGGATCTTGCGGCAAGGCGTCGTGATCGACGGCGCGACCCCACAACACGTTGCCATCGGTCGTCATGGTTGCGTGTGCGGGCAGCGAATCCCAACGCAATCCGCCAGCCCCGTCTAGCACGGCGCTCTCCGGCGGCTCGATCCAGCGATCTACCCGCAATCGCACCGTGAAAAAGGCGATCGCGCGCTCGGCGTTCGGTGCCACACGCTCCGCAACACGCGCATCCGCGCCCAGGCCGTACGGCGTCTCATCGCGGGGACTCGCACGCGTGCCGTTCAACTTTGCTTGCAAGCCCGTGGGCGCCTGGTCATAGCTCGGGCACATCTGTGCGTTGCCCTCCCCCGACAGCCCGCACAGCGCGTCGGTGCCATGATTGCTCGGCGCGATGCCAATGAGGATGCGCACGCGCTCGGGTCGCACAAACGCGGCATACCAGCGCGAGCTCACGGCTCCCATGCTGTGCGCGACGAGATCCACTCGTTGTGGCTTCGCGGGGCACCCGCGAGCTGCGGCGAGACGCTGTGTCGCAGCCAAGCGCTCGTCGACGGCGCGTGCGATCGTCTCGGTGGCGGCTCGGACGTTGTCACCATCGTTGGGCTCGAGAGCCAGCGCCGATAGCTGCTCGTCAGCATAGCCAGCACGGCGCAAGGCCGCGACCAACGGTCGCCACGACGCCGGTCCGAGGCCCGACCCATGCACCATAATGACCGCTGGCCGCGCCAATGCGGCGCAGCTCACAGCAGCATTCGGCGCAGCGTTACAGCCGACGGAAAGGGTTGCCAACGCTGCAACTACTCCGCGGGCAAGCACTGCGACGCACCTCACGTCCCGGGATTCCGGCGGGTCTAACAGCCCCCTGAAAAGCCGCCTTGCGGTATTGTTGCGGCCCGACGGCGCTAGCTTGGGCGCACGTCGTCGCTTACTTCTGAACGGATTTGGCATGACCGAATTGTTGCACGAGCTTGTCCTTCGGACGGCCCAGCGGACGCCGCACGCCGTGGCGTTGCGGTTTGGCTCGGCCGCCCTCAATTATGAACAGGTTGCAAGCCAGGTCGATGCGGTTGCGGCAGGCCTGCTCGCGATCGGCGTCGGCAAATTGGATCGCGTCGCCGTATATCTGCCAAAGCGCCCGGAGACGGTCGCCTCGATCTTCGGCGCGAGTCGCGCCGGTGCGGTTTTCGTACCGGTCAACTCCATTTTGAAGCCGGCGCAGGTCAAACACATCCTGACGGACTGCAACGTCCGCGTGCTCATCACCAGCGAGAGCCGCTTTTCGGATCTTGTGCCCCAACTCGCCGAGTGCCCCGATCTGCGCGCCGTCGTCCTGCTCGCAGACCAAGAAGCCGAGCGGCCGGCGACGCTGCCGTACCGCGTGCTGACTTGGGATCAGTTGTTAGCATCGAATGGACAGACGCCGCCGCATCGCACGATCGATGCGGATATCGCCGCGATCTTCTACACCTCGGGTAGCACGGGCAAGCCCAAGGGTGTCGTGCTGTCGCAAAAGAACATGGTGACCGGCGCCTACAGCGTGTCGCAGTATCTCGAGAACACGCCGGACGATCGATTACTCGCCGTGCTGCCATTCAGTTTCGATTATGGCTTCAGTCAATTGTCGACGGCGTTCAAGACCGGCGCGTCGGTCATCCTGCTCGACTACCTATTGGCACGCGACGTTATCGCAACCGCGAAGCGCGAGCGCGCAACAGGTCTCGCCGGCGTGCCACCCTTGTGGGCACAGCTCGCGGCACTCGAGTGGCCGCAGGAAGTTCGCGACTCGTTGCGCTATATCACCAACTCCGGCGGCGCGATGCCGACCGCGACGCTCGCTCGCTTGCGGGCATCCCTACCAAATACACGCCCCTATTTGATGTACGGCCTGACGGAAGCGTTTCGGTCCACCTTCCTACCACCCGATCAAGTGGACAAGCGCCCCGATTCGATTGGCAAGGCCATTCCGAATGCCGAGATTCTCGTCGTGCGACCCGATGGCACGCCGTGCGATGCGGACGAGCCCGGCGAGCTCGTGCATCGCGGTTCGCTGGTTGCACTGGGCTACTGGAATGACGCCGCGAAGACAGCCGAGCGGTTTCGGCCAATGCCGAATCAGGATCCCGGACTCAAGCTCACGGAAATCGTCGTGTGGTCCGGCGACACCGTACGGCGCGATGCCGAAGGCTATCTGTATTTCGTGGGCCGCCGTGACGAGATGATCAAGACGTCCGGCTACCGCGTGAGCCCAACGGAGGTCGAAGAAGAAGCCTACGCCAGCGGGCTCGTGACCGATGCCGTTGCCGTGGGTGTCACGCACCCCACGCTGGGCCAAGCCATCGTCCTCGTAGTGGCGGGCCCCGCTCAGGACACCGACAAGCTGCTTGATGCGCTGAAACGCAGCTTGCCCGCCTTCATGGTGCCGCAGCGAATCGTGTGGCGCGACACCTTGCCGCGCAACCCGAACGGCAAGTTCGATCGGCCCGGCATTGCCGCCGACGTCAAAGACTTGTTCGCCGAGCAGACACGATGACGCACGCAAGCTTGAGCCATTTAACGCGCCCGATGTTCGGCGTGCGCGACAACGAGTTGGTCATTGGCGGACACACCGTCACGGAACTCACGCGACGTGTCGGCCGTACGCCGTACTACGTGTACGACCGCGCGGTAATCGAAGCGCGCCTCGCCGCGCTCCGCGCCGTCCTGCCGCGCGATTTGCACTTGCACTATGCGGTCAAAGCCAACCCGATGCCCGATGTTGTTAGGGTCATCGCACCGAAAGTTGACGGCCTCGACGTCGCCTCCGAACGGGAGATGCACGTCGCACTCGCGACCGGGATGCGGCCTGAACTGATCAGCTTTGCTGGGCCTGGCAAGTCGGACGCCGAGCTTGCAGCAGCAGCGCGCGCGGGAATCGTGATCAATGTCGAATCGACACGCGAGATTCGGGTGCTGTCGCAGCTCGCGGCGAAGCTGCCTAACAAGCCACGCATCGCGATTCGGGTGAACCCGGATTTCGAACTCAAAACCTCCGGCATGAAGATGAGCGGTGGCCCGAAGCAATTCGGGATCGACGCGGAGATGGTTCCCGACGTGCTCCGTTCCCTCGCGGGATTGCCACTCGAATTCGTGGGCTTCCACATTTTCAGCGGCTCGCAGAATCTCAGTGCAGCCGCGATTATCGATGCTCAGCAAAAGGCCTATGCGCTCGCGTGCACCCTTGCCGCGCATGCGCCGTCGCCTGTGCGCTCGCTCAATCTCGGCGGCGGCTTCGGCATTCCGTACTTCCCGGGCGATCAACCGCTCGAGCTCGACTCGATCGGCGAAAATCTCGCGGCGCTCGTTGCGCGCGCGCGTAACGACTTTCCGCAAGCGACGCTGATGATCGAGTTAGGTCGATACATCATTGGCGAAGCCGGTGCGTACGTCTGTCGCGTCGTCGATCGCAAGGTTTCGCGTGGGCAAGTGTTCCTGATTACCGACGGCGGCTTGCATCACCACTTAGCTGCGTCCGGCAATTTCGGCCAAGTGATTCGCAAGAACTATCCCGTGGTGATCGGTAACCGAATTGACGCGCCGCAGCGCGAAAAGGCCTCGGTGGTGGGGCCGCTCTGCACGCCGCTCGATTTACTCGGGGATCGTATGGATCTCGCTCCCGCGCAAGAAGGTGACTTGGTTGTCGTGCTACAGTCCGGCGCCTACGGACCGACCGCGAGTCCGATTGGATTCCTGAGTCATCCCGCGCCGGAGGAGTTGTTAGTCTGAATGAGTTTGCGAGTGACGCCCACGACAACCCACCGGAAGCGGATTGGCGTCACACCGAACAAGAGCAGCA
>CAYUIT010000012.1:10814-57102 GCA_964444835.1 uncultured Steroidobacteraceae bacterium
GTCCCGGCCGAAAAGCTGCGCAGCGCCTGCCAAGAGCTCGCCCGCGTTACGCGCAAACGTCTGATCATCGGCGTTCCGTATCGCGAAGATCGCCGCTCGGGGAAGACGCGCTGCACGAGCTGTGGGCGCGTCAATCCGCCATGGGGTCATGTCAATTCGTTTGACGAAGCGCGCTTACGCGCCCTCTTCCCGACACTCGCCTGGACGCATAGCGAACTCATCGGTTCGGGCGGACGCCGCACGAATCCTGTGTCATCTGCATTGATGACGATTGCCGGCAATCCCTACGGCACCTACGTACAAGATGAGCCGTGCGTACATTGCGGGGCGCACATCGACGGACCGAGGAAGATCGCGCTGGTCTCACGCGCGACAGCACGGCTCGCAATTTCAATCGACAAGCTGTTAGCACCCGTGAATCGGCGTCGCGCCAATTGGATTCACGTGCAATTCGAACGACGCTAGGCCTTCACGCGGCTGTTAGCCGCGATACCACTGGGTCTCGACCGCAGGTTGCGCCGGAGTTTCGGCAGGCGTCGTCGCTGCGAACTCGGCATCCTTCGGCATGCGCGACAAGGCCGCGAGCATCGCGATAAACCAATACTGCACCTCGGCGTTCAAGAAGTCGGTGAACGCCCCGGCAACGAAAACCACCGTCAACGACGCACCGATGGCAGCATTCAACGCCAGTATTTCGGTCGTGCCGGTGGATCGACGGTTGTCTAGGTAGATGCGCAGCACCGTTCGGGCGATACCGAACCACAGCATCAAATACAGCGTCGCGCCGAGAAAACCCTGCTCGACAAGCGTCGTCATGAAAGTGTTGTGCGACGAGCGCGCACCGTCGACAGTCACGTCACCCGAGACACTCGTCAACCATCGCTCATCCAGGTACTGCGGACTCAAGGCGACTGTGCCGCGAAAGCCCGTCCCCAATGGATAGTCCTTCGCCATCTCCCACTGCGCCTTGATGATGTAGATGCGGCTCTCCGCACTCGTATCCATGTTTTCCGTTTGTTTCACCGCGTCCGTCACCGAACGCATGCGCTCCCAGAAGTAGTCTTGCGCCAGCCAAGAGAACAGCACCAAACCGAGCGCTGCGAAGCTGTAGAACAACTTGTTATCGACGCGCGGACGGATCGCCCAAATCAACAGACCTGCCGCGAGGATTCCAAGAAACGCGGCTCGCGTTTGCGTCAACACGATCGTGTTGACGATGAAGGGGGTCATCGCAATCGCCGCGTAACGCACCCAATCGCGATAGGCAAAGATCAACATCGCGGCGGCCGTGAGGCCTGTGCCCATTTGCATGCCGAGCGTATTGGCGTTGTTGATGCCTGGGCCGCCGATGCCGTCGAGTCGGCCCGACACATCGACCCCGAGGGCCTGCCATCCCAAAAAGAAACAGCCGGCGACATGTGCCAGCAACACGATCTTGATCGACTCCATGCTGTCGCAAATGCGCCATACGAAGTAGAAGACCAGTACGTACTTTGTAAGGTACTCGAGACCGACAGCGTGCAACTCGGGCGCCAATGCCCATGGGGTCTGAATCCACATGATCGCGACGTACGCGATAAACAGGATTGCAAACGGATGACTCAGCCACAGTGGGCGCTTTTGATCGCCTCGATGCATCCACACAGCGATCAAAGTGACCGCCGCTGCCAGCAGCGACCAGCGCAGATCCGGCAAAGCGCCCCCCCACCACCGTGAGGGCGGATGGACGTAGAACGCCAGCAAATAGGAGCACAAGCCCCAAATTGGCGCACGCCACAGGGCCATGACAAGGCCGGCGAAGTACGCCAAAACGAATACGACCATCGTAACCATTGGCCGCAAGACTACCGCAGGCCTGAATCAGCGGTCGATGAGGCGTCAAGCCGCTTGAACGTAGTGTGACTCAATTCCTCGATTCGCCCCGCAATGTGGTCGCAGGCGCTGCGACCGGGCCCGGCTCGGGGCGAGCCAGCTGTTGCGAGTTCTCTCACGTCGCCAACGACCGTGGACGACGAATTGATACACAGCTCGCATTATCCAAAAGACGGGTCAGTTCGGGCACAATCCGGCCGCGTAACCACGCAAAATAGGGGTTCGCCACCGGCCCTAAGGATCCTGCCGCCCATGTTCGAGTTTCTCCGAGAAGCTGCCGCCCAGTCAGCTGGCATGTGGCGGTTCCGCTGGCACGCCGTGATTGCGGCGTGGACGGTGGGCCTGCTCGCTGCTGTTTTCGTTCTCCTGATCCCGAACACGTACCAATCCCAGGCGCGAGTTTATGTCGACACGGATAGCGTCCTGCGGCCGCTATTGTTGGGCTTGGCGGTGGGTGCCGAGACGACGACGGATCTCAGCCTCGTATCGCAGGCATTACTCAGTCGGCCCACGCTCGAGGCGGTCGGCGCGAAGACGAAGTACACGCAAGGCCTCACGTCCGGGCTGAAGTACGAAGGCCTGCTGGAACAGTTGCGTACGCACACCACCATCGAGGGCGGCGGTCGCGAACAGCTGTACATCATTTCTTTCTCCGACCCCGATCCGCAGCTGGCGCAGCTAGTCACCAAGACATTCCTCGATACGTTCCTGACCGACACGCGCGGCATGAACGAGTCCGATAACGAGAATGCCCAGCAATTCTTGGAAACGCAGATCGCCGAGTACGAGCAGCGCTTGCGCCAAGCTGAGGAACGCTTGGCCAACTTCAAGCAGCGCAACGTGGGCCTCATGCCCGAAACGGATCAAGACTACTTTGCGCGTATGCAAGCGTCGTCTAACGACTTGATGCTGTTGCGCGATCGGCTGCGTACGGCAATGGCGAAACGCGCTGAGCTGATGCGCCAACTCGAGGGCGAGGAGCCGAATTTCGCGCTGAGCGCATCGGCAGATCAGACGAGCGGCGCGTTCGAGGCACGCATCGAGGAGCAGAAGCGCATTCTGGACTCGTTGCTCGTGCAGTACACCGATAAGCATCCGCAGGTCGTGTCGGTGCGCGAAACGATTTCGCAGCTAGAGCAACAACGCGATCGCGCAGCGATCGAGGCGCGCTCACGTCCGCAAGCCATGACTAACTACGGTGGGCTCAACACCAATCCTGTTTATCAGAACATGAAGATTGGCTTGAGCGCCACGGATGTCGAGATCGCCGCCCTGCAAAACGAAATCGCCTCGAAAGAACGCGAGGCCGGTCGACTGCGCGGACTCGTCAACACGATTCCGGAAGTGGAAGCGGAGCTCGCACGACTCAATCGCGACTACGAAGTCAATCGTGCGCAACACGCCGCGCTGCTGCAGCGGCTGGAGTCCGCACGCCTCTCCGACGACGCCGAGGAGAGCAAACGAGATTTGAAGTTCCGCATCGTCGAGCCACCGCTCGTGCCGCTCGCACCGATCGCACCGAATCGCGCGCTTCTGTTCATCGTCGCGTTGTTGCTGAGCCTGGTCGTCGGTGGCGCGGTGATGTTCGTGATGAATCAGATCAAACCCGTGTTCACGACGCGTCATTCGCTGCGCGAGTTTGCGAAGTTGCCGATTCTGGGAACGATTACGAAAGTCCCTCTGTTCCCAGAGCAAGCAGAGATCGAGCGACGCCAAACGCGCCTCGTTGCGGCCAGCAGTGGCGCGCTCGTCATGATTTTTCTCGTCGCCGCCGTGTTGTTCGGCAGTGGCTACGTCGGCGCTTGAGCCCCTGGAATCAGACATGAGCATAGTCGACAAAGCACTCACGAAGGCCCGCAGCGGCGCGCATCCCGAGGAACGGCGCGTCACACCGACCGGCCCTCGTACGGGCGGTTCGATCAAGCTGGATCTGCATAACATGCATCGCGAGGGCTTGCTCGTGCCTAGCGAGCATGCACGCACCATTCGCAATCAGTACCGCGCAATCAAGACGCAGTTGCTCGATCTCGCGTTGGGGCGCGCCTCGCCTCGTCCCGAGGCAGGGAACGTCATCGTCGTAACGAGCGCCGTCCCGGGCGAAGGCAAGACGTTTTGCGCCACGAATCTCGCGATGACGCTGGCGCTCGAGCCCGAGTTGTCAGTGATCTTGATCGATGCAGACTTAGCCCGCCCCCGCATTTCGTCGGTACTCGGCTTGAGCGATCGCGCGGGACTTGCCGAGTATCTCGCCAACGGTTCGATGCATTGGCGCGATCTCAGCTTGATGACCGATCACAACAACATGATCGTGCTTCCGGCCGGGCACGCAGCGGGTCGTGGCCCGGAGCTTCTCGGTACGAGTCGCATGGCGGACTTGATTGCCGATGTGACGCGGCCCGGGTCGAACGAAGTTGTCGTGATCGATTCCGCGCCGCTTCTTGCCACGAACGAAGCTCGCGCACTCGTGCGTCATGCTGGGCAAGTTGCGATGGTGGTACGAGCGAACAGCACCTTGAAACCGGAATTCAACGAAGCGATTTCGATGCTTGATCGCAAGAAACCGATCGGCTTGATTCTCAATCAGGCCAGTACCGTCTTCGGCGACTACTACTACGGACAGTACGGTGACTACGATCAGCAGGCGGACTGAATGTCCTCAACCGCGCCATCTAGCCCAGCCACTTGTGGCTCCGAGCTGCTCGTCCGTGCAGCCCAGGAATCCGATGCAGCCTCTTGGGACGCGTTCGTAGAAGCGCATCCTGCCGCCACGTTTTTCCATCTCTACGGTTGGCGCCGCGTTCTCGAGCGCGCGTATCGGCACCGCACTCACTACTTGTGCGCGACGCGTGAGGGTCGCGTCGTTGGCGTCTTGCCGCTCGCCGAGGTGAAGAGCTGGCTGTTCGGCCACACACTCGTGTCGACTCCCTTTTGCGTTTATGGCGGCGCCGTCGCCGAAGACGTCGCCACGCGCGATTCGCTCATCGATGCTGCCTGCAAACTCGCGACCGAGCTTGGAGTCGACACCCTCGAGTTGCGCAATATGGAACGCGTACGGCCCGAGTGGCCGTGCAAAGATCTCTATGTCACCTTTCGCAAACCGATCTCCGCCGACGACGAAGAAAACCTGAAAGCGATCCCGCGTAAGCAGCGTGCGATGGTGCGCGGCGGCATCACGGCAGGGCTGGTGTCGCAGATCGATCAGGATGTCGCGACCGCGTGGGACGTCTACTCCGAGAGCGTGCGCAATCTGGGCACACCTGTGTTCCCGCTCGAATATTTCAAGATTCTGGCGGCGGAGTTCGGCGAGCGCTGCGAAGTGCTCAAAGTTCAGCACGCAGGCCAAACCGTGGCGAGCGTTCTATCGTTCTACTTTCGCGATGAAGTACTGCCGTACTACGGCGGCGGTACACACGCATCGCGCGAGGTGAATGCTAACGACTTCATGTACTGGGAATTGATGCGCCGTGCAGCCGCTCGCGGTCTGCGCATCTTCGACTACGGGCGCAGCAAGCGCGATACCGGTTCGTTTCGTTTCAAAAAGCACTGGGGCTTCGAGCCGGCACCGCTCTACTACGAGTACTTCCTCGTCAAGGCGCGCGAGATGCCCAATGTCAGCCCTACCAATCCCAAGTACGCGTTGTTCTTGAAGGTGTGGCAGCGGCTCCCCCTGTGGCTGAGCCGGCGCATCGGTCCCTTCTTGTCGCGGTCGCTCGGTTAGTTAGGCACTCCGATGTGCGGAATTCATGGCTTCTTGCGATGGGATGGCGATGCGACGCACGGCCTCGAGTCGCTACGGCGCATGGGCCAAGCAACGCTGCATCGCGGACCGGACGACGAGGGTAGCTTCGTCGAAGGCCCGATCGCGTTGGGCATGCGACGCCTCTCGATCATCGATCTCGCGGGCGGGCATCAACCCATCGCCAACGAAGACGAGTCGCTGATCCTCGTCTGCAACGGCGAGATCTACAACTTTCGCGAACTGCGCACGGAGCTTATCGGGCGCGGTCATCGATTCCGCACGGGTAGCGATGTCGAAGTCATCCTGCATAGCTACGAAGAATACGGCGACGATTTCGTCAGTCGTATCGATGGCATGTTCGGCTTCGCATTGTGGGATCGGCGCCGTAAGCGGCTCCTGATTGGCCGCGACCCCATCGGCATCAAGCCGATTTACATCTACCGCGATGCGCATCAGCTCGCTTTTGCCTCAGAAGCAAAGGCGTTGCTGGCGTTGCCGGGCGTCGCGTGCCGCGTCGATCGCGAAGCCTTGTCCGATTACGTCGCGTTTGGCTACGTACCGGCACCGCGATCGCTGTTCGCAGGCGTCACGAAGTTGGCGCCGGCCACTCTGCTGATCGCCGAGCAAGGCCGAGTCGAAACGCGCGAGTACTGGCGTCTGCCGCAAACGATCGATCGCAATTTGAGTGCCGAAGATTGGCGCGTCGCGGTCCGTGACCGACTCGAAGCCGCCGTGCGTGAGCAAATGGTGGCCGATGTGCCGCTCGGTGGATTCTTGTCGGGCGGTGTCGACTCGAGCTGTGTCGTCGGCTACATGGCCAAGCACAGCACTCAGCCCGTCAAGACCTACTCGATCGGGTTCCGTGCCTCGAGCGGTGCAGAGCTCTACAACGAGCTTCCGTACGCGCGCCGCGTCGCCGAGCTGTTTCACACCGATCACCACGAGATCGTCGTACAACCCGACGTCGTCAAGCTGCTCCCCAAGTTGCTGTGGCACATGGACGAGCCGATGGCAGACGCTGCGCTGATCACTACCTACTTGGTATCCGAGTTTGCGCGCCGCGATGTCACGGTGATTCTCTCCGGCGTGGGCGGCGATGAGTTGTTTGGCGGCTATCACCGCTATCGCGACGAGTACTTTCGCTCGCGCTATCGACTCTTGCCGAAATGGTTCCGGCGCGGCGTCATGACGCCGTTCGCACGCGCCCTGCCCAGCGATCGCCACAGCAAGTGGCTCAACATCGCGCGCCTCGGTCGCGCGTTTTTGCTCGCCGACGAACTCGACTTCGAGGCACGGTATGAACGCTTCATCGAGGTGTTCGATGCCCAAGCGCGTAATCGCTTGCTACGCGAGGGCGCGCGCCCGCCCACCGCCGTGCGCGATGCATTTGCCCGAGCGACCAGCCCTGACGCGCTCGCTCGCTTGATGAGCGTCGATTTCGCGACGCAGATGCCCGACGACTTGCTGCTGTTGACCGACAAGATGAGCATGGCCACATCGCTCGAATGCCGCGTGCCGTTGCTCGATCGGCAGCTCGTTGAGCTCGCGGCGCGCATGCCGAGCGGTGTGAAGATGCGCGGCGGCCAGCTCAAGTCGTTACTCAAGTCGTCGCTCAGCGAGCTTCTACCCAACGACATCTTGCATCGTCAGAAGCGCGGCTTTGGCGCTCCCGTCGGCGCCTGGATCAAGTCCGAACTCGCACCGCTGCTGACCCACGTGCTGTCGCGAAAGTCGATCGAACAGCGCGGCTGGTTCCACTGGCCTGCCGTGGCGGAAACGATCGAGATGCATCGACAGCAACGCGCCGACCATACCGATCACTTGATGTGCCTGCTGAATCTAGAACTGTGGGCACGGCTCTATCTGGATGGCGTCAGCACGAACGACCTCGGCGAAGAGTTGCAAGCGTTGTTAGCGGCATGAAGATTCTCTACGTTTGCCACCGCTTTCCGTATCCGCCGCAGCGTGGCGGGAAGATTCGGCCGTTCAACATGATTCGCCATTTCACGAATCAAGGCCACGAAGTGACGGTGGCATCGCTCGCTCGCGATGCTGCGGAAGCCGAAGCAGCGGCCGGTATCGCGCCGCATTGCAAGGAGTACTGGGTCGAGGTCATCGGCAATGGTGCTGCGATGGCTCGGATGGTTGCGCGGCTACCCTCAACGGCACCGTCGAGCTTCGGATACTTCTATTCTCCAGCGCTCGCGCGACGCATCTCGGAGCGCGTCGCGCAGCAGCGATTCGATCTCGTATTTGCGCACTGTTCGTCGGCCGCGCCCTATGTCAGCGGCATCCGCGATGTACCCAAGATGCTCGACTTCGGCGATATGGACTCGCAGAAGTGGCGTGAATACTCGACGCATCGTTCGTTTCCGCTGTCGCTCGGCTATTGGCTCGAAGCCGTCAAGCTCGAGCGCGCCGAGGCGCAATTGGCGATGCAGTTCGATCTGTCGACCTGCACGACACGGGCCGAGTGGGAGACGCTGCGATCGTTTGGCGTCTCGCGTCCTAACGACTGGTTCCCGAATGGCGTCGATGCACAGGTGTTTGCACCGACGGACGGCAGTTACGAATCGGACACCATCGCGTTCGTCGGGCGCATGGATTACTTTCCCAACCAGCAAGCCGTGTTCGATTTCTGTAGCGAAGTACTGCCGGTGATTCGCGCGCAACGGCCCACGGTTCAATTCATCATCATCGGCGCCGATCCGCCGCCCAGCGTCCGCAAACTTGCGGAGCTGCCAGGGGTACAAGTCACAGGCTCGGTGCCCGACGTCAAGCCGCTCGTCCGACGCGCGGCGTTCACGGTCGCGCCGCTGCGGATTGCGCGCGGCACGCAAAACAAGATCCTGGAATCGATGGCGTTGGGCGTACCCGTGATCTCGAGCACGGCGGCCGCGGGCGGCGTCGACGCCCTCGCGCCGGAGCATTTCTGGGTTGCCAAGGATTCGCAAGAGCTCGCCGCGAAATGCTTGCAGTTGTTAGGTGATCCCGCCGAGCGACAACGCTTGGCCATTGCCGGACGCGAACGCGTTCTGAGCCATCACAGCTGGGCTGCTTCGATGCGCCGGCTCGACGGAATCGTCGCCGCGGCGCGCGAGGCGCATCTTGCTCACACGGCAGACGCGCGTAGGCTCGCATGACCCCGCCGCTCGTCATGCATGTCATTCACCGCTTGGGGATCGGCGGTCTCGAGAATGGCCTCGTCAACCTCATCAATCACTGCCCCGCAGATCGTTACCGTCATGCGATCGTCTGTTTGACGGAGGCCACCGACTTTCGACTGCGCTTGCGCGATCGAACATTGCCGATCCTCGAGATGCACAAGCGGCCGGGACAGGACTGGGGTCTCTATCGACGCTTGTGGTCGGCCATTCGGCAGCTTCGGCCGAGCATTCTGCACACTCGCAACTTCGGCGCGCTAGACAGCTTGGCGCCCGCACTGCTGGCCGGAGTACGTCGGCACGTGCACGGTTTGCACGGCTGGGATGTGAATGACTTACATGGCCGCAACACGCGCTACCGCTGGATTCGCAAAGCTGCCGACCCGTGGACGCAGGCATACGTCGCGGTATCGCGGGATCTCGCCGCGTGGGCGTGCAGCGCAATCGGTATCGACCAGCGCAAGGTCCACCAGATTTACAGCGGCGTCGATAGCGAGCGCTTTCATCCGAGTGCGAGCCGCGATCGAACGGCCTTGCCGTCGGGCTTCGCGACGGCCGAGCATTTCGTCATTGGCTGGGTTGGCCGCATGGATGCCGTCAAGAATCCTTTGGCGCTCGTAGTGACACTGCGCGAGTTGTTAGCAGCGCGACCCGAACTGAGAGCTCGCGTGCGCTTGGTCATGGTGGGCGATGGGCCCCTGCGCGATACCATCGCGGCAGAGATCGCTGCCCACTCCCTGACCGACTGCGTGTGGCTAGCCGGCGCCAGCAACGAGATCCCCTCCTTGTTGCGCACGTTCGACGTGTTCGTGCTTCCGTCGCTCAACGAAGGGATTTCGAACACGATACTCGAAGCCATGAGCAGCGGCATTCCGGTGATCGCAGCACGCGTCGGCGGTAATGCTGAACTGATCGAACACGATGTCACGGGGATGCTGGTCGGCGAGAACGCGGCCCAGCTGTTCGTTGCGGCGCTGCTCGGCTACATCGCCGATCCCGCCCGCACGGCACGCCACGGCGCGGCGGCTCGCCGCGCAATCGAGCAGCGCTTCAGCATGCGCAGCATGGTCGGCGGATACTTGAATGTTTACGACACGGTCTTGCAATAGCTTCGTCACGGGAGAGCACTGGTGTGCGGCATAGTTGGAATCGTCGACCTGAAGGGTGATCGCCCGATCGATCGTGAGTTGCTCGTTCGAATGAACGACAGCATCGCGCACCGCGGCCCTGATGGCGACGGGATTCACGTCTCGCCGGGTGTCGGGCTTGGGCATCGGCGCCTCTCGATCATCGACGTGTCGGGCGGCGCGCAGCCGCTCTACAACGAGGACAACAGTGTCGTCGTCGTCTACAACGGTGAGATTTACAACTACCAACCCATTGTCGCTGAGCTGACCGCGCTCGGTCACAAGTTCCGCACGCACTGCGATACCGAAGTCATCGTTCATGCCTGGGAACAATGGGGCAGCGAGTGCGTACAACGCTTCAACGGTATGTTTGTGTTTGCGTTATGGGACACCAAGCAGCAAACGCTGTTCATGGCCCGCGACCGACTCGGCAAGAAGCCTTTGTATTACACCGAGACACGTGACGGGCTACTGCTGTTCGGCTCGGAACTGAAGACATTGCTCGAATCGCGCGATCTCGTGCGCAAGCTCGATCCGCGCGCCGTCGAGGACTATTTTGCGTTCGGCTACGTACCCGACCCGAAGACCATCCTCGCGGGCGTGCACAAACTACCGCCCGCAACCACGCTCGTACACCGCCGCGGGCAACCCTTGCCGCAGCCGCAGAAGTATTGGCAGTTGAAGTTTGAGCACGTGGTGACCGCGCCCGAAGCCGCCGTCGCGGATGAGCTAACAACTAGATTTCGCGACGCCGTTCAAAAGCGCTTGATGGCAGAGGTGCCGCTCGGCGCATTCTTGTCGGGCGGCGTCGATTCGAGTTCGGTCGTCGCCATGATGGCGGGCTTATCGAGCGATCCCGTTCGAACCTGCTCCATTTCGTTCGGCGATCCCCGCTACAACGAAGCGCCATTTGCCGCAGCGGTCGCCGAAAAATTCGGCACGCGCCATCGTGTGGAACAGGTCGATCCCGAGGACTTCAGTTTGGTCGATCGCCTGGCCGCCGTGTATGACGAGCCGTTTGCCGACAGCTCCGCAATCCCGACCTACCGCGTTTGTGCACTCGCGCGCCGTGACGTAACCGTTGCGCTCTCGGGCGACGGCGGCGACGAGGACTTGGCAGGCTATCGCCGCTATCGATGGCACATGCATGAGGAGCGCGTGCGGCGCCTGCTGCCGGATGCGATTCGTGGGCCCGTGTTCGGCCTCGCCGGTAAGTTGTACCCGAAGCTCGACTGGGCACCCAAGTTTCTGCGGGCCAAGTCGACCTTGCAGGCACTCGCTCGCTCAAGCCTGGAGGGCTACTTCCACGGCGTGTCGATCTTTCCGACGGAACTGCGTCGCCGTCTCTATAGCGAGGAGTTTCGCCGCGACTTGCAAGGCTACGAGGCAATCGAAGTCTTCAACGAGCACGCGCGCGGTGCGCCCGTCAACGATGCGCTCTCGCTCGTGCAGTACATCGATTTCCAGACCTACCTACCGGGCGATATCTTGGTGAAGGTAGACCGCGCAAGTATGGCTAACAGCCTCGAAGTGCGCGTACCGCTACTCGACTATGAACTGGTCGAGTGGTTCGCCAAGCTCGACCCATCGCTCAAGCTTCGTGGGAACGAGGGCAAGTACATCTTCAAGCGTGCGATGGAACGTTACCTGCCAAACGACATCCTCTATCGCTCGAAGATGGGATTCGCGGTACCGCTCGCAAGCTGGTTCCGCGGACCGCTGCGCGATCGACTACGCAGCTCGATCCAAGACGGCTCGTTGGCCCGTAGCGGACTATTCGATCCCGGTACGCTGCAAAAGCTCGTCGATACGCACATCTCCGGGCGCAGCGATCACAGTGCGGTCCTCTGGGCGTTGCTGATGTTCGACGGCTTCCAACGGCGGGTGCTCGGTCTCTGAGCGAGTCATGCTGAAGATTCTGACTTTTTCCACGCTCTATCCGAATGCGGCACAACCGCATCACGGCATTTTCGTGGAGCAGCGTCTGCGTCGCTTGGTCGCAACGGGCGCCGTCGATGTACGCGTCGTGGCGCCCGTGCCGTGGTTTCCGTCGCGGCATCCACGGTTTGGCGAGTATGCGGCATTCGCTGCCGCGCCGGAGCGCGAAGAGCGGCACGGAATCAGCATCGTGCATCCGCGCTTCCTAACAATTCCGAAGGTGGGAATGACGGTTGCCCCACACTTGCTGGCGGCAGCAGCTTGGCCGACGATACGTCGTCTGCGCGAGCAAGGCTTTGAGTTCGATCTCATCGATGCGCACTACTTCTACCCTGACGGCGTGGCGGCCGCGCAGCTCGCAGCGCGTTGCGGCGTTCCGTTTGTCGTCACGGCCCGCGGTACTGACATCAACTTGATCCCACGTTACGCCCGACCGAGACGCATGATTCTCGAGGCCGCGAGCAAGGCAGCCGCAGTCATCACCGTTTGCGAAGCGCTCCGCCAGGAAACGATCGCTCTAGGCGTCGCGCCCGAACATGTCACGACGCTACGCAACGGCGTGGATCTCGACTTGTTCCACCTGTTAGACAAGCCGGCGCTAAGGGCCAAACACGGCTTCCGGCGCCGAACCCTGCTATCAGTCGGGCGGCTCATCGAACGAAAAGGGCACCATATTGCCATTGCCGCCCTACGTGAGCTGCCCGAGGTCGACCTCGTGATCGTGGGTGATGGGCCGATGGAATCCGAATTGAAACGGATAGCGATTGAGACACAGGTCGCAGATCGAGTCCGATTCGAGGGTCCCCGCACCCACGCCCAGCTCGTCGAGTACTACAATGCCGCCGACGCCCTGGTGTTGGCATCGGATCGTGAGGGCATGGCGAACGTGCTCCTCGAGTGCCTCGCTTGCGGCACTCCATTGATCGCAAATCCGGCGTGGGGCACGCCGGAAGTCGTTAGTGTCCCGGCTGCAGGCGTATTGATGCAAGAGCGCAGTGCAGCGGCGCTTGCGGCCGCAGCGCGCACGCTCTTCGCGGCGTATCCGTCGCGAGAGGCCACGCGCAAGCACGCCGAAACGTTCGGCTGGGACACGACAACACGCGGGCAGCTTGAGATTTTTTCGCGAATCGTCGCTCGACCGGCTCTAACAGCCGCGCATGTCGCATGACGAATTGGAAGGACAGACCATGAAGATCAGCATTTTCGGCTTGGGATACGTCGGCGCCGTCTCGATGGCCTGCTTGGCGCGTGATGGCCATCAGTTAGTCGGCGTCGATGTCGATCCTAACAAGCTGGAGCTCATTCGTTCGGGCCGCTCGCCTATCGTCGAAGAGGGCATTCAGGATCTCACCAAACAAGTGGTGAGTGATGGGCGCGTCACGGTCACGAACGACGCGCAGCAAGCAATCCTAGCGACTGAGCTGTCGTTCGTCTGCGTCGGCACGCCCTCGAGCCCGAATGGCAGCCAAGATCTCGGGGCGATCAAACGGCTCGCCGAACAAATCGGCGCTGCGCTGAAGTCGAAGCGCGAGCATCACGTCGTGGTGATTCGCTCGACGGTCCGACCGGGCACGGTCGAGGACCTCATCCAGCCGATCATCGAATCGCACTCCGGCAAGAAGGCGGGTGTCGATTTCAGCATGTGCTTTCAGCCCGAGTTCCTGCGCGAAGGCACTTCCATCAAAGACTACGATCGTCCGCCATTCACCATCGTCGGCGTGAACGACGAGCGTGCTACGGCGGCGCTGCGCGCCCTGTTCGGCCACTTGCCGTGCGAGTTCATCACCACGTCGATTCGCTCGGCGGAAATGATGAAGTACGCCTGCAATGCATTCCACGCAGTCAAGGTCGCGTTCGCCAATGAAATCGGCCGCATCTCTCAAGGTGTTGGCGTCGATCCGCACGAGGTCATGCGTCTCGTCTGTCTCGACAAGCAACTCAATATCTCACCGGCCTATTTGAAGCCGGGATTCGCATTCGGCGGCTCGTGTCTGCCGAAGGACTTGAAGGCGCTGCTCTACATGGCCAAGACGGAAGACGTCAACTTGCCGATGTTAGGCGCCGTGCTGCCGTCAAACCGCGTACACATCGATCACGCGATCGATTACGTGCTGGCACAAGGCAAGCGTCGCGTAGCCATGGCTGGCTTGTCATTCAAGGCGGGTACCGACGACTTGCGCGAAAGCCCGCTCGTGACGCTCGCCGAGCGACTCATCGGCAAGGGCTTGCAACTGAAGATCTACGACCCCGAAGTCAATCTCTCGCGTTTGATGGGTGCTAACAAGCGCTACATCGAAGAGTCGATTCCTCACATCGCTCAAGTGATGACGGATGACATCGCCGGCGCAGTCCGCGAATCGGACATCGTCATCGCAGGCTTGCGCACGCCCGAGGTGTTGTCTGCGCTCGACAAGGAGCTCAAGGCTGAACACAAGGTGCTCGATCTCGTGATGCTGCCGAATCGCGCGACTCTGCGTGGTCACTATCGAGGCATGTGCTGGTAGCGAGCGCTCGTGACGACCAAGCCGCAGCTACTGTTCGTTTCGACGCGGTTTCTGTTCCCCGTCGATTCCGGTGGCAAGATTCGCACCACCCAGGTGTTGCGCGGCCTGTTAGGCGGCGCGTTCGACATCACACTTGCAAGCCCCGCACCGGCGGGTGCTCAGCAACGGTTCGCCGCCGAGCTCGCCAGCGTTTGCAATCGATTCGTTTCCTGGCCCGAGCAACCTCGTGGCCTCGCATTCGACCTGCAACGCGCGGCCTTGTTAGCGAGTGATTTGCCGGTTCCCGTCGCGACGGATCGCTCGGCCGCAGGGTTGGCCACCGTCAGCAAACTGTTGAGCGAGCGGCCGAACCTCGTTGTCATCGATTTTCCGCATGCGGCTGTGCTGGCGCCGAATGCATTCGAAGTGCCCAGCGTCATGTTCACCCACAATGTCGAGGCCGAGATCTTCGCGCGGCACGCGAAAGTTGCGACGTCGTTCTGGCGCAAGTGGGTTTGGCGCAATCAGCATCGTAAGATGGTCGAGTTCGAGCGCAACACCCTGCGGCGCTTCGATGCGGTCATCGCTGTCGCTGAGCGCGATGCGCAAGCGTTTCGCCGTGACTGGGCCATCCCCAATGTCTCGGTGATCAGCACGGGTGTCGATCTTGATTTCTTTGCCTATCAAGGCCCAGGGCCGAGCGAGACCTGCGTGTTCATCGGCTCGATGGACTGGCTTGCCAACATCGACGGCATCGAGTTTTTCATGGACGCGGTGTGGCCGCGTATTGTCAGTCAGCGCCCTAACGCCAAGATGTTAGTGGTCGGTCGCTCGCCCCCGCCCGCACTGGTCGATCGCGCTCGCGGGCTCAACTGGCAGTTCACGGGTTTTGTCGATGACGTGCGCCCGTACGTCAAAGACTGCGCCGTGAGCGTGATTCCGCTGCGTATTGGTGGCGGAACGCGTTTGAAAGTCTACGAGGCGATGGCCATGGGCTGCCCGGTCGTCTCCACGGCTATTGGCGTCGAAGGCCTACCGGTTGAAGACGGCGTGCACTATCGTCGAGCCGATGACGCTGCGGACACCGCAGCACGGGTGATCGAGTTGTTCGATGATCGCGCGGCCGCCGAGCGCCAAGCACGCGCAGCGCGCGCGTACGTCGAGGAGAATTTCTCGTTCCGCAGCGTGGCGCGCGAGTTCGAGTCCATCTGCCTCAATGCGATGCGTGGACGAGCGGCGCGCCCATGACTGCGTTCGTACCCGATTTCATCTGGCGCAGCGCCGCAGACCTGCGTTCGCGCGGCAAGCTCCTGATCCTGACGTACCATCGCATCCTTCCGCAGAAAGATGCGTTGTTAGCAGACGATGTCGACGCCAGCGAGTTCGCCTGGCAGATGGAACTCCTGCAGCGGTACTTTCGTGTGCGACCGTTGCCGGAAGCGGTCGCCGCGCTACACGCGGGCTCGCTCGAGCCGCGCACCGTCTGCGTGACGCTCGACGATGGCTACGCTGACAACCACGATCTCGCATTGCCCGTGTTGCAGCGCCTCGGCCTCACGGCATCGTTCTTTGTCGCAACGGCTTTCTTGAACGGTGGCCGTATGTGGAACGATACGGTCATCGAAGCGCTTCGTCTCACGCAAGCCAAGCGTGTCGACCTCACCGAGCTCGATCTCGGCATTATCTCGACCGAGAGCATCAGCGCGCGCAAACACGCCATTGAACACTGCATCTCGGGCTTGAAGTACCTGCCGCCACAAGAGCGCGAACGCCGTTGCGAACGACTCGCAGCACTGTGCGAAGTCAGCCTGCCGCGCAATTTGATGATGACCGACGCCATGGTCACGGCGCTGGCTCGCGCCGGGATGGATGTCGGCGGTCACACGCACAATCACCCGATCCTCGCGACGGTCGATGCAGCCGAGGCGGCCGAGGAGATTCGTGCTGGCGTCGACTACCTAACAAGATTGACCGGCAAGCGAATCGTGTCGTTCGCTTATCCGAACGGCAGACCGACGCAAGACTACACGCAGCGCGATGCGAATCTGGTGCGCGATGCAGGGCTCGCGCTGGCCGTGACGACGGCGCGCGGTGTCAACGACCGCGCAAGCGACCGCTATCAGTTAGCGCGGCTTGCTCCCTGGGACCGCAGTCCCAGCCGCTTTCTGCTGCGTATTCTGCAAGCCTACGGCTGGCGCGGTCACACGGCCGGTTGACGACGCTTGAGCGCCGCTCTTGCGACGCTGCAGTTTGTTCTTCAGCCCCGGTAACGGATAGCCCAGCGCGTACGCGCGATCGGCATGTTGCTGCGCACGCTCGACATCGTTCATCTCGAGATACAGCAAGCCCAAGCTGTAATGCGTATCCGCGTTGTTATCGTCGAGGCTCAGTGCTTTCTGATACACCTCGAGCGCGCGCGGAAACTCTTTCTTGCGATACAGGTAGTTACCCCAGATCACGTACAACACAGGATCGTTCGGCGTGAACGTGGTCGCCCGCTCAAAGTAGCATTCCGCCGGAAAATGCTCGCCGCCAGGCTTGAACCCATTCTTGAGCTGCCAGTTCGCCATGCTGTTGAGTGCGCGGTAGTGATTGACGAACCGCATCAGCGTGTAGTGAATGTCGCCAGGCAGCGGCGATGTCATGCCGCCCTCGAGGTTTTCCACCTTGGGCGTGAAATGAAACGGTTCGACGATCCGCAATAGTTTGCGATCCTCGGGGCTGCGGTAATCGAGCGGTCGCGCCCAGCTATTCTGGTCGAGACTGCCGCCGCACAATGCGTGCGCAGACTGCGCTACGAGCACCATGACCGCGCAGAGCCCCAGACGCGAAACGGATTTGATCATGTGTCTATCTCCTAACGATTACTGCGCGCTTGCAGCGCGCACTTGACCGTGGGCCGATGCGATTCGCGCATCGCGATGAGCCAACCATTGTTCGAGCATCATGAGCACCCAAATGAACTCGCCGTAGTAGTGCGCGTGCTCGTCGCGATGGCGGCGCTGCAATTCGTCGATGTAGTCGGCGCGCACCAGCCCTCGACGCCGCAAGGTCGATAAGCTGTCACCCGCGAGTTGACGTAGCGTCGGATGCGTCGCCATCCACACACCGAACGGCAACCCAAAGCCATGCTTGGGCTTGTGAATCACTTCGTCGGGCAGGAAACCTGTGAGTGCACGCTTCACAAACCAGCGGAGCTGCTGGCCGCGGACTTTCCAATTCGCCGGGAGCGCCATCGACAAATCGAGCACGCGATCATCCAACCAGGGATAACGCACTTCGACGCCCGCGAGTTCGCACATGCCGCCGACTTTGCGTAAATCGTTGTCCGCCAGCGTGAACTTCCAGTCGAGGAACAGCATCTTGTTGATGGCGTCCGTGTCGCCCGCTCCGGCGTACGTGCTCCGCAGTTGCGCGAGCGGGCGCGTGAGATCGACGCGCGCCAGCATCTCCGGATGCAGTATTTCCGCGGGATCCGTCCGACTGAAATAGTTGTAGCTTTGTAGACGATCGGGCAGCGGCACCATCGCTTGCTGCACGTAACTGCGCGCCTTACGCAACGGCCACGGCCCACGCTCGACATCGCCGTTGGCAAACGCTGCCCGTGCAAGCGAACGCGCAAACGCAGGCGCTCGCTGGTACCACTCGAACACGTTCATCTTGGCATAGCGGCTATTGCCACCAAACAACTCGTCGCCGCCGTCGCCGGCCAACATGCGCTTGATGCCGCGCTCGCGCGCGAGCCGCGCGCAGAAATACACGGGTACGGCCGACGAGTTACCGAACGGCTCGTCGTACTGCGCGGCGATCAGCGGAATGCCGGCTGCGACGTCCTCCGGTGTGAGGTAGTACTCCTCCGCCTGCAGCTTGAATTGCTTCGCCGTGGTTCGGGCGTAATGAACTTCGTCGTAGCCCTCAGCCGCAAATCCGATCGTGAACGTTCGCGCCGGCTGTGATGAGCTGGTCGCTAACAAGCCGGCGACTGTCGAGCTATCGATGCCGCCGCTCAAGAATGCACCGCAATGCTCCGCCGCTGCGTGCTCGCGCACCGCTTGCTCGAGCCGCGCGCGCAACTCCGTCGCGTACTCATTCTCGGAGCGTGCGGCTCGATCGGCAAAACGCGCGCGAAAATGGTGCTGCAGCTGCGCCCGCCCATTTTCGTACACGATCGACTGACCAGGCTCCAGCTTGCGAACGCCTTGCAGAATCGTCTGCGGACTCGGCACGGCATGGAAGTACAGGTAGTCGTAGATCGATTGGAAATCGAGCGAATCGTCTACGTCTGGATGCGCTGCAACTGCATCGACAGACCGACCGAATACGATTCCCGAGGCACCCGCGGCGTAACAAAACGTCTCAATGCCGAGTGGGTCGATCGCCGCGAACATCCGACGCTGCTTGGCATCGACGACGACACACGCGAACGCCCCGCCTAACTGTTCCACCAGTCCGTGACCGAAGCGCTCGAACGCCACTAACAAGGCCTGCGCGGGACCGCGTTCGGCTGCGATCCGGGCGCACTCAGCGTCGCGCCACCGTGGCGCACCGGTGATGACGACGCCGAGATGCCCTTCGCGAGCCGACGCGCCATGGGGCGCGGGCGCCGCGAGACCGGCAACCGCAGTGTCCATCACCGCGCGAGAGCCCGGCTTCGTCGCAGACATACGTGCGTGCAGGTCGGCAGTCGACCTGCCTGCGTCCGCGTGAAGCCAGCCGTAGAAATGGGTCATGAATGGGTTCCCAACGGGACAAGCATCATTATCGTCTTCTTTGCACTGGCATCTGGGTCCCCCGCAATTGTAGGGGGCCCGCTTGGCGGCACGCCGTGACCCTGCACTCCATTGCCGAAGGCCTACAAAAAAACCTCGCCAAACAAGCGCTTATGTCAAGTCTCCAGGCGCATCACCGGTCGCCCGGCCGGCCGTATGGATAACCCCAAACGCCGCCCGTTGCCATCCCGCATTAATGCGATCTCCAGCCCCCAGAGCTTGAGAAACGACGCCTGGGCGATCACCCGGGCGCCGAGCCGCGCATGGGCCGCCAGCGACTCCGGTTTGAATGCCGAAATGCGGCTCAGAGTTTGTTGAACGCCGAGCGTTTGCATGAGCTTGGCCGTTTCCGTCCAAAGCTTCGGAAACACGAGCGTGCCGCGAAAAGGCTCGGCAATGAATACGTCAAAATCCCAGGCGCGCTGCCCGAGTGGCAACGGCTCAAAACGACACCGCACCTCGTCCTCTTCGTACGGACCCACCACAAACCAAATACAGCCTGCAAAACGCCCGTCTTTGCTCGCGGCTAGGCAACGGGCGCCCTGGGCATAGCGGTCGCGGATCACCGCGGCGGGACGTCCAAGAGCCTCCAGGAGCGGATCGCCCGCAAACACCTCTGTTACTGCGATTGAGTCACCCCGGCGACCGGGTAATAATCCGGCCGCCACCGGTTGAGCCACGACATAGTATTTCAACAGGCGGCAACGCCCGCCCGTGGGCCGCGAGAGAAGTTGGTCGGCCAGGTAGATCCAACGATCCACTGACGCCGCTGGAGGCGTGGACGGCGCCGGAGCAGCCGGGTTTTGGCGCATTCGGTTTGGTGTAGCGGGAGCGGCTGCGGACGCTAACACGCGGTCTGCAGACGCGCAAACCAGAGCCTGCGGCATTGGGATGCATTTCGCAGCCATGCGCGCCGCCGCATGCCAACATTCGTCGTTAGCTGGAGAAGTGGAACGTGTCGACGCTTGAACAAGTGAAGTTGCAACTCGGACAGACATTGCAACTCGGAGCCAAAGCTGAACGCTTTACGGCAGCAACGCCGTTGCTCGGCAGCCTGCCGGAACTCGATTCCATGGCAGTCGTTAGCGTCATCACGGCCTTGGAAGAACACTTCGGCATCGTCGTCGCGGACGACGAGATCAACGCTGAAGCCTTTGAAACTGTCGGCACTCTCGCTGCATTCGTCGATAGCAAGCTCGCGCAGTCTTGAAATGTCTCACCGGCTCGCGCCCCGATTCATCGCTGGCGCCGCGGGCCGCTTGCACTTGACCGAGTGGGTTCCTACGAACCCATTGCCGTCGCAACCGATTGTGTTGCTCGTTCCTGCGTTCGCTGAGGAAATGAATCGCTCGCGGCGCATGTTTGCCGAACAAGCCCGCTCGTTAGCTGCTCGAGGTATCGGCGCCGCCACCTTCGACGCGTTCGGCACAGGCGACAGCGAGGGCGAGTTTGCCCAGGCGAGTTGGGACGGCTGGCTCGACGACTTACAAGCGGTGGTTGATCACCTACGTGCGCCCGCAGCGACGCGGCCGCTCGGGATGATTGCGCTGCGTAGTGGCGCCCTACTCGCGCTCGATACGTTTGCACGTCGGCCGGGCCAGTTTGCCCAGGCGGTCTTGTGGGCGCCGATTCTCGAAGGCCGCTCAATCGTGCGCCAGCTCGTGCGCTTGCACGCCGCCATGTTCATGAACGCGGAGCGCATGGATTCCGATAAGCGCCCGCTGGAGGAGCGGCTCGCGGCGGGCGAGTCACTCGAAATCTCCGGTTACATGATTACCGGCTCGTTGGTGGCAGCGCTCAAAGCACGCGAGCTGCGGTTGTTAGCAAGCGCGCAGCCGCCGCCGATCGATTGGTTCGATATCGTAGCGGCCGCTTCACTGCCGCCGCCGCCCGCGAGCGCGCGGCTCGTCGAAAAGCTACAGGCCAGTGGTGTGCAGATCACGCTACGCGCGTTACACGATCAACCGTTCTGGTCACTGCCCGAGATCACGGTCGCGCCGAGCCTCATCGCTCATACGACCGAGGCGATTGTTAGTAGGCTTGGCCAGCATGAGCACTGAGCGCGCAGTCGTCATTGAGTGCTCCGGCGAGCAACTTGCCGGCGTTTTGCATGTGCCCGAGCGCTTGGCAACGGATCGCGGCGTGTTGTTAGTAGTGGGCGGCCCGCAGTATCGCGTTGGCAGCCATCGCCAGTTCGTGCTGTTAGCACGCGCTCTGGCGGCGGATGGCATTGCCACTTTGCGCTTCGATCATCGCGGTATCGGCGACTCCGACGGCGCGAGTCGGGCGTTTTCCGATCTCGACGCCGATATTCGCAGCGCGGTAGACCACCTGCTAGCGAGCGTTCCGCAACTGCGCTCGGTCGCTATTTGGGGGCTATGCGACGCGGCTTCCGCCGCGCTGCTATATGCGCAACACGACCCGCGCGTCTCGCGGCTCGTCTTGCTCAATCCGTGGGTGCGCGACCCCGGCGCTCAAGCACGCGCTTTTTTGCGCACCTATTACTTGCGTCGTGTCGTATCCGCCGAGTTTTGGCGCTCGCTGTTTTCTGGAAAAGTGTCCGTGTTCGGATCGCTGCGCGAGTTGGCTGGCTTTGCGCGCCGCGCTGTCGCTGCGCCGGACCCACAATCGCCGCAATCTCCGCCGCAAGCAGTACCGCAGGTCGAAGCGCCTTCGCCAGTGGTGCCACCGGACCCGCAGTTCGTGCAGCGTATGCGCACCGGGCTCGAACGATTTCGCGGCCCGGTGTTGCTCGTCATGAGCGGCGATGACTTGACGGCGCAGGAGTTTCGCGAACTCGTGCGGGCATCGCGCGATTGGCGTCGGCTACTCGCCGAGCCGCGCATTACGCAGCGCGAATTCCCCGAGGCGAATCACACCTTCAGTCGCGCTGCGTGGCGTGACCAAGTGGCGCGCTGGACGAGCGAGTGGTTACGCGCATGAAACGCCTACTGATGCTCGCGTTCCACTTTCCGCCGATGCGCGGCAGTAGCGGCTCGCAACGCACGCTGAACTTCTGTCGCTATCTGCCGGAGCACGGGTGGGAGACTCGCGTACTGACCGTCACGCCGAGTGCGCATCCCCAGATTAGCGACGATCAGCTGGCCGACATTCCTCCCGCAACGATCGTCCGCCGCAGCTTTGCTTTCGATGCCGCGCGGCATACCGCGATCGGCGGACGCTATCCCGGTATTCTCGCGCGCCCAGATCGTTGGGCGAGCTGGTATCTCTCGGGTGTCCCAGCGGCACTGAGCGAAGTCGCGACTTGGAAGCCTGACATAATCTGGTCGACGTTCCCGATTGCCACGGCACATTCCATCGCCGGCACGGTGGTCGCTCGTCGTGGCATTCCGTGGGTCGCGGACTTCCGCGACGTTATGACAGAAGATGAATTCCCGAGCGATCCGCGCGTCCGGGCGCATTGGCGGCGCATCGAAGCGCGTGTCATGGAGCGTGCGCAGCGCATCGTCTTCACGACGCGCGGCGCGATCGAGATGTACTCGCAGCGCTATCCGCAGGTACCGCAGCACCACTGGATCCACATCGCTAACGGCTACGCCGAGGAAGACTTCGCCGCTGCCGAACGCGAACGCTCGGTTCGCTCTGATCGACGCCTCCAGCTTCTGCACAGCGGGCTGCTATATCCGAGCGAACGCGATCCCACACAGTTCTTCGCGGCGTTGGCGCTGCTGCGCCAGGACGGCGTGATCGGCCCTGATAACTTCGTCGTGACTTTACGGGCCACCGGCCAAGATGAGCATGTCGCGCGTTTGGCGCAGGCAGCCGGCGTTGCTGACCTGATCGACATCGCGCCCCCGCTGCCCTATCGAGCCGCGCTCGCGGAGATGCTGGCGGCGGACGCGTTGCTGGTACTCCAGGCCGCTAACTGTAATCAGCAAATTCCAGCCAAAATCTACGAGTATTTGCGTAGTGGGCGCCCGATCGTCGCGTTGACGGACGTGGCCGGCGAAACCGGCCGCACCTTGGCAAGCGGTGGCCTAGACAGCATTGCGCCGCTCGACAACACGGAACGCATTCGCGAGTTACTCGCCCGCGTCGTGCCGCAAATCCGTGCCGGGACGCTGCAAGCTCCGGCACGCGAATTTGCGACGTCGTTCTCACGCAAGGCCCAGACCGGCCAATTCGCGGCGGTGCTCGATCAGGTGCTCGCAACCCGCGAGAATCCGAGAAGCGCGTCTCAGTAGTTAGCGTAAGTCACGGAATTTACGAGCCTCCTAACCGGCTTTCCCCGCTGTCGCGAGCCACCGACAGCAAGTGCGCGCTCAACAATGTCTGCCACCGCCGACGGTTGTACGAGCACGAAATGCTCGCGCATACTCCCCCACGGTTTTAAGGGCAAACCCATCGAAAGGTGGGGACGCAAAGCCTCCGGTCTAAGGAATCTTTCTATGACAGCGGGGTTGCCGAACGAAAGAGTTGTTAGGTGCTAACAACTGTGCTGAACAGTCTTTCGTTGTGTGCGCTCCAACTTAGAGAGCCCCTCTGACCGCTGGCCTGCTGCGAGTTCGCAGAGATGAGACTGCGTCGTGGTACGACGTAATCTGCTCGCCTGCGGCAACCGGAAGTTTCAGAAGGAAGATGCTGATGAACGTTGCAAATACTTGTCGCACCCTCTCGCACACGCTCGTGCTGCTCGCACTCGCTGCCGCCGCGCAAGCCGGTCCGCTCGAGGACTTGCAGCCCGGTCATTGGTATGAGGTGCCGAATTCGCGCATGTCGGCGGTCGATCCATGCCCTGGGCGCAATTGCGCTTACTCCGGCGCCGGCGGTCAATCCGCCGTCATCAGCGATTGGAACGGCGGCGCATTCGCAACGCGTTACGGCACGAAGGGCGCGCTGATCACGTGGGGTGGCGGACACCGCGGCTACCTCGGCAACGAGATCTATGCCTTCGATTTGGGCACGCTGCGTTGGATCCGCGTCACCGAACCGGTGAACAATCCGAGCTGCAATCTCGCGGAAGCGGAGCTACAAAACGGCACGCCGTGCTCACCGCACAACTACGACTACATCGACTATCACCCGGGTACGAACTCCTTCATCAAGCTCGGCAGCGCGTCCGACCACAACGAAGGCGGCGGTGGTTCGCCGCGCGTGCACTTGTTCTCCTTCGACACGAATACGTGGCGGCGCGGTGCGCGCAAGCCCACCTTTTTGTCGGGCACAGGTGCGTCGTCGGCCTACGATTCCACTCGCGACGTCTTCTGGTATTTGTCGGCGTACGACATTCCATTTGCGAAGTACGATCCGAACGCGAATGGTGGCGCTGGGCAGTGGACAGAGTACGCGCGCTTTTGGATCGACATCGACGCCGTGGCGTCGATCGACACCGAGCGCGATCTGTATGTTGTGTTGGAAGGTCGCTCGGCGCAGCGCGTTTACGCGTTCGATCTCAAGAACCCCAACCAACCGCCGGTCACGCTGAACACCACGGGCGATCGCACGCCGGAATTGTCGAAAGCGAACGGCTTCGAATGGGATCCTGTTACGAAGCAATTCGTGTCATGGGTCGGCGGCACGCAGGTATACACGCTGCGCGCACCGGCTGGCGATTGGCGCACGGGCCAATGGGTGTGGACGCGCGTCAACGCCGCTGCGACTAACACCACCACGCCGACTCCGCCCGCAGGCGTCGGCACGTACAGCCGCTGGCGCTACGCTCCGGCCGTGAACGCGTTCGTGCTTTACAACGGCACGTCGGACAACGTGTTCTTCTACAAACTCTCGAACGGCACGGCAGTTTCGAACCCCGCGATCACGTTTTCCGCGAGCTCGACCTCGGTCGCGCAACAAGGCTCGACCGATCTGACGTGGACCGTCACCAACGCAAATGCTTGCTCGGCCACGGCGAGCCCCGCTAACACGAATTGGAGCGGTACTCGCGCGCTGAGCGGCACGCAAGCCATCACGGGACTAACAGCTTCTACGGCGTTCACGCTGAGCTGCACCAACGCGACTGGCGGCAGCGCCACGCGCACCGTGAACGTAACCGTTGCCGCGGCGACCCCCGCCCCGACCGTCAACTTGACTGCAAGTCCTACGAGCGTCGCGCTGAACGGTTCCTCGACGCTTTCCTGGACGACGACGAACGCTTCCTCGTGCACCGCGAGCGGTGGCATCGCCGGCTGGCCGGGCACGAAGTCCACCTCCGGTAGCCAAAGTGTTAGCCCGATCGGAGCCGCGACAACGTTCACACTAGCGTGCACGGGCACGGGTGGCACGACGTCGCGCAACGTCAGCATCGCGATTGTTAGCCCGCCATCGGTGACTCTTTCTGCTAACCCCACGACCGTTGCATCTGGCGCACGCACCACGTTGACGTGGAGCTCGTCGGGCGCATCGACCTGCAGCGCATCCGGCGGCTGGTCGGGCGCCAAGACAACATCGGGCACCGAGCAGTCAGCGGCGTTATCCGCGAACGCGACCTTCACGCTGGATTGCACGGGCACGGGCGGAACCACTCGCCAGTCCGTACCCGTAACCGTTTCGGCTGCGCCGCCGCCGCCGCCGCCAACGCCCGCTCCCACTGTCAGCCTGGCGGCGAATCCCTCGACAGTAGCGTCTGGAGCACGCACAACGCTCAGCTGGTCGTCGACCGATGCGACGAGCTGCTCCGCGAGCGGCGCGTGGACGGGCTCGAAGGCCCTCGCCGGTAACGAAGAGAGCGCTGCGCTCTCTGCGAATGCATCCTTCACAATCACCTGCGCGGGCGCAGGCGGTACCACGAGCCGCACGGCGACGGTGTCGGTGAATGCGAACCCGCCGAGCAACACCACACCGCCGCCGACCGTGACGCTGTGGTCGAACCCGGAAATCGTACCGGCTGGCACGACGGCCACGCTCACGTGGAATGTCGCGAATGCCTCTTCTTGCTCGGCTGGCGACGGTTGGACTGGCACCAAGCCGGTCACCGGCTCGGAGCCCATCGCGGTGAGCGCGAAGACGACATTCTCCCTCACGTGCACTGGTGCCGGCGGCACTGGTGGCGCTTCGATCACGGTGTCGATTGCTTCGACAACGGGCAACGGTGCTGAAGAGGATAGCGGCTCGGGTTCGTTGGACCCGCTCCTGCTGCTGATCTTGGGCTCGTTGTTAGCCGCCTTCCGTATTCGCCCTCGCAGCATCAAGCTGCACTGAGTTCACCATGAAGCCTGCTGTTTCCTTGGCGGCGCTGCTGTGCAGCGCCGCCGCTCTCCCCCTCTGCGCGCCATTTGCGTATGCCGCGACCATCCACCTGAATCCGGGCGGCAATTTCGAGACTGCGGTCGAGTCGTTAGCTCCAGGCGATACCTTGGTCGTGCACGCCGGCGACTACGTCACGACAGGTCGCATCAGCATCACGGTGCGCGGCACGGCTGCGCAACCGGTGGTCATCGAGGCGGCAGCAGGTGAGGCGCGCCCGCACATCAGACGCGCGGCAACCGCGGCAGCGCAAAACACCATCAACATCGAGGGCGCTACCTACCTCACGATTCGAGGTCTCGAGATCTCGAGCAATGGTGGCGACGGCATCAATATGAGCGGCAACCCTGCGTTCATCACGCTCGAGAATCTCGAGATCCATGACATCGACGTCGGCGTGAATTTCCGCAGCAGCATGAACAACATCACTGTGCGCAACAATCACATCTATCGCACGGGTGCCGACGGCGGCACTGGCGAAGGCATGTACATCGGCTGCAACGACGCGGCCTGCGTCGTGCGCGATTCACTGATCGAGCGCAATTGGATCCACGACACGCGTAACTCGACGCAAGGCGACGGCATTGAAGTAAAGCTGGGTTCCTACAATGTCATCGTGCGCGACAACGTGATTCACGATACGGGCTACCCCTGCGTGCTCGTGTACGGCACCAACGGGAATCCGGTCAACGTCGTTGAAGGCAATGCAATGTGGAATTGCGGCGACTCCGGCATCCAAGCTGCTGCTGACGCGATCATCCGTAACAATTTGATTCTCGAATCGCCGGGCTCGAACGGCTTCAACTCGCAGCCCCACCAAGCCGCCGTGCCGCAGAACTTGCAATTCGTGCACAACACCATCATCGGTGGTAGCCCATGCGTGCGGCTGTCGAGCTGGAACGGGCGCCCGGGTCTCGTGTTCGCTAACAACGCGATCTACTGCGACAGCGACAACTTCGTGATTGGCGGGCTCGCTGGTGTCACCGTCAGTGGCAATGTGATCACACCGGCAACCAGCGCATTCCCATCCAGTGGCTACCGCGTCGGACAAGCGCGTGGTACCGACTTGTCGAACGTTGCAGCACGTAACGTTTATCCGACGGCTGCCTCGCGACTCATCGATGCCGGTGCCGCACAGTTTGCCGCAGCAGTGGACTTCAACGGTCGAAGCAGAACGGCAGCGCCGGAAGCCGGTGCCTATGAATGGGTTGGCAATGCGAATCCCGGCTGGACCGTCGCGCCGGGCTTCAAAGGTGCCGCCGCCGCAGTGCCGGCACCTGACGTCACGTTGGCTGCAAACCCGGCTTCCGTGACGAGCGGCAGCTCGACGACGCTGTCGTGGAGCAGCGCGAACGCGAGCGGCTGCACGGCGAGTGGCGGCATCGGTAGTTGGCCTGGTGCGAAAAGCACATCCGGGAGCATGAGCGTGGGACCGCTCAGCGCCACCACGACTTTCGGTCTGTCTTGCACGGGTAGCGGCGGAACGACCGATCGGTCGGTCGTCGTTGCTGTTAGCAGCGCCCCGCCGCCGGCTGCACCACAACTCACACTTTCCGCCAGTGCCAGCTCCGTCACCGTCGGTGGCAACGCTTCACTCACTTGGTCGAGCACCGATACGACGTCCTGCACGGCCAGCGGGAGCTGGACCGGCACGAAGGCCGTGAGCGGCAGCGAGACGGTCGGCCCCATCAACAGCAATGCCACTTACTCGCTCGCCTGCACAGGCGCCGGAGGCAGCGTGAATCGATCTGTATCCATTACGGCCACCGCGGCACCGACGCCACCCGCGCCCACTAACAACCCAACGCCGCCGCCACCGCCAACGACGACCGACGATTCGAGCGGCTCTGGCAGCTTCGACCTGCTCGCGTTGTCGCTGCTCTTCACCCTCCTGGCATTCTGCAAGCGCAACCTGCTGCAAACCGCGCTGCTCGCAGTCGCGCGCTCCCGGGCGACGCCAGCGCTCGCTCTGCTGCTCGGAATCGTATCGGTAGGCGCCGCCCGCGCGGCCGACATCGTCACGATCGATGTCGTGAACACGTCCGCGACTGCGTTGACGGACGCGCCAGTCACTTTCGGTCATGTATTCGCTTCGGGCGACGTCACGGCGAGCACGGGCTTGCAGGCGCGGCTCGACGACGGTACGGCAGTGCCGCTGCAAGTCGATCGCAAGGCGACGCACGCCAACGGTTCGCTGCGCCATGCGGTGTTGACGCTCCGCATTCCCACCATCGCCGCAAGCGCGACGCGGCGGGTCACGTTGGCCACGGGCACCACCGCTACCGGCACGGCGCCGAGCCTGAGTGAGTTGTTAGCGACGAACTTCGATGCACAGACGAGCATTTCGATCGGCGGCGTCACGTATAGCGCTTCAGCGCGCACTCTGTTGAACGCCGGGTCGGGCGTTACGACCTGGCTACAAGGTCCGCTCGCCTCAGAGTGGATCGTGCGCGGTCCGTTACGCCGCTCGGACGGCACGGCACACCCGCACCTCGCAGCGCAATTTGAAGTCCGCGCTTACGCGGGCGCACAGCGGGCGCGCGTGGGTGTTGGCATCGAGAACATCTTCACACGCGTGGCGAGTCCGCAGCGCTACACCTACGACCTCACCGTGACGGTTCCCGGTCGTGGCACGGTGTTGTCGCGAACGGCCGTGCCTCACTACCGGCAATCGCGTTGGCGCCGCCTCGTGTGGTGGGGCACGGAGCCAACGCTCGACGTTCGACACGACAGCCGCTACATGATCAGCACGGGCGCGGTGCCCTCGTACGACATGAACTTGCAGATACCGTCTTCCGCGCTGACGGATATGGTCAACGACTTCAACGGCGCGTCCGGCCTGATGGATGTTGGCAACTTGAATCCAGACATGCCGGCGGGCGGTGGGCGGCCGGAGATTGCGCCGCTGCCGGGCTTTGCGGCGCGCTACGTGGTATCGCAAGACCTGCGTGCTAAGCGCGTGATGCTTGGCCACGGCGAGCAAGCGGGCACTTGGCCGATGCACTATCGAGACGAGGCAACCGGCTTGCCCTTGTCGATCGATCAGTATCCGAGCGTCGAGATTCTGGGCTCGGGAATTTACGGCAACTTTGCGGCATGCGGTGGCAACTGCTCCGTACCGTTCACGCCGGAAACAGCGCATCACCCCTCGCTCGCATTTTTGCCGTACATCGTCACCGGCGACTACTACCACCTCGAAGAGCTGCAGTTCTGGGCTAACTGGGTGATGATTTTTGCGCCCGCGAGCCGACGCAACGGCAGCGAAGGTCTCGTCGTATGGGACCAAACTCGCGGCCAAGCGTGGGGACTGCGTACGCTCGGACAAGCGGTCTACGCGACGCCAGACAACCATCCGCTGAAGAGCTATTTCACCGGCAAACTGCAGAACAATCTGCGCTACTACAACGCGAACTGGCTCAACTCGAATCCGCTCGGCTACATCACGCTCACGGGCCCCACGGAATGGCTGGGCTTGCGTCGTTGGATCGCCACTTGGATGGACGATTTCGTTACGTGGTCGTTCGGTTATCTCGTTGAACTGGGATTCGAGGACGCGCGTGCAATGCGCGACTGGAAGGCGTTGTTCCCGACGGGTCGCATGACGCATCCCGACATGTGCTGGATCATGGCCTCAACTTACTGGCCGACCATCATGGACAACGTGTACCTCGGTGGCAGCGGCAATGCGGTTCGCACCTGGGCGGACTATAAGCGCACGATCGTTTTGGGCTGGTCCAACGATGCGTTTCCCGCCGATGCGCGCGGCAATATGGCAGGCCGCGAGCAGGCACTGCTCAATGCGGCTTGCGACTCGCCAGAGATGCAGCAGATTCTCGGCCTGCCTCGCGGCTGGATGATGGGATACGGCGGCTCTCCGGATGGCTATCCGGCGAACCTACAACCGGCGCTTGCGATCGCAGTCGATGCGGGAATCCCCAATGCTGCAGCAGGCTGGACCAAGTTCCGCACGGCCGCGAGCTATCCTGACTACAGCACCGATCCGCAATGGGCAGTCGTGCCGCGCGGTACACAGACGACTCCGCCCAACCCCGCTCCGACCGTGAATCTCGTCGCCACGCCGGCGAGCATTACGTCGGGGCAGTCGAGTTCGTTGAGTTGGACCACGCAGAATGCGACGAGCTGCACCGCATCGGGCGGCTGGAGTGGCACTCGGGCAACGAGTGGTTCGCAGGCGGTTGGTCCCCTAACCACTAACACGACCTATACGTTGTCGTGCACGGGTGCCGGCGGCACGGGCAGCGCGTCGGCTACCGTGACGGTCACGGCAGCTGCGCAGCCGCCGACACTGACGCTCACTGCCGCACCGACGACAGTCGCATCCGGGGCAACGTCAACGCTGACCTGGTCGACTAACAATGCGACTGCCTGCTCAGCTTCGGGCGCGTGGACCGGAGCGAAGGCAGTCAACGGTACCGAGGCCACAGCGGCACTCACCGCGAACGCCACTTATACGCTCAATTGCACGGGTGCCGGCGGCTCAGTCTCCCGGAGCGTCACGGTCACTGTCAGCGCCAATCCACCGCCGCCCAGCGCACCGACGGTCACGCTCACCGCAGCGCCCAGCAGCGTAACGAGCGGCTCGCGCGCGACGCTCTCCTGGACGAGCGAGAATGCAACATCCTGCACCGGCACAGGCGCTTGGAGTGGCTCGAAGGCGACTTCTGGATCCGAGCAAACGTCAGCGCTCACGGCCGACGCAAGCTACACATTGTCGTGCTCAGGCCCGGGTGGTAGCACGAGCCGCGCGATCACCGTAACGGTCACTGCCGCCCCACCGGCACCGCAACCGAGTCCCGCCCCGCAACCGACTCCCGACCCGCCAGCTCCGGAGCGCGTAGAGGTGGGCGGTGCGATGCATGGCGTGCCGTTGGCCCTGTTGGCTCTCATTGCACTCGGACGCGTCGGCCGCTCTGGCCGACGCCGTCTCAGTGCGTCGTGAAGTCACTCGCGATCGGCCGCAACGCGCACTAACTGCTTCCCCACATTCCGCCCCTCAAACAACCGGATCAAGGCTTCCGGCATCCGCTCGATGCCGTCGAGAATGTCTTCTTGGTAGTACAAGCGGCCCGCGCCGATCCAACCCGCTAGGGCTGCTTCGGCGCGCGGGAAGTGCGCCGCCATTTCGTAGATGAAGAACGCTTCCATGCGCGCCATCTTTTTGAAGATTGCAAACGCATTGTGGAGGGGCCTCGGATGCTCGACGCCATCGACGTATTGAGAAATGGCCCCGCACAGCACGACGCGCGCGTGGCGCCGAATGTGCTTCAAGCCGGTGTCGAGGATCTCGCCACCCACATTGTCGAAGAATACGTCGATGCCTTGGGGACATAGAGCGCCAATACGTGCATCGATATCGTCGGTCTTGTAGTTGATGGCACCGGCATAGCCCAACTTGTCAGTGAGTAGCCGACACTTGTCAGCGCTGCCCGCAATGCCAATGGCGGTGGCGCCGAGGTTACGAGCGATTTGGCCGACGTTCGAGCCGACGCCGCCCGCCGCGCCCGAAACGAGTATCGTATCGCCCGCGCGCACTGCACCGATGTCTACCAAACCCAGATACGACGTGAATCCGGTGAGGCCTAACACGCCGAGCGCCGTGGAGACGGGCGCCACGCGTTGCTGCACTTTGTACATGAGGTAGTACGGCGATCCATCGGCGACCGCGAACTCGCGCCACCCAAGCTTTCCGTGCACGATATCGCCGACGGCAAAGTCAGGATTGCGTGATGCGACGACGCGCCCCACTCCCCGGCCGTGCATCACATCGCCGATCTCCAGGGGCCGCTCGAACTTTTCCGTGTTGAGCATGTAGCCACGCATGACAGCGGCAACACTCAAGTAGAGCGTTTGAATCAAGAACTCGCCGGCGCACAGCTCTGGAATAGGACGCTCTACCAACGTGAAGTCCGTCGCCCGGACAGCACCAACCGGCCGCGCCGCCAGCAACCATTGTTTGTTTATTTGCGTCATACGGGCTCGCCGCTTGCAGCCCGTTGCTGGCTCAAAGCCCACCAGGAGCGCCATTCCGCGCGTGCTTCGGCGCCAGGTCCGAGTAACAACTCCTTGCCGCGGCTTAGTGGCGTCGATGGCGTTGCTAACAATCGATCCCGCGCGAGCCACAGTCCAGCCGCTTTCGCGTACTGAGCCGCGTCACCCCTGCGCAAGTGCTGCACGAATTGCGGGTGCGCGGGCCAGCGCGGTAACGGATCTGGCCACACACGTTGGTAACCGTCGGGATGACGGCGGCGCGACACTCTCACGAACGTGGCTTCACGGCGATGCACTCGACTTCCACGCGCGCGCCTAGCGCCAAGCCATTCGCGCCGAATGCGCTTCGCGCCGGAAATCTGTCCTCGAAATAGCCCTGGTAAATCTCGTTGAATGTCGACCACTCACTCATGTCCGCCAGCATCACGGTGCACTTGACGAGATCGCGCATGGCGTAGCCATGTTGGTCGAGAATGGCGCGAATGTTGTCCATGGTTTGCCGCGCTTCCTCGCGGATGCCGCCCGGAACAAGCTGCAAGGTGCCGGGCTGCACGCCGATCTGGCCCGATAGATAGAGCGTGGAATCGACGCGTACGCCTTCCGAGAACGGCAGGCTCGTCGGCAGAATCCGCCCCGAATTGAGATACTCGATACGCGTCTCGTTCGCGGCACAACCGGCGAGCAATGCGAGCGGAACGCAGAACATCCAGCGAAATTGCATAGTGACTCCCCCTAACGACACTCTGTTAGGAACTCGTGCCATTGTGTGCGCGGTCGGGCGGATCGTCGCGTCGTTCCCCATACCACATCTCCATCCCTTCCCGCTGCTTCACGGCACTCGGCCCCCGGCGCGCAAAATGCAGTAGTGAGCGCCATACCTCGCGGCCCGAGAAAGTCCTCATCTTTCGACCCGATGTGAGCACGGTCTCCCGCAGCACGACAAACTTGCCGCGCCGCTTCAAGGCGCGACTCAACACCACTTCCTCGGCGCCAAAGTAACTTTCATCGAAGCCACCCACCGCGTGAAATGCGTCGCGCGTGCAGAACACATAGCAACCCGCCGCAAGGCGAGCGGCACGATACGCGCGGGCGAACAACGGCACGAGGATTCGCGCATAGAGTGGCAGGACGCCGTCGAAGCGAAGCGAAGCCCCGCCGCCGATGGCACCAGACCGCAGCGCCGCGACAGTCGCCATCACCACGCGCGCATCGATCAGCGTATCCGCATCGACGAAAATCAGGATATCGCCCGTCGCGGCTCGAGCGCCCGAGTTCCGCGTCGCAGCGATTTGTCGGTGTGCGACGCTAACCACTTGTGCACCTTTCGTGTGTGCGATGTGAACCGTGCGATCGGTCGATGCATCGTCCGCCACGATGATCTCAAAAGGTAACGCGCTCTGCGTCGCAGCGTCACGAATGGAATCGAGTGTCGCGCCGAGGAGCCGCTCCTCGTTATAGGCTGGGACGACGAACGAAAGCTTCACGATGCCGGCGTTGCCGAGCGCTTGGCGCGGCGCGCGAGCACGAACCAGCGAATGCTCGCGGTGAGTGTGAACACGAGGAGCGAAATGGCGCCGGCGAACAGCGCGCCAAGGCCCGCCGCGAGCGTTGCCGATGACGTTTCAGACACGGCGCGATTCGCGAGGGGTATGCAGATGAACAGGATGCCAAGATAGACCAGCGATAGCAGGCCGACACCTCGCGGTGTCCGCCCAAATGCGGGCAGCAACGCCGCCAAAACGGCG
Organism: uncultured Steroidobacteraceae bacterium; assembly: GCA_964444835.1. Classification (GTDB taxonomy): domain Bacteria; phylum Pseudomonadota; class Gammaproteobacteria; order Steroidobacterales; family Steroidobacteraceae; genus CADEED01. The sequence continues at coordinate 44,864 of CAYUIT010000012.1, forward strand.
ATGAGTGCAACGATGTCGAGTGCCGATCCCACAAGCCCATCTCAGTGTTCGGGTGTACGAGCATACTCGTCGACGGGCGATACGTGGGATTCCGGTATCCACCCTCTTGCGCCGTCTCCTCGCTCGACGTAAACCCATCCATTCGAGCGATCGAGGAAGATCACACGATCCGCTTCAGCAACGCTGAGTTCCGCAGCGGTGTAGTCACGGATACCCGTCACCTCCCCTTGCACGCCCGACAGATAGGATTCATGTACCCAGCCTTCTTTACCCAAGTCGTTAGTACACCAATGCCATCCGAGATACTCGGTATCAGCACGATGCACCGTCACACGATCGCCTACGCGAAAGGCGATCGGGTCGGCGTACTGCGCGACATACGCGCGTGTCACCAGGAGCATTGTCTTGTTCGCATTCATGGTCGAATCTCGATCGGCGTGCCGTCCGGCACCGCTCGCCAAATCTCATCCATCTCGCGATTGGTCACGGCAATGCAGCCGTTCGTCCAGTCCTTTAGAAGATGCAACCGACCAAGCCACGCGATGTTCGGTCGCATGCCATGAACCATGACGAAGCCACCCGGCGACACGCCCTGCGTACGCGCCCGCTCGCGATCGGTCGGCGACGGGTAGGAAATGTGTAGCGAGCGATAGTGTGACGAACTTGCGTTGCGATAGTCGAGTTGATAGCGGCCTTCGGGAGTTCGACCATCGCCTTCTCGCGATTTGTGTCCACGCGGCGCGAAGCCGAGGGATACCGCGTAGGTCTTGAGCGGCGTATCCCCGCGATATAGCGACAGCGTTCGGTCGGCTTTCGCCACGACAACCCGATCGGCGCGTGCGCTCATGGACAACGGCGCAACAGGCCAATGAGCCCACGCACCGACCGCAAGAGCAATCAAGCCGAATACGTAGAGGAAACGCCGCATGCGCTCCCATTGTTGGTCAATTGGGGCGTGTGTGTCGAGTGAGCCAAGCCGCCACCAGCAACAGCGGGATGGCGACGCAATCGATGTACAGGACGCGCTTGAGCGCGAGCGTCGTGGGCGGCTCGAGGAACGCGAGCAATACGAATGACAGCATGCTAACGACTCCGACGACGGTCGCGGGTCGTCGGAGCGTTTGACGAAAGGCGGCAACGATGAGGAGGCCACCGACGAGCCCGAGCAACACCGCGCGATGACGCATCAATAGCGCGAGATCGCCCTCTGCAATTGGCAGCCCATACAGTGAGTGCAGAATCGTTGGTCCGAGCACGCCAACAACTGGGGTCGCGTTAATCAGCCCCACGATTACAAACAAGCCGCTTGCGACGTATTGCATCATTCGCCTCCGTGCGCATTCTGCCGGCTCGCGCGACCCGTGGCGATTACCTACGAGGTAAAGCGCGTAGGGCTATAGCAACTTCGTCATGAATGCGCTGAATTCGTTTGGCTGGTACTGCGCGAAAGCACCGCAATACTCAAAGCCATTGCGCAGATACAAACGATGGGCTGCCTCGAAAGCCGAGCCTGTACCCGTCTCGAGATACAAGCGGTGATAGCCGCGCTCGCGCGCGGTGGTCAGAATCTGATGCAGCACCGCTTGGCCGACACCTTGGCGCAGCGCAGTCGCGCGCGTGCGCATCGACTTTACTTCACCCGTACGCGCATCGAGCTGCTTGAGCGCGCCGCAGCCACACAGTTCCGCGCCACGCCACACGGTCCAAAAACTGATCTCGGGCTTGCGCAGCGCGTCGAGCGCGAGTGCGTGCACCTTGTCGGGAGGCGAGTTGCTATGCATCCCCGCTAAGTGCTCCTTGATCAACGCTTGCACTTCGTCACTTGTTAGGTCGTCGGGTCGTACGAGGTAATCCATAGCAGTGAAGTTACCGAGGAACTCCCGGCGCAGTCCAGCCCGCCGCAATTGATCCGTTTCGGTGCAGGCGCCTCAGCTCGGTGCAGACCATCCTGTCGTGGTGTCAACGCTGCGGGCACTGGCGCGTTACTTCCCAAAGTCGAGCTCGACCGAGAGAATCACAGATATGTCAGATGCCACATCGAATCTTCATTTGCGATTGCGCGACATCCGGCGCACCGCACAACTCGTCGCGATCCTGAGCCTGGCTTTCAGCGCTGCCTCCTGCGGCGGCGGCAGCGAAGATTCATCAGGTACCTCACCGCCGACGAGCGGCACAGGCCCACAGCCCATCGTCGCGCCGGCTCGCACCTGGACGTTTGTTCCAATCGAAGGCGCACGTTGTGCGAACGGTAGCGCCACCGGCATTGGCGTACGGCTCGTTCCCGGTAGTCGCCAGCTATACATCTACATGGAAGGTGGCGGCGCATGCACGACGGGTGACAATTGCTGGGGCAATGGCCCCGGCGGCGCGGCAAACGTCAATGGCTACGGCGCTACGGAGTTCGCACGCGAAAGCAAGCTCACGAGCTTCGCATTCCTCGACACCTCGACCGGCACGCGGAATCCGTTTGTCGATATGAACATGGTAATGATCCCGTACTGCACCGGCGACGGCCATTCTGGCAACGCCGTGCGCGCGCTCACGGTCGGAACAGGCACACGCGACACCCATTTCGTGGGTGCTAACAACATGCGGCTCGCATTGGAGCGGCTTGCCGCCACGTTTCCTACCTTGGACCAAGTATGGCTCATGGGCACGAGCGCTGGCGGCGCCGGCGCCACGTTCAACTACAGCGCGGTGCGCGCTGCACTTCGTACCCAAGTACACTCCATCATCGATTCGGCGCCGGGATTCTTCGATCCGAGTGACCCCGCCAAATGGAGCATTTGGGGCACGCAGGCGCCATGCGCGGGTTGTGCATCGGTGGCGGATATCCGTCGCTTCAATCGCAGCCTCGATCCTGCGAGTCGTTATGCGTTTCTGTCGTTTCGCTTTGATCCGGTCACGGCACAGCCGGGCTGGACCGAGCAGCGCTACGGCGCAGAGATGAACGCACTCATTGCGGAGCTGCAAGCAGACATCAACGCCCGCACGTTTATTGTCGACAACAGCGCTACGGGGTTTGGCCCGCCGAGCTACCATGTCGTGACGACTAACAACACGCCCGGATTGCGAAACGCCTACTTGGATTTCGTCTCAGCCATGGTTTCTGGCACTCAATGGAACAATCGGCTATTGCCGATACCGTAGCGCATCGACTTTCCTGCACACCGCTCCGGCCCCACGCCGCCTCGGGTACGACTTGTAGCCGCGCCAGATCCAACCCGCCGAGAAGTTGTACCTGACGTAGGCAACTAGGCGAGAGGCAGGTTCAGCTTATGCGCTTGCGATTCTCGATCGTGCAAAGCCACGACGCTACTGAGCTCACGATGTGTCGTATTCGCGCCTAACGACTCGATGAAGTGACAAGCGGCGAATCCGCCAGCCGCTCGCTCGTATTGGGCTACCCATTCTTGGCGGCGCTTCAGTTTGGCAGGATCGACCGGCCAAACCCCGGGCCGCGGCCGCATGTGCTCCGAGATTCCCATGCGCCACGGCTTCGCCGTCAGCCGCGCCCGGAAGCAACGCTGATTGATACACATGCGTGCATACAATGGATCGACGCCGATCGACGTGAAGAACGCTTGCACTTCGGGCGCCGTCGCATCGAACGTATCGTGCGTCACTAACAACCGAAGGCCAGCAGGTGTCCTGTAGATTCGAATGCTCCACGTGGGATGGTTCGCCAAGAATCGCTTGACGCGGGCTCGGGCGATCTTCTCGTCACCACCTTGAAGCGATACCAGCGCACTTCGTACGCCCTTAGCGAGTGGATACGTCAGGGCCAGCGCCAGAAACAGCCCAATCACGAGCAAGCCAGCGTTATGGAAGTAGAAGGCGAGGCTGCCCGCAACGACGGCAAGCACCGCAAAAGCCAACACGAGCGGACGCAATCCCATGGGATTCGTATAGTCAATGTCGGCAAACAAAGCGTGCGGACTATTCAAACAACGCGCGCCGTAGGTGTTGCGAGTGATCACCTCTTCGCCGTGCCGCGCGAGCACTTCCTCGCGAATGGGTGTCCCCACCGCACCGTTGTACGCGGCTTTGCGCTCGCGGCGCTCGATCGATTCTCCAGCGATTACCCGCCGCAACGCGTCCTTCGCCCGCGTGCGCGCCATGGCCAGCGCATCTTCTTGGCTTTTCATGGACCAGCCGTAACGACGCACCGTGATCTGGCGCTTCCCAATACGATGTTGTTCGCGCGCTTCGGCCCAGAAATCGGGAACGATCATTTGTTAGCCCTTAGCCATCAAGGGAACTCAAGCACGCGCCCGCAGGTCCTGCAACCATTCGCCGACGGCACGTGCCTCCTCATCATGCGGTTCGTCGCGCCACTTCTCTTGCAGCGCGGCGGCGTACCAACTCCTCATCGCGGGAAGCTGCAGCAGTCGGCCGACATAGGCCAGCGCGGATTCCGACAGGGCCGGCGAATACGTTTGGACCCTGAACGCAACGGGCGCAAAGAAAGCATCGACGGCGGTAAAGCTCGAGCCCGCCAAGAACGGGCCGCCGAAACGACGCAGACCCTCGTTCCACAGCTCATCGATACGCTGCCACTCGGCGTAGAAGTCGGGCGACTGCGGATGCAATTTGACGCGGATGCCGCAGTTCATCGTGCACACGGTACGAACGCGCGCAAAACCCGAGTGCATTTCGGCGCTCGCGCTCCGGGCCCAGGCGCGAGCCGCTCGCTCAGCCGGCCAGACCTGGGAGTGACTCTCGGCAACATACTCCGTGATCGCGAGTGAATCCCAAATCGTCAGCGCACCGTCGACCAAGCACGGTACGCGGCCCGTCGGCGAAAACGTCTTGAACGCGACGGCGCCATCCGCGTTGTTGAATGGAACCAACCGCTCCTCGAACGGGATTGCAAGCTCTCTCAGCAGAACCCACGGCCGTAACGACCAAGAAGAGTAGTTCTTGTTAGCGATGTAAAGCGTCAGCACCGTAGTCATCCCCCGGAATCAAAGTATAGAGCGCAGCATCCCACGCTTTGTTACGAAACACGATTCGGTTGCGTGCAATGGCCTCGAATTTCGCGCCGCACTTTTCCGCCACGCCGCGGCTTGCCACGTTGTCAGGGAGGCAAGCAATTTCCAGTCGCGTCAATCCTACTTGCCGGAAAGCAAACTCAGCCATCAACCTTACAGCTGCGGACGCGACGCCCCTACGCAAGCGGCTTGAGCGCACCCAGTAGCCCAGGTTTGCCGCGCGATTCGCTGGTATGAGGTGGTTGATCCCCACCGTCCCGATCACTTGCCCGGTCTCATTCTCAAAGATGCCAAAGGGATACGCGTTGCCGTGCACCCACGCCTGGCGGCTCGCGGTGATGAAACTGCGCATGTCCTCGCGGCTATACGCCCGGGAGGCCCAGTCGAACCAACGCGCAAGATTTGGCTGCGACTCGACTACGGCCGCGTGCGCGTCGGCTTCATCGGCCGGTACCAGCGGCCTCAGCGTGATGACGCCATTTGTTAGGATCGGCGAATCGAGCCTTTCGGTAGGCGTACCTAAATCGGTCATGACTTGTCGCGTCACTACGGACGAGCGCCCTCGCGATTCTGCGCCGTCAGCGCCGCTGGATTTCTTCCTAGCAAAAGCTGCAGCGGGATATCGAGCCGTGCCGGTTGATCATCAATCGAGTCGGAATCGATCTTGCTGCAATCCAGATGAATTCGGTATCGGGTCTCTAAATTCATGAGAAATCTCGCTTCAAACTTCGCGGCTCAAGACACGGCCGTCGTCGCGCCCGCGCCAACCACGGTGGTCCACTCTCGCACGCGCCATGCGCGTACCAGGCCGTTCAGCACATAGGGGTCCGATCGAGCGAACGCCTCGGCCTCTGCCGCAGTCTCACCGCGAAACAACAATACGGCTCCATCGACGGGGTTTGCGAGTGCACCACCCAAGAGGAGCTCGCCGCGCGCCTCTGCGGCACGCGCCATGGCGAGATGCTGCGAACGCCAAGCAGCACGCCGTTCGATGTAATCCGGAGCGACATCGTAGATGAGCAAGAAGTGCTTCATGGCCACTACTGTACTACGTGCTAGGGTGGCGCGGCCCCAACAGTCGCACGAGCACGAAACATCGCGAGCGACTGCGCCGCGAAATAGCCGCTCCACGCACCCAACGTCAACGCGATCAGCGCTTGGAATGCGGGTTGCTCCATGATGTTTGCACGCAGCGCATCCGCGGCCCCCAGCGCGTAGCGCGTAAAGAAGATTCCCAAGATGACAACCAGCGGCCACCAGCTACCTGCAATCAAGAGTTGCCCGGTACTGGCATCGAGCGTCGCAGGCGGCGTCCGCTGCAACTTCAAGCGTAGTGCCGCGATCACAGCACAGCCTAGCAACCACAGGACTATGGCTAACAGGATGTTATCGACGTAGCCCAACATGGATGTCGCCGACCAAATCAGCATCGAGACCGGCAGGATGGATGCGGCTGCGATCGTGGCGCGGCGCGGTCGCGATTGCCACCACCCATAGAAGCACAACACCGCTAACAACACGAACACCCAGCGCGGGGTGAAATACACGATCTGGAGCCAGCGGTTCTGCGGGATGTTCATGTTCACGACGCTTTGCGTGGCGTCGCGATGGCGCGCTACCTCCGCCGGTTCATCATCGACACGCACGAACTCGACTACGCGACGCAGCACATTCGCTTGCACGGCTCGACGATCGACGCCCACGCGGTCGCGGCAGAGCGGTACACCGAGTGCAGCCGCGTCGTGCGTGCACGGAGACAAAAAGATGAAGTGCCCCTCGCCTTGCGCCAGCTCCAACGTGCTCGCACCCGGGATGGCGGCTGCGTAACGCGCGCCATGGCTCTTCCAGGGAAGGAAGTCATTCTGAGTGGCCCCCACAATCAACGTGGGCAAGTGGATCCCAGCGCCCGACTCCAATTTCAATGCAGAGCCCAACGCCGGATCGAGCAATACGATCTTTCGAATCCGCGTGTCCTGATAACTGCCGTTGAACAGCTTGACCCAGCTTTCCGGAGCACTCGATCCGCTCGCCGCATACTGACAAGAGACGTCGCCTTGCGACTCCGACGAGGCGCAGTAGTTAGCCACTTGGCGCAGGTCGAATCGAGCGCCTGCGAGCAGCGCAGACGTTTGACCTCCCGCGGAATGGCCGATTGCAACAACACGATCCCACTGCACGGCGCGCTGGAACCTGCTTTGTTGCGGCAGTTGGTCGAGAATCCGCGCAACGTCCTGAGGCCGTTGCCAGGTGCGGCCAGTGCTCGTGACATCGCGAGTATTGCGATCGTAGACACGTGATTCGCCGAAAGGATTTACCCCGACGACGATGAAGCCCGCCGCAGCAAGTCCTTCTGCAATCCATGCATATTCCGTCGCCGTACCCATTGAGCCTGGCGAGAACACGACCACCTTGTGGGTCACTGCCGATTCGGCCAGGCACCACTCCGTCTCGGTAGTCGCACACGTTCCGGCTGGATACCAAAGATGCACGATGGCGGGACGGCCGGTGTCGAGCTTGCCGAGATCCACGACGGACATTTGCACCGTCGGCGCAGCGGCGAGCGCTTGCGCCACGACGAGCAAGCTGATCGCGCGCAGAATGTTAGACCACACTGCGACGCACCGGGTCGATTCGATCCGTCACTTTGTGCTGATCAAACAGATCGAGAAGCGGATCGATTCCATGTTTCATTTTAAACTCGAGTTCAGCCATATGAAGCGGTACAGCCGCCCAGAAGAATACCTCTTCGCCCGACGCCGCCCGCATTTGCCAAGCACTCTCGCCCAATGTTGACGATGGCAGGATCGCAGACGCACAGAGCGCAGTCCCCTCCGCGTACGGCGGGCAAGAGTCCACGCCGCCGCCATTGGCAACCGTGTGGCCAAAGCCTAGCCAGGTGTTAGCTCCGTGCGGAAAGCGCGCGAGCGTTTTGATCAAGCGCAACGGCCAGTAGTTGCGCTCGTCGGTGAAATCCTCGTGCTTGAGAGGCCAGCCGCGCGGCAAGACTACGAGCATCTCTGCGTAGCGCGGTTGCTCAAGACCGTCCGGCACTTGCATCGGCCGCGCGCTCATCCCAGACGTAACCAGCACCTCGTAGCGACGCAACAGCGTCGATTTCACGTGATGCACGTCGATCCGCAGATCGTCTGACACGATCTCATGGAACACGATGTGAATCGGGCCGATTGTGCGCTCGATGTGCCGAGTGATCTCGTCGAGTTGGACAGCCATGGTTAGCTCCGCGTCACCGGGCTTCAGCGGATCGCCCAGCCACCTGCTACGGGAAACACTTGCCCGACAAAGCAGTCGGCTGCAGCACTGCAAAGATACGCAGCAAACGCTGCATCTTCCCGCGCGGTAACCAGACGGCCCAGTGGCACTTCGCGCGCGAGCCGCTCCTGGAATTTCGGATTGCGCTGCACATCGAGCGGAAAGTAAGTTGGATTATCGACAAAGTTTTGCGCGATGGCATTCACTTGAATGTTGTGTGGTGCAAGCTCGACGCCAGCGGCTTGCACATACGCCAACTGGGCGCCGCGTGCCGCGCTATAAGTCGATGCACGCTTCATGCCGCGCAATGCCGACGCACTTCCCATTAACAAGATCTTGCCGGCTTTGCGCGCAATCATTTGAGGCGCAACCGCTCGCAGCAAGCGCGGCAGAGGATCGACAAGCGCCGCAAACACTTCTTGCCATTCCGCGTCCTGCACTTCTTCGACTGGCGTGTACGGCGCGCGCAACGCGAGGTTGATCACGAGAATATCGATCGATCCCGCCGCTTGTACCACCTGCTCCGCCGCCTCTGGCGGCGCGAGCGATTGATCGCTTGCGATCACCTCAGCGCCCTGCTCGCGAAACGCCTCACACAGCGCGGGCCCCATGAACTCAGTGGACTGGGTGATTAGCGCGCGCTTGCCATTTAGACCGTGTTGCATAGAGCTACTTCTTTGCCGCAGATTCTCGCACAGCGTCGCTCCGCTGTTTCGTCACTCATCCTGGCCTTCAAGATGGAATCGATGCAGTACACGGTGGGCAAGTGGCGCCAGGATGATGCCCGCAATGAAGATCACGACGAGGCCGGAGTACAGCGCATACACGCCGGCGAACAGCTTACCGGCTGTCGTCACGGGCGTGGTCACCGGGCCCATTCCGCCTAACAGCATCGAGGCATTCAAGAAGCTATCGATCCAGTTCAAGTGCTCGAGCTTGTAGTAGCCCGCCATGCCTAACAACAGCGACAAAGCGATCAGCACCACGGCTGCACCTACGCTGTAGAGCATCCGCAGCAGAAATCGATGCCGCGGCAGCAGCGCTTCTTTTCGATGCTCGAATCGCGAACCGACGGATGTCATGAGCAAGCTCCCGCAAGCAGGCAACAGCGGACTGCCATTCTACGCTTTGGGACCCTCTGCGGTTGCGTGCCGCTAGCCGCTAGGCCGAGGCGCACGCCATGCAAGCTCAACCTTCCGCAGAATGGCAAACCACGCAAATCTTGTTGCCGTCGAGATCGCGGAAGTAAGCGCCGTAGTAATGCGCATGATACTGCGGCCGCAAACCCGGAGCCCCTTCGCAACGACCACCTGCCTTGATAGCGACATCGTAGGCATCGCGAACCATGGCGCGAGTCCTGGCCGTGAAGGCAACCATCTGTCCATTGCCGGGCTGATGCGGCTCGCCGTTCTGCGGCCGGCCAATCACGAACAGTGGCCTCCCGCCTTCGGCTTGCCAACCCGCCCATGGCTTAGTCGGATCATGGAAGCGTGGGGCCACTTCTAAAGCCCGCAATAGTTGCTCATAGAAGCGATACGCGCTCGCGAAGTCGCCCACACTCGTATAGACATGCGAGAACATGCTAACTGCGCCTGCGCCGATACGCGAACGGCAACCAGAACATCCACAAACCTGTTAGTAACATCACCAACAGAATCACCGCACTCGGCAAGAAGACGCCGAGCTTCGTCAGATCGCCACCAAAAAACGAGCCGTCATGAATCGACTCGATGAGGTCCGAGCGTCGGTAGGCCGATTGCAGTACGGCGCCGTTACTGAGATCCACCTGTACTTCCCAGCCATTCTCGAGCGAAATCTTGGCGATGCCGCGGTTCGGACGAATGTCGACGCGCTTGACGTCCTCCCAACCCGACACGTTCAGCGCTGCTAATGACCGAACGCTCCCAAGCAAGCTCTCCAAATCGACTGCAACGTTGGCCTGCGCGCCTCTTTGCTCTTCCGGTTGCACCCAGGACCAGTGCTTCTTCACCTGTAACAGCAAGCCACTACCGATGATGACGAGCAATGGCAGCGCCACCACGATCCCTGCCCAGTAGTGCGTCTTGCGTGTGAGTAGATTGATGTTCATCGTGCCTTCGTCGAGTCTATCGCTGCTGTGTTCGTGCCACGCTTCCGTCAAATTGAATCCGCGGATCGCTCACGCGTACTAACTCGTTCAATTCGTAAACATTACGGTAGCCATAGCCGTAGAGATTGATGTACGTCGGGATGTTCAGCGCCATCATCAAGGGCTTCTCTTGCTTTGCGATCTGGCTCGCAACCGTCGATCGCGGGCGCGTGACCGGCCGCGCGATCTTCGAAGCAAAATCCGTTTGGTTTCCGTCAAAGTTGTTATTGCAGTAAATCAGAATAGTGGTGTCGAAAGAGGGAATCACGCGTTGCAAGTTTTCCTGCGTGAAGTCGGTAAAGCTCAGGTGCTTGGCGCCCTTCACATGCAGACGCTCGAATCGAAACGTGGAGCGGGTGTCCAGAATGATCACGCCGGGCTTTTTGCTCATGCGCAGGAATGTATCTAGGTCGATCAGGCGGCTCGCTCGATGCGCCTCGACTTCAGCGACGAGCCCCTTGAAATCCGCGTAGCTCACTCTTGCTTGTGGGTACTTCGCCGACTCGGCCATCACGACACCCGAGCCCAACAACAGCCACACAGACGCCACGACAGCTTTTCTCATCGATCATTCTCCGGATAGCGCGAACTATTGCGATCGACAACCGACCGGTTGTTAGCTTGGAGACCAAGTAAACACGGCAACTCTCTGCCCGGCGTTTGAAGCGCGGTAAATCAAGGCTCTCAAACTACCGAGCACGGCCACGGCGAACCTGAGCGTATCACCGTCATCGCAAGCAGTCGCTGAGTTCAAATCCATTTCGCCGTCGGTCGTCATCGCGTTCACGCAAGCTAGCGCTTCGCCAATCTCGCCGTGCTCTGCTGCAAGCAATTTTTCGAAGTATTGGGGCTGCGCATTCAGTTTTCGCAACAGATCGTCGAGCGCGTGCAATACGGCGGTCCGCTGCGCGTCGTCCAACACAGTCCAGTGTGTTTCATGATCGGAAGCCGGATGCGGGACGTGCGACGCGCCGCGGAAAAGAAAATGCAAGCAGAGATCCAGCGCCAAGACTTCATGGATGCGGCGTAGATGCTCGAAGAGCGCAGCACTGCGCGACGCCCCGCGCAAAGAGCCCACCCCTTCACACGCAATGGGCTCGAGACTTGTGCCGCCCTTCGCAATCGGAAACGCGCCTATCAATGCGTGGAATGACATGTGCGTACCATTGTGACAGCAGTCATCCGTTCATGCGGCGCGGACAACGGCGAGCAGCGTCCGCTTCATAGCTCAAGCTGCAGCTTGCCGCCGATCGGCAAATGTTCCCATTGCATCGTGAGGTCCGCGATCGCATTGCGAATTGCGTCAATATCCGCGACATCCAAAGGAATGGGTGAACAACTTCGCGCGACGGTCGTTATACGGTACATGTCAATCAAGTCTGCTGCAGTCGAGGGGCGTCCAGACCACTCGTCGCCTTGAAACACCTCGACGAGGCGCTCGACGGCATCGCTTCCAGCCTCGGGGCGCATCGTAAATGCTGCGGATGCTCCTTCTGCGACACGCCGCAGAAAGCCTCGCGCGTTTAGCGTGTGCTCAACCGCAAAATGCACCATGTCGTGCGGGATGATTCGCTGCTTCGGGCAATCAATGCGCTCGGGCGTCGCACCTGTGCGAAAGACCTCCAGATAGTCGAACTTGCCGCTGCCTTTCGTGAAAATGAGCCGCATAGAATTTCTGCGCTACTGAGCAATGGCTATCATCTTGCGCGTTCGAGTATTGAATGCCAACCACGCATTGGGAGCTGCTGCGTGAGCTCCTCTTTCGGACCGACATAGCTATCGAAGCACGCACGCTGCAGATACTCATCCTGTGCCTCTTTCGACGGGTACTTGTGAGGCTCCCATGG
>CAYUIT010000012.1:57202-78111 GCA_964444835.1 uncultured Steroidobacteraceae bacterium
GCTGCAGATACTCATCCTGTGCCTCTTTCGACGGGTACTTGTGAGGCTCCCATGGGCGCGCTTTGCAGTTTGCCGTGCAGTGCTCTAGACCCGGGTTTAGGAACAGCAAGCGCGGTTGGTGCTCAAGAGCCACATTTGCGAGTGACGTATAACAACCCTCCACCACCCAATGCTCGTTGGCAGCGCAATGCTGCCGCACGAGCGCACGGGCTTGCTCCGCGGGACGCGCTATCGCGACTTGCTCCGGCAACCAAGCGACCGTATCGAGGTCAAGCAGCGCGGCATGCGTCTGCGACGCCAGCCACCGAGCTAATGTTGACTTTCCCGATCCACTGTTCCCGATCAGTACGAGACGCAATCGCTCATTCCCCTGGCGCGCGATACTCGATCCGCGTTATCAAATCTCTTCGCCGATGCTTGGCGCGATCAAGGCTCGACGGGAAAGTAATACACACGCGCAATCAGGCCATCGCGGAACTCATAAACGCAGAGGCTCGCTTGCGACTTTGCGCCAGACTTGCCTTCCCAGCTTGCTCGCTCGAACGCGGCCACACGCGCTGACGATTCACGCGTCCACTCAAGCGCTGATCGCGCGCTGGGCATCGACTTGAAATAGGCCGTCAAGCTTGCTTTGAGTTGTTCTTTTCCTTGAGTTTCCACGACGACCTTGTCGCCGACGACACTCAGCCACTGCACGTCGTCGGTGACGTGCTGCAGCAAAGCCTCGAGGTCGCGCCGATTGAATGCCGCGATGTATTCACTTACAGCATCCGCGTGCGTCCGTGATTCGCCATCTGCTGCGCGAGCATGTCCGCAAGCCAAGAGTGCAGCGATTGCAACTGGGACTACTAACCAACCTGCAGGTCGCATTTCGGATCTCCTGTTTGGCACTTACTAGGCATCGGCAATGTCCGGCGGGCTCGGAACGCTAGGTGGTCGCAGTCACTTGCCACCATCGCGGTCGGCGCGAGACATAGGAATGATAAATCGGCGCCATCGCCTTCAGTTGTGGTCGATCAAATGCGCCCACCGCGAGAGCAATCGTAGGTTGATCGTCTACCGCCCCGATCGTGCTGCCGCACTTGCGACAGAATGCGCGACTCGAGTAGCTCGAAGAGCGCCATGTGGCGGGGCGTCCACCAGGCCCCGTCCAAACCACCCTCTCCGCCGGATACTCGACCCAGGCGAGCGTGAGCGCGCCCGAATGTCGTCGGCAGGTAGCACACGAGCATGTGTGAGGCTTGTTAGGAGGCCCCTCGACACGAAAGCGAATGTGCCCGCACAAACATCCACCCTCGAAATGCTTCGGTTTGGCTTGGGATTTCACGCGACTACCTTTCAAACACTCTGGACCCGCTGATCGATGCAATCGACCGATCGATGCGAGAATCATGACTTGCGCGGCATGAGCGCGCTATTCGATTCTACGCGTCGCTGACGCGACTTGTCCGGTGTCCACGCCGATCTTCCTTCGAACTGTGGCCGAAGTGGCGTGGGACCAAATCCAATCAGGTAAGCCGCTGCGCGACGTCACGCCATTCTGGCGCGTCATTGAGCCGAAGTCGCCGCTGGCCGAAAAGCTCCTCGCGGGCAGCGCGTGGATCGCGCGCCAACGGAAAGCCGAAAGTGCGGCGCGCAACTGACGTGCTCTTACGACTATCTTGAACGCTTCGGCGGTGCTCGTTACCGCCCACCACTCGACCGGCTCAACGCATGCGTGAGTCTATCGAGGTTTTGTTCATTCGCCGGTATGCAGATCGCTGCGACGGCCCGCGCAGTGCCCAAATCGTCGAAAGCCTGCTCCCACGTCAAGCGTGTGCCGTGCGCCTCCCGCGCGAGCTGCACTGTCAACGTAAAGAACGGCTCGCAATCGTGTCGAATGACAACTCGCTTCGCAGGCTCGAGCGCTAGAAAGCGGCACTTGTTAGCGTAATGCTTGCCGTCCGCGCTGTGCATCGTAAAGACCCACGCCCCACCGGTTCGAAACTCAAACTGCTCGAAGGAATTGGTGAAGCCATTCGGACCCCACCAAGAAGCCAGTGTCGAACCGGATTCGAATGCGCCATAGACCACCTCCGGTGAATACGACAGCACTCGCTCGGTCCGCATGATCTGCTCAGGGTGCATGGCGGCCTCTCTAGTGAACTGGACATTTCGCTGCAAGCCAATCCCGCAGCACGACATCGAGCGGCTTGAAGTAGTTAGGATCGAGAAATCCGGTATCGCCCCAAAACAGAAAGCAGTCGGGACTCGAGAGGGAGATCAGTACGACACGCCCGCCGCTGTCATCGCCGATGGCGATGTAGCCAGGGCAGTACTTCTTGGTTTCCCATGTTTCGTTCCGTTCGATGACATACTCGAGCGGATACAGCAGCACTTGCTCTCCGATGATGGCGTCGCGAAAAGTAGGTAGCAACGCTCGATACATCGGCGGCAGCGGCTGACCCACCCACGCTTCGACATCTGCAACAGCTACATTGTTGTGTGTTTGCGTCATTCATCCAATAGTAGTGGATAGCATCTTTGAGTTGCCGGTTTTCTTCAGTGTGCATCCCACGGCAAAGGTCGTCTCCTAACAACGAATGGTTTTGCCAAGAGTGACGTCTGATCACTTCTTCTTGGCGCGGGCCCGGCCTGCCTTGGAGATTGCGCCTGCGGGATGGCGGGTCATCGACTTAATGAACTCCACCTTACGAAAGCGCAGCGCTGACCAGTCCTCATCAATAGCCACCTGGCGCACAGCCTCATAGCCCGCTGCACCCAACACCTGCCAACCCGAGTCGCGATTGAACTCGCACTGGTATTTGCGCGATGTGCCTTTGGGGTAGGCAACCCAAATGATCGCGTCGCCCTCAGCATGGGCTGCAATGCGCTTGCTCGCGGCGTCGACTTCGGCTTGCGTGATTGCAAACGCGAGCACGAATTGCGTCTTGCCGCGGAGCGTTGCCCGCACATCGACTCCGTTGAGTGCGCGCAACTCAGCGGCGAAAGACGCTGGCGCATTGAGTACGTGTATGACCGATTCCGATCCAAGATTGAGTTTCTTGAAAAGGGGCGTCATGCGATGACCTTTCGGAAGTAAACCACGCGCTCGGTCTCCGTGAACCCCAAGCGCCGATGGACTGCGTGGCTCAAAGTGTTCTCAATCTGCGCATCCGACGCAAGCTCGGTACACCCACGCGCGGTAGCCCATTGCGTGACCGCAGCGAACAGTGCGCGCGCCACGCCGCGTTGCCTCATCGCGGGCACAACGTACAAGCCTTCAAAGAAAGCCACCGGGCTCGATTCGGTTCCATTGACGTAGTCGTGCCGGACGGAAGCTTCCGCGAAACCCACGGCTGCGCCAACTTCATCGCGTGCAATAAACTGCGCGAAGCGCGCGGGCTCCGCGATGAAGGCCGCCATCTCTTCCATGTGTTCGGATTCTGTGGTGTCAGGCCAAAGAGCGGCGCGTAGTTGCAGCCACTCCATGTGCGGCACCGATGCAATAGCCTCAATCTTCATACGAGCATCACTCGAACGGTGAATGTCACTTTACGCTTCTCGACACTTTTACACACGGCTCGACACGTTCTCGACGATGGTCTCGAGACGGTCCGTTACACTGGTGCGATCGGCTGATTGCCGCTGGGCGACACGGTGATGCGAACAAACTCTTTTGCTCTCTCAATTCTCTGGCTCTTGGCGTGCGTCGCGTCCGGCCCCGCCAGTGCAGCCGACGCCACGGCTTCGCTCACTGCGCGCATCAGTGCGCTAGACACTCAGCTATTCGATGCTTACAACCGATGCGATCTCGATGCATTTGGCAGATTGTTCGCATCCGATGTCGAGTTCTATCACGATGACAATGGCGTTACCTGGAATCGCAAGACTGTCGTCGAGAATACTCGCAAGTACATCTGCGGCAAGGTTCGGCGCGAGTTGGTTCCAGGCAGTTTGCGGGTGTATCCGATCAAGGACTTTGGCGCGATCGAAGAAGGCGAGCACCGCTTCTGTGAGATCGCGACGGGTGAGTGCGTCGGTGCCGCGCGCTTCGTCATGGTGTGGCGTCAAACCGCGAACACGTGGCGGCTGACACGCGTGCTCAGCTATGGCCACCGTGATCTATCGGCGGCGGAGCTCGCGTCCGCGTCCGATTCGTGTGTCGTCGGCATGCCGCGGCTGATCGAGACTCTTCGTGCGCAGCACAAGCTGCGAGCGGTCGCCGTGGCGGTCATCCGCAATGGTCGTGTCGTTTATGACGACGTCTATGGCGTCGATGCTAACGACCGGCCGGTTACACAGGGCTCCCTTTTCAACGTCGCGTCGCTCACCAAGCCCATCGTTGCGATGACGACGCTGCGGCTGGTCGAGCGCGGCGAATGGTCGCTTGATACGCCACTCGCACGAGACTGGATCGACCCCGATATCGCGTCAGATCCGCGCGCCCAGTTACTAACGACTCGTCACGTACTGCAGCACCGGACGGGGTTCCCGAACTGGCGCGAGCAGGCGTCGAATGGAAAACTCGCGTTCCAATTCAACCCTGGCACGCAAGAACAATACTCCGGCGAGGGTATGGAGTACTTGCGGAGCGCGCTCGAGCGGCGCTTCAGGAAGCCGATCGATGCCCTCGCGAGTGAGGTGCTATTGCGGCCCCTCGATCTCACCGATTTACATTTCGTGTGGAACGACGCGCTCGATCCACAACGTTTCGTCGGTGGCTTCGACGCAGAGGGAAAAGCGTACGCATTGCAGCCGCGTCGGTCTGCGCTGGCGTCGGATGACGTCCTGACAACGATTCACGACTACGCAGAGTTTGCTGCGGCCGTTTTGCGTGGCGGTGTACTCGCCCCGCGTATGATGCGCGAACTACCGAAAGGTGCGCCTGGTACTAACGACCTGCACATGGGCCTCGGTTGGCAAATCGTCGAGGGTCTGCCAGAGAATCGCAGCGCCTGGCTACACACCGGCGCCGACGAAGGTGTGCGCGCGCTCGTCATGCTTGCGCCGGAGAAGAACGAGGGAATCGTCATTTTCACAAATAGCGATGCCGGCGGTGCCACCTACGAGCCTATCGTGAACGCTTGTTTGACGGACGGTGCGGCGATCGTGGCGCGCCTAACGCGCGGATAGCGTGCGGTTCGGTGCGTCGCATGGCAGTTCAATCGTCGTGCGGCCGGACTCAAATGTTAGGGCGAGATCGCTCCAAGACGCTCTCGCGCCTACGTGATGGGCTTCGTCGAGGGCTCTGCGATTGCGTCGACATCTTGCCCAGATTGCGCATTGTCTTGCAAAAGGATCGCGAGTCCGGACAGCACCAGACTCGGCGCTACACTGATGGTGAAAGCCCACTGCCAGCCCACGCTCTCAATGAGCGCCGCCACAAGCACGGGAAAAACCGCGAAGCCGAGGTTCATGCCTACGCCTGCCGCAACGGCGACGCCAGTAGCGCGCAAGTGCGTTGGAAAAATTTCTGTTAGCAGCGTCGTTAGAACAGCAGCGTTACCGTAAAAGAACATGGCCATGATTCCGAAGAAGACAACGTCGCCCGCAAAGCTGTGCGTGGGCCAAACAACGCCGAGTACCGCGACCGCACCGATCCAGCTCCATATCACGCTCGTGTTGCGCCGTGTCGTCACGAACTCGCCGACGAGTGAGGCACCTATGTACCCCAATACGCCGATGCCATACGACAGACCCACAATGAACGTTGCATCCTCCGCGCTGTAGCCACGGACCAGTTGAAAGAACGTTGGGAAGTAGAATGCAGTGCCGGCGTACGCACCGCCGAAGAAAAACGTCGCCACGAATCCCAGTAACGTAGCGCGGCGATACCTTGGACCGAACAGTTCCGCGATGCGCTGCCGGCCGGTCAATTGCGTGCCGCCGTGGGACTTCACCTCGCGAGCTGCAGCAGCGCTGAAGCGCTTGCTCTCTGGCAACATGCGAGCAAGCCAGAAAGTGAGCGGGATAACTAACAGAGCTGGCACGAACATATATCGCCAGCCCCAGTTGGCCATCGTCGGAATTGCGAGCAAAGAGGCCAGGAACCAACCCAGGGGAAAGCCACACTGCAGTAGGCCCGACATCATGCCCCGCAATCGGGCTGGCGCAGCCTCAACGACGAACGCATTCGTGATGGGCACAAGGCCAGAACTCAATGCGAAAGCCGCACAGCGCACGACAAGCAAATCCCATTCGTTGCGGACGAGTCCGTGTGCGGCGACTAATGCGGCCGACGTCGCAAGACAGAACACGAACATGATGCGTCGACCAAAACGATCGGCGAGCAGGCCGACCAGCACAATGAACGCCGCGGCCAACACGAAGCCAATCGCCAAGATATTGCCGATGGCTCCGAGCCCGATCTGGAATTCGCTCATGATGGCCGGGACGGCATAGCCGAAGAACGATTGGTCCATGTTGGTTAGGACCCAACCAATCAAGCAAACGCCGAATACTCGGGCGGGGTAGCCACGTAGTTCCGCAATGGCTTCCCGCAACGGCGTCATCGTTCGAACTCACCCGGATTGGCTTGTTTTGAGTCGTCGTCGATTAGCGGGCGCAACACCCGTTCGATATATGCGTCGCGCATAGCAAGCCACTGCTGCTCTTGCTCAGGCGTTGGCTTGTATGTCTCGATCGCATCTCGCGCGAGTGTACCGCGGTCATACAACAGCTGCTCCAATACATTGATTCGATCTTTCGCGACGTATAGCTCCCGTGCGAGCGACACGACCACGCGCATCACCTTATCGAGCATCACGTCACCCAAAAAGATGTCTTTCGCCATTTTGTGCTCCCTAATGACGCAGCGACGGACGCGCCTGTATCAATTCAGCCTAACGAGTTCGATGGGTCCAGGCACGAGCGGTTGCGCACCGCGACTTGTGATCAACATAGTTTGCTCGAAATACACGCCGCCAAAGCCCAACTCACAAACCTCGAGATCCATGTTTACGACCATGCCGGGCTCGAGATCGAACGTGCCAAACTGTTTACTGCTTACGGGAATCTCGAGATGGTCCAAGCCCAGCCCATGGACGAAAGCATGGCGGAAACCTGGTATGCCATGCGCGCGAACAACCGCGACAGCATGGTCGTGCAACATCGCGGTGGAGATGCCGGGCGCCATGATCTCGTAGCACTCGCTCGCCGCCGTGCGCACGGCATTCCAGTATTTCTCTAGCTTGGCCGATGCGTTGCCGACCGCGGCCGTACGCTGGCAGTCGCCGAAATAGCGTTTATAGGTCAGCATGGCATCGAAGCAAACTTGGTCGCCCGATTCGATCGCATAATCTTCGTTTGGCCGTATGCCCGTGCTGCGCGTACCGGCACCAACGTACAACGCAAATGGCAGACAATCGCGCTCGACGGCCGACACGAAGTAGCGCTGCTTGATGTCCCGCCACATCGCGCCGACACGGACGCTCGCCAACGTGTTTTGCAGGGCTGCCACGTTGTTTTGCGCAGCGATTGTCAGCAAGGCAAGCTCCGCTTCCGTCTTGACCATGCGAATGTCGGTTGTTAGCGAGAGTGCATCCTGTGCTCGGCTGGCAGGTCGCATGGCCTGCACAGCTTGCGAAAAGCGCAAGTCATCGTAGCCCAAGGTAGCGGCTGACAAGCGATGTTCATCGAGCACATTTGCAACCGCCGTCACAAGGCCGTCTGAAGCAGTAGCGCTCGTCGCAGCAATGAGCTCGAGCGTGCGCAGATCATCCGGCGTGTGGCGGACATTCTCGGCAACGTCGTAGTGTGGCAACGCTTCAGCGCCGACACGCGCCTGATATATGCGCAGCTCCGGCATCCACGAGGGCCGCTCCGCAAGGTTGGTCAACTCGACATCGTGCACAATGAGTGTCGCGGGAATCGAGGTCTCCCGCGGCACGATGGCACACGCGGCCCAAGGAAAATCGAACAGCCAATCGCTTTCGTAATCACTGAAGTAGTAAACGTTCTTCGGCAAGACGCAGACCAGCGCATCGAGTCCGCTGCGCGCCATGCGATCGCGTGCACGCTCCAGATTCGCGAGCACCGCTAGTTCCAACGATAGTGAGTCAGATGCCGGTCGATCAACGCTGCGCTGCGCGGATTGTCTCGATACTCGATGCCGAGGCGCCCATGGCAATAGGTCAGATTCACATTGCCATTCTTCGACACTAGCGGGCCGTGGGGTACGCCGGGCGGCCGACATAGATAGGAACCGACGGTCATCGTGTACCCGGGCTTATCTCCGATCTCACCCAAGTGCACGTCGCCACTCAAACAAAAGTTCTCCTCGTACACGGGATGTACTTCCATTCCCGGCATATACCAACCTGGCATCAACCCCGCGAGATGAGTGCTCGCTCCCGTCACGGGGTCCTCTCTCAAGAGCTTGACCATCACGCCGGGTCGAAATGGGCGACTCGGGTCCGATGCCTTGAGCGGGTCGATCCACTCGAGCGCCCACGTATCGAGATTCGCGATGGCGCGGGCGTCCGCTTGAGTCGCGCTCGCAGGCCGGAATGCGGGAGTGCCACTGAAGATCGCGAAGACGCGGGCGGCCGCGCGTACGTGCCACTCTGCCTGCAAAGCACACGCCGGTTGGTAGCAGTATGATCCCGCACGCAACCGCTCGTCGCCGATACTGATTTCGCCATCAAGAACTAACCACTGCATTTCAGCAGAGCATTCGAGTGCTGCTGCGCTGCGATACCCTGCCGGTAACTCCAGCACACCTGTAAATGCTCCCGTATCGGCGTCCTTCGACAGCACCCGCACGCCGACCCCATGCCTCAGCCCATCCGCAGCCCAAGCCACCAATGGCACATTGGCGACATTGAGGTCTTCGACATGTTGCTTAGGCATAACGCGAGTAGGTTAGTTGTTGAAGCGGAAATTGATGGACCATGTGCGCGGTTCTGCCATCCACAAGGTACCACCATCGATTAGCGCGCCCGTGAACGCCCACTCCACATCGGTCGCGTTGCGTACGCCGAGAGTGATCTGCCAATTCTCATCCGGCGTCCGGTAGCCGATCTGCGCATCAACCAGCTCGTGGGCCTTCTGCGATGCGAACGGTTCGTTCGTCACGGCAAAGAAGACCTTGCTTTGATAGGCGACGTTTGCTCCGAGAATCACGCTGCCACCGTTAGCAAGACCCACGTCGTAGCTGAATCCAACCTTGCCCGAAAACTCCGGCACGAAATTGAGTTTACGGCCGCGCGGCGGCACGAGCGGGTCTGTTGGGAAAGCAGACTTGGTGATCTTGGCGTCGATGAAGCCCGCTGATGCAAAGATGGCTAGCGATTCGTTCGGGCGTGCTGTTAGTTCGAGTTCTGCGCCTTGGATCTCTGAATCAACCGACCGCGCGACAAATCCGAGCGTGCCCGGGTTAAACGCATTGAGCTGCTTGTCGGAATAATCTGAGAAGAACAGCGCGCCGTTCAGGATCACGCGACCGTCACTCCACTCCGTCTTCGCGCCAACCTCGTAGGCCAACACGTTCTCGGGCTTCAAGATTTCCACCGTCAGGTCTGTGAGGTTCTGCGGGAATCCTTGGAACGCCCCTGCCTTGTAGCCTTCGCTGACGGATGCATACAACAACACGTCATCGGAGATCTTCCAGTCTAGGCCGAGCTTGGGCGAGAACTCGGAAAACGACTTGCTCAAACCATTGACGCTGAACGCGCCGCCCAATCCGACGAAGTCCATGTCGATCGTCTTCTTGTCGCGCGTGTAGCGGCCACCCACCGTCACGTTGACGGCATCGGAAACCGCAAATGTCGCTTCGCCATAGGCGGCGACGCTTTTTGACTCTTGCGTGTAGTCATGAAAGAAAAGAAACGCGTCTTCGTTGTTGAATGACTCGTCCAAGTAAAAGAAGCCGACGACCCAGTCGAGCCTTCCGTCGCCGCCACTGGCTAGCTGCAATTCCTGAGTGAACTGGCGCTGATCGAGAAAACGATACAAGTCCAGATTTCCGGTGCGCCCTCCAAGGTCAGAGCCAAACTCATTGTCGAAGCGTCGATACGCTGTCACTGCCTTGAACTGCCCCAGGCCGGTTTCCCACGTCAGCGTGCTCGACCCGCCCCAGCCGTCGAACGTATTGACGTCCGGAGCATCACCGGCCGTGGTGTAGATGTCGCCGGTAAGTGGAGCGTAGCCGCCAGGCAACGATCCACCAGGCGCAGGACCAATCGGTGTGGGCGACTGCATCCCCGATCGATCTCGAGCAGCATCAAGAGTGACATCCAGCGTCACGGCGTCCGAGAACGCGTGTCGCAATGCGACTCGCGCTGCTTGCCGGTCAATGCGCTGAACGTCGCGCCCGTCGCTCAGCCGCGTGATGTAGCCATCGCGATCGCGCGATACAAGATCGAGCTTGACGGCGGTCTTTCCTTCGACGATCGGTGTCGAGAACGACGCACGAAAGTCCGTGCGATTAAAACTCCCAAAGGTCGCGTCCGCAATGAAACGCGACTCATCTAAATCGGGTTTGCGCGTGATGAAGCGAATCGCGCCACCCGAGGAATTGCGCCCATACAGCGTGCCTTGCGGTCCGCGGAGCACTTCGATGCGCTCAAAATCGAGCAAGTCGACCAACGCTCCTTGTGAGCGCGCCATGTAAACATCGTCGACGTAGGTCGCAACGCCCTGCTCTTGCACGGGCGTCGAATCATCTTGACCCAAGCCGCGGATGTACGGCGCTGAGCTGTTGGTCGTCGTTTGGTTGTTATAGACGTTGAAGTTGGGGATCGAGTACGCCATGTCCTTCAGATCGCTGAACTGCTGGCGCCGGTAATCTTCTTCAGACACCGCAGTGATCGCGATCGGCACCTCTTGCAGACTCTCCGATCGCTTACGGGCCGTAACGGTCACCTCTTCAAGACCGGCACTGGCTTCCTGCGCGAGCGTCGGTGCAGCGTGCACTGCGACGACTCCTATGACGATTCCTAGCACTACGCAAATTCGTGACTTGAAAGAACTCATAACACCCCCTGAATTGCGATCAAAGACGCATCAACGCGCATAGCTGCATGCGGTAACGGAGCCATCGTGTAGGCCGATTCGCTTGTAAATCGGACATCTCGCGATACCAGCCACCCTACGCCGATCGAGATAAGTGATAACGAGACGCTTGCCAAATAGGCCTGTTGTCGCAGCCGAATATAGTGGACATTTCAATACGGAACAATACGACTAGCTTGTTTTAGAGCACTCATCTGATAGGCTTCGGTTGACCGTCAGCTTCAGGAGCTACCGCATGCATATCGACATCGACCGCACGGAGCGCGCCAAGCTCGATTTCGTGTCCGGTCTCATGGCGTACAACTCGACGGGCATCGGTAAAGCAATGACCGACCACTATTCGCGCCATGCACCCGCCCTGGGCGAGCACCCATCGCTCGAACAAGTCGCCGACGTCATGAACGCTGCGCCAGCGTATCGGTTCGGGGCATTCTTCGAACGGCACAATCACGCGATGATGTTCGAGACCTCGCTCGAGATCCTGCACCGCAGGCACGACGACGTTCGTAAATGGCTCGATAGCGCCAACGAGAAGGGGGCGCTCGGTAGTCTCGAGTTAGATCCCGCGACCGGCGTGCCATCGTACTACCGCAAGCTCGAGATACACACGCAACCTGGCAACTATCAAGGAGAGTTCGCCGGAATCCTGTACCACTGGATGATCAGCCCGTTTTTCGTGCACCGCGATGACGGCGACGAGATGGGATGGGCTCTGGCGCGCGGTGTACCCAAACGCGACTATCGTCGAATCCTCGATTTGGGTTGCGGCGTGGGTAAGAGCACGTTTGCCTACTGCGATCTGTATCCAGACGCGGAAGTCTTCGGGCTCGACTACGCCGCCGAAATGCTCAAGTACGCGCACAAGCTCGCCGAGGAGCGCGGCAAGAAAGTCCACTTCGTGCAACGCATGGCCGAATCGACGCGTTTGGAATCTGCAAGCTTCGACTTGGTGACCGCGATTTTTTTGTTCCACGAATTGCCGGCGAAGGCGCGCGATGCAGTCGTGCGCGAGGCGTATCGCGTGCTGCGACCTGGTGGTGTGTTCGCAATCATGGAGTCGCCGCCATTTAAAGTCTTGAATCGCGACTACAGTCCGCTATCGGAATTCTTGCTCGATTCGACTGGGCGCCGGATGGCAGACCCTTTCATTCCGGAATTTTTTCGCGAAGACCGTGTCGAGATGTTTCGTCGCGGCGGCTTCCTGAACGCCCGCGATGTTCCGCTGCCGAACGAACTCACCGGATGGGGGAGCGGCGAAAGCTACTTCTTCGGTGCTTACCCGTGGTGGATGACCATCGGCGAAAAACCAGAAAGTGCAGTGCCATGAGCGACCTCGAAACGCGCTTCCGCGCGATCTGTTTGCAACTTTGGGGCGAGCGCCAAGGTGCCGAGGTGTACCAATGGATACACGACACGCGCCCGCCCTATTTTCATCAAAAGCTCATCGAGTCGATGGTGCCGATCTGGGAGATGAACAAGGTCGACTTGCGTACGAAGATCTTGTGTTGCATCGCCGTGTTTACGGCACAGCATCGCACCGAGGTCGAGTTCTTCTTCAAGATGGCGGTGCACCACAAGATTCCGCGCGAGGAAGTCGAAGAGATACTCCTACTCACAGGATTGGAGTCTGGCTTTCCGAATGCAGAAATGGCGATTCAGTTGCTAACAAAGGTCTACAACGAACCACAGCCATGACCACAGCGGCGAATCCTGGCGATACACGTGGTCACGTTGAATACGTGCAGGTCGATTCGCTGCCGCTGCAATCATTCGTCCTGGCTGGCCATGCCATGGGGCTGCGCTGCGCGGCACTGAGTGCCAATTCCAAAACGGGCGCGATCACTTGCTACGCCGATATTCCCGAGCTGTGGCGCTACGACGATGCACAGGTCGCGGGATGCGACATGGAGATACTCGTGTTGCGAGGTGATTTGCACCTGGGAGCAAACCGTCTGAGTGCCGGCACGTACGCAACCATCCCGCGCGGTGCCAGTATTGGCGGGCTGCGCAGTGATGCCGGCGCGTTAGCCATTCTCATGTTTGATGCAACGCCGTCGTTCCTGCCTGCCGTCGCTGCGGGCGTGCGAGCAGCCACACCCGCCGAGATTCGCATCGTGGATTTGACAGGCATGCCCTGGCAGGCGCCCGACGATTACGAAGGTCGATCGCGCGCCGACACCGTACCCGGCCTGTCGGTCAAGTTACTGCGTGAACATCCCGAGACCGGCGCGTACACGTTGTTGGCGCGACACGCGCCCGGCTGGTCGGATTTGCGACTGGAGTCGCACGACACGTGGGAAGAGCTCCTACTACTCGAAGGGGACTATCTGATGGGAGCCACCGGCGCTATTCGTGCCGGCGCGTACATTTTCCGACCGGGTAGTCGCCCACACGGGCCGCAGGCGACACGGGCCGGCGCCGTCTGGTTCTGCCGCGGCGAGAAGCGCATCGACTTCAACTTCCATCGCGTTGATTGGGCGGCCGCTCAAGTCGAGGCGTATTTGTCGCGCAACACCGGCCACGCTTATGCACCGTGGGGCCCCTGGTCGGAAGCTAACAGATGACGCAAGGCTACTCGCGACCTTTCACACCACAGGGCAACGCATCGTTAGTCCCGGCGCTGCCTTGGCATTTCGGCGGCGACTTGCTGTTAGTGCACTTCAAGGCCGACCCGAGCGCGCTCGCAGCATTACTGCCCGCCCCGCTGACAGCAGCGACCCCAGGCGACGAAGCGTTCTTGTGGAGCCCAAACTTGCGCTGCTACCCGCATGGTTTGGATGCGGCGAAACTCAATCCCTATCGCACCCACTACAACGTATGCGTAGTCGGCATCCCCTGCATGTTCCAGGGCAAGCGCTCGCTGTTCTCAACGTTTCAATGGGGTGATCGAGATTGGCTCGTTGCGGTGAGCTGGTTTCTCGGCGCCTGCTCGAAATATGCAACGATTGATCAGAGCGGTGTCCATCCGCTCGTCGCAAGTTCGGAGCAAACGGGCGGCGTAGGCTCGCACATCGTACGTACGGTCTCGCGACACGGCGAAAAAATTGTGCAGATGTCTTTCTCGCCGCAAGAACGCGTTGGCATCGATGCAATGCAATTCTACTTCGACCAACTGCCGCTGATTTGTATGCGGCACTTCCCCGATATCCACGTTCCACCAGTAGGTAGGCCGCTCGTTCACGATCTCACGCAGATGGTGATGACGGATACGCGCTTCGGCGAGGTATTACGCGGCCCGGCGGACTTACGCTTCTTTGCCTCAGACAACGAAGATCTGTTGCCCATCCAACCGACCAAGGTTCTCGGGGGCTACTGGATCCCCATGGGATTCAACCTACACGGCATCCGTGTCGTGCACGACTACCTAAAGTAACGAGGACTACGCGATGCCCAAAGTCACTGTTGATGGAGCGAAGCTGTGGTACGAGATTCGCGGCAAGGGCAGCCCACTCGTATGCATTGGCGGCTTTGCTCTCGTCGATCGGCAATTCGAGTACTGCGATCCATACCTAACGAAGCAGCACTCCGTTCTCCATTGGCACTACCGCGGCGTCGGCAAGTCAGATTGGACCATGACGCAGGCTTACAGCGTAGAACGCTGGGTCGATGATCTAAAGGCCATCATCGATCACGCTGGCTTGAAAAAGGTCAGCATTTGGTGCACTTCGACAGGATCCGCGATCGGCACGCGCTTTGCGGCCAAGTACCCCGAGAGTATGCACGCCCTCATCGCCTATCCGTGGGTTCGCGGCGATGCCACATGGCGCGACATCTTCAAGGCTTCTTATGAAGTCGCACGAGTGTTTGGCATTGAGCAATTGTCGCGGCTCTATGCGGGCGTCGTGCTGCCGCCCAAGTTACTGTACTCCGCCGACGGCATCCGGTACGAGCGTTGGGCCAAGCTTCGCTACGCCGAGAACGTCAACATGACCACGCTGCATTCCGTGCTCGAGGCCTATGCGAACGTCGACCTAACGAGTGACGTCCGCAACATTCGTTGCCCGACGATGCTACTGATGGGCAACGACAGCGCGCTGAATGACAACGATCGCATGGAGTCTGCGAGCTACGCGAAGCTGGTCGATGACTTTCGGCGACTGAAGCCGGGCGTCAGAGTCGCGACTGTTCGGGGCGCCGGCAGTACGTACTGCATGATCACGAAGCCGAAGGCCTGTAGTCAGATGGTGCTCGAGTTTTTGCGCAGCCTCGAAAGCCGCGCGAAGTCCGGACGCCAAAGGAGCAAGCAATGACTGTTCGTCGAGAAGACTGCTTGAATGTCAGCGCTGTCATTCCACGGCCACTCCAGGATGGATTCGCCCCTGGCGCAGCACTGCGTGAGCTAACTGCTAACGCCGCGACTGGCGGCGATCACCGCGTAGTTGAATTCCCTGCGGGCTGGCAGAATCCACAGAAGGGCTACGTCACTGCTGGCCAGGATCTGTATATCCTGCAGGGCGACTTGGCGATCGGCGATGTGAAGCTAACGACAGGCGACTACACCTACATTCCGGAGGGTGTTGTGTTCGACCGCATGTCGAGTTCGGCCGGTGCGCGCGCGATTCTGTTCCACGATAAGGCAGCGCGCTTCGTGCCCGCCTCTGCCGACGCGCCGCATGCACGGGTCGAAAAGGCGATCGCTCCGCAACAGACATGGCGACTGCCGTGGCTTGATCCAATGAAAGAGGTTGTGAAGAAGTCCACTTGGGTCGACCCCAACACGGGACGCGAAGGCCGCCCACCCGGAGTACTGACCAAGACGTTGCGACACGATCTCGAAACCGGCGAGATGGTTGCGCTCACCTCGCTTGCACCCGGGTTTGTCGATCCAGGGACTGAGCACCATCCGCACGATGAGTGTCTGTATCTGATCGCCGGCGATGCGTACATCGGCTACACCTACGATCACAAGAAAGCTGACGAAAAGCTCGACCTAGTGCTCACGAAGGACTATTACATCTCACGGCCACCTGGCATCCGACATGGCCCGGTCTGTACCCAAACCGGCGCACTGTGGCTTCTTTACATGAACGACAAATACACCGGCATCTATCGCGAAGTCGAAGACTGGCAGCAGCGAGTGGGCAAGTACATGGCCTCGCAGCAGTTTCGTTAGGCCATCGCCATGTTACTCAATCGCGAACGAGCCAATGAGATCATGGACCGAGAAGGTCTCGACGCAATCGTCGCCGTGACTGCTAACAATGTCCTGTATCTGAGCGACTTCGAGTCCGATTTTCTTTTCGATGTTCCGTGGGTCGCATGCGCAATTTATCCGCGCTCGGCCGATATCGCACCGTGCCTTATCGTGACTGAAATCGAGGCCGCTGTACTCGTACAACGCCCGTCCTGGATGCCCGACGTGCGCATGTATTTCTTCGGCATCTATGGTGGTGTGCTGCGAGTCCACACATTCAATGATGCCGCTCCATTAGCAGGCGAAGACCTGGCCATTCAAGGCATGGTGCGAGCTGCAGAGAAGGCCGGCTATGCAAGCGTGATGGATGGAACCGTAGCCGCCCTCAAAGACATGGGCCTAACCAACGCACGCCTCGGATTCGACGACACACGCTTCGCGGGCGCACTTGGCGCAGCAGTGCAGCACGCGAAAGTGCGGGACGCGACGAACATACTCCTCGAAATTCGCATGGTGAAGACGCCAGCCGAGATCGAGATCTTGCAGCAAGCTGCCCAAACAAACGAGCGCGCGATTCGAGATGCGATCAAGGCCATTGTCCCCGGATCCACGTGGCATGACGTTCACACCGCTTATGAGGTCAGCGTCGCGCGCCAAGGTGCGCGTGTTTTCGCCAACTTCAACGGGGCGGGCATCAAGAGTGCCGGTGCTGCGCGGCCCGATCGCCGATACCCAATAAAGTCAGGCGATCAGGTTTGCTTCGACAGCATGTTGAAGTGGCGCCGATACATTGGCGACGCCCAGCGCACAGCGGTGTTAGGTGAGCCATCTGAAAAGCTGCGGCGCTACTGGCGCGCATATGAGGCGGGCATTGCCACGGCCTACGACACACTCAAGCCCGGCGTTTCGACGGCCGAACTTCGCAATCGCACGATCGATACGGTGCGCAAGTCGGGGCTACCCAGCTTCGAGCTGGCCTTCACCCACGGTATTGGTCTCGACCATATCGAGGTGCCATTTATTGCGGGTGGCACGCTCGGGGACTTCCGAGTCGAAGAGAACATGGTTCTCAACATCGACATGGAGCTGCACGAGATCGGTTGGGGCGGAGTCTTCTTCGAGGAGACCATGCGCGTCACGCGAAACGGTGCCGAGCGCTTGTACGGCCTCGAGCGTTCGCTGATCTGCGTATAACGAATTCGAGGTGCTGCATGTTTCGGCCTGAAGAACTCGAGCGCGCACGCCGCATGTTTTTACGGATCTTCGGGCCGCACTACGGCGCGCAACTCGTCAAGCAGCTCGACGAAAGCGACTTCAACCGCCGCCTGATGTGCCGAATCGCTCCGGAAGTGTGGGATTTGGACGAAGTGGATTTGCGCACCAAGATCCTGTGCGCAATCGCGGCATGCACCGCCGCTCACCAGAACATGAAGTACTTCGTGCGAGCCGCACTCCACCACGGCATTACGCGCACGCAGATCGACGAAGTGATTTTGCTGGCGGGTCTCGAATCTGGTTTCCCGGCAGCCGGCGTCGCCAAGCGACTCGCGGACGAGGCTTTCGCCGAACATCAGCAGATGCTTGCGGAGTTACCATCGGGCAACGCGCGATGACGCCAGTCGACGGCGCTCATCCCGCAAATGCCGCCAGATTGCGCGACGCGTTTCGCGGCTCCTCGGGGCGCGCCTTCGCGATTTGTCTACTCGCAATGATGCTGTCATCCGCAGACCAATCGCTGTTTTCGTATGCGATTCCGGCCATCACTGCGGAGTTCAACATCGGTCTTGAGGTCATCGGTCAGATGCTCTCACTGTCGTTCGCGGTCGCGAGTGTCGCTGTTGTGCTCGCGGGAATCGCTGCGGATTCGTACGGTCGTAAATCCGTACTGCTGGTCCTACTAGGCGTGTCCGCCCTATTGGTAGGTGCGCACGCGTTGGTTCAATCGTTAGGCAGCCTCACCGCGCTACGCGTGGCTAGCTTCGCCATCGGTGCGGGCGTGTATCCCATCGCTAACACCATCGTCGTCGAAAGTGCCCCTCCGCGGTATCGTGGTCTGTTAGCAGGCTGGCTGCAAATCGGCTACCCCCTTGGATTCGCAGTGGCTTCATTGGCGGTTGCGCCGATCATCGTGGATTACGGTTGGCGCGCAATCTTCTTGCCTGCGTTGATCGTGCTGTTGGTGCTGCCGTTGTTTCACCTCTTGCTACCCGAGACGGACCGCTACGCCGCCTCTCGTAAGGCGGTGGCGGCACCTGAGAGCTTCGCCGATCGCCTTCGCAAGCTGAATGTGGCGCCGTTCCGACGTCGCGCACTCGTGTGCTTCTCGGGCAGCTTCATGATTAGCCTCGCGATCGGTGGTACGACTTACTTCCTACCAACCTATCTCGTGCAGGGCATGAACGTTCCGCAAGATCAGGCAAGCCTGATTGTCGGTGGCTCATACTTGATCGGTGCGGCCGGGTACATCATCGTGTCGTATCTAGGCGAGTTCGTTACAACTCGCCGCAACGCGCTGTTGATCTGGTTGGCCTGCGGTACCTTGGTGTTTGCCGGAACGATTTGGCTTGCGCGTTCGCCCACGGCGCTGCTGGGTGGCCTCGGCATGTCAATTCTGTTCTTTTACGGCTCCGAGGCCATTCGGATGCCGCTCATTGGCGAGTTGTTCCCGACGGAGGTACGCGCTACAGCGACCGCGGTCACTGGCTCACTTGCAGTGACGTTCGCATGGTTGTTAGCGCCGGTTCTCATCACCGTCAGTGTTGGCACGCTTGGCTGGACGCTCACGTTCACCTACTTCGCGGTGGTTCCGCTTGCCATCGGCGCCGCCGTGTTCTGGCTACTCGAAAACTTGGCGTCGGGGCTCACAGTGGAGCAGACCAGCGCTGCACAAGACCGCTCAGCGCAGTGACTTGCGTTTCGCTTTCGATCGAGGCCGATTGTCGGGAGCTACCACCTGATTCGTGCCTTCGAGAATGGCCCGCACATGGGCCTTGGCTTCCTGCAACAACGCCTTGACTGCATTTTGGTCGAGGTGTCGATTCAAACAGCCCCAAGCCATCCCTTCCAGCAAATACTGCGCGATGTTGGCGGCGGTTTCATATCTGGCGCCGAGTTCGCGCCACTGCGGGAACTCATCGAGAAACGGTTGCCGAGAATGTCGTATGAACTCGCGCATGCCACGGGCAATCTGCTCGGCGAGCCGTGGATCGTTGCGAGCGGCAAGCACGAGTTCTTGATGCGCGATGAACTCCGGCCGCGTGACCTGCCGCCAATACACATCGATCGCATGATCAAGGAAGTCATTGCCCGGCGATATCTTCGCGAGATCCGTTCGGTAGAGATCGAGGCGACGTTGCGCAAGGTGCCCGATCAACGCTTCAAACACCGCTTGGCGCGTTGGGAAATGAAATTGTGTTGCGCCACGCGACAAGTTCGCGCGCTCGCATATCGTACTGATGCTTGTCTCGGCATAGCCAAGATCGAGCAGTGAATCGAGCGCTCCTTCGAGGATACGAAAGCGCGTTGTGCTCGCCTTGCGAGTTTGGCGAGTACGAATTGGAGCTCGTGTCCGCTTGTCCGTACGCGCAGCCACGTTAGCTTTCCGCTTGGTAGGCAGGTATGCCTTCGGGAACGTGGCCTTCATGGACGTGGACCACTAACCAGCCGGTGTCTGCAAAGCGACGTAGGACGCAAGTGATTCGACCGTGTCCGGAGATCGCATTGGGCGGCGCATATGCGTAGTCGAGATAAAAGCGAACGATCGCGGCATCACCCCAAACGCTGGTGACCATATCGCGCATGTTCATTGTGAGCGGCCCGCGCGCAGCGGATTGCTCGTAATCCGTCGCCACATAACTTTCGAGTTGGGCTCGCGTCACGAGCTGCGGCTGAAAGATATCCCAAATTGTCGCATCAGGCGCAATGCAAGCAAGCATCCCGGAGGGATCCTGGCGTGCAAAGCACTCCCAGACACGGCGCACGAGCTGCTCAACGGTGCCGACATCAGACATGACTTCGAGAAAAACCGCGTGGGCCCTTCATAGCGCAAAATGTCGCGCGATGCCGCAAAGTATATGTTGCTTGCGCAAGCGAGGCATCCTCCCTTCGCTACGCAGCGGGCGCATGCGGCACATCCGAACTGAACCGCAACTCAAGCTCGGTTCCAGCCATAGACCGTACGGCTACGCCACACGATTCTGTTAGCTACTGGTACGCGAATCGTGTCCGCGCGCAACCTCATCTGCAGCATCCTCACCAGGCGGCGAAAACGTCTTGCTGAACACGAACGCCCGTGGCGTCGGACCATGCTCGCGTAAGTGCGCGAGACGCTCCGCAGCTTCTTCGACAGAAGGCGCATGGTTGACGGGCACCCACCACAGCACTGCGTACGCTTCCCCCATGCGCTCGAACCACTCTCGGCGCCGCTGCATGATCTCCTTATGGGCGCTGCGGAATGCGAATGCGTGCAACATCTCGATCGACTCCCAGACCGACATGTTCACGAGGACGTTGTCACCGAATGGACGGATCGTCGTCGCGGCACCGTGCTCGTCCTTCAAGCGCCACACGAATCCCGGCGAAGACTCTGCAAGGCTATTGATACGCTCGAGATTGGCGACGAAGTCGGCCATCAACGGCGAGTCGAGCGGCTCCCGCATGGTTGCAATGTTGAGCTGAGCCAAGTGGTAGTGCACTGCGAACGCTCCGGCAGTCGAAGGCGAGAGTTTCTCAAATATGCTGGCGGATCACGGTGATCGTGCAGGCGAGTTGCGATTCGATC
>CAYUIT010000013.1:0-78038 GCA_964444835.1 uncultured Steroidobacteraceae bacterium
GTCGTCTCGTTGACGGCGACGCCGGAGGCCGGCTTCAACTTCGTCAATTGGTCGGGCGCCTGCACCGGTACCGCGCCCACGTGCGTTGTCACGGTGAACGCTTCGGCAACGGCGCAAGCGAACTTCTCGAAGTAACGCATTTCATTGGGGGCCAGCGCGGGCAAGGATGCCTGCCTGGCCCTTTTCTATTGGGCTTAGCAACCGACACACGGCCGCCGCTCACGCTGCCGCTAGAATGCGAGCATGATTCGCGCACTGATAGGTCCAGTCGTCCTCGTAGCAATGTCGTGCGCTTTGCTGGCGTATCCCAGCACCGCACGTGCACTCGATTGCGGCGTCCGCGTTGCGCCGGAATTGCAGCTCATCTGCATCGACGATTTGCTGCGGCCGCAGCACGAGGCGTTCATGTCTCTGCAGCGCGCGGCGGTGCAGTACGCATTGCTCGAGACTGCGCCAACTGAGCCGCGAAATCTGCGCGAGCTGCTGGCGAATCGCGGTGCAGACCGCGAAGCGTTGATCGAGCTCTACGATCGCGAAATCTGGTCGATGACGCGCAGGCTCGCAAAACTCGCTCCGGGTTGGCCCGGCGGAATCTACACCGCGGTCACAAAGGGTGTGCGCATCGAGGCGCTCGTCGTACCGATCGAGTCGTGGCCGCCCTACGTCGATTTGCGCGTGCGCTCGATCGAGCGAGTCAGCGCTGGCACTCGAGTGAGTGCTCTATTTGCGGACCGCGGTGTCGCCTTGGGCTACGAAACGCCCGATTGCGAGCTCACGTTGCAGCGCGATCCCGCTCGCCCGGCAAGTCTTGGGCTGCGGCGCTTCGGCACCTGCCGAAAGGCACGCCCGAACGCTCGTTTCGATCGGGCCGTCAGCATTCCTGCGCAGATCGACTTATTGTTAGCCCATGACTGACCGGAGCCGCGTGCAATGAGTATCGACCCCATCATCACGCTCATCTTCGCGCTCGTCATCGCAATCTTTCTCTATGGACGGTGGCGGGCACGGCAGGCCGAGTTCCCGCCGCTACAGACCGCGCCTGACGATCCGTTGATGCTCGAAGCGCTGGACAAGGCACGCGCTTCGTTGCCGGAGTTCGTCGCGCGATTGCAGCAAGCCAAGGAGAGCGCACTCGTGAAACTGCGCTTCGTCAGCTCCTCGAACGATGTCGAGCATCTGTGGGCAAACGTGCTGTCTCTCGTGAGCGAGCAGGAACTCGAGGTGCAGCTCGTGACGACGCCCGTCACGCACGCGGGGCCGCTCGAGGCCGTGCGCCGTTGCCGCATCGACGAGATCGAGGATTGGCAAGTGCGCGATACGACGGGCAAGGTGCACGGGGCGTTCACCCAGCGCGCCATGTTTGCAATCGCGCGGCGCGACGGCGTGCGCTTGCCAAAGCAGTTGCGCGATATCGAGCACGAGTACCGCTAGCCGCGGGGTGATGCGGTCTAGGCGCAATTGTTAGTGTCATGAATTCTGACGCCAATCTACGGGCGGCAACGCGTCACGACGTGCCGGCGCTACAGCGGATTCGTCATGCCGTGCGCGAGAATCGCTTGACGTCGCGCTCTATCAGCGACGCCGAAGTCACCGAGGCCATCGAACAGACTGGGCGAGGTTGGCTCATCGAGACGAATGGTTACGCGGTCGCGTTCGCGATCGGCAATCGCGTCGATGGCAGCGTTTGGGCGTTGTTCGTCGATCCCAACTACGAGGGGCGCGGCTACGGCCGGCAGCTGCACGACGCGATGTTGGCGTGGTTCAGCACGACCGGGCACGCACGCTTGTGGCTCACGACAGAGCCGCACACACGAGCCGAACACTTCTATCGCGCAGCAGGCTGGGAGGACTGCGGATTACAGCCGAACGGCGAACGCCGATTTGAACGGCATTGTCCACTTGAATAAACCGCAAACCATTCGTATTGTCCACCGGTGTCATCGGCGGCGAACGCTGGCACACTGTAGGGTAATTGCTCAGTTTGGATTGCGCATGGACGACCGCCCCCAATTTGCCAATCTTCGTGTGCTGCTCGTCGAAGATAACGCCCGCCTGCAGCAAATGATGGCGCGTAGCCTCGAATCGCTGGGTTGTATCGTCACGCGCGCGAACGATGCCGCTCACGCGCTTGAGGTTCTACAAACGCACGCCGAGTTCGAGATGATGCTGTCGGACATTCGGATGCCGGGCGAGATCGATGGTCTTGGCCTCGCCGAATGGGTCACAGCACATCGACCGAACATCGCGGTGCTCCTGCTGACGGGCTTCACGCAAGCCGGTAACGATTCGTTTCAGTTGCTGCAAAAGCCGTTCGGCATGGATCACCTCGTCGAGGCAATGACCCGCGTGATCGACAGCCGAACGCAACCTAACAGTGCGGCAACACGAGCGTAATCGTCGTTCCCAAATTGGGCTCTGATTTTAGGAGCAGGATCCCGCCCGATTGCACCACGAAGCCATGCACAGTGCTCAAG
Source organism: uncultured Steroidobacteraceae bacterium (assembly GCA_964444835.1). Lineage (GTDB taxonomy): Bacteria > Pseudomonadota > Gammaproteobacteria > Steroidobacterales > Steroidobacteraceae > CADEED01. Next base: position 2,475 of record CAYUIT010000013.1, read on the forward strand.
CCGAGTCCTGTGCCGCCCGCTTCGCCTTTGGTCGTAAAGAACGGCGTTACGGCCTGACGTGCCACTTCGGCCGACATGCCCTTGCCCCGATCGATGATCGCGATGCTGACGTAACGACCGATGGGCAACTCTGCCCAGCGTCGATCGCGAAACGCATTGTGGATCGCTTCGATCCGCATCGTCACTTCGCCCTTGCCACCCATCGCATCGCGCGAGTTCGCCAACAGATTGATGATCGCAGTCGTTAGCTGGCCCGGATCCACGCGCACGCCACAATGCTCGTCGTTCAAGATCACTTCGAGTCGCATCGACTCGCCGAGGGTTCTCTCGAACAACAAGCGCCGCTGTTCGATGTACTGCCGTAACGGCACATCCTCGGGTTGCATCGGTTGCTGCCGCGCAAACGTCAGGAGTTGGCGAGTGATGTGGCCGCCGAGTCGGGCGGCACCCTCGGCCTCATCGATGAGGATCAACGCATCGCCGCTCGACTTAACTGCTGGGTCTTGGCGCAGCAGGTCCATGGCCTGCTGCACGATCGTCATCAAGTTGTTGAAGTCGTGCGCAACGCCGCCGGTGAGTTTGCCGAGCGCATCGAGGCTGCGACGTCGCTCGATCTCGGCCTCGAGCTTGCGACGCACCCGTGCCATCAGCCACAACGCGATGGCACCGATCAAGGTGATCGCGACGATTGCGAGCGAGAAGTTGCGCACAATGCGCGCTTGGTGCGCTTCGTCCTCGGCGCGCGCTTGCTGAGCGCGCAAATGGGTGAGTTCTTGAAAGCGCTCCTGTGCTTCGGTGCGTGCTCGCATGAACGCCAATGTACGAGCTGCCCGTGCTAACGATTGCTGCTCGCGCGCACTCTGTGCGTCGATCAGCGTTACGTAAGCGGCACGATGTTGGCCCTGCGCCGCGAGCAAGCGCGCACGAGCTTCCAACAGTTCGACGCGACCTCGCGCATCGACCGGGACCTCTTGCACCAGCGAGTCGGAAAGGCGCGCCGCTTCTTCGAGCTTGCCACGCGCCGTGAGAATATCGATGAGCAGGGCCTGTGCCGGATAGGCACGAATCGGTCGAAGCCGCCGTAGGTCCGCGGCCGCCGTGCGCGCCGCCGCCTCGGCCGCGGCCATGTTGCCAAGCTTGAATTCGCCGCGCGCGAGAAACATCTGCGCCTCAGCTCGCTGGGCCGGTGTCTGTTCCTCGTATTCTTGCGCCACCAGGGAGCGTAGCGCGGCTACCGCCTCAGAGTTGCGGCCGCTTTCAAGATCGGCAAGTGCGATGCCATAGCGGACCGCAAACCCACCCAGTCCCGCTCGCAAACGTTGGGAGGCAGCAAGGGCCTGCGCGAAATGCGCTCGGGCAGCTTCCGGATCGCCTGACTCGAGCAGCAAGACACCCAGATTGTTGGCGACCTGCAAGCGTAAGTTGTCGGAGCCAATTTGGTTTGCGATGGTCAGCGCGCGGTCGTAATACTCAACCGCATCGGAATTCGCGCCGGCGAACTGCGCCACGGTTCCTAGATTGCCAAATGCGGCTGCACGCGCGAGCTCGTTGCCGCTGCGTCTTGCGGCCGCCAGTGAATCAAACGCGTTCTGCAGAGCCGCCATGGGTTGGCCGCGTTCGGTGGTCAATGTTCCAAGCATGCGCTGCACTGCGAACATGGCGAGGTCGTCGCCGCGCTCAGCGAGTTTGAGTGCCTCCGCGCAGGCTGTGTCAGCCGCCTCCAGTTTGTTCTCGCGGTAAAGGCCCCGGCATTCCACGCTTAGCGCGAGCGATAGCAACGCGTCGTCGTTGGCCGCCCGTGCGCGAGCTTGGGCGGCGCGCGCCTCTCGCACGACCGTCGCCGGATTGGTGTCATACGCTAACAAATACTCGAGGAGTCGTTGCTTTTCGGCGCTCGCGACAACGCTCACCGGCGGCGGCGCCGCGGTAGCTTCCGGCTCCGCCAGCGCATTGTCCGTGCGAGCAGCGGCTCCCAGCGCTAACAACACGGCAATCGCGAGCCGCGAACCGGGCCTTACAAGCAGATGACAACGGTGTCTTTCGCGGACTTTCACTGGGGTTTCTTGCGATGCTCAGTAACTAACGAATCGGTAGATCGAACATCATTGCGCGTACATACGAAACAGGCGGTGAGCCGAACGATAACACCGTATCGTGGTAACGCTTCAGGTTGAATGCGACGCCCTCGCGTTGCTGTGCCTCTGTGCGAAGCGCGAGATGCTCTTGCACGCCGACAAAGTAAGTCGGTAGCTGCGCGGACGTGAGTTGCACGCGAACCCATTTCGCTGCGGCTTCGCGCTCTTCTTGAAAAGTGTCGCGCGTCATCAAGCGCATCGCCGCAGCGCGATCCATGCCATCGACGTGCACGGCCTGATCGAGAATCGCATTGCCGATCACGCGCAGGTACCACTTGAGCTGAATCAAACGCATCAACGGATCGCTGTTGTAATAGCCTTCCTCGACCATCATGCGCTCGGTGTATACGGCCCAGCCTTCGATGAACGTACCCGAGGCGAGCACCGCGCGCAGCGGCGAGCGATAGCGATTGGCATGCATCAGCTGCAAGTAGTGCCCAGGCATCGCTTCGTGAATGGTGAGGTTGTGGATACTGCGGGTGTTGTATTCGCGTAGGAACGAATCGACTTGCGCGCGCGACCAATCGTCTGGGATCGGCGAAATCGCGTAGAACGTCTTTTGGCCACGGTCGAGAGGGCCCGGCGGGTCGCAATAGGCGAGTGCGACGCCGCGCTGAAACTCCGGCATCGGGATGATCTCGATCGGGTCGTTGAAGACGCTCACCAAGTCTCGCGCCTTCACAAAGCGCTCCGCTTCCGTCATCGCGCGGCGTGCCACGTCGAACACTTCGGTGCGCTTCGGACGGTCGGCATACGCGAGCTCCAACGCGGCCTCGATTGCGCGCTGTTGCTCGCGCGGCGTCGGATTCTCAGGCGTGCGCGGCGCGCGGCGACGGTCAGCGAGCACCGCGCGCGCAATGGTGTACATCTCGGCGCGCGCGGCGGCGAGTTCACGGTCGGCTAACGACCGGATCTCGGCGCGGCTGAGCGGCGTATGCAATGCAAAACGTAGCTTCTGGTCGTAGAGCTCGGCGCCCAGGCGAAAGTCGCCCTTGGCCTCGGGCAACAGACGCCGTTCGAGCCAAAGCTGATGTTGCGAGATCGCTGATTTGGCACGCGCCACGATGCTCATCGCCCGCTCACGCTCGCCCTCGGGTAGCGAGACGATGGCGGGTACGACAAAGGAGTCGATCAGAGTCGTGAGCCCAGCATTCTGGCGCACAGCCGTTTCAGCATGGATGCGTGGAACTCGCGCAGGCACGAGGACTTCGCGAACTTGCGCGAGGAACCGCGGCAGCGCGTCCAGTCGCGACACTGCACTGAGCGTTCGCGTGGACAACGGAGCGAAGTCGCGTGCAAACAAGGCATACAAACTATTGCCTGCAAGGCTCGTGTAGACGAGTGGGTTCCAGCGCCACTCCTCGAGCGTTTGTACTTGCCACAGGTCCGACATCAACTGTTGTTGCAACAGTGCGGCATCGACTTGATTGGCGCGTGACAACGCGGCCGTCGGAATGCTGCCGAGGTCGACGAGATACCGCTCGGCGAAGGCCGCGCGTGCCGTTTGGCCCGCCGCACTGACGTCATCGAGTTGCTGATCGAAGCGGTGATCACCCAACTGCGTCGCCGCTACCGGCGCCAGCTGCGGAAACTCCGCAAGGTAGCGCTGCGTCAAACTCGTGAACTGCTCGTCGGCGGTGGGCGGCGGCGGCGGCGGTGCCGGCGGCGGTTGCGTCGGCAGCGGCGCGCACGCGGCCAATACGGCGGCGCTAGTCAGGGCGACGAGCAAGTTGCGAATGAAGTTCGTCCAATTCATAGTTGTTAGTGTCAAGCAGACAAAAAGGGCAGGAGTTCCTCGGCCCACCGCTCGGCGTCGCGCGGCATGCGTTTGAACGGGATGTCCGGGAAGTCTGTCGCGGCTTGTTGTGTGTGCACGAAGTTGGGATCCCACGCGGGCGCTGCGAACAGCGTCGCCACTCGCAGCTTCTGCAGCTTGGCACGTGTGGGGTAGGCGAAATGCGCTTGGTACGCCGCACGCCACATCTGCGGTGCACGAAACACCTCGAGAACGCGCCGCTGAACCATATTGGGATCGACATACGGCTCTTGTCGAATAATGCCCGTGCGAGTGCGCTCAAACCACGGCCAGAACAAGCCTTGATCGCGCATCAACAGCCATGCGTGTAACAGGTGGCCGCCGTACCAGTCCGGCTCAATGGCCGGAGTGTAGTGTTGTTTGAGCTTCGCCGTGAGTTCAGGTGAGAAATACAAGAGATCGGCGAGCACGAGGCGCCGTACGCGCTGCGGCGCGCGGAGTGCGAGCTCGAGGCCGACCAAACCGCCGCCCCATTGGCCCACGAAGTCGCAAGTTTCGATGTCGAGCGCATCGAGAGCCGCCAAGACGGCGTCGGCATACGCGCTGACGGTGACTTTGCCCGCTTTCAAGGTGTTGTCGGATTCACCGTGGCCCGGCAGATCGATTGCAATCACCGGTCGATGCCCCACAAATCCGCTGGCGAGCTTGCGCACGATGTCGCAAGAGCCCGCCGCATCGTGCTGGACGAGTACGGGCCGACCCGCGGCATCCGAATTCCGCGCGACGCGCAGTTGCCCGCCGGGTACGTCGATCATCTCGTGCCAGATGCGTCCCGGAATGGGGGCCGTGCGCACCACCGTCGGCGCGCGAGGCGGCTTGTGACGCTTGATGAACGCGGCGGCCAAATCGAGCGTCTCGGCAGCGGTACCGCCGCGCTGGACAGTGACATGCGCGCTCTTGTCGTGCACACGATCGAGGTGCGCCGCCAGCACATCGGTATCCGCTGCGGTAATTAGCGTAGGCGCGCGCGCGTCACGCAGTGCCTGATCGCTGCGCATCGCGAACGCCGCGCGATAGCCGACGCGATAGTGATCGCCCGAGCGCATGAAATCGAGGCAGCCCAGTTGCAGTGTGGCTGGCTGGGGAACGTCGTAGTTGAGGCGCGTCGCCAAGCTCGGGCGATACCACGGAAAGAAAATCGTTTGCTCGCGCATCCGACTCCACAACCATGTCAGGTGGGAGCCGTCCCATTTCGGTTCGAATGGCGGTAAGTAGTGAGCGAGAATGTCGGCGCGCTCTTGTTCGGTCAGCAGGACGTAGCCATTACCGACAGCGCACGTGATGCGCTCGGGATAGTGTTGCGACAAGGCTCCCGCGATCATCGCGCCGGTATGAAAGCCGTAAACGGGTGCTTTCACGATGCCGACCGCGTCGAACCACTCCACCACGGCTTGCGCAATGTCAGCCATGTCGACGTGCGGTACACCAAATGGATCTGACAAGCCGTAACCCGGCGTATCGGGCGCGAGACAGGTAAAGTGCTTGCCCCACTTCTGAATGGTGTCGACCATGTCTCGCGAGGACAAAGGCGATTGATGCAACAACACGACGAGCGGACCTGCACCGCCACGCCGGTAATGCACCTGTCGATCACCCCAACGACCATTGCGAATCGTCGCAAAATGTCGCGTGATCTGAATGCCGCCCAAGTTTCTGTCCCCGCGGGTACGAGTTGTAATGCTGCAGTCGTGATCCATCACACCGCGCGTGCGCACAACGTTACCAGCTACCGCGCCGCGCGCCTACCGAGTGAGTCGAACATACCGTTCGATATCGAAAGTTCGGGCGCTGTGGGGTACGCATGAACCTTAAGCGACACCCTGCGCTCGAAGCGCTGTCTTATCCAAATTTTGCGCGCTTCGCAGTGGGGCGACTGTGCGCGACGCTCGCTGGGCAAATGCTCGGCGTCGGTGTCGGGTATCAGCTCTGGCAGCTCACGCGTGATCCTTTGGCGCTCGGTTGGGTCGGTTTCGCGCAGTTCGTGCCGTTTGTCCTGTTAGTTCTGCCGGCGGGTCAGCTCGCCGACCGCATCGATCGCCGGTTGATGCTCGCGGGCGCATTCGCGCTGGAACTCGCGGCGGCCGTCCTGTTGCTCGTATTCACGATCGCGGAACTGCGCAGTTTGTGGATCGTGTATCTGGCAATGGTCTTGCTCGGAACCGGCCGCGCTTTCTGGCAGCCCGCGAGTCAATCGATCGCACCGAACCTCGTGCCGCCAAGCGTTTTCCCAGGGGCGATCTCGGTCAATGCCACGTTTTGGCAGATCGGTTCGATCGCGGGGCCCACGATTGCCGGGTTGTTAGCAGTGCAAGGCGTCGATTGGGTTTACGGCACGGCCACTGCATTGATGGTCTTGGCCGTAGGTTTGATTGTGCTGTTGCCGCCCGTGCGCGCAGCCACGGAAGGGCGAGCCGCCTGGCAGTTCGCCGACGTTCTGGAAGGATTGCGATTCGTTTGGCGACGCAAGCCGCTGTTGGGCGCCATCTCGATGGACCTGTTCGCGGTGTTGTTCGGCGGTGTGACGGCGTTGTTGCCGATCTTCGCGAGCGATGTCTTGCATGTGGGTCCCGAAGGACTGGGTGCGCTGCGCACGGCACCGGCGGTCGGCGCTGCATTCGTCGCTGCATGGCTCGGTGTTCGGCCCATCGCGAGTCGTGCGGGCACTTGGATGTTCGGCGGCGTGGCGTTGTACGGCGTGGCGACGCTCGTGTTCGGCCTCTCGACCAGTTTCGTACTCTCGCTGATCGCGCTCGCTCTGCTTGGCGCGGGTGACATGGTCAGCGTGTTCGTGCGCTCGATGCTCGTGCAGCTCGAAACGCCGGACCATATTCGCGGGCGTGTCAGTGCTGTGAGCGCGATGTTCATCGGGGCTTCGAATGAGCTCGGCGAGTTTGAGTCCGGACTCACGGCGCGGTGGTGGGGTGCCGTGCCGGCAGTGATCGTGGGCGGGTGCGCAACCTTGGTCGTCGTCGCTGCCTATATGCGCCTATTCCCGTCTCTGCGTCGTCTGGACCGCTTTCCGCCCCCGGCAAACGAGTAGGGGCATCCCTGTCAACCCGCGCACTCGGCTGCGTTACATACAGATTTCCGAACGGATTCACATAACGGCCGTTCGAGGCGTCCTAAGTTCGCCCTTACAACAAGCATCGCTTCGCGCACAGATGCCGAGGGAGAGAATCTTGGATCCTCAGAGTGACAGTCACAGCCACGATTCACGCAGGCGCATTTTTGCGCCGCTGTTGTTCGCTGTGGGCCTCGCGACCGTCGTTTCGCTGTGGGTGACAGAACTTGCAACTCGGGCTACCAACACGCGGGCTATCGAATATCAGATCGAGTTGAATGAACGTAGCTTGGCACTGGGGCAGCTGCGACTTGGACTCGAGCAACTGTTGCGCCCGGCCTCGCAAGCAGAAGGCCGCGAGCGTATTGCCCAAAGTATGCGCAGTCTCAACCGGAGTCAGCGGTCGCCACGCGCTCTCGACCTGTCGCCCGCTTTGCGTGCCCATTTCGCCGCGATCGAGCGACGCACGATGCAGTCGCCAGCGACAAATGCGCCAGCGCTATCTCGAGTCGCAATCGAATCGATCGGTGCCGAGATCGAGGAATTGCGTATGTTGCACGGCCAGCAGCGCGCGCAGGCTCTCGCCGCTGCGCAACGGCGCTCGACGCTCGTATTCTGGATCGGCACGGCAGCCGCGATTTTGGCGACCTCGCTGTTAGTGGCGGCTGCGCTCGTGACGCGCGGCGAATTGCGTCGGCGACGTCGCTCCGAGCAGGCAGCGCAGCGCGCCAGTGCTAACACGCAGAGATTTCTCGAGGCGATTCCGGTGGCCGTGCACATGCGGGCAGCCACGGGTGAGCATTGGCTGTGGAATGCAGCAGCGGAGTCGATGTTCGGTCGTTCGCGGCAAGCGATTCTCGGTAGCCGAGCGTCGCTGGTGACAGGCGAATTTGTGCCCGCGGCGCAAGCTATGCGCGAGCGTGCTCTGCGCGGCGAGATTACCGAAGCGCAGGACATGCAGGCGCGACGCGCTGACGGCACCGTGTTCGATGTACGAACGATGGCCGCGCCTTATGTGAGCGCTTCGGGCGAGATCGTGGGCGCAATCTTCGTTTCGTATGACATCACCGCTGAAGTGCGGCGTGAGGCAGAGCGTCGCGAGCAGGAAGCGCGGCGGCGCGACACACTGGTCTACGAAGTACATCATCGCATCAAGAACCACTTGCAAGGCCTGGCGGGGCTTATTCAACAGCGAGTGCTGCCGCAGCCTGGCAAAGCGGACGAAATCGCGACGCAAGTGCTTTCGCTCGCCGCCGTGCACGGCATTCAGGCGAAGCCCGGTAAGGGGCTAACGCTGCGCGCTTCGCTCGAGGCGATCACTAACAACGTCGCCGCCGTAACAGGCGCGACATGCGTCGTGCGTTACTCACACGAGGTTGGTCGTTGGCAGTTGGCCGAGCCACACGCGGTGGGCGTGGCGCTGGCACTCAATGAACTCGTCACAAATGCGACCAAACATCGCTCGCGGCAAAGCCTCGAGCCCGTGGAAATTCGCCTGAGCGAGGAGACTGCGCACGCAACGATTACGGTGCGCAATCGCGGCCGTTTGCCGGCCCACTTTGACATCACCACACTGGCGCGGAGCAACACGGGGTTGGGTCTGGTGGTCGGATTGTTGCCTGCGCAAGGCGCTACCCTTGCCGTCGCACAGAGCGGCGCATGGGTCGTTGTCGAGCTCAAGCTCGAAGCGTCTCTATTGCTGCCATCGACTGCAGTCGATGCGGCGTCGATTGGCGTGGCTGCATGAGTTGTGCCGTGTCAGCGGTCCGGCCCGACAAACCCTCGGTGCTGTTGGTGGAGGACGAACCGCTCGTGCGATTCACGCTCGCGCGTGGCTTTCAGGCGAGTGGCTTTGAAGTGTTCACGGCGGACTCGTTCGTCGGGGCCGCGCGTTTGGCGCAAGAACTGCGACCCAGTGTTGCGGTCCTCGACATGGTTCTGCCCGACGGCTGCGGCCTCGATTTGGCGCGAGTCTTGCGTGATTCACTCTGTATCCCGTTCATCCTGCTGACGGCGAGCGCTTGCCCGGAGCTGCGCACCAAGGCTGCGTCGCTCGGCGCGCGTGCGTACGTTGTGAAGCCAGTCCCGGTCGACGAAGTCGTGCTGGCAGCTCGAGCGGTCACGGAGGTTCGGGCTGGCAGCTCACCGCTGCACTAGGCACTCGCGTGAAAGACTGTATGCATGTACAGTCTGGCAATGGCAGTTTTCGTTCCCGGTCGCGGCGCCCTCTCGCAGCCGCCGAACCGCTTCGAAAAGCAGGAGCGCGTGGCGCTCGCGGATGATTGGTATGTCGAACCCGACGCGCCAAGCGTCGTCACGGAAGTGCGGCCGGATCATGCCCGTTCCGTCATCACGCGCAATCAATCGCCGGATTTGCCATTCGACCGCTCGCTCAATCCCTATCGCGGCTGCGAGCACGGCTGCATCTATTGCTATGCGCGCCCGAGCCATGCATATCTCGGCCTCTCTCCGGGGCTCGATTTCGAAACGCGACTGTTCGCGAAACACGATGCGCCGGAGTTGTTAGCGCGCGAGCTCGCGGCGGCTCACTATCAACCGCAGCCGATTCTGCTCGGTGCGAATACCGACATCTATCAGCCGATCGAACGGCGTCTCGGCATTACGCGCCGTGTTTTGCAGGTGTTGGCGCGGTGGCGGCATCCGGTCTGTCTCATTACCAAGAGCGCGATGGTCTTGCGTGACCTCGACGTGTTGCAAGATCTCGCGCGCGACAATCTGGTGCGCGTGATGATTACGCTGCCAACGCTCGACGACGCCACCAAGCGCGTGCTCGAGCCACGTGCCGCCGGGCCGCAAGCACGCTTACGCGCGATCGCCGCGTTGTCAGCCGCGCAGGTCCCGGTGGGTGTCATGGTGGCGCCTGTGATTCCCGCGCTCACCGATCACGAGATGGAGCACATTCTCGAGCGGGCTCGCGCGGCGGGCGCAACAGTTGCCACCTACACGTTGCTGCGACTGCCCCACGAGGTGAAGGATTTGTTTCGCGAGTGGCTCGCCGAGCACTACCCAGACAGGGCGGCGCATGTGATGTCGTTGATCCGTGCGATGCGCGGCGGGCGCGACAACGAGCCAGCATTTGGCAAGCGGATGCGCGGCAGCGGCCCGTTTGGCGACTTGTTGTCAAAGCGCTTTCGCTTGGCGTGCCAGCGTCTCGAACTGGCGACGGGCCAAGGCCTCGAAGACCTTGCCGTCGATCGCTTTTGTGACCCTGACGCAGGACAGCAGGCGCTGCCGTTCTAAAGCGCGTCGTTCCGAGTTCGAAGTTGGAACTGGCAAGCCAGTTCACGGTCAGACAAAGACAGCGAGTGGCCGTGGCATACTCGATCTCGGAGCCGGTTCAACCGTACTCACTGCAACCGAGATCGGATCAGCGCGACCGCCGCGCAAGGGGGCGAGCCATGTCGAATGCCAACATCACGACAAATTTACGTCGGTTCCTGATCGTCGCGGCCGTGTCCAGTATGGCCACCGGCTGCATGCATGCCCGAATCGAAGAATCGCGAGAACTGCCGACACCGATTGCGAGCGACGAAGCCGTCGTGGTGCTGGCGAAGCCGCAAATCGAAGGCGCGGGCGCCGAAGACGAATTCATGGATTGCTTGGCGGATAACATCCGATCGGGTGCGACGAACATCAAGGTGCACGGAAACGACGAATTCGTCGACAAGATGTTCCCGTGGTTCGAGCCGGGTACGGCCCCGACGAAGCCAGAAGCAGTCGCCACCTTGTTGGCGCGGCCTGGTCTGACAGAGCAAGTGGCCTCGACCGGCGTGCGTTATGTCGTGTGGCTCGATGGCGCAACGCGCAAGACGGATGGCGGCGGCAGCCTTGCGTGTGGCGCCGCGCCGGGTGCAGCGGGTTGCATCGGCTTCGGCTGGTGGGAAAAGGAATCCGACTACGAAGCCACAATCTGGGATTTGAAGCAGGCGAAATCCGCCGGCACCGTTGGTACGAATGTAACGGGAACGAGTGCGATCGTCGGGGCCGTCGTGCCGCTGCCGTTCATCGCGCGCGTTCAAGGCGCTGCGTGCTCCCGGCTCGGGGAGCAACTGCGTGGCTTTTTTGCGGGTGACGGTGCTGCCGAGGCGTCTGCGGGCGCAAAGTAGGAAGTCATGAAACACAGTGTGCTCTCGACGGTGATCCTCGCGACGCTTGCCACCGGCTGCGCCACAAGCGGCAGTGGCGGCGGCAGCGAGTCGCAAGGTGGCGCGTCTGGGGGCATCTCACTACCGTCGATGCCATCAGTGCCGTCGACCGGGGGTGCTTCGATGCCCTCGACACCGTCGGTGCCCTCAATGCCGTCGGCATCCACGAGCAGCGGCGGCAGCTCGACTAACGACTCGAGTAGCAGCGAGGGCTCAGCAGGTAGCGCAGAACCCGAGGGTCCGGAGTCGGCCCAAACGCCGGGCGAACGCGTCGGCGCACTCGACAAGCGTCTCGATAAATCGCTGGGTGAGTTCGACGAGACACTGCGCAAGGAACAAGAGCGCGTCGCGCGGGAGCGTGATGCCCGCACCGCAGAAGCGGATGTGATGAGTGAAGGTGAGGGCGCCGGCGGCTCCGGTGCCGGCGACGCAGCGGCTGGCGGTGCCGATGCGGCACGCCCAGGAGATTTACGCTCGGAAGGTGAACGCCAGGCGGGCACGCCGGGCGACGCTCGGGAAGGTGGCTCGGAATCAGCGGGCGGCTCGGGTTCGAGCGGCGGTGGCGCCAAGCGCGTCGTCGATGGCTCGGACGACGACATCGTTGCAAAGCGTCTGCGACGCGCGGCTGAGCAGGAGACCGACCCCGAGCTCAAAGAGAAGCTTTGGCAGAAGTACCTCGAGTACAAGCGCGGCGCGCAGAAATCCGGAGACTGATCATGGTTCGCACGCTCACGACGATCGCGACACTCGTCATCTCGTTAGTAGTTAGCGGTTGCATGGTGCGCGAGACGCGCCCACCGCCGAAGATCACGGCTGTACAGGCTTCGCAGCAGATTCCGCAAGACGAACTGCTTGACGTGGGCATACGCGTGTTCGATCCGGGCATCCCGGCAGATAAAGCGAGCGACGAGGAAGCGCTGGCAAAGATGCGCATCTACCCGGATCTGCGTAAGGCGGAGGCGCGCTTTTTGCCGACGTTGCTCCGGCAAACGCTCGAGTCCACTTCGCAATGGGGCGCCGTGCGGGTCGTGCCCGATATGGCCGAGTTCGTCGATGTGTTAGTCACGGGCAAGATCCTGCAATCGACCGGGCGCGAGCTCGCACTCGAGGTCACGGCGCGCGATTCCGCGGGGCGCGTGTGGCTCGACAAGAAGCGCTATCAGATGGAAGCCGACATCGGTGCTTACAAGACCGAGGCGTCGCTCAAGGCGCGCGATCCTTACCAAAACATCTATTCGTCGATCGCAAACGATCTGCTGGCCGCGCGCCAAAAGTTGAGCGCGGAGGAGCGACGCGACGTGCATCGGCTCACAGCGCTGCGGTTCGCACAAGATCTCGCGCCGGAAGCGGTTGGCAGCTTCGCGCAAGCCGATGCCGCCGGCATCTTGAAGGTGAGCCGCCTGCCGGCGGAGAACGATCCCTTCATTGAGCGCATCGAGCGAATTCGCGAGCGCGACGATGCGGTCACCGACACGGTGAACGGTTATTACTCGAGCTTCGCCGACACCATGCGCGATTCGTATTCGAGCTGGCGGCAAACGAGCTTCGAGGAGATCGAGAAAGAAGAGCGTGCGCGCACGTCGGGCCGCATGCGGGCCGGGCTCGGCGCGGCGGCTGTGTTGGCGAGCATTTTCGTTGGCGATCAGTGTTCGTCCGGCGACTACACCTGTCGTAACGTTCAATCAGCTGCGCGGACCGCGGGCACCATTGGTGGCGTCGCCGCCGTGATGTCCGGTATCAAGAAGTTCTCCGACGCACGCGTGCACGCGCAAGCGCTGAAAGAAGTTTCGCAGAGCTTCCAGGCCGAGGTTGCGCCCCAAGTCGTCGAAGTCGAAGGTCGCACCTTGCGTCTCACGGGCAGCGCTGAAGATCAGTACCGCGAGTGGCGCAAGATGTTGCGCGAGATGTATCTGGAAGAGTCCGGCGGCGCGGCGCAACCTGCGCCACCTGCCGGTTGATTGAGCTAACGACTAATCTAAAACATGGCGAACGTTGCGAACGCACGTGTGTGCGGCCGGTTCCTATTGCGTGAAAAGATCGGCGCCGGTGGGTTCGGTGAGGTCTGGCGTGCGTACGATGAAGTGCGCGAGACCGACATTGCACTGAAGATCCTGTACCCGCAGCTCTTGCGCTCCGAGCCTGCATGGCGCGCGCTTGAGCGCGAGTTCACGCTCGCTTCGCGCCTCAATCACCCGGGCGTGCTGCGCGTGTACGAGCCGTTGCGCGACGAGTTTCACGCCGTGCTACCGATGAGCTTTGCGGCGGGCGGCGACCTACGTCGCCTGCGCGGGCAGCCGTACACCAAGATCGTGCCGATCTTGATTGAAGTGGCTCGCGCGCTCGAGCATGCGCACGCCCGCGGCGTGATCCATCGCGATCTCAAGTCGGGCAACGTGTTGCTCGACGCGAGCAATCGCGCGTTGCTCGCCGATTTCGGTGCGGCTGCACCGACGGGCAATGGCGTGGGTATTGCGCCAGGCTCGCCGTTTACAACGAGCCCGCAGCAGTTGGCGGGCGAGCCGCCCGCGCAAGCCGACGACATCTATGGACTCGGTGCGCTTGCTTACGAGTTGTTATCCGGCGCGCCGCCGTTCTACCCAAATTTCGATTTGGAGCGCGTACGTACCGAGGCCGTGCCACCGCTCGTATCGCCCCATCCGGTGCCGCCGCGTTTTGAGCAGCTGATCTTTCGGATGCTGGCGAAGCTGCCCGCAGATCGGCCGACCACGATGCACGATGTCGCGCAGGAATTGCAGGCCGTCCTACACGACACGTTGACATTCGCGTCGCAAGCGATGCCGAACGATGACGATGATGATGCCGATTATGAGGTCGAGGTTGACGAGATCCTCGTCGCGACACCGATCGTTGCGCAAGAGCCGCCGCCAGCGCTAGCCGACGGTGCCGAGCTTCCGCCAATCGATCTCAAAGAGCTCGATTCGATAGCCGATAAACCGGTACCGCGGATTGCGGAGATCGAAGTGGCACAAGCGGCGAAGCCGCGACGCCTCGGATTGTGGTTGGCGATCGGCGCACTGCTGGTGGCTGGCGCAGCGGTGTTCGTGTTTTTACCGCAGATGGCAAAGGCTCCCGCCACGGTCGAAGCGCCAGCCGCGACGGCACCGAGCGGGCCGAGTGCGGAGGAGACGGCAGCGTTTCGCGAGCGCTTCGCACAACTCACGAGCGAGAATGAGACGCTTGGCAAGCGCCTGGCTGCGCTCGACGAACGTGCGGCCGCGCAATGGGGCGGTGCTGCATTTGCGAGTGTGAAGGCGCGCGCGGCGGATGCCGCAGCCGCGCTGTCGCGCGACGACCTCAACGCAGCCAAGCGCGCCATCGACGATGCCTTGAAGCAAGTGGCGGCGCTCGAGGCCGAGGCACCGAAAGCATTGGAAGCGCAGCTCGCGGAAGGCGAGCGCGCGTTGGCGGCGGCCGACGTCGCAGTCGCTCAGCAGGCTTTCGACACAGCGCAGCGGATCAGCCCGACGAATTCACGTGCCAAAGATGGGCTCGCGCAGCTCGAGAAGCTGAACGCCGTCGCGCCGTTGTTAGCACAAGCGGAGACGGCAGCCAGTGCCGGTGATGCCGCGGAGGCCAAGCGCTTGTTCGAGGCCGTCCTGCAGCAGTCGCCAGGCAATGCCGCGGCGCGCGCCGGTCTCGCAAAACTGCAGGCTGCAGCCGGCGCGGACGCGTTTTCGCGTGCGATGGGCGAAGGAATTGCGGCGCTGGATGCCGGCCGTGTAGTCGAAGCGCGTGCAGCATTTGAACGGGCGCGCGCGATTCGTCCCGCTGATCCGCAGATTGCCAACGCATTTGCGCGCCTCGATGCCGCCCAACGCAGTGGCTCGGACCTCGAGCTCGAGCAGCGCGCGAAGCGTTTCGTCGCTGAAGAGCGCTGGACCGAAGCGTTAGCCATCTACGATCAGGCACTCGCGCGCGACCCTTCCCTCGTATTCGCGCAGCAGGGGCGCGCTTTGGCGATGCCACGCGCCGATTTATCGCGGCGCTTGCAGGCTCTGATCGAGCGGCCGGATCGACTCGGCACCGACACGGTGCGCACCGAGGCCGAGCGGTTGTTAGCGCGCGCTCGCGGTCTTGCAGATCGTGGCCCGGTGCTGCGCTCGCAGATTGCGCGGCTCGAAATGCTGTTGCCCGAGTTCGATCGTCCCGTGCGCTTGGCGCTCGAATCGGACAACGCCACGGAAGTGTCCATCCAGCGCGTCGGCTATTTCGGGGCGTTCGAGCGCCGCGAGGTGGAACTGAAGCCGGGGCAATACACGATCATTGGCAAGCGTGCGGGCTTCCGCGATGTGCGCCGCGAGTTCACGGTGGTACCGGGGAACAATCCCCAAACCATCGTGGTCCGATGTGTCGAGCCCATCTGAAAGCCCCATGAACACGGACGCCACCGACAACGCGCGCTTCGTCATCCAACGCCCGGATGGCGAGCATGTCGTGGCGACGCGGGTGGCGCTGTCGGCGAGCGGTGCGGCGGTTGCGAGCGACGACGCTACGGCTGTTTGCGAACTGCTGCATCGCGAAGGGGCTGTGGTACTCGATCCGCGCGGTGTGCCGCTGCGAGTCAACGGTCAGCGTATCGATGGCGAGCGCTCGTTGCACCTACACGATAGTTTCCGCCTCGCGAGTGCCGACGTGGTGCTGGATCGGTTCGATGCTGCCGGCGCGCATTTGTCGGTGTATCCGCTCGATGGCAACGAAACGCCGAGCGTCGAGCTAACCAGCGTCGTCGAGTTGTTAGGTGCGCCGGACGATGCCGTAGTGCAGCCGACGGCAGGTTTGCGCTTCGATGCGGCGCGAAGCAAGGCAGCGCCGAAAGGGCCGCGCATTTTTTGGCGCACAGCGGCGGTGTTGGCCGGCCTTGCGCTGATCGCAGGCTTGCTGGCGTTGACGCGGCTCGAACGAGTCGAGGTCGTACTGTCACCGGACGATGCACACGTGCGCACACCCGGCTCATGGTTCTCGTGGCATTCCGCGGCGAGCCTGTTCGTGTTTCCCGGTCAGCACGCGCTACGCGCTGAGCGGCAAGGCTATGAAGCCGCCACCGCCACGGTCTCCGTCGAACGCGGCAAGCCGGCGCGTGTCGAGCTGCGCCTCGCGAAGTTGCCGGGCCGCGTGAAGTTCGAGACCGGCGACATCGTGGCGAGTGTGAGTGTCGATGGCGTGCCAGCCGGTCAAGCGCCGGGTGAATTGGCGATTCCGGCAGGTCAGCGCACGGTGACGTTACGCGCGCCGCGGTATCTCGACCAAGTGCTGCGGCTCGATGTCGTCGGCATGGGCGAGCAACAACTCGTCGAAGTGAAGATGCAGCCGTCGTTCGGGATCGTGAACGTGCAGAGCGTACCTGCGGGCGCGACGATTGCGGTCGACGGGGAAGTGCGGGGTGTGACGCCTTCGAGCGTTGAGATGCAGGCCGGCGTGCGACGCGTCGCGATCGAAGCGGCTGGCATGCGACCGTGGCAGTCCACACTCGTCGTCAAGGCGGGCGAAGAATCGACGCTCGGCCCCATCGAGTTGGGCGCTGCGGATGCGCGCGTCACGGTGCGGTCCGTGCCGAGCGGTGCCGACGTCACGGTCGGCGGCGCTTATCGCGGCAAGACGCCCCTAACAACTGAACTCGCACCCGGCATGGAGCACACGATTGCCTTGTCATTGGCGGGCTATGACAGCGCGCGGCGCGCTGTATTTGCCGAAGCCGATGGCCGGCCGACGATCGACGTACGCTTGGTGCCGCAACTCGTCAACGTGAAGGTCGCCGGCACACCGGCCGATGCCGAGATCTGGTTGGACGGCGTGCAGCGCGGCACCGCGCCGAGCGAACTCAAGCTGCCCGCAACGCGCTATCGCCTCGAGGTGCGCAAGAGCGGCTTCGAGCCATTCGCGACCGAACTCACGTTGGCGCCGGGCCTCGAGCGCGTGGTCGAGTACAAGCTGGTCGATCCGAAGGACATCGCGGGCAATGCGGCGCGCCGCATCGAAACCAAATCGGGCATCGAATTGCGCCTCGTTCGCGGCGGCGAATTTCGCATGGGCAGCGATCGGCGTGAGCAGGGGCGCCGGCCCAACGAGGCATCGCGGCGCGTGACGTTGGCCCGTCCTTACTACTTGGGTGCGACCGAGGTCACGAACGCGCAATTCCGTCAGTTTCGGCCGCTGCACAATTCCGGTTTCGTCGGCCAGCGCACGATCGATCTCGACACACAACCCGTCACGAAGGTTTCTTGGGCCGACGCAGTCGAGTTCTGCAATTGGCTGTCGCAACAGGAAGGACTGACGCCAGCCTATGAAAAGAACGGCGAGAACTGGGTGTTGAAGACGCCCGTCGGCAACGGCTTTCGATTGCCGACCGAAGCGGAATGGGAATTCGCAGCGCGGCTCGATCGTGAGGGTCGCGCGCGTCGCTACGCGTGGGGCGATTCGTTGCCCGTTCCACCAACGAGCGGGAACTTCGCAGGCGCGGAAGCACTCGACATCGTAGGCGTCGCGCTCGATGGCTATCGCGACGACGAATTGGCCGTGGCGAAAGTGCGTGCTTTCCCGGCGAACGCGCTCGGCTTGCACGATATGGCGGGTAACGTGTCGGAATGG
Organism: uncultured Steroidobacteraceae bacterium; assembly: GCA_964444835.1. Classification (GTDB taxonomy): domain Bacteria; phylum Pseudomonadota; class Gammaproteobacteria; order Steroidobacterales; family Steroidobacteraceae; genus CADEED01. The sequence continues at coordinate 20,259 of CAYUIT010000013.1, forward strand.
GTGAACGATTGGTATTCGTCGTTCGCGCCGAGCGACACCGCAACGGATCCATTCGGCCCTGCCGAGGGCAAGTTGCGCGGCATCCGCGGCTCGAACTGGCGCTCGGCGAATGTTGCGGAACTGCGCTTCGCGTGGCGCGATTCGGCGAAGGATCCCACCGATTTCATTGGCTTTCGCGTCGCGCGCTATGTCGCGCCTTGAAATAAGGAGACTGCGATGCAGAACACGTGGCGAATGATCGTGATCACGACGCTGCTGTCGTTGCTCGCGGTCGGCGCGAGTTATGCGGCGCTCAATGCGGGAGGGCAAGAGCCACCCGTCGCCGAGCCGACCTCGACGCCGGCGAGCGAAACCACCGCGACGCCGGGCGAGATCAGCGACGCCGAAGCCGGTGTCGATCCCAACGACGACGGCGAAGGTGCGATCCCTAACAAAGGGCCCGAGTTGCCACCCGATCTGCGTTTCAATGCCGACGACACCTTTAGTTTTCCGGTGGACATATGAACGATTCCGCGACAGCCGCTCGCAGTGCGCAAGCGCTCCATACCGCTCGCCGGTATCCAAACGAATTCTTCTTTAGCGTTTTTGCGCTGATCCTCATCACGATCATCGTGCACGCGATCTTCGTGCTGCACGTGCGCCCGACAGCGCAAGCGATCATGGAGCGCGATCGTGCGGCGCAGATCAAGGATCCGAGTTATGTGAGCGAGCGCTCGTTCTACGTTCTCATCAAGGACTATGAGCAAGAGGCTGAGATCATTCTCATGCTGTGGGCCATGGCGATTCTCGCGTTCAAAGCACGGCAACAACGGATCGAGCGGCTCGCCCTCGATGCCGACATGCTGAAGTTGCCCGACGGCATGAAGATCTTGCCCGAGGATACGCGCGAATACTCGCGGCAACTCGAGGCGCTGCCGGCCGAGCAGCGCGACTTGTTAGTGCCACGCGCCTTGTTAGCGTCGCTGGGGCGCTTCGGTGCAACGCGCAACGTACAAGACGTCTCCACGGTCGCCCATGGAGTGTGCCAATCGGAAGCCGAGCGACTCGATTCCGAACTGTCGATGTTGCGGTACATCGCCTGGGCCATTCCGGCGATCGGCTTCATCGGTACGGTCCGCGGTATCGGTGACGCGTTGTCGCAAGCGCACAAGGCCGTCGGCGGCGATATCTCGGGCGTCACGGAAGGCCTGGGCGTCGCATTCAACTCGACGCTGATCGCGCTGATCCTATCGATCTTGCTGATGTTCTTGCTGCAAGCGCTGCAGCGCGCGCAAGAGCGGCTCGTGCTCGACACCGAGACGTACCTGGATCAGCGTTTGATTCGCAACATGCAGGTGCGCTGAGGATCATGAACGTGCTCGGCCTCCAAGTCGGCGGTCGCTTCCTCGCGCTGGCAACGCCAGAGGGTGAGTTGCGCACGGTGCCGACCGCCGTCGCAATCGCGGGCGCGCCTGACGAAGTCGGCGTGCGCGCGCTGGCCCGAGCGCGCATCGCTCCCGATGAGATTGCGCTGTCGCACTGGAGCGAGCTCGCGGACGCCAATCGAGCTGCAGACATCGCACGCTTGTGTGCCCGAGAGTTGCGAGTGTTGCTCGCGCCCGTGGCCGACGCCGCAGCGAGTCGCGTCGTGATTGCCGTCCCAGCCAGCTACGATATCGCCGCGATTTCGCGGCTGGCCGCGGTTGGGAATGCAGCCGGGCTCGGCAATGTTGCCTATGTCGATGCGCATGCCGCCACCGTGGCTGCGTCGCAGCTAACACAAGGCGCCATCGTTATCGAGGTCGGTTGGCAGCAAGTCGGTGCAGTAGCCGTCCCGGCGGGCGAGCGCTTCGTGCGCCGTCGCGCGCAGCTCGATGCAACGCGCGCACTCGACTACGTCTATCGACGCTGGATGGATGTCATCGCGGCGGCGATGGTCAAGCAGACACGCTTCGATCCGTTGCACGACCGTGCGAACGAGCAAGCCCTGTTCGACGCCTTGCCGTCGTTAGTGGCGCGCGCCACGCAAGAGGGCAGCGTGCGGGTCGAGTTGCCCGGTGCTGCGGCGGCCTACGCGACCGACATCTCGGCGCAGTGGCTCGAAGACGCCGCAACCCCGTTTTATCGCCAGCTCATCCGGATGGCGCTCGGGATGCAGGATGCAGCGGCGCCACTGCCGCTACTGCTGCCGGAATTCATGCGCGCTTGGCCAGGTTTTGCCGCGCGGGTATTGGCGAGTACCGATCAAGCGGTGCGCTGGGTGCCCGACGGCTTCGCTGCGCGCGCGGCACTGCAGCTTGCCGAAGCGCTCGAGCCCGGAGTCGCCACTTGGCGTGTGGCGGCGCTGCCGCCGGCGGATTGGCAGCGCCAGTTGTTAGTGGCGGCGGAGCTGCGCCCGCGGGCCGCACGCGCGGTGCCCATCACACACGCGCTGTTTGGCGGCGAATCGCTACGGCTCATGGACGCGCCGCTCGTCATCGGGCGCGATCCCGGTGCCGGCGTGCTGGGGTTGCAGATCGGCGCCGATGTGGCGGGCGTATCGCGCCGCCATTGCTCGATCGTGCGCGAGGGCGCTCGTGCGAGCGTCATCGATCACAGCCGCCATGGCACGTGGCTCAACAATGCGCGCGTCGTCGAGCGCGCGCCGCTGCAGCCCGGCGATCGCTTGCGCGTGGGCTCGCCGGGTGTCGAGATCACGTTGATTTCTGCAGCAGCAGCCGATGGCGCGACGCAAGCGTAATACCGAGGTTTTCAGCCTCTCGTTCCTTGACTGCATTTGCTGCGGCTTCGGTGCCGTCGTGTTGTTTTACACGATCATCAGTGCGCAGAGCGGTATGGAGCGCGTGCGCCGCGTCGACGACATCGCCTCCGAAGTGAACAAGCTCGAAGAGCAAGTGCTCGTCGGCACGAAGAATCTCGTCGTGCTGCGCAATACTCTTGAGCGCACCGAGAGTGACGCGGCGAGCGCTTCGAAGCGGGCCGCCGAGATCGTCTCCCAGCTCGCTGAGCGGCGCGATCAGGCGTCCGTTTACAGCCAAGATGCGCTCGCGCGCAAAGAGCGCGTCGAGAAGCTGATCGCTGACATCAAGCAAGTGGAAGAGGCTAACAAACGCCTCGAAGCAGCCGCGCTCGATCGCGCGCCACAGGGCGATCGGATCAAGGCATTTCGCGGCAAAGGCGATCGGCGCTATCTCACGGGCTTGCAGCTCAAAGGCAAGCACGTGCTCGTGCTCATCGATACGTCGGCGAGCATGCTGAGCGACGACATTGTCGAGGTGATCAAGATTGGCGCAGGCCCCGACGCCGCCAAGCAGGCGGCGCCAAAGTGGCGTCGCGCTGTCGACTCGGTCGAATGGCTCACGGCCCAGCTCCCACCCGGTAGTAAGTTCCAGGTGTATGGCTTCAACACAAAGGCAACACCGATCATTGCCGATACCGCGCGCGAGTGGCTCTCGTCGTCCGACCCGAAGGTTCTCAATCAAGTCGTGCGCAATTTGCGTAGCAACACCGTACCGAGCGGTGGTACGAGCCTCATCAATGCGCTCACGGCGGCACGCTTGCTGTCACCGCAGCCCGATCAAGTCGTGCTACTCACCGACGGCCTGCCGACACAAGGCACCACGCCTCCCGCAATCGTCAAGTTCGTCAATGCGCGCGCACGCCAGAAACTGTTCGAGGAGGCCGTGAAGTCTTGGAACAACGACATCCGCATTGAGGTGTTGTTGTTCCCGATGAAGGGCGACAATCCGGCAGCGTGGCATTACTGGCGCCTCGCGCGGCGCACGGGCGGCTCGTTCGTGTCGCCGTCCCAGGACTGGCCGTGAGCGTGCGCCGATGAAGCGTAAGCGCCGCGATACCGAGGTTTTCAGCCTGTCGTTCCTCGACTGCATTTGCTGCGGTTTCGGCGCGATCATTTTGCTGCTCGTGATCTCGGAATTCGGTCAGCCGGTCATCATCGAGAAAACGCGCAAAGACCTCGAGGCGCAGGTGTTGAAGCTGCAGCAAGAACTCTTTGAGATTCGCGGCGAAACGGACGTTTTACAGCGGGAATTGCAGGGGCGGGTGGATGAGCTGACGCGTGAGCGCCTCAAGCTCGCCAGGCTCTCCGGCGATTTGTCGTCGATTCGCGGTCAATACAGCGCGAGCAAGACCGATGCGCAAGTCGACAACATCGTCGAGAACGAACTCGTCTCCACTTACCAAACACTCACGAAAGAAATGGAACGGCTGTTGAAGAACCGGCCACGACGTCCGCCCACCGAGGCGGTCGGCGGCATTCCCGTCGACAGCGAGTACGTGATTTTCGTGATCGACACGTCGGGCAGCATGACCTCGTTCCATTGGCCGACGGCCATCGCCACGATGCGCGAAGTGCTCGATATCTACCCCCGCGTGAAGGGCCTCCAGGTGCTCGATGACGAGGGTAAGCCCATGTTCGAGGGCACCATCGGCCAATGGCTGGTCGACTCCGAGGATCAACGACGCCGAATCGTCGAGCGCATGGGCCGCTGGCGCGCGTACAGCAACTCGAGTCCGGTCGAGGGCATCGAGTCGGCCATCCGAAACTGGTGGGCGGCCGACAAACGCATCAGCGTCTACGTTCTCGGCGACGAATTCACCGGGGATTCGATCCAACGCGCGCTCGATGAGGTCAGCAAGATCAACAAGCCGGACGACAAAGGTCGCCGACGTGTCCGCATCCATGCCATCGGCTTCTCCGAAGGCAGTGCCGCCCCGTTTACAAACCAACGGTTTTCCGCGTTAATGAGAGCGATGTGCGAAGAGAACAACGGCACATTCGTCGGACTGAGCGTGGGAGGCGTGAAGTGCTCGCGCCAGGTGGAGGTGGGTGGTGTACAGATCTGTCTGGAATAGCGCACGCCTGACAGTCGCGGCCTGCGCCGCGGCGCTGCTCGTCGGTTGTGGCGGTGTGATCGTCAAACCGGAAGGGCAGCTACCCACAGCGCTCGTGCAGAAGATCCCCGTCACGGTCGGGGTGGTCATCGCTGATGACATGCGCAATCTAAAACACAACGAGTCGCGCGCGGGCGTGACGTGGGAGGCCGACCTCGGCCCCGGGCATGTCAAGTTTACGGATCAACTGTTCACGGCGGCGTTTCGCGAAGTTCGCCGTTTCAACAGCCTCGAGGAAGCGAAGGGATCGGCGGCGGGTCTCGCCGCGATCTTCGAGCCGCGCATCGAGCAATACTCGTTTGCCACAGCACGCGAAACCGGCGGTAACTACTACGCGGTGTCGATACGCTATCGCATCAATGCATTCACGCCGGCCGGCGAGCCGGTCGATTCGCTCACGCTGACAGGCTACGGTAATTCGCGGATGGGCGGCTTGAGTGGCGAGAAGCCACTCGGCGCGGCGAGCGTCTCGGCGATGCGCGACGCGGCAGCGAAGTTCTTGGTGCAATTCCCCGACGTGAAGCTCGCCAAGCCGCTGCTCGCCGGCCAAGCGCTCACGCCCGCCGACAAGCCCGGCTTGTTAGCGGCCAACACTTCGGCCGCCGATATCATCGAAGCCGTACCGATCAACTAACAACTCATTCCAACATCGACTCGCGAGGATTGCATGCGCAACAAGCACGCGCTCACGATCGCGGACGCGCGCCTCATTGCGGCGGCGTGCCGCGCCGAAGCGGAACGTCATCAGTGGGCTGTCACCGTCGCCATCCTCGATGAGGCGGCACAGCTGCTCTATCTGGAACGCATGGACGCTAGGCCGCTGACCGTCGATGTCGCGATCAACAAGGCGCGCACTTCGGTGGCGATCCAAGCCCCGAGCGGCAATTGGCAAGAGCGGGTTGCGGCGAGCCCGAACATGATGGCGCTGACGTCGCTGTTGCCTCTGCAAGGCGCGGTACCCCTGATGTACAAGGGCCAATGCGTCGGCGCGGTCGGAGTGTCTGGTGTGAAAGCCGACGAAGACGAGCAAGTGGCGCGAGCCGGCGCGGCTGTCGTCGAGCGGCTGGCGATCGGCAGCTAGGGGCTTGGTGAGCCCGCGCCCGGCGCCGCAGGATTTCGCACCGCTACCTGCTCAATGTAGACCACATCCGGCGTGTCCACTGGCTCGCCATTCTCGATGCGCGGTGCGTAGCGTGCGCGCCGAACGGCGTTGATCACGGCTTTCACCACGGCATCATTTACGTCGGTCGTCGGCGACGTGATGTCCGTAATCTTGCCGTCCTTCGTGACGGTGAAGCGCGCTTCCACTTGCTTCGTCATCGCCAGTTCCGGGTCGAGCTTCGAGCGCTCCAGCGCAAATGTGCTGGCGCGATAAGCCAATTGGCGCGGCGCGTTCAATAGCTGCGTGTTGCCTGCCAGCTCGAGCGAGCGCCACGCGTCGCGATAGAACTCCATCGCGCGGCTTGTGCTCCCGCCCACCATGAACCAGTCGCCGAGTTCGGCAACCGTCTCGCCCCGCAATCGCTGGTCGACGGGCGTGTTCTTTTCAACGATCGCCACCGCAAAACGTAACGCTTGTTCGCCGCGTCGCTGCAATTGTCCCGTCTGCGAACTTTCGAAGGCTTGGATCGCATTGCCGAACGCATCAGTGCCCTGCGAGCCCTCGCTGTTCTCAACGCCGTACAAATACTCGAGTCGGTAGGTGCGAGCGATTCCGCGCAACGGCCGTACTTTACGCAGATCCTCGGTGGTGCCCGCCTTCTCGACGATTGCAAGCGCACGATCGTGTAGCAGGCGCGCGGTCGTGTAACGACCGACGTATTCATACCAACCTGCAAGCTTGTCGAGCGGATCGACCATGCGCACGTCGCTTTTGCCAAACGCCGTCTCCGCAACGCGAAACGCGTACGTGTGTTCCTTCTCCGCGTCTTGCAGACGATTCGTGGCGACGTAGGCCTCGATCAACGGGAACAAGTACTCGAGCTGATTCGCATTGAACAAGCCGTCGATATTGCGTGACAGATCGAGCGCGCGCTTGAGCGGCACGACCGCCGCCTCGAACTGCTTGGCCGCCAGATACGCTGTGCCGAGCCCTTGCAACGGCCGGAACAATTGCCGATCGGTCGTGGGCGCCTTCAATTCGAGAATCTTGAGTGCACGCAAATAGCCCTCTTCGGCACCTGGAAAATTGCCGAGCTTGAGCTGCGTGGTCGCAACATTGGTGAGTGGATTGACGAGCTGTCGATCGTCGGGGCCGTACTGCGTTTCGGTGAGCTCGACGAGCTGCTGTGCCAGGATCAACGCTGCCGGATAGTTCTTCGCATCGAACAGCGTGCGGAACTCGCGATACACCTGCACGCGCTCATCATCGGTGACGGCGAACGCCGGCGTAGCCGATAGGAGCAGGGCACAACAGGCAGCGACGGCGAGGCGCATGATGACGAATGCTAACCCTTTTCGAACAGGTAGTGCGACACGAGCCATTCGCGTCCGCGGTCATAGCCGAAAAGCTCGGCGCAGGACATGAAGAACACGCGCCAGTAGACCCACCACTTCGTCACTTGTTCCGCACCGTAGGCTTTCGCCAGGATGGGCATGACCTGCGACTTGGCAGCGTCCATCTTTTGCAGCCACGCCTCACTCGTGAGCTGGTAGTGCCAGCCAGGCACCTGCCAATGATCAATCAAGCGGACGTCCCGCTGGAAGTAATGCAGCAGATCGTCGCTCGGCATAATGCCGCCGGTGAAGAAATACTTGGCCATCCAGTCCGTTTCGTCCCGCACTTCGAAGGGGTACGCGAACCGATTGTGCGTGAATATGTGAACGAACAATGTCGCGCCTGGCTTCATCCAACTCGCGACCCGTCGCAGTAGTTCATCGTAATTGCGCATGTGCTCGAACATCTCGACCGACACGACTCGGTCGAACTGTGTGTCCGGCGGGAACGCCAGAACGTTCATATCGCTCGTCACGATCGTCAGATTTTTGAGTCCACGCTCCGCAGCACGGGCATCGATGAACTCCTTCTGGGTACGCGAGTTCGATACCGCCGTGATCTGCGCGCGGGGGTACTTCGCCGCCATCCACAGCGACAAGGAGCCCCAGCCGCAGCCGAGCTCCAAAATGCGCTCGCCGTCGGCCAATCGTGCGCGCTCACATGTCAGTTGCAACATGCGAGCTTCGGCCGCATCGAGGCCGCCCGCCGGATCTTCGTCGCGCCGCTCGTAGTAACAACTCGAGTACTTCAGGTGCTTACCGAGCACGTGCAAATAGAACTCGGTCGGCACTTCGTAGTGCTGTTCGTTCGCGTCGGCGGTGTTGATGGCGATCGGGCTCGCCTTCAAGCGGCGGATCAAGTCCATCAAGTGCTGTTGTTGGCGTTCCGGATCGCCCTTGTCCTCTTCCGCGAGTCGCGCCTGGAGCAACGCGCGAATGCGACTGCGGATCACGGAGTCCGGTACAAGGTTCCGCTCGAGCAGACGCATCGAGAACGAGTGGGATTCGGCGGCAGCTGGTGTCGTCATGATGGCTTGTTAACTTTCAATTGGGCGCGCTCGAGCGCGGGGCGTAGCGCGCGATAGAGAATGAAGATGCCGATCGGGCCGATCAAGATCCAGCCGAGCGCCGCGTGCACAATCGCATCCCACAACACGTGAATGGCATGCAGCGCGCCTTGCGCGAGTATCTCGAAGCCGCCCGAGATCGTAATCGGAAACGCGGGCGCGCCGGTGACGGCCTCCCCGACGCGTACGAACGGAATGATCAACAGTAATTGCAGCGGCGACAGCGCATAATTCACGAGTTGAATTGCGGGCATGTTGAGGCGCAATGCCACGGCTGCCGTGGCACACAGGATCGTCGAGGCCCCGAGGACGGGAAACAGCCCGAAACCCACGCCAAACGCGACTGAGAGCGCGAGCTTGTCGGGGGTGATGCCTTGCTTGAGCAGCGCCAGGATCGGCTCGACGAGCCGCCGCTTGAACCAGTCCTTCACGACGTGCGCCGGGCCTCAGGGGTTCCGTTTCGCCAACAGCGTACCCATGTCCTCGGATGGGCCGAGCTTGCTCAACTGCAGCAGGACGTAAGCCGCCATCGCCATGTTCCCGAGCAACATGATGGCTACGAACCAGCCGATGCGCGGCACCCAACGCGGCTCCTTCCACAACACCCAGACATAGAAGGTCAGGAAGCCGTAGTAGGCATCAATGAGCGTCGCGATCGTCCACCAATTGTCTGGCCGATTGACCAAGCCGCCCCAGTCCGTCAGGGACTGCTGGAAACTCGCCCACGTCGTGTAACAGAGCAGGCTTACCAGGATGAAGGTAAAGAACAGTTGCAGGCGGGTCTTGGTCATCGGTCGGCGCTCCAAAAGAGCTATACGGCTGCCGGGTGGAATTGGATTCTTATCCGCATTCTACCGGCGGGGCTTTGCGCTTGTTGCTAGCCAGCCAAGCCCTTAAGCTGCCGCGCCATGGCGGATACAAAGGTGGCTTTGCTGGCGGGCACGACTGGTCTGGTCGGCGGCTTCCTGCTCGAGGCACTGCTCAATGCCCCCGAGTATTCGCGGGTCTACGCTATCACGCGGCGGCCGACGACCCGTGAGCATCCGCGGCTCGCCAACCGCATCGTCAACTTCGACCGTATCGAAACAGATCTAAAAGGATTGGCTGCCCAGGACGCTTTTTGCTGCCTCGGTACGACCATTGCAGTAGCCGGGAGCGAAGCGGCGTTTCGGCAAGTCGATATCGACTACGTGATGGCCTTCGCTCGGGCGGCAAAGAACGCGGGTGTCGCGCGTTTCGTGGTCGTCACATCCGTCGGCGCCGATCCAGCGTCGAAGAATTTCTATCTGCGCACGAAGGGCGAACTCGAAACGTTGCTGTCGCGCGCGGGCTTTCAGTCGCTCGACATCATTCAGCCGGGCTTGCTGTTAGGCTGGCGCTCGCAGATGCGCCCGGTTGAGATGCTGTGGCGCTTGCTCATGCCGGTTGGCAATTTGTTCATGTTTGGCGAGCGCGAGGCGTACCGCGGCGTGGCGGCGCAAAAGGTGGCGCAAGCAATGCTCGGCGCTGCGCGCAGCGGGCGGCGCGGTGTGTATCGCTATACCTATCGCGGAATCTTGCAGCTTGCGGAGCTGCGCCCGCGCACTAACAGGTAGTTTCGAGCCTTACAAAAGAATCGGGCCGCCCGAGGCGGCCCGACTCCACCGCACATTTTTCGATCGTCGACTTACTTCTTTTTACGCGCAGCGCCTTCGCGCTTCGTCGTGCCGCGCTTGATATCTGCACCATGCGCGCGCTTGTAGGTCTGGATGTCCTTAAATTTGCCGTCGGCACTTCGGACTGCGTAGAGCTTCGTACCCGTACTGCTACGCATCGTGGTGCGCTTTGCTTTCTTCTTGGCTTTCGCCATGCGTTCCTCGCTATTGTGACTCTTGAGACCCCGCCGCGAACGCTACTCGCGCGCGCAGCGCTCGTCAATGCCGCGCTGCTTTGGCCTTGGGCGCCGGCGGTTGTGCGGTGCCCGCCAATGCGACAAGTGCCGCGCAGGCGAGCACGAGGAACGGATCGGTCATTTCCGCTTGTCTCCCTGGCAGGAACCGCTGCGCAAACTCGATCGCCATCGCAATGGTCGCGCCCAAAATGGCTGCGCTTCGCACCCGCAAGCCGGCATGCACGGCGAGCCATACGAAGCCGAGATACAAGAACATCTTCTCAAAGAACTGAATGTACGAGCGCTCGAGGCCGCCGTCGAGGAAGCCCACGAACGGAATCCAATTGAACGCGTGCGCGCGCGTTTCGAAATTGAGCGGCGCGAGTGCGTACAGAAACCACGCGACGCTAACAAGTACCAAGAGTGGCATCGCGGCTTTGCGATGTGGCGTATTGCGTAAGGCCACCACGACCGGCAAGGCCAGCAAGAAGCCGAGCACTTCGTTCGGTGCCAGCGCTTGCCCGGCGACCATCACGCGCGACGCCATCGATGCAAGCGCGACGACCCAGAATGCGGTCCAGAAATTCTTTCGTTGTACGAGTGCGCGCAGGGCTGCGCTCAGGATCAAATAGCCCGCCCAGAAGCGAGCGGTGCCGCCGAGCGAGAAGTCGAATGACAACAACGGTTCGAGTCCACGGTATAGCTGGCGGAGTCGCAAACTCGGCATGAAGGGCGCTGCGTGAAAGGCAGCCCACAGCGCAAGCAGCATCAGCAGCGCGGGATCGAACGCGCGTTCGCGCAATTGCGGGAACGCCGCCGTTCGTTGCAGCAGGACGTAGGCGAACGCGCCGATGGCGGTGCTCGCCGAGTTCAGCAACACGTCCGTGATGCTCGGCGTGCGGGGCGGCGTGGCGTATTGCAGGTACTCCATGCACACAGACAGTGCCGTGCCGAGCGCTACCGTGCTGATGACCGCGCGCACCCGACTCGCGCTCGAGCGCCGCACGGCCATGAGCAGCGCGCCCAGCGGGATATAGAAGAGCAAGTTCGCAACGATATCGCTGCGAATCGTCGCGCCCCACGGGAGTGAGGTCGGAAATCCGCCGTTGTCGGCAGTGCTGAGGCGCTCCCAGTCCCAGTTGAAGGGATAGAACGACGCGTACGCGATCAGGCCGATCGTGACGACGAGCAGCCAGCGCGCAGCAGTGCGCTGCGTCGAGGAGGGCGCGGAGGAGCGGGGCATGGCGAAATTATGCCTGGGTCGGCCCAAGCGTGACGTGTTCCGCATTTCGCCCTGGCCGTATTTCGTAAAGTTCCGGCGATTGCTCTCGCCGGCGGCGCACGATGGGACTTTGGTCTTCCCTCAATGTTTGGAGTTCGAGCATGGGCCGGCGTGTATTTCTCGCCGTGCTCTTCGCGTTGCTCGTGCCGATCGCGCTAGCAGGCATCTGGCTCGCACATGCTGTGATCGAGCGGGAGTCGGAGCTCGAGGCGCAACGCATCATCGTCATGGCCAATGAGCGTGCGGCGGCACTGGCCGTTGCGCCGGGGCGTGTTCCTGAGAAATTCGCCGCCGACCTGGGTGGCCGGTATGCCGTGGTGCTCGATAAGCGCGGCCGCAATGTTTTCGAGAACGCGCGCGTACCGGAGCAGTTGCTCGCGTTGTTCGCGCACGAGGCCGAGCGGTTCGCCGCCGATCCGAGCCGCAGTCGAGTCGTTAGCTGGAATGCCGACGCGCGCGAGTGGCACGGCGCGATGGCCGCAGTACCCGATTCGCCCCGCGTCGCGGCCAGTTTGCGCAACGCGTTGGTCGTCGTGTTTGCACCCGCCGTCGCACCGAGCGAGCAGCTCGTGTCGCTTAGATCGCGATTTGCTGCACTGCTGCTGTTAGCAGCAGCACTCGCCTGGGCGGTGACGGTGTATCTGCTGGGCCGTTACCGGCGCGGCGTCGAGAATTTGCGGCAAGGCTTGCGTTCGCTGGTGAGCGGCGGCGACGTGCTACCCACCGAGTATGGCGCCGACGAGATCGCTGAGCTTGAATCTGAGCTGCGCGAGGCGCAGCAGCAGTTGCGCGCCCGTGAGTTGGCAGCCGAGGCGCGCGCCAAGATCGATTCTGCATTGCTCGAGACCAATGAGCTCGACCAAGGTATCGAGCGCGCACTCGTGCCGCTCAAATCCGTGACCCGCGCACAAGCCGTCGGTGTCATCTTGGTGGATACCGCCACGGCCGCTCACGGCCGCTTGATCATGGCGTTCGAAGGCTCGGACGCCGTCCCGGTGCAGCGCGTGGTGCTCGACGCGGAGATGGCGGCGTCGCTGCGTGCCTGTGGCGATACCTTGACGATCGCGCGCGTCGAATTCCCGCGGCATGCATTTTTGGGCGCGTTCCACGAGCGCGGCGCTAACGTGTATTGGTTGTGGCCGATTGTGCGCCGCGAGGCGTTGGCTGCTGTATTGGTTGTGGCGTATCGCAACAATCCTCATGCAGATCCGGAGGCCGCCGCAGCGGGCCATTGGCTCGCCGGCCGCTTGCGCCTCGCGCTCTCGCAAAGCGCACGCGACGAAGAGCTCTATCGCCAAGCGCATTTCGATCCGCTCACGCAATTGCCGAATCGCGCCCTGTTCCGCGATCGCCTCACGCAAGAACTCGCGGCTGCGGCTGCCGGCCTCGCGCGTGGGGCACTCTTGTACATCGATCTCGATCATTTCAAGAAGGTCAACGACACGCTCGGCCATGCCGCTGGCGATCAGTTGTTAGCTATCGTGGCGCAGCGACTGAAGTCGTGCGTCAAGGAGGGCGATACCGTCGCGCGCTTGGGTGGCGACGAATTTACCGTCGTGCTGCGGCACGTCGGCGATCCAGATAGCGCACGGGTGGTGGCCGAGCGCATCGTGCACTCGCTGCAGCTGCCCGTAAACGTGGCGGGTCGCGATCATCACGTGCGCGCCAGCGTCGGCATCGCGCTGTTCCCCGACGACGGCGCAACTCTCGAGGATGTGCTGCGCAACGCCGATCTTGCGATGTATCGCGCGAAGGAAGCCGGGCGCGGCCGTGCCGTGTTCTACGAGCGCGACATGAACGTCCGGTCGATCAAGTATTCCGATACGGGGCTCTATCGCGCGCTGAAGCGCCGCGAGCTGTCGTTGTTTTACCAACCGCAGTTCGTCGTTGCGGACGGCAAGCTCGCAGGCTGCGAAGCACTGCTGCGCTGGCAAACGCGCTACGACGGCATGAAGCTGCCCGCGGAGTTCATACCGTCGGCTGAGCAAACTGGCTTGATCGTCGACATTGGCGGTTGGGTGCTCGAAGCCGCCTGCCAGCAGCTCGCCACGTGGCGCGATGCGGGCTTGCCCGTGGTGCCCGTTGCCGTGAATGTGTCCGCGCAGCAGCTCGCCGATGGGCGTTTCGTCGATCTCGTTGGCAAGGCGCTCACGCAATACGCGTTGCCGCCGTCGCTGCTCGAGATCGAGCTGATCGAGTCGATGTTGGCCGAAGAGCGCGCCGAGCAATCGCTGCGCGAGCTGGCGGCGCTCGGTGTCGGGCTCGCCGTCGATGACTTCGGCACCGGTTTCTCGTCACTCAATTATCTGCGGCGCTATCCCATCGGCACCGTGAAGCTGGATCGCTCGTTCCTCGAAGACGTGCCGCAGAATTCCTCTGCTGCGGTGGTCGCGGAGTCGGTGCTCACGATGGCGCATTCGCTCGGCAAGCGCGTCGTCGCCGAAGGCGTCGAGACGATGGAACAGCTGGAGTTTCTGCGTCAACGCGGCTGCGCGCTTGCGCAAGGCTTCTACCTGGCACGGCCGATGTCGAGTGCCGCCATGACAGAGCTGCTCGAGTCGCGCAGAATCGGTGCGCATGAGGATGAGCAACGCGCGGTGGGGTGAGCGTCGTGGGTCGTATGCGTCCCACGCGGCTGTCGTCCTCGCATTTTTCGGTGCCGCGCTTGCGGGCTGCGCCACTGAGCCCCCCGAGCGCTTGCCACCGCCGCGGACCGTCGTCGCGCCGTCGGTAACCGTTCAGCAGCCGAGCGCCGAGGGGCTCGCGATCCTGCGCGCGGCTGAGGCGCAGCTCGGCGTTCCCTACCGCTTCGGCGGCGCCACGGAGGCCGGCTTCGATTGCAGCGGCCTCGTGTTCTTCATCCACCAACGGCTGGGACGGCCCGTGGCGCGTACAGCGCGCGCGCAGTTCGACACGTTGCGTGCAATCGACCGTTCCGAGCTTACGCCGGGTGATCTCGTGTTCTTCCGCCTGGGATCCGGCGCAGTGGACCACGTGGGGATTTACGCGGGCGACGGGCGTTTCGTGCACGCACCGCGAACCGGCGGGGCCGTACGTTACGACACGCTCGATGACTCGTACTTCGTCCGCGGCTTTGCCGGGGCGCGGCGCACGTACTAACAACCCGTATTCGGGGAGCGCCAGATTATGTCCGTTTCATGACGGATTTCGCCGCGTTGTCGCCAAACGCAGGGTCGCCGATATGCGACAGGCTCCACACTTCGAACATTGACCTAGGAGCGTGTTCCACCGCACACTCCGCCTCGTGATAAAGGCAAACCCGTCGTAAGGCGGGGACGCAAAGCCACCGGTCCTGACTTCGAGCGATTGACGTCTCGCGCGTGCGCGAGGCGGCACGTAGAGGAAAGCCAGGGACAGCGGGGTTGCCGCTTGCGGCAGCTGTTCTGCTCTTCCCCACGTGCCTGCCGTTCGATCCAGTTGTTAGTGCCGGTGCATGCCGAGTTCGCTCGGCGTCGTTGAGTTGGTTTTGGCAAAGGTCACCGGGGCCTCATACATGGACGCGAACGCCCAAGCAGCGCTTCCCAGTCTCCCCGCGTCGCCGCGAGACGCGGAAGACGCGTTCGTCATCAATTTGTGTTCTTCGACGACGCCGATGGCGTTGACGAAGCCGAAAGATCCCGCGCTCGAGCAGTTCAAATTCTTCGTCAGCCGTCGTCGTGAAGACGGGCGTGAGCGCTTTCGCATGCATATGGGCTACTTCCCGTCGCTCGCGGCGGCAGAAGAGTGGCTCCCGGTGGTACGTGAGGTGTATCCGAGCGCGTGGGCTGGCGAAGCGCCGGGCCGCAAGCTGAAAAATGCTGCGCCGGTTGAAGCTTCCGCGCCGCCGCTGCCGAAGCCCGCGGCTGAAGTACCGGTGCAGGCTGCGCCAGTTCCGCCGCAGAATGTCCCCACCTTGCAAGCCGCTCCGCCGCTGGCCGTTGTAGCGCCCGCGAAACCGGTCGCGGCACCCGTGGCGACAGTGCCACCCGCTCGCGTCGTCGAGCCTGCACCGATCGCCCGTAAGACTGAGGTTGCACCCGAGGTTCGCAAGGCCGACGTGCCTGCGGTCGCGCGCACGGTCGCTGCGCCGCCGGCTGCGAGCAAGCCAGTCACGGTGCCGGCGCCCGCCAAGCCCGCGCCCGCACCACAACCGGCTGCGGCCGCTAACAAGCCTGCGGCTGCGAAGCCTGCGACGCCGACGCCGGCTGCGCCGCCGCCGCAAAAGCAATCGAACATTCGTGAAGTGATCGCACAGCTCGATGAGTTGAGCGATACGGGTACGTTGCGCGTGCTCGAAGGCCGTGCGGCCAATCAAACGGCGGATGCGGCCGACGAAGTCATCAAGCTCGTCAAGCCTGATGACACGCAGACGATGCGTGCCATCAAGGCGGACGTGCAACGCAAGGCGCCGGTGTATTTCGCCGTGCAGCTCGAGTGGTCGGTGCAACCCATCGACATGAAGAAAGTCCCGCCGCTCGCGATCTTCAACGCGTACACGCTCTACACCACGGAAGGCAACAAGGACGGTCGTCGTTGGTACGGTCTCCGCTTGGGCTTTTTCAGCGATGCGATTTCGGCGAAGCAAGTGGCGTACTACGTTCGCTCCGATTTCGCGGCTGTGGCGGTCGTGCCGGTCTCCTCGATGGAGCGGGAGCGCGCGAACGGCGGTAACGCTGCCCAGACGACGGCGCGTGCCGCGAACGGTGCTGCGGAGGCCGGATCGTCGGTGGCCCCCATCATGACGGCGCCGCCGCCGAGCGCGCGCAAAAGCGGTAGCGAATCCGGCATCTTCAAGTTGCTCGAAGACGATACGCCGAAGCCGATCGAGCTCGATGTCATTGGCGAGACCTCGCCGCGCAAAGCGAAACCGGCGTCCGATGCCGCACCCAAGACGGGCTCGAACGGCGGCACTACCAAGTCGCGTGCGGGCACGCGCTTGCCGGCACAGCAAGCCAAGGCCAAGGCTTCGCCCAAGAAGCTCGACGAAACGCTCGAGATTTTGGGTGCTGACGATTTAGAGTTCGACGCGGGCAAGGGCGAGCTCGTGACGGGTGCGGACAGCACGCGTCACTTGCGCGACGACAAGCGCACGTCGAAGTTTTCATCGTTGCTCGATCGCATCGCGTCCAAGCTCGGACGCAGCTAGTAGCCCCGTAGCCCCCGCGCCGCTATTTTTTGCCGAATAGCGCCTCGAGCGCAGCCTTTGATTTGTCGATCTCGGCTGTGTTGGGCGCCGTGTAGGCGCCTACGCGCGGCTTGAAGTGATCGCAAAAGTTAGCGGCCGTCTTGTCGCGCACTTCCTCGGCGGTGGGCTCGCGGCAATGCTTCGCGACTCGCGTATCGTAATCCACGCATAGCTTGCAGACATGTAACTCGGCGCGACAGGCCGGGCACTCATCGAGGCGTCGCAGCGGGAGCGTGAGCGCTTCGAGGGACGCTCCGCATTTCCAACAACTCAGGCCGTGCTTCATGGCGCTAACTCCGCGCGGGGCTGGTCCGCTCGCTCAGGAATTCTGCCATGACTGCGCCCGTGTGCGACTTGCGGGCCTGACGTGCAATGTCAGCGGGTGCCCCGGCGGCCACGACTTCGCCGCCGCCATTACCCGCTTCGGGGCCCATGTCGATGATCCAGTCGGCCTCGGCCATGACATCGAGGTTGTGCTCGACCACGACGACCGAGTTACCGGCATCGACCAGGCGATGCAGCACGTGTACCAGCTTTTCGACGTCGGCCATATGCAGACCGACCGTCGGTTCATCGAGCACATAGAGCGTGTGTTTGGGCTTTTGGCGCAGTGGCCCGCGCACATCGCCGCGTACCTTGGCGAGCTCGGTGACGAGCTTGATGCGTTGCGCCTCACCGCCCGAGAGCGTGGGGCTTGCTTGGCCGAGTGTGAGGTAGCCGAGGCCGACGTCTTGTAACAACTTGAGCGGATGGAGCACGGCCGCATGCGCGGCGAAGAATTCGACCGCATCGTCGATGCTCATCGCCAACATGTCACCGATGCTCTTGTCGCGCCACAGCACGCCGAGTGTTTCGGCGTTGAAGCGCCGCCCGCCGCACACGTCGCAGAGCACTTTCACATCGGGCAGGAAATTCATTTCGATGGTTTGGACACCTTGACCTTCGCACGCGTCGCAGCGGCCGCCTTTTGTGTTGAACGAGAAGCGGCTGGTGGTATAGCCGCGAATCTTCGCCTCAGTCGAGTTCGCATAGATGCGGCGGATATCGTCCCAGAAGCCAATGTAGGTAGCGGGGCACGAGCGCGGCGTTTTGCCAATGGGCGTTTGATCGACCTCGAGCACGCGATCCACTTGATCAGCGCCGGCAATTGCCTTGCAACCGATGAGTGGCGGCTTGCGCTTCTTGTGATCCTCGCTCGTGAGGGCACGCATGTTCGTGTAGAGCACGTCGCGCGCGAGCGTGGATTTGCCCGAGCCGGATACACCTGTTACGACGACTAGCCGCCCGAGCGGGATGCGGACATCGATGCTGTCGATATTGTGCAGTTTCACGTCTTTGATCTGCAGCGCCGCCGACTTGTTAGTCGTCTTGCGACGCGGCTCCGCCGCGTGCTGCGTGGGATTGGCGAGGTAGCGCCCCGTCGTGGAGCGCACGCTACGCTTGAGATCGGCGAGCTTGCCCGCGCCGACGATTTCGCCGCCGCGGACACCCGCGCCAGGCCCGAGATCGATGACATGATCGGCGCGCCGAATCGTGTCCTCATCATGCTCGACGACGACCAATGTGTTGCGATTCTGCGCAAGCTGTTCGAGCGCATCGAGCAAGACGCGATTGTCGCGCGGATGCAAGCCGATCGTCGGCTCGTCGAGTACGTAGCAGACGCCTTGTAGATTCGAGCCCAACTGAGCGGCGAGGCGAATGCGCTGCGCCTCGCCACCGGAGAGTGTGGGCGCCGAGCGATCGAGCGCGAGATACCCGAGCCCTACGCGTTGCAGGAAACTGAGGCGACTCTTGATTTCGCTCAAGAGGTCGCGCCCGATGGCCGCTTCGCGTGTATTCGCGCGCAGCTTGCCGAAAAACTGTGTGGCACCGTCGACCGACTCGCACGTGAGATCCGTGATGGAGCGATCGCGGAAGCGCACATTGAGTGCGATCGGGTTGAGGCGTTTACCGTGGCAGGCGGAGCAGGCTTTCGCTTCGTCGTCGTGCCATTCGTTCCACGTTTTCTCTTCGCCGGTTTGCTCCTCGTTGAAGCCGCTCAATTGTGCGCCGGTGCCGAAACAACTCTCGCACCATCCGTGCTTGGAGTTGAACGAGAACAGGCGTGGATCGAGCTCGCCGAAACTCGTGCCGCAGGACGGGCAGGCCCGCTTGGTCGAAAACACTTGCACGCGACCTTGCTTGGCTTTCGTGTCGAGGTCGAGCACGTGAACCAGGCCTTTGCCGAAATCGAGCGCGCGTTCGAGGTTGCGTTGCAATGTCCCGTCGTTAGGCACTTGCACGCCAATCTGTGCCACGGGCAATTCGATCGTGTGCTCTTTGAACCGATTCAGCCGCGGCCAGGGGCGTGTGGGCAACATCTCCCCATCGACGCGCAGATGCTTGAAGCCGCGGCCCGCAGCCCATTTCGCGAGATCCGTGTAGTAGCCTTTGCGCGCCACGACGAGTGGCGCTAACAACATGATCCGCGAGCCTTCATGCTCCTTCAAGATGCGCGCCGTGATGCTGGCTGCGCTCTGCGGCTCGATGGATACATCGCACGTGGGGCAGAACTGCGTTCCCAGCTTGACGTAGAGTAAGCGTAGGAAGTGGTACACCTCGGTGAGCGTGGCCACGGTGCTCTTGCGGCCGCCGCGGCTCGTGCGCTGTTCGATCGCGACCGTCGGCGGTATGCCGTAAATCGCATCGACATCGGGCCGCGATGCCGGTTGCACGAACTGGCGCGCATACGCGTTCAACGATTCGAGATAGCGGCGTTGACCTTCGTTGAAGATGATGTCGAAGGCGAGCGTGGACTTACCCGATCCAGACACGCCCGTAATGACCGTGAATGCCTCGCGCGGAATGCTGACATCGATGTTCTTCAGGTTGTGCTCACGCGCGTGGTGCACGACGATCGAATCGCGATCGCCGCGCGCGCGCTTGTACACGGGGCTGACGTCGGCCACGGCGCGCGGCTGCGCGGACGCACGGCGTGTGGCGCGAGTCGTAAGCTCGGCCTCGTACTCGCGTAGCGCTTGGCCCGTATGTGAACTCGGGTGCGCCCGCAGCTGCGAGACAGTACCCGCACAAACGATCGTACCGCCGCCTTCGCCGCCTTCCGGCCCCAGATCGATGATCCAATCGGATGAACGGATCACATCGAGGTTGTGTTCGATCACCAGGATCGAATGGCCTGCCTTCAAGAGCTTGCGGAACGCGCGCAGCAGCTTCGCTACGTCTTCGAAATGCAGCCCCGTCGTGGGCTCATCGAACAGAAACAGCTTGCCGCGCAGGCTCGGCTTGTCGTCGGCAGCGGCCTCAGCGAGATGCCCCGCAAGCTTCAAGCGCTGCGCCTCGCCGCCTGAGAGCGTGGGCACCGGTTGCCCGAGCCGCACATACTCGAGCCCGACGTCGGCGAGCGGCCGTAAGCGCACCGCCACTTGGGGTGCGTCTTTGAAGAACTCGATCGCCTCGGTGACGGTCATGGCTAACACGTCGGCGATGCTTGCGCGAACCTTGGTAGCGCCTTCACGCTTGATCTCGAGAGTTTCGTCGCGGTAGCGCCGCCCGTTGCATTCGCCGCAGCGCAAGTAGACATCCGACAAGAACTGCATCTCGACGTGCTCGAAGCCGTTGCCGTTGCACGCTGGGCACCGACCCGTGCCGGAGTTGAAGCTGAAGGTGCCGGCGGTATAGCCGCGCGCACGTGCTGCGGGCTCGTTGGCAAACAAATCGCGAATCACATCGAACGCACCGACATAGCTCGCGGGATTCGAGCGCGTGGTGCGACCGATCGACGTTTGGTCGACCATCACCACGTCATCGATCAGCTCGGCGCCCTTGAGGGTGTCGAACGCGCCGGGTGCTTCGGTGGGCTTGCCTTTCGACTTCAGCAACGCGGGGTGCAGCACGTCTTGAATCAACGTGGATTTACCCGAGCCCGAGACGCCTGTGACACACACCAATCGCTTGAGCGGCAGGGTGACGCTGACGTTCTTCAGGTTATGCTCGCGAACACCTAACAACTCGAGGTGGCGCGATTGCGGCAGCATCGTGGCACGCGGTTCGTTGTCCAGTTTCTTGGCCGGCGGTTCGGCTGCCGCAATCTGCTTACGGCCGCTCAAGTAATCGCCGGTCGCCGAGCGCTCGCTGTCGCAGATTTCATCGGGTGTGCCGTAGGCCACGACTTCGCCGCCATGCTCGCCCGCGCCAGGGCCTAAATCGAGAATACGATCCGCTTGCACCATGATTTGCGGATCGTGTTCGACCACGAGCAGGGAATTACCGGCATCGCGCAGGCGGTGCATCACACCGATGACGCGCTGCATGTCGCGCGGGTGCAGGCCAATCGAGGGTTCATCGAGCACAAAGAGTGTGTTGACGAGTGACGTGCCGAGCGCAGTCGTTAGATTGATGCGCTGTACCTCGCCCCCCGAGAGCGTGCGCGACTGGCGATCAAGCGTGAGATAGCCGAGGCCCACGTCGCACAAGAAACCAAAGCGCGCACGCACTTCGGCGAGCAGCAAATCGGTGGCCTCGTCGAGCGGCTTCGGCAATTCGAGCGCGCCGATGAATGCGTGCGCTCGCTCGAGCGATAGCAGCATCAGATCATGCATCGTGAGGCCAGGCAGGGCGGCAAGCACCTCGTCGGAGTAGGTGGTGCCCTTGGCGCGAAACCGCGGTGCATTACCTAGCGCACGCTCGGCAAGCTCGCGCGAGCCGACGCGCCACAACAGCGATTCCGGCTTGAGGCGGGCACCATCACATGCGGTGCAGGGCGTGTACGCGCGATAGCGCGACAGCAGGACGCGCACGTGCATCTTGTACGCTTTGGTTTCGAGCCAGTCGAAGAAGCGGCGGGCGCCGTACCACACTTTCTTGGACCAATCGCCTTCACCTTCGATGACCCACTTCTTGTGGGCCGCGCTCAATTGATTCCACGGCGTGTCGAGCGGAATGCCACGCTTGTGCGCGTACTTCTCCATGTCCTCCTGGCATTCCTTGTACGCGTTCGTTTGCCAGGGCTTGATGGCGCCGCCTGCGAGCGACTTCGATTCGTCGGGTACGACTAAGCCGTAGTCGATGCCGATCGTGCGACCAAAGCCGCGGCAGCTCTCACATGCGCCAATCGGGGAATTGAATGAGAAGCTGCTTGGACTCGCGTCCTTATAGGAGATGTCGCAGTCAGCGCAATGCAGCTCATTCGAATAGCGCCAGGTATCGAGGGTGGCTGGCGGATCGCTCGAGTCAACGACGTGAAAACTCATGCGCCCGCGACCGACACGCAGCGCGGCTTCGAGCGATTCGACGACGCGGGATTTGTCGGCATTACCGAGTCGCAAGCGATCCTGCACGACTTCGAGCACTTGGCCGTTGCGTTGCTGAATGCGCGTGTAGCCCTGCGCTTCGAGGAGCTGGCGAATCTCGGCGTCCTTGAAGTTCTTCGGGATCGTCACGGGAAAGCACACATGCAAACGCGGGTCGTTAGCCGCGCTCGCACGACGTCGTGCGTCGGCGTAGATGCTCTCGGCGGTGTCGCGGCGCACGGGCTTGCCGCATCCGCGGCAATAGAGTGTGGCCGCGCGCGCAAACAAGAGCTTCAAGTGATCGTTGAGTTCCGTCATCGTGCCCACGGTGGAGCGCGACGTGCGAACCGGATTGGTTTGATCGATGGCGATGGCTGGCGGAATACCCTCAATGCGATCGACCGCCGGCTTGTCCATGCGATCGAGGAACTGACGCGCATACGGTGAGAACGTTTCGACATAGCGGCGCTGGCCTTCCGCATACAGCGTGTCGAACACGAGCGAAGATTTGCCGGAGCCGGACACCCCCGTGACGACCACCAACTCGCCGAGCGGAATCTCGAGCGACAGGTTTTTCAGATTGTTCTGGCGCGCGCCATGCACGACGATCGCGTCACGGCGCTCGGGGGCTTTGCTCATGGTAATGGGTAGTCTCGGAAAGGCGCAGCAGGACCGATTATTGTACGCCTTCTCGCGCAGCGCGCTCGGCTTGCATTCCCGCCAGGGAGCGTTGATTCTCGCAACCCCATGGCTCGCTTTGATCCCAACGACCCCTTGCAACGGCGGCGCCGACGGCGCAAGCGCGGCATGTCCGCCGCAGCGGCCGTGGCCGCGCTGTTGTCCGCTGTCCTATACCAATGGACGGGAAGCGGTGGCCAGGACAAGCCAGCGCACGAGGCGGAGCGGCCGCGCGCGACGGCTAACAACTCTCCGGCGCGTGCCGAGTCGTTCGATTTCTATTTGATGGCGTTATCGCTACACCCAGCATTCTGCGAGGACGGCAACGCGCGCAAGAAGGATTGTCAGCGCATGACGGCGGCCGATCACGCGCGCCGACCCCTCGTGATCCATGGCTTGTGGCCCGAGAATCGGCAGCCCGAGTCGTACCCGCGCGATTGCCCAGGGCCGCGGCTCGAGCTTGCGCGAGGCTTGCGTGAGGAGCTCGACGCGTGGATGCCGGGCACGCTCTCGGGCCTGCACAGCCATGAGTGGCGCAAGCACGGCACGTGCTCCGGGCTCGACGCCGAACAGTACTTTCGGGAGTCGATCGTACTGGCGGAGCGTGCCAACACTGCACTGGGCAAGATGTTGTTAGCGCGCACCGAGTCGCAGGTGTCGGCGATCGAATTGCGCCGCGCCGCGGATGCCGCAGAGCCTGGGCTGGGTGCCACGCTTACCTTTCATTGCCGCAATCCGCGCAGCCCGGATCCTGCGAAACGCCGTCGCCCGTATCTGATCGAAGTGCGCATGTGCATCGACAACGATGGCCCAAACGGCGCGCCCGGTACACCGCTTGCGTGCGCGAGCGTGGGCCGCCGCGACCAGGGCTGCGGCAGCCAGTTCTGGATTGACGGCGTCTAGCACAAGCGTTTTCGCGGGTTCGGCCGACGGCACCCGCTTTTCCCCTATAATTCCGCCACTCGACGCGCCGTTCGGCCCGTCCAATCGAGCATGAGGATCCACCGATGAAGAAGCTTTTGCTGCCACTCATTGCAACGCTGTTGTTGCCGATTGCCGCGAGCGCACAAGCGCCAGCGACAGCGCCGACAGCCCCGCTCATCCCGCGCGATGCGTTGTTTGGCAACCCCGACAAAACGCAAGCGCGCTTGTCGCCAGACGGGAAGTACTTGTCCTACATCGCGCCGAAAGACGGCGTTCTGAACGTGTTCGTCGGGCCGGTCAACGATGTGTCAGCCGCCAAGCCCGTCACGAGCGACAGCAAGCGCGGCATTCGGCAGCACTTCTGGGCGTATACGAGCAAGCACGTGCTCTTTCTGCAGGACGAGGCGGGCGACGAGAACTGGCACTTGTATGTGGTCAATGTCGAGACGGGCGAGTCGGCCGATCTCACGCCGTTCAAAAACATCAACGCACAGCCCGTGGCGCAATCGTGGAAGCGGCCGAATTCCATTTTGGTGGCGATCAACAATCGCCTGCCCGAGTGGCATGACCTTTACGAGATCGACATCGAAACCGGTGCGCGCAAGCTCATCGAGCGTAACGATCAAGAGTTCGGCGGCTACGACGCCGACCTCGATTTCAAGCCGCGCGTGGCATTCAAGAGCACGCCTGATGGGAACGTGATCCTGCGTCGCACGCCCACGGGTTGGGTGACGCTGCTCGAGTATGGGCGCGAGGATTCGCTAACCACTAACTTTATTGCAATCGAAGGCAATGGCAAGACGGCGCTAATGCGCTCGTCGGTTGGGCGCGATAAGGCCGCGTTGATGCGTGTCGATCTCGCCACGGGCAAGCAGTCGACGATTGCGACGAGCGAGCAAGCCGACATCAACGATGTATGGCTCGACCCGAAGACGCGGGCGCCGCAAGCTTACATCGTCAACTATCTGAAGCCGGAGACGACGCCGCTCGTCGCTTCGATCCGCGGCGATCTCACGTTCCTCACCTCGCAGATTGGTGAGAACTTCGACATCGTGAGCCGCACGCAGGACGACTCGAAGTGGGTCGTCGTCACGGATGAGCCGCAAGCACCGGCCACGAGCCATTTGTACGATCGCAAGGCGCGTACGGTGACCAAGTTGTTCGATCAGCGTCCGCAGCTCGCGGGAGCGCCGCTCGTGCCCATGGAGGCACTCGAGTTGAAGGCGCGCGATGGCCTCACGCTCGTGGCGTACCTCTCGTTGCCGCCGGGCAGCGACAAGAACGGCGATGGCCGCCCGGATTCGCCGGTGCCACTCGTGTTGAACGTGCACGGCGGCCCCTGGGCACGCGATGTGTATGGCTTCGATGCCGAGCACCAATGGCTTGCGAATCGTGGCTATGCGGCGTTGTCGGTGAACTTCCGTGGCTCCACGGGCTTCGGTAAGGCATTCATCAACGCCAGCAACCGCGAATGGGCTGGCAAGATGCACGACGACTTGTTAGACGCCGTGCAATGGGCGATCAGCGAGAAAGTGACGACCGCCGACAAAGTGGGCATCTATGGCGGCTCGTACGGTGGCTATGCAACGCTCGTCGGCCTCACATTCACGCCGCAAGCTTTCGCGTGCGGTGTCGACATCGTCGGCCCGTCGAATCTCTTGACGCTGCTGTCGACCATTCCACCGTACTGGAAGTCGTTCTTCGAGGAGTTTGCGCAGCGCGTGGGCGATCCGCGTACGGAGGAGGGCAAGAAGTTCTTGCTCGAACGCTCACCATTGACGCGGGTCGACGCAATCCAACGGCCGCTCCTCATCGCGCAGGGTGCTAACGACCCGCGCGTGAAGCAAGCGGAGTCCGATCAGATCGTCGCGGCAATGAAGGCCAAGGGATTGCCGGTCACCTATGTGCTGTATCCCGACGAGGGCCATGGCTTTGCGCGCCCGTCTAACCGGACATCGTTCTATGCCGTCTCCGAAGCATTTTTGTCGAAGTGCCTCGCGGGCCGGTACGAGCCTGTCGGCGACGATTTCAGCGGGGCGAGTTTGCAGGTGTTGGAAGGCGCGGAGCACGTGCCCGGCTTGAGCGAAGCGCTCGCACCGAAGTAAGCACGTGGACGCCGCACGCGACATCTTTTCGTATCGCAAGCACTGGGCTGCGCGCTTCGGCGCAGCCCCGTTCTTGCCGATGTCGCGAGCGGAGATGGACGCGCTCGGTTGGGATTCGTGCGACATCATCATCGTCACAGGTGATGCGTACGTCGATCATCCGAGCTTCGGCATGGCCATCATTGGTCGTGTGCTCGAAGCGCAGGGCTTTCGCGTCGGTATCCTCTCGCAGCCCGATTGGCACAGCGCCGATTCGTTCAAGGCGCTCGGCAAACCGAATCTGTTCTTCGGCATCACGGCCGGAAACATGGATTCGATGGTCAATCGTTACACCTCTGACAAGCGCATTCGTACCGACGACGCGTACACGCCCGAGGGCGAAGGCGGCAAGCGCCCGGACCGCTCGGTGATCGTGTATGCGCAGCGCGCACGCGAGGCGTACACCGACGCCACGATTGTCGTGGGCGGCATCGAAGCATCGCTGCGCCGTATTGCACACTTCGATTACTGGTCGGAGAAAGTGCGTCGCTCGGTGTTGCTCGATGCAAAGGCCGACATGCTGATCTATGGCAATGCCGAGCGGCAAGTGATCGATCTTGCGCATCGGCTCGCCGCCGGCGAACCGATTCGCGCGATCACGGATTTGCGCGGCACCGCGTTCGTGCGCGCCGCGCGGCCTAACGACTGGGTCGAGATCGACTCGACTCATCTCGATACGCCGGGCGCACTGCAGCCGGCGCCGAACCCGTACGCGATGGACGGCATGGCGGGCGCGAGTCTAGACATCGCCGGCCAGGGTGAGGCGCGTGACCCCGAGCGGCGCGCGGCCGATGCGGCGAGTGCGAAGCCTTGCGCGACGGGCGCTGCGCCTGCCGCCGATTCTGAAAAAGTGGTGCGCTTCGTCCGGCGCGTCAAGAATGCCGATCGCGAGCGCAGCGTCATTCGCTTGCCGTCGTTCGAGCAAGTTGCGGCCGACCCAGTGCTCTACGCCCACGCGTCGCGCATCCTGCATATGGAGTCGAACCCCGGAAATGCGCGTGCGCTCGTGCAACGCCATGGCGCTCAAGACGTGTGGCTCAATCCCCCGCCGATCCCGCTAACCACTCGCGAGATGGATTGGGTGTATGAGCTGCCGTACCAGCGCCAGCCGCATCCGTTCTACGGCAAAGCGAACATCCCGGCTTACAAGATGATTCGCTTTTCGATCGCCATTCAGCGCGGCTGCTTCGGCGGTTGTACTTTTTGTTCGATCACGGAGCACGAAGGCCGCATCATCCAGAGCCGCTCCGAGAACTCGATCCTGCGCGAGATTGAAAAGGTGCGCGATACGGTGCCGGGCTTTACGGGCGTGATCTCCGACCTCGGTGGCCCGACTGCTAACATGTACCGGCTCGCTTGCAAGAGCCGCGAGATCGAGTCGGCGTGTCGCAAGCCGTCGTGCGTGTATCCCGGCATTTGCCCGAATCTCAACACCGATCATGCGCCGCTCATTCAGTTGTATCGCAAGGCGCGCGAGTTGCCCGGCATCAAGAAGATCCTGATTGCCTCGGGCGTGCGTTACGACTTGGCGATCGAGAGTCCGGCCTATGTGAAGGAACTGGCGCAGCATCACGTCGGTGGTTACCTCAAGATCGCACCCGAGGCGATCGGCGAAGGCCCGCTGTCAAAAATGATGAAACCGGGAGTGGGTACTTACTACCGCTTCAAGGAATTGTTCGATCGCTACTCGAAAGAAGCGGGCAAAGAGCAGTATCTGATTCCCTACTTCATCGCGGCGCATCCCGGTACCACCGACCAGGACATGCTCGAGCTCGCGCTGTGGCTCAAAAAGAATGGCTTTCGCGCCGACCAAGTACAGGCGTTCCTGCCGTCGCCGATGGCCACCGCCACGGCGATGTACCACACGCAGAAGAATCCGCTGCGCAAGGTGACGCGCTCGAGCGAAGAGGTGGCGATTCCCAAGGGCCTCAAGGTGCGGCGATTGCACAAGGCGTTCTTGCGCTACCACGATCCTAACAACTGGCCGGTGTTGCGCGAGGCGCTGCGCCGGATGGGTCGCGCCGATCTCATTGGCAATGGCAAGCACCAGCTCGTGCCGGCGTATCAGCCTGCAGGCACGGGGACTGCGCCGGAAGGCAAGCGCGCGAGTGCGCGGCCGTTTCGCACGCAACACACGGGTTTGCCGCGCACGCCCCGTACACCAAAGTCGGCACCCAAGGGTCGAGGGTCGCGCTCGCGCTAGCGCCGACGACGTCGGTGCGATTACCCACGAGGTAATTGCCGTCGTGACCTGGCGGAGTATTCTGACGTTCGGCCGCACACGCGGCGCATGAAGGAGTGACTGTGCCGAACGCCGACTTTCTGCCTCTCGCCGTGGCCTTGCTGATTGCAATTCCCGCCGCCGGTTCGTGTATCGGGATTGGTCTGTCGAGCTCGAAGTTTCTCGAGGCGAGCGCACGCCAACCGGAGCTCATGCCGGCGCTGCAAACCAAGTTCTTTCTTGCCGCAGGTCTCACCGACGGGGCGTTCTTCATTGCGACCGGCATTGCGATGTGGTTCGCCACAGCGAGCCCGTTCTAGGCAAGTTGCACCGATGACTGCACGTTCGAGTCGGAGGTCTACGCGTTCGCACGGCGGCGAATTGCTGCGCGCGTGGCGCATGCGTCGCAAGCTGAGCCAGCTCGCGCTCGCAATGGGGGCGGGAGTTTCGGCTCGCCACCTGAGCTTCATTGAGACAGGACGCGCGAAGCCGAGTGCCGAGTTGATCCTCGCCCTCACCGAGTATCTGACACTGCCGCTGCGCGAGCGCAACGCGATCCTCCTGCAGTGCGGCTATGCGCCGCGCTTTGCTGAGACTGCACTCGCGGCACCCGAACTTGCGGATGTGCGTCGTGCGCTGCAGCGGTTGTTAGATGCGCATGAACCGTACCCGGGCATCGCCGTCGATCGACGCTTCAATGTCGTGCTCGCCAATCAATCGGCGTCGCGGCTGGTTGCGATGCTCCCCGCAAAGCTCCGCGAGCCGACGGTCAATATGATGCGCGCCAGTCTGCATCCCGAAGGTTTCGCTGCGGTGACAGCCAATTTTGCGGAGTGGGGTACTCACGTCGTCAAAGAACTGAGTCGAATGGCTGCGCTCGCCAACGACCCGGAATTGCAGAAGCTGCGCGACGAGGTGCTGCAATATGCCAATGTTCAGCAGTTACAAGCGAAGCTTGCCGCAGAGGCGCACGATGCGGCGCGGCTGCTGATTCCATGCGTGTTGACCATCGACGGACAATCCGTGTCCATGTTCACGACGCTCGCGAAAATTGGTTCGTCGCTCGATGTCACGCTCGACGAGTTGACGCTCGAGTTGTTCTATCCGGCCGATCGCGCTGCGGAAGCGTTCTTTCGTCGTTAGCGCGGCGGTAGGCGGCGCGCCACGGGCCCGCCCGCGAGCTGCAACAGGCTTTCGTCGACGAGTGCGCCGTTTTTGATGACTGCGACGATGGCCTTCGCGTTGTCGATGTTGACGCTCGGGTCCGCGTCGAGCAGCACAGCATCGGCGAGCTTGCCGACCTCGATCGAGCCCATATCGCGCTCGCGTCCGAGGAAGAGGGCGCCATTCAAAGTGGCGATGCGAATGATGTCGAGCGGCTTGATGCCTGCCGCCGCCAGCAACTCCATCTCCCGATGTACGCTCGGCCCGACGGTTTGATCGGTGCCCAGTGTCAAGATCGCGCCCACGTCATGCAGCTTGCGTACGTTGTCTTGCGCAACCGGTGTCATGAGTTTCATCCACCAAGTCCAGCGGCTGTCTTGCCATTCCTGGCGCCGCTCGGTCTTGAGCCGCGTGATCTCGGCTGCACTCAGCGACGCGCGATAGAGTGGCTGATCGAGATACTCGGGGTGTTCGACGAGGCGGCTGTAGTTCTCGCCGATCGTGAGTGTCGTCACGGTCGGGATCCGCTTCGCGCTCATCAGTTTCACGAAGGACTCGCTCACGGGGCCCTGAATCACCGGGTGCGCGAGCGTGTCGACGCCGGCGAAGATCGCTTGCCGGGCGCGTAGCTCACCGGAAACATGGACGGTGGTACGAATGCCGCGCTCGTTGTAGTACTCCACGATCTTCTCGAGCAGCGCCGGATCGAGATGCGGAATCATCGGTCGCGCGCCCCAGCCGCGCTCCTCGAGCGTGAGCTTCAGAACATCTGGTTTGCGCGCGATGTGCGCATCGAGCGCCACCGTGGCCTGTGGCCAATTCGTGACGTCGGTCGAACCTGCGCCACTGCCGTGACTTCCCGGGTAAGTGACGATGCCACCCGTTGCAAAGATGCGCGGTCCGAGCAAGCGCCCGGAGCGTTCCGCATCCCGCAGCTCGAAAATGAAATCGGGCACATTGCCGGCGTCGTAAATGCTGGTGACGCCGCTGTAGAGGTAACTGTGCAGGGCCGCGACGCCTTCCTCGCGTCGTTGCACCACACGTCGCAGCCCGTCGCGCGTGATCTCGGTACCACCCCGCAGGTGAACGTGCATGTCCATCAGGCCAGGGATCAGGAAGCGTTTGCTGCCGTCGATACGGCGACCTGTCGGCGGGCGAGCCTCTTTCGCCGGTGCGACTTGTGTGAAGCGATCGCCCTCGATCACGACGGTCATATTCGAGCGTGGGGCCGAGCCCGTGCCATCGATCACCGTGACGTTCTCGATGACGATCGTCTCGGCACACGCGCCGCTCGCAACTAACAAGGAGCCCATCCAGCAAGCGACCCGGTGACCGATAGATTTGTTCGCTTTACGCATCATCGGCGTGCCCTCATCCTTTGGAATGGTTATCCTGTCACGAACCTCGCGGACGCGCGAGCACAGGATCCTGTAGGGAGACGCGAGTGGCCTCGACACCTGCGGCAGCGGCTATCTGGAGCTCGCGCTTCGCATTCTTGATTTCGGCCGTCGGCGCGGCCGTGGGCCTCGGTAGTTTGTGGCGCTTCCCCTATGTGGCTGGCGTGAATGGCGGCAGCGCATTCTTGCTGGTGTATCTGTGCTGTGTCGTCTTGCTGTGCGTTCCGATCATGATGGCCGAAATGGCGATCGGTCGACGCCGTAAGGGCAGCGCGATCGAGAGCGTGAACTCGATCGTCCGGGAAGAGGGGGCTTCCCCGGCATGGCGAGCGATTGGCTGGCTCAGCATACTCATCCCGTTCGTGGGTTTGAGCTACTACGCGGTCGTTGGCGGCTGGGTCATGGATTACGTTTGGATTGCTGCGACGAGCGGCTTCCAAGATCTCGATGGCGCCGCATCGGCAGCCCAATTTCAGGCGCGCACTGCAAACCCAGGTCTGCAACTGGTGGCGCATGCGCTGTTCATCGGGCTTTCCGCCTGGGTGGTCGCGCGCGGTGTTCGGCGCGGCATCGAAGGCGTTTCCAAGCTCATGATGCCTGCGCTTTTCGCGATCTTGTTAGGCTTAGTTGCCTACAATGCCATCGCACTCGACTTCAGTCGCGGCGCTGCCTTTTTGCTGACACCGGACTTCTCCCGCGTAACGAGCGAGACCTGGCTCGTAGCGCTTGGTCAAGCCTTTTACTCGACGGCGATCGGTGTCGGCGTGATGATGACCTACAGCGCGTATCTGCCGCGCGGCGTCTCGTTGCCGCAGTCAGCCGTGATCATCTGCGGCTCGGTATTGCTCACGTCGGTTCTCGCGGGGCTCGCGATCTTTCCGATCGTATTTCATTTTGGGCTCGCACCCGACGGCGGACCGAACTTGAGTTTCGTGACATTGCCTGTCGCGTTTGGACAGATGCCCGCAGGCGATTTCATCGGCGGTGCGTTCTTCGTGCTCGTATTCTTCGCCGCTTTCACAACGGCGATCGGGATGCTCGAGCCGACGGTCGCTTGGGTCATCGAGAGAACGCAGTGGAGCCGGCCCCTCGCAACCACCATCGTCGCCGGCCTCACTTGGGTGATTGGCGTGCCGTCGCTGCTGTCGTTCAACACATTGAGTGGCTTCCATCCCTTAGCGATGTTCGAAGGGCTTGCGACGAAGACGGTGTTCGACTTGGTGGACTACACCATTGCCAACGTATTGATCCCGGTCAATGCGTTGTTGATTGCGCTGTTCGTCGGGTGGCGTCTGAATGCCGCCGTCACGGTCGATGAGCTCGGCTTGGGGAGCGGCACGCTCTATCGAATCTGGCGGCTATTGCTCGCGTATGTTGCGCCGCTTGCGATCGTGTTGATCCTCGCCGACCTGTGGTGGTGATCGGCTACGCCTCTAATAGTTGATGCTCGGATTGTCGCCAGGGTAGATCACGCCTGCCACATCCATACCCGCAGCATCGATGCATTGCAGCGAATGCAGCTGCTTGCGAGGCAGGAACATCACATCGCCGGTTTGCACGTTCGTCTTGCGGGTCTCGGTCCACAGGCATCCGTGGCCCTCGACGAGGATCAAGGCTTCTTCGTACAGATGGCGGTGGGGCTCCGCTTTCGAGAACGGAATATGCCCGATGAACTGTGTGGCCACCGTTGAGCCGACGTGCTTGTCGACCAACATTTGAAAGAACCGCGCCGCCATCGCCTGGCGCTTTGACGCGTCCACCTTGACGACGCGCTCTGGCCAGTCGGCGTCGAACCAAGCGGGAGCGGAGTCGGGCCAGTCGATGGTCGTCGCTGCGGGGCAAGCAGAGATAAACACAACTAACGACTCGGATTCCGGCTCGAGCGCGCAGGCCTCGCCAGGGCGAACATACACGCCGTCAGTGGGCGCGATCGAAAAGCTGCGGGCACCAATGTGAATTTGGCCTGCGCCACGCTGCACGAACAACACGACATGTCGGTCGCCAAAGGACAGATAGTCGGTTCGACCTCGTGCTTCCAGATAGAACTGCGATTGATATTGAGCGCCGAACTCGGGTCCGATGACCGTGCAGTAGTGAGCCGCACCCCGCACCGTGAGGGTGGCGCGCGACGGGCGAAACACGTAACAGACGCCGTCGAGTGCAATGATTGGCCCGTCCGTCGCGGGTGCTGATGGGATTAGCCGATTCGTGTCGCTATTCGGATCATCCTCACGATAGGCGCCGGGCAAGTTGTTATGGCTGCCATCGCAGAAGGGTTTCTGGCAGGTCTGCTTACAGCCGCAAAACAACACTTCTTCGCGCGCTTCCTGGGGCGTGTAGGCGACGGGCTGGAAATCGGTTCCAGCATGCGATCCATCGCAAAAGGGTTGACGCTTCGAGCGCCCACAACTGCACCAATAGTAGGTGCGGCCTTGTTGTAGCTCAACGAAGTACGGTTTGCGCTGGGCGATGATCGGTTCGGTCATAAGGACTCCTGCAATGCCAGAGTCTACGCCAGCCGTCCCGTTCGATCGATTCCATCAAGCGCAATAGATCTGGTGCAGGGTCGCAACCACCCGGCCTGCGGGGCCGGGCTTCAGTGAGTAGTACACCGTTTGCGCTGCGCGCCGCGTGGTGACCGCGCCAGTGTCGCGCAACACGGCCAAGTGCTGCGAGAGCGCCGACTGGCTGAGCGGCAGCCGCTCATTGAGCTCACCGACTGACATTTCGCCTTCGGTGAGGTTGCACAAAATCATCAGACGCTGCTCGTTTGCGAGCGCGCGCAACAACTCAGCCGCTTCCTCAGCATGCGGCAGCATGTCCTTCACGGTTTTGGGCAAACGCCGGGCCATCACAGAGCTCCGAGTCATGAGGTACTCAGTATAATTAGCACTTGCTAAATTAGCAAGTACTAATATACTGACGCCGATTGAAACCCATCACGGTCGCCGCGGGCGGCCCGGAGACAGCGCATGAATATCGACCGTTTCGTTATGGCGTTCGCGGGCAGCGTCGTGCTCGTGAGCCTGCTATTGGGGCAATACGTCAGTCCGTACTGGTATTTCCTGACGGCATTCGTCGGGCTGAACTTGCTACAAGCTTCCTTCACGGGCTTTTGTCCGTTGGCTCTGATCTTGCGCAAGTTCGGCGTTACGCCCGGCTGCGCGTTTCGTTGAGGCAGTTGCTTATGGATGCAGTCGTTTCGAAACCGGGCGATGCATCCACGCGGCGTGCCCCGCCGCTTCGCGTCGCCTGGTTCGCATGGCTGGGGGCGTTTGCCTTAGCAAGTTGTGGCAAGCCGTCGGCACCCGACGTGGATGGCGCACCCGCCAAAGCGCCATATCCGACGCTCAATGTTGCGTCGGAGCGTGTGACGGCGGAGCGGCGCATCGATGGGCGCATCGAAGCGGTCAATCAAGGAACGGTCTCGGCGCAAACATCGGGCGAAGTCACGGCCATCGTGCGCGACGTGAGCGACTCCGTCGCGGCGGGCGGTGTCGTGCTGCGGCTGCGCGCCGTGCAGCAGCGCGCCGGGCTCGATCAAGCCGATGCCGCGCTGCGCGCGGCGCGCTCACAGGCCGCAGAGGCTGAGGCGCGCTATGAGCGCATCGCCGACATGTATGCGCGCAAAGTGGTCGCCAAAGCGACTTTCGACGAAGTCACTGCCTATCGCGATGGTGCCGTTGCGCGCCTCGATGCGGCACAAGCGGCTCGCAGCGCTGCCCGCGAAGGCTTGGGCTACACCGAAGTGCGTATGCCGTTCGCGGGTGTGATCACCGATAGATTCGTGCGCGCAGGGGAGTCGGTCGCACCGGGTACGCCGCTGTTTGCCGCCGCCGCCCTCGGCGAGATGCGAGTGATCGTTGACGTCTCGCAGGATCTCGCGCTGCAAATTCAGAGCCAGCCCAGCGCGGCCGTGTATGTCGGCGAGCGGCGGATCCAAGCCTCGAAAGTCACCGTGTATCCGCGTGCAGCCGCCGACTCCGGCGCATTCCGCGTGCGGGTCGATCTGCCGAAGGAGGGCCCCGCAGTTCTGCCGGGAATGTTTGTCAAAGTGGGCTTCGTCACCGGCGAAGAAGATCGTTTGCTCGTGCCGCGGACAGCGGTGGTCGAGCGCGGCGAGGTGACAGGCTTGTACGTGTTCGAAGGCGAGGGAGGTGGCCGCACCGTGCTCCGCCAAGTGCGACTCGGCCACGTCCGAGGTGATCGCGTCGAGGTGATCGCAGGGCTCAACGCGGGTGAGCAAGTCGCCCTCGATCCGCAGCTCGCGTTGCGCGCATTGGTCAATCGCGACAGAGCGGCGCCGTAATGCCAGAAGCGCTCGGCTTCTCGGGGCGGCTGTCACGGTTCTTTCTCAAGAACCAGTTGACGCCGCTGCTCGCTGTCGCGGCCATGTTGTTAGGCCTGTTCGCCGTGTGGGTCACACCGCGCGAGGAAGAACCGCAGATCGACGTGACGTTCGCCAACATCTTCATCCCGTTTCCAGGGGCGACGTCTGAACAAGTCGAGTCGCTCGTCGTGAGCCCGATGGAGCGTGTGCTGGGCGAGATTGCCGGCATCAAGCATATCTACTCGGTGTCTCGGCCCGGGCTCGGCCTAATCACGGTGCAATTTGCAGTTGGGGAAACGCGCACCGAGGCGGTCGTACGTCTCTACAACGCAATCTATTCCAATCAAGACTGGCGCCCGGCCAATCTCGGGGTACTGCAGCCCCTCGTCAAACCCGGTGGCATCGAAGATGTGCCGGTGCTGACGCTCACGTTATGGACACGAGATCCGGCGCGCAGTGCCGCTGATTTGAGTAAGGTGGCGCGCTCAATCGAAACGGAGATCAAGCGCGTCCCCGGGACACGCGACGTCTACACCGTGGGTGCCGAGGACAACGTCGTTCATGTTGAGCTCGATCCGCGGCGACTCGCAGGCCATGGGCTCACACTGACCGAGATCGCGCAGTCGCTCGCGCTGTCGAATCAGTCGCTGCAGGCAGGTGCCCTCGTGAGCGGAGGTACGGTAACGCCCGTACAAGCCGGGCAATTTCTCGTCGATCGCGACAGCGTTGCGAATCTGGTCGTCGGCTATGTCGCGAGTCGGCCCATTTATCTCGAGGATGTCGCGACGGTACGCGCGGCCGCGGATCAGCCGGAGCAGTACGTTTGGTACGGATCGCAATCCGAGGTGCGCAATGCGCCAGCGGTCACGATCGCAGTGGCGAAGAAGACCGGCGAAAATGCGAGCGACGTGGCAAGTAGCGTGCTGAAGCGTGTCGAGCTGCTGCGCGGACAGTACATTCCGGACGGTGTCGAAGTCACCGTCACGCGCAACTACGGCGTCACGGCGAATGACAAAGCGCAGAAGCTGATCCAGAAGCTCCTGTTCGCGACGATCTCAGTGGTGTTGTTAGTCATCTTGACGATGGGCCGACGCGAAGCTGTCGTCGTCGGTGCGGCGGTTATCGTTACGCTGGCAGCCACGCTGTTTGCTTCGTGGGCTTGGGGCTTCACGATCAACCGTGTGTCGCTGTTCGCGTTGATCTTCTCGATTGGCATCCTGGTCGACGATGCCATCGTCATCGTCGAGAACATTCACCGACACCGCCAATTATCCAATGAGCCACTCGACGTGCTGATCCCGCGTGCGGTCGATGAGGTGGGTGGGCCCACGATTCTCGCCACATTCACCGTCATCGCGGCGCTACTGCCGATGGCCTTTGTGAGTGGCCTGATGGGCCCTTACATGAGCCCGATCCCCATCAACTCCAGCATGGGGATGGTGATCTCGCTCGCGGTGGCGCTCGTGTTTACGCCTTGGCTGAGTCGCAAGTTGTTAGGAAAGGAATCGCATGCGCCGGTGGGCGAGGCGACGGCGCACGAGGCGAACCCCCGCGTGACGCGGCTGTTTGAGCGCGTGATGCGGCCGTACCTTGCAGCGGACGGCGGGCGCGCGCGCCGTCACAAGCTGTATGCGGGAATTGGCCTCGCCATCGTGGCCGCAGTCGCGCTCGCGGTTGTAAAGCTCGTCGTGCTCAAGATGCTGCCGTTTGACAACAAGTCGGAGTTTCAGGTGGTGCTGAACATGCCGGAGGGCACGCCCGTTGAAACGACCGCGCGCGTACTGGGCGAGCTTGCGGCGGTCATCGAGCGCGTGCCTGAAGTGACGGACTATCAGGTGTACGCGGGTACCGCAGCGCCGATCAACTTCAACGGCCTCGTACGGCAGTATTCGCTGCGCCAGAGCCCAGAGTTGGGCGATATCCAAGTCAATCTCGTCGATAAGCACGAGCGGGATCGCCAAAGCCATGAGATCGCGCTCGCGGTGCGGCCCGCCCTCGTCGCAGTGGTGCGGCGCCATGGCGGGACCGTCCAAGTCGTCGAAGTGCCGCCGGGGCCGCCGGTACAAGCGCCGTTAGTAGCCGAGATCTATGCGCCCACGTCGGCGGAGCGCGCCGCGCTCACGCGCGAAGTGCGCAAGCTGTTCGACAGCACGCAAGACATCATCGATGTCGACGACACACTCGAAGCTGCCACGAAGCGTTGGGTCATTGAAGTGGACCAAGGCAAAGCCGCGATGCTGGGGGTAGCGCCTGCGCAAGTGAGTCAGCTCCTCACGATGGCGCTGGCTGGGCACGATGCTACCTACTTGCGTACCGCTCGCAGCCAAGAGCCCACCTCGGTGCGCATCGAGCTGCCCGTTCGCGATAAGTCGAGCATCGATGAGCTGCTCGAACTCGAAGTGCGCTCGATGAGTGGCACGCGAGTGCGTATTGGCGCGATCGCGAGCGCGCGCGAAGCCGTATGGGACGCAGCGATCTACCACAAGAACCTCTTGCCAGTGGCCTATGTCACGGGCGACATGGCCGGCAAGCTCGACAGCCCACTCTACGGCATGTTCGACATCGTTGGTCAGATGGAAGACGTGCGCGTCTCGGGCGTCGTGCCAACGCAGCACTTTATCGCGCAACCGGACGATCCAGCCGATGTGGCCGTGAAATGGGATGGTGAGTGGCAAATCACGTACGAGACGTTTCGCGACATGGGAGCGGCCTACGCCGTGGGGCTCATTCTGATCTACCTACTCGTCGTCGCGCAGTTCGGTTCGTATGGCGTGCCGCTCATCATCATGACGCCGATTCCCCTGACGATCATCGGTGTGATGCCAGGGCATGCGTTGCTCGGAGCGCAGTTCACGGCCACGTCGATGATCGGCATGATCGCACTCGCCGGCATCATCGTCCGTAACTCCATCTTGTTGGTTGATTTCGTCAACAGTGAGCGAGCAGCGGGGCGTTCGCTCGAGGACGCCGTGGTGAACGCCGGTATCACGCGTGCCAAGCCTATCGTCCTCACAGCCCTGGCAGCGATGGCGGGTGCGTTTTTCATTCTCGACGATCCCATCTTTAACGGGCTCGCCGTCTCGCTGATTTTCGGCATCTTGGTATCGACGGTGCTCACGCTGGTCGTGATCCCCGTTCTGTATTTCGCCTATCTACGGCGAGCGCAAGCTCGCACCGCTTCCTAACAATTCAGACGAGGGGTACGTCATGGCAGACATTGCAATCGTCGGTGCGGGGATTGGCGGCGTCCCTGCCGCATTCGAACTGCGCAAGAAGCTCGGCTCGGAGCACCGTGTTACGTTGATCGGTACGTCGCCGTACTTCGAGTTCACGCCGTCGAATCCATGGGTGGCCGTGGGCTGGCGCAAGACGTCACAAACTCGTGTCAATCTTGCCAACGGACTGCAGAAGAAAGGCGTCGAGTGGATCCCGACCGCTGTGACCGCGATCGATGCGGCGACTAACCGCTTGACGCTCGCCGACGGGCGCGCGTTGAAGTACGACTATCTTGTGATCGCAACGGGTCCAAAGTTGTCTTTCGAAGAAGTCCCCGGGTTAGGGCCGCACGCACACACGCAATCGATCTGTACCCATGCGCACTCTGAGGCC
Source organism: uncultured Steroidobacteraceae bacterium (assembly GCA_964444835.1). Taxonomy (GTDB): domain Bacteria; phylum Pseudomonadota; class Gammaproteobacteria; order Steroidobacterales; family Steroidobacteraceae; genus CADEED01. Next base: position 58,807 of record CAYUIT010000013.1, read on the forward strand.
GCATGGGCGGCGTATCAGCAGTTTCTCGAGAACCCAGGCCCGATCGTGATCGGCGCGGCGCCTGGCGCGAGTTGCTTTGGTCCGGCGTACGAGTTCGCGATGATCCTGGATACCGACTTACGCAAGCGCAAGATGCGCGATCGCGTGCCGATGACGTTCGTGACGAGCGAGCCGTATATTGGCCATATGGGCCTCGGCGGCGTCGGTGACAGCAAAGGCTTGATGGAGAGCGAGCTGCGCCAACGTCACATCAAATGGATCACGAACGCGAAGATCACCGAAGTTACGGCGACCGAGGTGAAGGCCACGGAAGTGGGTGACGACGGCCAGCCCCGCAAAGATCATGTCGTACCGTTCAAGTACGCGATGATTCTGCCGGCATTCAAAGGTGTCGATGCCGTGGCCAGTGTGCCGAAACTGTGCAACCCACGCGGGTTCGTACTCATCGACGAGCATCAACGCTCCAAGGCGTACGCGAACATTTTCTCTGCAGGTGTTTGTGTGGCGATACCACCGGTGGAAGCGACGCCGATCGCTGTGGGCGCGCCGAAGACGGGGTACATGATCGAGTCGATGGTCAGCGCGATCTGCGAGAACATCGTGGCCGATCTCACGGGCAAGCCGGCAACGGCGCATGCCACGTGGAATGCGATCTGCCTCGCCGACTTCGGCGACTCGGGTGCCGCCTTCGTCGCGCTACCGCAGATCCCGCCGCGCAACGTCACCTGGGCGCGCGAAGGCAAATGGGTGCATCTCGCAAAGATCGCCTTCGAGAAGTACTTTCTGCGCAAAGTGCGTACGGGCTCGCTCACGCCCGTCTACGAGACGTACGTCCTGAAGCTGCTGGGCATCCTTCCGCTACGAGCTCCCAAATGAAGTCGCGATACGTGTTGTTAGGGGCTGCGCTCGCTCTCGCGTTGGCCGCGGCGCGAGCGCAGGCGGAGTCTTTGGATGATGCGTGGCGGATGGCGCTCGCGCAGGATCCGGGCTTAGCGGCCGTGAGCCAAGAGATGCAGGCCGCCGATGCGGATCTGCGGGCAGCGCGCGGCGCTCGGCTTCCGACGCTGACTGTCGGCGGCACGTACACGCAGTATGCGGATGCGCCTGCGCTGTCCGTCGACACGCCGAGCTTTAGCTTTCAGTCGCCGCGCATCTTTGACGATGACGACACGCTGAATGGTTACGCTGAATTGAAGCTGCCATTGTACGCGGGCGGCAGCATTTCGGCCGGCGTTCGTGCCGCCGCTTCCGTGCATCGAGCCTCCGAGGCAGAGCAACGCCGCGCGATCGCCGATCTCAAACTCGAAGTGGCGGAACGCTATGTCGATGTGCTGCGCACGCGGGCCGCACGCGAAACGGCCATGGCGCAAGTGGAAGCTTTGCGGGCACATGTTGGCGACGTGGCAGTGATGGCGGAGAAGGGCAGCGTCAATCAGTCAGACTTGTTAGCGTCGCGAGTGGCGCTGGCCAATGCTGAGCAGCAACGGCTGCGTGCCGTAACCGCTGCGGCCCAGGCACGCGGTGCCTACAATCGGCGGGTGGGCCAGCCGCTCGAGCGCGAGCCCGAGCTCGATGTGGCCTTACGAATCGCGGTGCCCGCGGCGCTCGAGCTCGTGACGCTCCAGCAGCGCGCGCTCGCGCAACGCAGTGAATTGCACGGCCTCGCGGCGCGCGCTTCGGCACTCGCAGAGCGCGCACGCGCCGAGAGCGGACGGCGGTTGCCGCAACTCGGGCTCATCGCGGGCTACAATCATCTGGAAACGACAATACTCGATCGGCAGGACTTCTCGATGGTCGGTCTCGGTGTCACTTGGCAGTTGTTCGATGGAGGTCAAGCGAGACAACGCGCCGCGTCGCTGCGTCGCGCGAGTCGCGCCGTGGAGTTACGGCGAGAGGAGCTCTCGTCCGCTATTCAGCTCGAAGTGCAGCAAGCCGTGCTGGGCTTGGACGAGGCGGAAGCGCGTATCGTCGCGACACGCGATGCGGTAGCACAAGCGGAGGAAAATTTACGCATGAGTCGCGAGCTGTACTCGGCCGACTTGATCGCGAACACGCAAGTGCTCGAGGCGATCGCATTGCAGTTGGGCGCAGCTGCTAACGCTCGAGACGCGCTGCTCGATGCTGATCTCGCGCGCTTGCGTTTACTGCGAGCAGCGGGCGAGCTGTGACACCGACCGCGCGGCGCTTTCTCGTCATCGCGTGCGCATCGCTCGCGCTGGCAACAGCCCTCGGCGCATTCGGCACGCACGCGCTGCAGGCAGTGTTGACGCCGCAGCGTTTCCGGTCGTTCGAGACAGCCGTCACCTATCAATTCTTCCATTCGCTCGGGCTCTTGGGGCTGGCCCTGCTATTGCGCGACGCGACGATCGCGTGGCTGTTGCGTGCGGGCTGGATGTTGGTCGTTGGGATGGTGCTGTTCAGCGGCAGCATCTACGCGCTCACGTTCGGGGCGCCGCGCGGCGTCGTCGCGCTGGCACCTGTGGGTGGTGCCATGCTGATTGCGGCGTGGGTGGCCGCAGCCTTCGCCATCGTTAGGCAGCGCTGACGAAATTTTTTACCGGATGTCGATTCCGGGCCTCCTCGAACGTCGTATGGGCGCGCGGAATCGTTCCAGCGCCTAGAATCACCATCATTATTCGAGGGAGAAATTCATGGCCGAATTTGTCTTATTGCTGCGCGAAAATCCGCAGCATTTTCGCAGTTTGAGCGCGACGGAGATGCAAGCAATCGTCGAGCGGTATACCGCCTGGGCGGACAAGCTCGGTGCCAGCGGTCGTTTGGTAGCGGGGCACAAGCTACGCGACGATGGCGGTCTGCACGTGCGTCGCGGCAGCGCTGGTGTCGTCGCAAGTAGTGGTCCCTACGCCGAAGCTCAAGACATCGTCAGTGGGTTCTTCATCGTGACGGCGCCGTCCCTCGCGCAAGCTCAGCAATTGGTCGCTGACTGCCCGCATCTCGATTTCGGCTGGATCGAATTGCGCGAAATCGAGCCCACCTAGCAGACCGCGTCGAGGCGCGATGACCACGACGAATCGCAGTGGAGTTCTGCTCGCAGAAGTGTTCCGGCGCGAGTCCGGGCGCATCGTGGGCTCACTTATTCGGCGCGTCGGGCCAGCGCGCCTCGATGTCGTCGAGGACGCTCTGCAGGATGCCTTGTTAGCTGCGATGCGAGCATGGCCCCTGTCTGGCGTACCGACTCGTCCGGCTGCCTGGCTCCAGCGCGCGAGTCGTAATGCTCTAGTGGATCGGCTGCGGCGCGCGCGGTACGAGACCACGCAAGATGAAATTGAGTCGTTAGTCGAAGGACCGACAGACGAGGCGTCGTTAGTCGAAACAAACTCATCCAGTGAAGTCTTTAACGACGATCTTTTACGCCTCCTCACGTATTGCTGCCACCCGAGTCTCTCACAAGGCGCGCAAGTGGCGCTGACGCTGCGGCTCGCTTGCGGCTTGTCGAGCGACGAGATCGCAACCGCTCTGTTCGTAACGCCCGAGTCGATCGCGCAGCGGATCGTCCGCGCCAAACGTGAGTTGCGCGAGGCGGCTGTCGTGTTCGAGCTACCAGAACCGCAGGAGTTCCGCACACAGCGCCTTGCGGGTGTACAACAGACAATCTATCTGTTGTTCGATGCGGGCTACATGAGCACGACGGCAGCCGAGCCCATTCGTCTGGCGCTCGTACAAGACGCACTACGGCTGATCGAGTTGTTACTCCGATATCCGCCAGCGCATGATCCAACAACCGCAGCGCTCGCGGCGCTGATGTACCTGACAGCAGCTCGTCTGCCGGCACGCCGGACCGCCGATGGGAAGCTCGTCGCACTGGAAGATCAGGACCGCTCGCGCTGGGACGCACAGCTCATCGCACGCGGCTTCGATTGCTTTGCCAGCTCGGTGACCGGTGAGCATTTGTCGAGGTATCACATCGAGGCCGCGATTGCCGCCCTTCACGCGCGAGCGCCGAGTTTCGCCTCGACCGATTGGCCAGCGATCGTGCGTCAGTACGATCTTCTGCTCGAGAGGTTTCCGAGCCCCGCGGTCGCTGTAAGTCGCGCGATAGCGATTCGCTACGCGGACGGACCTGCGCAGGCATGGCAAGCGTTCGAGAAACTGTCGGCGGAGCGAGGCTTCGAAAGCTCGGTGTTATATCTCGCCGGCCGCGCCGAGTTGTTACATGCGATGGGGGATATCGCGGCGGCTCAGCAAGCACTGGCAGCGGCGGTCGAGGCCGCCGGCAATGCCCATGTCAAAGACTTGTTACGCAAACGCCAGCGATCCTGGGACAGCGGCGACAGCCTACTCAGCCAGCGCTGAAGGTATCGCAAGCCTTCACCGAGCCCGTTTCGAAGCCGCGCTGGAACCACTGCTGGCGCATCTCGGCCGAGCCGTGGGTCCAAGATTCCGGCACAACGTAGCCCTGCGCGCGCTTCTGGATGGTGTCATCGCCCACTGCGGCCGCTGCGCGAAGCGCTTCTTCGATATCGCCGGGCTCGAGCACTTGGCGCCGCGCATCGGCGTGATGCGCCCACACGCCCGCGAAGCAATCGGCTTGCAACTCCATACGGACTTGCAGTTGATTGCCTTGTTCTTCAGACGCGCGCTGTTGTGCCGCTCGCACCTGCGAAGAAATACCCAGCACGGTTTGTACGTGGTGACCGACTTCATGCGCGATCACGTAAGCGGCAGCGAAGTCGCCGCCGGCACGGAACTCCGTCGCGAGCTGATTGAAAAAAGCCGTGTCGATATAGACCTTCTGGTCTGCCGGGCAGTAAAACGGGCCCGAGGCAGAACTCGCAAATCCACACGCGGACTGCGCTGCATTCGAAAACATCACGAGCTTCGGCGCCGGGTACTGCTGGCCGCTCGCTTGGAAAATCTCGTTCCAAGTGTCTTCCGTTTCGCCGAGCACGCGCGACACAAATTGCCCCGCTTCGTCTTGCGGCGAACCGGCCGCCGGCGCCGGCATTTCAGTTTGTTGCTCCGTCGCTTGCCCCAATCCTTGGCTCAGCCCGAGCACGATGCGCGGGTCGATGCCGAGGAAGTACGCGACCACCAACATCACGATCGTGCCGATGCCGAATTTCATCCCCATTCCGCCGCCACGACGGGGCATCTCCTGGCCGCGATAGTCTTCGACGTTCTGGCTTTCCCTGCTGTTGCGCCAACGCATGTGTGCTCCCCGGAATGCGATGTTTTCTCGTGGCATTGATGGTAGCAGACCGGGTTAGGCTGGGTATCATCTGCGCGGCGTGGCGCACCAATTGAGGAGAAAGCCTATGCAAGTCAGACCTATTCTTCGCGTGTTGGCCGCGATCGCGGCAGTGTCGTATTTCGCAGCGCCGCAGGTTCGAGCGCAGGAAGCCACTGCGACGGCCAAACCGACCGTCTTGATCACGGGCGCCAATCGCGGCCTCGGCTTCGAGTTTACGAAGCAATACGCAGCACTCGGCTGGAATGTGATTGCGACGGCGCGTAAGCCCGACGAAGCGTTTGAACTCAACAAACTCGCCGACGAACGGCCCAACGTGCAAGTGGTTGCTGTCGACGTGACGAACATCGCGAGTGTTGACGCACTCGCCCAAGCGCTTGCCGGCAAGCCAATCGATCTGTTGGTGAACAACGCGGGCTATTTCGGCGATCCGATGAAGGTGCAGCTGGGCTCGATCGATTACTCGACTTGGGATCAATTCTACCGAGTCAATGCACTAGGCCCCGTGAAGATGACGGAGGCGCTGCTGCCGAACTTGTTAGCCGGTAAGCTCAAGAAAGTGATCGCCGTGACCTCGCGCGCAGGCCAATTTGAGTATGTGACCAACCGGGCTGCGCCCAAGATGCCTGGGCATTACTTTTACAGCGGTTCGAAGGCGGCGTTGAACTTGATGTTTGCACAGCTCGCGAACGATACGCGGGCCAGCGGTCTCACGATTGCGGTCGTGTCGCCGGGCCAAGTGGATACGCAAGGCCTCGGGATGAGTGGCCCGTCAATCGTGCCTATCGACAAGAGCATTGCGGGCATGATTGCGGTCGTCGAGAAGCTCACGCCGGCTGACACCGGCACGTTTTGGAGTTGGGACGGCACCAAACTCAACTGGTAGTTAGCGTTGAAAAGCGGACTACCGATCGACTCGATCCTGCCGACGCTGCGGAGCACGCTCGCACGGCACACTCGGGCCGTGCTGCAAGCACCGCCGGGCGCAGGCAAGAGCACCGTGGTGCCGCTGGCGCTACTGGCTGAGCCGTGGCTTCGTGGCAAGATCCTCATGCTCGAGCCGCGCCGCCTCGCGGCGCGCGCCGTCGCATCGCGCATGGCGCAGACTCTGGGGGAGCCTGTTGGGCGCACGGTGGGCTATCGCATGCGGCTCGATACCCGCGTCAGCGACGCCACGCGGATCGAGGTCGTAACGGAAGGCGTGCTTACTCGCATGCTGCAGCGTGACCCGGCGCTCGATGGTGTAGCACTCGTCATTTTCGATGAGTTCCACGAGCGCAGTCTCGCGGCGGATCTCGGACTCGCACTCACACTCGATGCACAAGATAACTTAAGTCCCGATCTGCGCGTGCTCGTGATGTCGGCGACGCTCGATGGTCAAGCGCTCGCCAAGTTGTTAGGTGACGCGCCGATCGTCACGGCCGAAGGGCGCAGCTTCCCAGTCAGTACCCACTATGTGGGTCAAGGCCTGGCAGCGCTGCCGGGCGATCCAGACTCGCCCGAGCGTGGGGTCGTCCGAGGGGTCAAACAAGCATTGCTAGTAACTTCTGGGGATATGCTCGTCTTTCTGCCGGGCGCCGGCGAGATTCGGCGCGTCGAAGCAATGCTGCGTGACGCGCTCGACGCGGCACACCACGTTCTCGTGCCCTTGTATGGCGAGCTTGCGGCCGATGTGCAGGATGCCGCACTCGCGCCAGCGCCGACGGGCAAGCGCAAGATCGTGCTGGCGACGAACATTGCGGAGACGAGCCTCACGATCGACGGAGTTACGGTCGTCGTTGACTCTGGTCTCGAGCGCCGCGCCACGTTCGATCCGGCGACGGGCATGAGTCGGCTCGAGGTGCGACGCATTTCGCGAGCGTCTGCCGATCAGCGCCAAGGCCGCGCAGGTCGCACCGCGGCGGGTGATTGTTATCGGCTGTGGAGCGAAGGCGCGCAACGCAGCTTGGCGGCCTTCACACCACCGGAGATTGTCGAGGCCGATCTCGCGCCGCTCGCGCTCGATCTCGCCGCCTGGGGTACCGAGGCGCGAGACCTGCGCTGGCTCGATCCGCCGCCGTCCGCCATGCTCGCAAGTGCTCGCGAATTGCTGCAGCGCCTGGGCGCGCTCGACGCTCACGGCAAGATCACAGCGCACGGGCGTGCGATGAGCGACCTCGCAATTCATCCGCGACTCGCGCACTTGCTGCTCATGGCCAAACGGTTCGATTTGGCAGTCCATGCAGTTTGGCTAGCCGCGCTGCTGAGCGAGCGCGACATCTTGCGTCCGCCACCGCGCGGCACCACCTTCGTAGCACGAGACCCTGATATTCGCACCCGTATCGAGGCACTCGCGGGGCGCGGCGTGGCTGGTGTCGAGGTCGATCGTTCGGTCCGCGATCGTGTCAGGCGCTCGGCCGAGTTGTTAGCGCGGCAGCTCGGCTTGGGCCGCGATGCGGTGCACAGTGCGCCGCCGCCGGCGTTACACGACGATGCTGGTGCGCTGTTGGCGCTGGCCTATCCCGATCGGCTCGGGATGCGGCGCGACGGTGCCGAGGGTCGCTATCAACTCGCAAACGGACGCGGCGCGAAATTCGAAGGGCCCGCGTCGATCGCGCGAGAGGAGTTCGTCGTCGTCGTCGACATCGACGATCGCGACCGCGATGCCAAGATCCGCCTTGCTGCACCCATCTCGCGTAAGTCCGTAGCCGAGGTGTTCTCGGCGGAGATCGTGCGTCGCCAAGAGGTGCGATGGGACCCACGCGAGCAGGCAGTCGTGGCGCGAGAAGTCCAATCGCTCTCGGGGTTGGAACTTGCTGCTCGCACACTGCAGTCGCCGAGTGCGGAGCTCGCTTTGGCTGCAATGCTCGACGGTTTGCGGGAGATGGGGATTGGCGCGCTACCGTGGAGCGATGATGCACGCCTCTTACAAGCTCGCGTGCAGTTCGTTCGCAGCCTCGCGCGCGCAACCGATGAGGAATGGCCTGATCTGTCGGATAGCGCGTTGTCGGCAGATTGGGCGTGGCTCGAGCCGTATCTGAGCGGCGTCACGCGCCGCTCCCATCTAGCAAAGCTGCCATTGCTCGAGGCCTTACAGGCACATTTGGGTTACGCGCGCATGCGTGCGCTCGATGAGCTTGCACCGACGCATGTGGCACTCCCGACAGGCACACGGGCGCGCATCGATTATCTCGACGAGAACGCGCCGGTTGCGTCTATGCGTATGCAAGAGGTTTTTGGGCTCGCGGCGACGCCGCGCATCGGGCGTGGAGCTGTGCCAATCACGTTCAAGTTGCTTTCGCCAGCGCAACGCCCATTGCAGATCACCCGCGATCTCGCGAGCTTTTGGCGCAATGCCTATGCCGACGTTCGCAAAGACATGCGCGGGCGTTACCCGCGGCACTACTGGCCCGAGGATCCGTTGCAAGCCGAGCCCACGCGGCGTGCGAAGCCGCGTAGTTAGGACACTTCTTGCAGTATTCGAACCCGTCGGCCGGCTAACTGAATTCGCTTTGCCAAGTGTAACTTGCGCAGGGCGCGACACACGGTCTCTTCGGTGAGGCCGAGGCGCGAGCCGAGCTCGGCGCGTGTCATCGGTAAATCGAAACTACCATCGTGCTGTTCATGCTCGGCGCGTTGACTCCAAGCGGCGAGAAAGTGTGCCACGCGCTCGACTGCCGGCAGGGATGACCATGGTTCCAAGGCGCGTTCCCATTGCTGGCACGATGCCTCTGCAACGAGCCGCCAGTACTGCGCGAGCGCGACCGAGTTTGCGTGGTCCGGCGGCAGCAAACGACATACGGTCGCCTCTGTCAGGGCCGTAATCTGCATCATTGGCCCGCGCGAGATTGCGCGCGCGGAGGCGACTAACTCGCCGCGACCGCGAAAGTCGATGATGGTCTCCGTGCCATCGCGATTGAGGCGTACGAGCTTCAATGCACCACTGCGCACGAGCCAGAGTTCTTCCTGCGCAGTGTTCGACGGTAGCGAGGCCCCGACCGCCAACGGCGCCACGCGCTCTGTGCGGACGATGCGTGGCTCTCGCGGCGGCTCGCGCCAGCAGCCGGTATTGATCAAGCAAGTGGCGCAGTCGCCCTCGGCATTCGGTCGGCGACGCCGGCGACCCGCTCGGCTGTTTAGCATGCTGTCTTTGTAGCAGCGCAGCGCTTTGCGGCCTGTCTCGGTTTTCCGCAAACCCGTGCGTGTAGCACGTAAGCCTGGCCGCGCCGCAGTTGATTTTTATCAACCGGGAGTCGCCTACCCACCGCTACCGTATGCACATCGATTCGGTTGAGAGGCCAGAGGTAGAGAAAGGAACGCAATGAGACACAAAGCAAAAATGATGTCCGGTGGTTTGGCAGTCGTCGCACTGTGCGCCGCCGCCACCGCACCAGCCGCTGATTGGTTGTTTCGCATCGGGGCGCATAACGTCAGTCCGAAATCGGACAATCATCCGGTCGTGAATGTGGATTCCGGCGCGTCACTCACGTTCAACTTCACTTACATGGTGAACGACAACGTCGGCGTTGAATTGTTAGCCGCAGCGCCATTCAAGCACGATATCAATTTGAACGGCGGTGGCCGAGTGGGCGATACCAAGCACTTGCCGCCGACGCTGTCACTCCAGTATCACTTTCTGCCCGAGGCGCGCTTCCGTCCCTACGTGGGCGCTGGGTTGAATTACACGTTGTTCTTCAGCGAGAACACCACGGGTGCGCTGGCGGGAAGCCGGTTGGAGCTTGATCCATCGTTTGGTTTGGCCGCGCAACTCGGTGCGGACATTCAGCTCACCGATACCTGGTTCATGAATGTCGACCTGCGCTGGTTCGACATCGATACCGACGCGCAATTGGATGGTGCCGATATTGGCACCGTGGAGATCGACCCCTACGCGATTGGTATCAGTTTCGGACGCAAGTTCTCGTGGTAAGCACGCGAACGCAATGATCCCCCCTTGGCGCGGGCGCGCCTACCGCTCCAAACGGTAGGCCACCCGCGCGATTTCTTGCGCATCTTTCACAACGTGCGACCGCGCCACGCTAACGAGTCGTACTCACGCGACAGGTAGCCGCGCTCGTACTCGAGTTCGCCAATCCGATAGAGCAATTGATTCCGCTCACGCTCTTCGAGCTTGTCCGACTTGAGCGTTTCGCGATGACTCCGAATCTCGCTCTCGACACTGTCGAGCCTGCTCTTGACGCGATTCACGTCGCGCCCCAAGTAGTAGCCGCGCAGGAATTCGTGCTCGTCGTATGCGATACAGACGCCGTTGTAGCTGCCGCCCACTTCGCCGATCCGAAAGCCGTTGTGGACGGTGCAGTAGCGCTCGAGACCGCGTTCGCGACCGGCTTGCCAGCGTTCGCGATCGGGCGCGATGTCGAGCTTCGCACAGGCTTCAGCGTGTCTAGCGACGTATTCTTCGCCGCGGCCATTGGCGCCGTCGCGCACGCCGATGTCGTACCAATCTGCACTCCGACACTCGTCTTTCGACAAGGTAGCGCAGCCGCCGAGCGCAAACGATGCGAGGGTGAGTAGGGCGATAGTTCGTAGGGCGTGCATAGTCCAGATCCTCCGGGATCCAGATTACGCGCGGGCGCTGAATCGGCGCTGAACCCTATATTTCCCAGCGTTCCGTGTGATGGCGGTCGCAGATGTCAAATCGGCCCGCCGTCCGTGCGCTCGATCGCGACGAGCGAGGGGCGTGCGGGCAAGCGACCTCCGTCTGGCCAATGGCTGATCGGCTCATCGATCGAGCCGCCTTCACCGGGGTGTTGCACCGTGAGGAATAACGTGCGGCCATCGGGCGTGAACTCGCAACCGCACAGCTCGGCCCCGACGGGGCCACTCGCAAGCTGACGCAAGCGGCCCCGTTGTGGGCCGGTCGTGGGCACGACAAAGCAGCCGTTGTTAGGTCTGCCTTGCTCGTCGTGGTCCGTGACGATCCACAAGCGCCCGCTCGGATCGATACCCAAGTTGTCGGGGCAAAAGAGGGGGCTTTGCACGGCCCGCCCAGCGAAGCCCGCGAAGTAGGTGTCAAGTGGGTCGAGCGAGCCGGGTTTCACATTCGTCAGGCTGGTGAGATAGCGGCCCTCACGCGGATCGCCAGCGAGCAAAAACACGTTCCACCGAAATGTGGTGGCTGCCGCATCGTCGCCGGACTCGATGATCTCGATGATGTGGCCGTGTCGGTTGTTAGGCCGCGGATTGGCAGCATCGGCTGCCAAATCGACGCGCCGGCCGTTGAATTCCTGCGCGCGCGATTCGCTCGTGCGATCGGCGGTCTTCGTGCAGGCCACGTAGACGCGTCCCGTAATCGGACTCGGTTCGACATCCTCGGGTCGATCCATCGGTGTTGCGCCCAACAAGTCGGCGGCGGCGCGCGCTTTGACGACGACATCACCTTGGGTCGCAAAGCCGTTCGCGGTATTGAGCGGCCCAGCCTCGCTTTGCACCAGCGGCAGCCACACACCGCTGCCATCGGCATTGAAGCGCGCGGCATACAGCACACCGTCGTCCAGCAGATCGGTGTTGGCACTTGGATTCTTGGCATCGAAGCGGCCGCGCGTGACGAACTTGTACACATACTCGTACTTCTCGTCGTCGCCCATGTAGGCGGCCACACGCCCATCGCGACACAGAATCGTATTGGCACCTTCGTGCTGAAAGCGTCCGAGGGCGGTGCGTTTGCGGGGCGGCAGATCGGGGCGTCGTGGATCGATTTCGACGATCCAGCCATGACGCAACGGCTCGTGCGGTTCGCGTCGCATGTCGAAGCGCGCGTCGACGTAGTCCCAGCCATAGAGGCTGTCCTCGCGAGTTGCTGCACGTCGCAGTGCCGCGTGCAGTTCGCGATCATCGGATTGGCGCAGTACGGTGGGCCCATGGCTGAAGTAGTCGTCGATGTTCTCTTCAGCAGTGAGATAGGTGCCCCAGGGCGTTTTGCCGCCGGCGCAATTGGCAAACGTGCCGAGGGCAAGCGTACCGCTCCGGTCGGCGTTGGTTGTTAGTAGCCGATGGCCGCGCGCGGGCCCGCGGATCTCGCAAGGCGTCGTGGACGTGATGCGGCGCGTGGCGGGGGCATCGCGCAACATTCGCCAGCGCCCGCGTTCGCGTCGTACCTCGAGCACGCTGACGCCGTGCGCGGCTTGCGCCCACGCGATGCAACGCGGATTCTGCAAGATCCACGCTCGCCGCTTGGCCACATCTTTGGGCGACAAGCCACGCTTGCCCTCCCAGCCCGCAAACACCAGTTCCCCAACGACGTACTCGTGATTGACGCACAGGAGACCCGCATCACGGCCGGTCGCGAAAAATGCCACCGCGTCGCAATTGATGCCGAACTGCTGCGCTTGAGCGGCGACAGCAGCATCCGTGAGCCAATCCAAAGTGCTGAGCGAGCGTGGATTGAGTGAGGGCTGCGTGGCGAACAGCGAATCGCCCCAGCGCGCCACAACATGGCTGCGATAGCCATCTGCCACGACGAAGGCGTCGGTTTGTTGCGGGCGGACGCTCTGGAACTCGCGCGGCGTCGGCGTCGACGTTGCGCCAACGGCAGCCAAAGGGCTCGCCGCGACGAGCGCACCGGTGCCGGCAAGCAAGGCGCGCCGTGTCAGCCGAAGCGAGAGTACATCCTCGAACGGCGCTGCCGCGCGCTCGGAATCCGCGTCACGAAACTGCTGGGACATCCGGCCAATTCCTATCAGAGCCGAATCGCGAGTTTACTCCAACGCGAGTGACGGTCGCGTTGCAGTGCGCGAATCAGGTGCCGGGGATGCCGTCCAACACTGTGACGAAGAAGCTGCCCTTGCCGGCACGAAGCTTCTTCGCCGCCTCGTACTCGGCCGATTTCCAAAAACCCCAAGCGGCTTCCTTCGAAGGAAACCGCGCGATGAGGATGGCCTCACCGCGCGGCGTACCTTCGGCCACTTCCACTTTCGGCGGCGGCGATACGCTGAGATAGTAGCCGCCGAACTTCTTGTAGATCGGCGGCAGCGCCGCGTTGTAGGCCTTGAAGCCTTCCGGATCCGTGACGGTGCCTTGCACCACCAAATAAGCCGGTGTCGAGTTTGCGTTCACGAATCCTCTCCTAACAACAAAGACTACTGAATGAGCCCTTCGGCCTTCAGCGAGGCGAGCACGGCGGGTCGCGCAGCGACGCGACCGTGGTACGCCTTCAAAGTCGGCCAAGCACCGAGGTCGATGCCGACGTAGTTCGTCCAGCCGAGCACGGTGAAAAGATAGGCATCCGCAATCGTAAACTGATCGCCTAACAAGTAGGTCTTATTACCCAACTCGCCCGCGACCCAGGTGAAGCGCTTGCCGATGGCATCCTTCGCGGCTTGTTTCTGTTCGGCCGTGCTCGTCGGCATGAACAGCGGGCCGAAGCCCTTGTGGAGCTCGGTGCTGATGTAGCCGAGCCACTCGAGCACGGAATAGCGCGCCGAAGAGCCTGGGGCACCGCTCAGCTGCGCCGCCGGATTTTGATCTGCGATGTACTGCATCACGGCTGTGCCTTCCGTGAGCACACGGCCGTCATTCATCCGCAGCGCTGGCACATAGCCCTTCGCCGTCACTTGCAAATAATCCTCGCCGTTCGCCGCTTTCTTCGTCTTGCCGTCCACTTTCACGGCTTCGAAAGAGAGGCCAGCTTCACGCAACGCAATGTGGGATGCGAGCGAGCAAGCGCCCGGCATGTAATAAAGCTTCATTCGCCAATTCTCCTGGGTAGACTGTGTGTCTCGTGGGAACCCCGCATGCTAGCGTGCAATTTGCGCCGCGCAAGAGGAGACGCGGAATGAGCTTAGATTCGAGCAGGATTCTATGGTGGTGCGTGTCGGCTTCGCTGGCGCTACTCGTCGGCTGTGGGCGCTCGGGCCCCGACGCAGCACAGTCGGCGAAGGAAGCCGCCGCGGCTCCAGCAGCAGCGGTGGATCTCGCCGCACTCCATGCCGATGTTCCCGACATCGATTGGTTCGCAGGCGATGTCGAGGCGGCATTCCAAAGCGCACAAGCGACTAACAAGCCGGTGTTCCTGTACTGGGGTGCGCAGTGGTGTCCGCCCTGCAAGCAGTTGAAGACCTCCGTGTTCTCGCGGCCGGACTTTATTGCGAAGTCGAAGTCTTTCGTCAATGTGTATTTGGATGGCGATCTGCCCAAGGCGCAGGAGTGGGGCGACCGCTTTCGCGTCACCGGCTATCCCACGGTGGTGATTTTCCGACCGGATCGCACGGAGATCACACGCCTTTCGGGCGGCATGGATCTCGCATTGTATGCGAGCGTGCTCGATAACGCGCTCGGCGACGTCCGGCCGGTCAGTGAGGTGTTAGGCCTCGCCGCGGCAGGCGAGGGCGTGCTGGAAGCTAACGACTGCCGTCGGCTCGCCTACCACGCGTTCGGGCTCGAGGATGGCGAAGTGTTTCCGGCGGCCGCGCTCGCGAGTGGCTTCGAAGGCGCCGCATTGCGGTGCCCTGAGTCACTCACGCGGGAACGGGCGCGTCTGACGATTCTGGCCGCGCAACGCGTATCGGCGCTCGAGGCGGATGCGCTCAAGACGGGGGCGTCGCCGAGTTCGCGCCTCAAAGTGCTCGTGGCGAAGGTGACGGAGCTGCTGGCAGACTCCGAGAATGCGATCGCCAACGCCGACGCCTTGCGCGGTCTCAATGCCGCATTCTTCACCGCAGCTCGCAAGGGCACGCCGGAACTGGCCAGCACGCTGCGCGAGCGGTGGATGCGCGTGGCCGACGCCGCGGCGCGCGATGCACGGTTCGCAACGGCCGACCAGCTGGCGGCACAACTCCTCAAGATCAACGCTGCCAAAGCGTTCGCGACGGACGGGAAGGTACCCACGGATGTGTCGCAAGTGGCGCTCGCAGCCGCGGCCGACATGCTCGCCACGTCAAATGAGCCCTACGTGCGTGCCGGCATCGTCAACTCGGCCATCAATGTGTACCTCGCACTCGACGAGCACGTGCGCGCGCGCGACTTGCTGTCGATTGAGGCGAGCACATCGAAGCATCCACATTACTATCTCGGCGATCTGGCGGATGTCGAAGAGAAACTGGGCAACAACGACCGCGCACTCGATCTTTTGGCGCAAGCGTATGCGCAAGCCAAGGGCCCCGCGTCGCGCTTCCAGTGGGGCTTCAATTACGTGAGCGGGCTCGTGCGGCTAAAGCCCGACGACACGCCACGTATCGAGACGGCAGGCCTTGAAGTGCTTGGCGAGCTGGCGGCGCCCGGCAGTGTGCATCGCCGCAGCCGCGCGCGCCTCGAGCGCTTGCAACAGCAGCTCAAGGAATGGGCCACGACACCGGAACGCAAAGCCGTAGTCGCTAAGCTCAAGCAGCGGTTCGATGGCGCTTGTGTGACAGGCGAGAGCGTGGCGGCCGATCAATTGGCGTGCAAGCAGGTTTGGACGATCTGATCGCCCGCGCACTAACTGCGACGTGAGTTCGTGCGAGTCGACGTCTTGACGTCGCGCCCACGTCGTGCGAGCGCCTCGCGCAGCAGCCACTCGATCTGGCCGTTCACACTCCGCAGTTCCTGTGCGGCTAACGACTCGATCGCGGCGGCAACCGCCGGATCGAGCCGTAGCAGCAGCGACTTCTTCTCGGTGCCAGACACGCTGAGGCTTCCCGCTCCGTTTAGGAGTAGAGCGTACCCGTGTTGATGACCGGCTGCGCCTCTGTCTCACCGCACAGCACGATGAGCAGGTTCGAGACCATGGCTGCGCGCCGCTCGGGGTCGAGATCGACGATATCGCGTTCCTTGAGCCCGTCGAGCGCCATTTCCACCATGCTGACGGCGCCCAGTACGATCTGTTTACGCGCAGCGATGACGGCGTCGGCCTGCTGGCGCTTCAACATCGCACCAGCGATCTCCGGCGCATAGGCGAGGTGCGTGAGGCGAGCATCTTCGATCCACAAACCAGCCTTCTCGAAGCGCGCCTGTAGTTCGCGCTTGAGCTTCGAGATGATCTCCTCACCACCGCCGCGCAGCGTGAGCGATTCGTGTTCGTCTTCCATCGAGTCGTACGCGTACTCGTTGGCGAGGAAGCGCAGCGCCGCCTCGGCCTGAATCGGCACATAGTGCTCGTAATCATCGACATCGAGCGTGGCGCGCGCGGTGTCCGACACCTTCCAGACGACGGCCGCGGCAATCTCAATCGGATTGCCGCGCTTATCGTTCACCTTCAGCTTTTCGCTGTTGAAGTTGCGCAGCCGCAGCGACACTTTCTTTTTCGAGAGAAACGGATTGGCCCAGCGTAAGCCTGTGTTGTAGTCAGTGCCGCGGTAATCGCCGAAGAGCAACATCAGCGCCGATTGATTCGGCTGCAACATGTACAGGCCCTTCGCAATGAAGGCCGCCAGCAGCAGCGCAGGAACGCCCCAGCCCGGACCGATCGGCAACAGCAGCATGATGGCGCTGACGGCGAACGCGACGCACGCGGACACCACGATGAGCGCGAAATAGCCGTTGGAACTCTTGAAGTCGATTTCTTGTGTATGTCCGGCCGTGGCCATGGTGGTCTCCCGTCGAAAAGTATCAAAATGATATCACTATGATACTAACGGTCAAGGCCTGCCACGCTGCCCGAGACGAGCAGACGGCGAGGGGGGCTTCGCCGTCCACTCGTTGAGCCGCTCCCCAGCGGCTCTGTCGCAATATGTTTACAGCGGGCCGTTCTCCCACGGGCCCGTGATCGCGAACGTGACACCCGGCGTTTGGATGTTGACGAACAACCACTCGCCGCAGCGGCTAAAGGTTGCGCCAGCCCACTCATTCGCGCGGTAGTTACCCGTGAACACGAGTGAATTGTTAGGGCGAGAGTATGTTGCCGAGCCGAAGTCGATGAGATTCTGCGCAAACACGAACAGCTCGCCCTCGCGGGTGAGGCCGACCATGCGTTCCGTGCTGACGCCGTTCAACAGATACGACGGCGAGCCTGAGTTGTCCTCGCAGAACAACAGACCGCCGCGCGGTGTCACGACGAGATTGTCGGGGTTATCGAGTTCATTCTCAGACGGCGCGTCGTACAGCAACACGAGCTGTTGCTTGCGAATATCGTAGCGGAACACCATCCCGTTCCCGCTCTGGCCGCCGTCCGTGGAAACCCAGTAAACGCCGCGGTCCCCGTACCAAGCGCCCTCGGGGCGTCGGAAGATCGCGCCACCCCGTGCTGCGCCTTGTGCAAAGTTGCTCGCGCTCGTCAGGTTTTCGGGATCGTCGATCGCGACCCATTCGCAATCGAGCGGCTCGCCGATTGCTACCGGATACGGTGCACCGCTGCCGCCCAGCGGATTCGCGCCGCGGAGGTTCGCGTTCGCAATGCCGACAATCTTCAGCATCTCGAGGCAGCCACCGCGTTGATAGTTGCGGCGGTCGTTAGGTGTGAAGCGATAGAAGCCGCCCGGGCTCGCATCTTCGGTCAGATAGACCACGCCCGAGCGTGGGTCCACCGCGGCGGCCTCGTGGCTACGACGCCCCATGGCCTTGATCGGCAGCCCATTCGATTGACCGAGCGCCGGCACATCGAACACCCAGCCATGCGTGAAGGTCTGCGCTGCGTCGCTCGGTGACGTCGTCGTTCCCGTCGTCTCTTCGCAGCTCAACCACGTGCCTTGCGGCGTCGTGCCGCCCGCGCAGTTGCGCACCGTGCCCGAGAGGCTCGGCCACGCCACGATCCATTCTTTGCGACGCTTGTCGAAGAGCAGGTTCGTGTTACCACCCGCAGCGCCTGGGGAGTACTGCAAACGACCGTTCGCAAACGAAGGACCGGCACCGGTCTCGTGGTTGCGGCACAGAATCGCGAGCGGGCCGTATTCGCGCAGCACGCCCATTCCATCGTGAAGATTCGGCGTGACGAGCGGCACGTTCGCGCCCTTCAAGAACAACGGGTCGCCGGTCCAGCCGTACGACCAATAGCGAAAGCCCGGCGGCAAGCCTAACAACGCGAGCCCCGTCGTTTCATCGATCGTCGGCACGGGTTGGCCATAGGGCGTGGGGACGACGCGCGTCGTGCCACCAAACGCAGCCGCGTGTGCGTTGCGCGCCATGAACATCTGCAGCGTGCTCGCGATCGCCACGGAGCCGGCGACGGCCGCGCTGCCGCGCAGGAAAGAACGGCGGTTGACGGGCGCGTCGAGTACACGCGAGGCATCGGCCTGCGGCGCGGCTTCCGTCGCCAGTGCTACAGTTACCGTATCGAGCGCGACACCGTAGTCAGCTGCTGAACGTTCAATCAATTGCTCGACAGCGCGAGTCTGCAGATCGATTTCTTGCTGCAGCTCGTTGGGCGGTTGAATGGCGAGAGGTGAGTGCATGCGTGCTCCTAACAAGAAGATATGGGTAGCGAGGACCGTGCGTCGCATTGCCGCGACGTCGCTCGTATGCTCAAGCGCGCGGATTGCAGCGAGATGAAGGCGGCGTGACGCTATTGCTGCGGCGCCGAGACTTCGCGCTCGAGATCCTCGAGTGCCGTGACGATCTCGAGTGCGGCATCTTGGGTCTCTGCGTCAGCGAGAGCCGGCGCGAGCGCCGCACGCAGCGGCGTGTCAATCACCGGCTCCGCCTCCGCGAGTAGCGGCTGCTCCGGGATTTCTGCCGGTAAGAATTCTCGGGCCGGAGCTGGCGAGCGCGATGCCGTCATTGTCATCGCCGGCTGCGGAGCTGCTGCAAATGAAGGTGGCGTTGCTTCGGCTCGAGGCCAAGCCGCCCAGCACGTCACGACAAAGCTCAAGCTCGCCGCTGCGATACAAAGCCCAGTAAAACGCTGCATCTGCGCAGCACAGCATGCAAATGCGACAGGCGCGTTACGAAGGAGCCGCTTTCGCTACAATACGAGGCTCATTTCCCGGCGGGCCTGTAGCACAGCGGTTAGTGCAGGGGACTCATAATCCCTTGGTCCTTGGTTCGAATCCAAGCAGGCCCACCACTTCTACAATCCATGGGTCGTGGGTAGAGTTTTGTCGCCAATGCGACCTGAATCTATGACCAAGTCGCTCAAGTTTTGAGCAGTTGGATTCTCCACGGAGCTGCCGTTCTT
>CAYUIT010000014.1:0-77752 GCA_964444835.1 uncultured Steroidobacteraceae bacterium
GCGTTCTTGGGCGCACATCTGGGCGGCGCAGTTACGGGGCCCGCAAAGCCCTAACGAGTCGATGAGCTAGAGGCTGCTCGCGACCCGCACACGGTGTGGTGTGTACGGAAGCACTTCCATCAGCTCGCCTTCTTTGATGCGCTCCTGTAACTGCCGCCAGAAGTCGGCGCGCAGGATATCGCCGTGCACGCGCATGAATGCCGCACGCTGTGCTTCGTCGAACGCCAAGAAATTGATGAACGTTTCCGGGAACACGTCGTTGTCACCGACGTAGTACCAGGTTTCGCTGCGCATTTCGTCTTCGTCATTCGACGCCTGCGGCACGTCGCGGAAGCGACAGTCGGTCACCTGGCACAGTTCGTCGTAGTCGTAGAAAATCACTCGGCCGTGGCGCGTCACGCCGAAGTTCTTCAATAGCAAATCGCCAGCAAAGATATTGGTGTACGCAAGATCGCGAATGGACTGCCCGTAGTCGATCACGGCGCGCTCGGCTGCCTCGGGTGAGGCCGTGCGCAGGAATAGATTGAGCGGCGTCATGCGCCGCTCGATGTACATGTGATCGAAGATCAAGTCGTCGCCATCGATGTGCACGGATTTCGCAGTCTCGGTGAGGAGTTCCTCCACGAGCTCGGGCGCAAACAATGCGCGCGGAAAGCGCATGCGTTTGAACTCCTGCGCATCGACGAGCCGGCCGGCGCGATCATGCTTGAAGACGAACTTGTACTTTGCGATGACTTCTTCGCGCAGGACATTTTTCGGATAGGGGAACTTATCGCGAATGATCTTGAAGACGACGTCGAACGAGGGCAGTGTGAAGCACACCATCACGAGCCCACGCTCGCCGGGCGCGTGTACGAATTGATCCGTGGCCGTTTCGAGATGCCGCATGATCTCGCGAAAGCGTTCGGTTTTGCCTTGCTTCGCACGCCCGAGCACCGTGAACAGCTCGCTCACGGGTTTGCGAGGTAACAACTGCTTCAAGAATACGACGGCCTCGCCGACGCGTTCGAGATCGACATGGAAGTAAGAGCGCGTAAAGCCAAACAGAATACTTACGTCGTCTTCGCGCATCATGACCGCATCGACGAGGATGCCGCGGTCGGTGTTCTTGAGCGCGATGACGAGCGGCAGCGTGAAGCCACGGCCAATCGCGCGGCCGACGAGATAGGCGCGCGTGATCTGATAGAACACCGGACGGATCATCTCGATACGCTGGATCGAGCGTCGTTCACTCGAACGCGACAGGTATTGCTGGATCTCGCCCGTGACGTGCGCGACGCTTTTCTCGAAATCGCGCCACGGGGATCGATAGCGCAGGTTGTCGAGTAAATCCTCGACCAGCAACGATAGGGACCCGCGGTTGTGATACGTATCCTTGATGATCTCCGTCTTGATCGCCGCGATCGGATCAAGATCGGTGGCGACGAATTCAAGCTCGGGGGCCACGCCCACCGTGCCAAACATGCGCCGGGTGATCGAGCTGTAAAACGTCTTGGTGAATTCGACGTCGGGGAGCCCGTCGATTTGTTGCGTGAACGAGTCCTTGACCGCGCGCCAGAGATCTCGCTCGAGCGCCAATTCGCCGAGCTTCAGCTTGAGTTCTGCCACGGTGCCGTCGACGAACCGATCGTATAGATCGATACGCTCGACGGCGTCCTTTTGGCTACCCCTGAAGTCGAGGCTATCGAAACGCAGCGGAGCGCGCCGCGTGACGGCGCGGAACTCCGCGTTGTAGTCGGCGAATGCCTCGACGATTCGCCGCGCGCACTCCGCGGCGGTGGCCGCGGTGTTGCTCACAGGTTGCGAATCAGCGCGTCCCCGAACTCACTGCACTTCACTTCGGTCGCGCCTTCCATCAAGCGGGCGAAGTCGTACGTCACCTGTTTCTGGCCGATCGTCTTGTCCATCGCCGTGATCAGCGCATCGGCAGCCTCGGTCCAGCCCATGTAACGCAACATCATTTCGCCCGAGAGGATCACCGAGCCCGGGTTGACCTTATCGAGGTTCGCGTACTTCGGTGCCGTACCGTGTGTCGCTTCGAACACCGCGTGACCCGTGATGTAGTTGATGTTGCCGCCCGGCGCAATGCCGATACCGCCGACCTGCGCCGCGAGCGCGTCGGACAAGTAGTCGCCGTTGAGATTCATTGTCGCGATGACGTCGAACTCGTCGGGGCGCGTCAGCACTTGCTGCAGCGTGATATCGGCGATTGCATCTTTGATGATGACTTTGCCGGCAGCTTTCGCAGCACTCTGCTCGTCGTTAGCGGCTTTCTCACCCTTGGCGGCTTTTGTCCGCTCCCACTGTTCCCACGTGTACACGGCTGCGCCGAACTCGCGCTCTGCCAGCGCGTAGCTCCAATTGCGGAACGCGCCTTCCGTGTACTTCATGATGTTGCCCTTGTGCACGATCGTCACGCTCTTGCGCTTGTTGTCGATCGCGTACTGCACTGCGGAGCGGAACAGACGCTCAGTGCCTTCTTGCGACACCGGCTTGATGCCGATGCCTGACGTGCCCGGGAAGCGAATCTTCGCGAACTGCTTCGGGAAGTGCTGCTTGAAGAGCTCCTGGAACTTCTTGTTGTCGTCGGTGCCGGCTTCGAATTCGATGCCGCAATAAATGTCTTCGGTGTTCTCGCGGAAGATCACCATGTCGACTTTGTCGGGCGTCTTGACGGGCGAGGGCACGCCCTTGAACCAGCGCACGGGGCGCAGGCAAACATAGAGATCCAGCATTTGCCGCAGCGCGACGTTCAGTGAGCGAATGCCGCCGCCGATGGGTGTGGTCAACGGGCCCTTGATCGACACGAGATACTCGCGGCAGGCCGTGACGGTTTCGTCTGGCAACCACGTGTTGAACAACTTATTCGACTTCTCGCCCGCGTACACCTCGAGCCAGTGGATCTTGCGACGCCCGCCATAGCACTTCTGGACCGCGGCATCGAGGACGCGAACGCTCGCCCGCCAGATATCGGGCCCGGTGCCGTCGCCTTCGATGAACGGGATGATCGGCTGGTCGGGTACCACCAACTTGCCGTTGGTGATGGAAATCTTCTGGCCTCCGGGCGGGGGCGTCAATTTCAAACTGGGTGCAGTAGCCATCGCTTCACTCTCTGTATCGTATTGGGCGTGCTGAAAAACGCGCGCGAAATGCTAGCACATTGGTACGCGAGCCACCGCTGCGCCGCCGAGACGGTTCAGATGCTGGAAACGCGTCTCTAGAGGGCGCCGCAGCCGGATTGCGGCGCGCTCCTGTTCTCGCCGGCCATGCGCCCACGACGCCAGGGGGAAGATGCGCGCCGCAGTCCGGCAAGGGTACGGCAGTTAGCGCGCGAGTCCGCGAGTGCGCTAACTGACCCGCGCCCGACGAGACGCGTTTCCAGCATCTGAACCGTCTCGGCGGCTCTCGCGGCGCTCGCGTAGAATGCGCATCCATGTCGCGCACCCTTACGAGCACGCCCACCGACGATGGTTTCTGGATGCCGGGCGAATTCGAGCCGCATGCTGGCTGCTGGATGTTGTGGCCCGAGCGGCCTGACAACTGGCGCTTGGGAGCGCAGCCCGCTCAGCGGGCGTTTGCGGCCGTCGCAGCCGCGATTGCGCGATTCGAGCCCGTCACGGTGGGTGTGTCGCACGCGCATTTCTCATTTGCGCGCGGCTTGCTGCCCGCATCGGTGCGCGTTGTCGAGCTCTCACACGACGATGCGTGGATGCGCGACGTCGGGCCGACGATCGTCGTGAATCGGCGCGGCGAACGCCGCGGGATCGACTGGATCTTCAACGCCTGGGGTGGCCTCGACGGCGGCTTGTATTTCCCTTGGGATCGAGATGACGCCGTGGCGCAGAAGGTGCTCGAAATCGAGCAGTTCGATCGCTACCGGGCGCCGATGGTCAATGAGGGCGGTGCGATTCACTGCGATGGCCAAGGTACGCTACTCGTCACCGAGGAGTGCCTGCTGAATCGCAATCGCAACCCGCGCATGACGGGTGCGGCGATCGAGTCGACATTGCAGCAGTACCTCGGCGTACGCGAGGTTGTCTGGCTTGGCGACGGCGTGTATCGCGACGAGACCAACGGCCATATCGACAATCTCGCTTGCTTCGTTCGGCCGGGCGTGGTTGCACTGACGTGGACAGACAACCGCCGCGATCCGCAGTACGAGATTTCACACGACGCCTACGCGCGTCTCAAGAAGGCGCGCGATGCGCGCGGTCGGCGCTTCGAGGTCATCAAGCTGCCCATGCCCGGGCCGCTCAAGATGACGGCGGCTGAGGCGGCTGGCGTCTTGCGACACGACGACGCAGAGGCACGCATCGCAGGCGCGCGGCTTGCAGGCAGTTACGTGAATTTCTACATCGCGAATCGCGGCATCGTGATGCCGCTGCTCGATCCCCGCACGGATCGAGTCGCAGCGAATCGCTTGAAGAAGGCCTTTCCGGGCCGACAGGTCGTGGGCGTGCCGGCGCGCGAGATCCTGTTAGGGGGCGGCAACATACACTGCATCACGCAGCAGATTCCGGCAGCGCGTCCACGGAGAGGCATCGATGGTTGATAAGGTTGCTCGGCGGGATATTCCCGACGCATTGCGCGTCGCGCCTAACAAGAAGTACAAGCTGAGGGACGCGGACGCTGAACGCGTGTTCGGCTGGGAAAAGGATAAGGCGGCCGAGGCTACCGCAGAGAACCTCGCGCGGCTCGAAGAGCTGCAATACAAGATGTACGCTGATGGCCGCTTTGCAATGTTGATCGCATTGCAAGCGATCGACGGCGGCGGCAAGGACTCCACGATCCGCCGCGTGATCTCGTCGTTCAATCCGCAAGGCTGCACAGTCACGGCGTTCAAGGCGCCATCGCCGGAGGAGCTGCGGCACGACTACTTGTGGCGCATTCATCAAGCGACGCCGCCGCGGGGCGAGATCGCTGTATTCAATCGTTCGCACTACGAGGACGTACTGATCGTCCGCGTCAACGACTTGGTGCCCCGCGCGACCTGGATGAAACGTTACGAGCAAATCAATTCGTTCGAGCGTTTGTTGACCGAGTGCGATACGCGGGTCGTCAAGATCTTCTTGCAGATCAGCAAGGAGGAGCAACGCATCCGGTTTCAAGAGCGCTTGGACGATCGCAAGAAGAACTGGAAATTCGATCTAGGCGATCTCGAGAAACGCCAGCAGTGGGCGGCCTACCAAGAGGCGTTCGAAGCGATGTTCGAGCGGTGCTCGACCGAACATGCGCCGTGGTACGTGGTGCCTGCCAATCGCAAATGGTTTCGCGATTTTGCCGTTTCTCAGATCTTGATTTACGAGCTAGAGCAATTGCCGCTGCGCTTCCCGCCGCCGCGCTACGACGTGAAGTCGATCAAGCTCACCTAACGACTCAGGCTCAGCGTCGGACGTCGCGTTCGGCTTGATCGAGCCATGTGCGCTGTGCTTTGCGATAGTGATCGGGCGCCACCTTCGCGCGATCGAGCAATTCTTGCAGCACTTGGCGCGCGTCGTCGCGGCGCCCATTCGCTGCGAGTAACTCCGCATAGCGCACTGCCGCCTCGGCACCGGGGTAGTAGCTCGCTAACACGGTGTATTCCTCGATCGCCTTGGCGGTATTGCCTTCGGCGGCAAGAGAGCGGGCATAGAGCAAGTGCCCGTCCGCCGACTTGAAGTCTGGGTTGCTCGCAATCAAGTTGTCGAGTGTCGTACGCGCCCCGCTGGGGTCGAGTGCGGCAAACTGCGCGTGTGCCATGCCTTCGAGCAACTTCGGGTCGGTCGCAAACAAGCCGGTCAGACACTCGCGGTACACCTCGACGGCTTCCGCGGCGCGGCCATTGCGCAGCAGCTCGTCGGCATAGCGTTGTTTGCTGGCAACGTCACCCGAGATCTTGGCCACATCGGCTGCGCGCCGCAGTTCGCGGGTCGGATCGATCGTGTGCTTCACACCGCGTACGGTGCGCTGCGCCGCGCGACTATTGCGAATCTCCGGCAGGATTTCGACGATGAAATACGCAATCGCTCCAGCGACGGGGATGAACACCAGCACGGTGATCCACAGGAAATTCCGGCCCGTCTTGAACACGTGGACGATGAGCCCAACGGAAATGGCGAGCGACAGCAAATACAAGATGCCCATGGCCGCAGCTTACCGCCTCGTGTATTCGACGGAAAGGAAACCACTACGCCCCCGTGCTGGAAAATAGCGGTAGTTCCCAAAAGCGAAATCAGCGCGATCCGCGTAGGCGCGGTCGAGAGCGTTTTCGAGCCGTGCTTCGATGCGCCAGGCCGGTGCGGGCTGCCAACCAACGGCGAATTCGGTCGCCGTATGGCCTGGATAGACGGCGGTGTTCGCGGCATCGGCAAAGTAGCGTCCGACGTAATGCACTTCGGCCCGTGCTGACCATTGGGCTCCCGGGCGCCAATCCACGGCTAACGAGTGCAGCTCGCGCGGCGCTGTGTCGATTTCGTTGCCCGCCGTGATCGTTTCGCCGCCGTCGATCGCGCGCGAAAAGTCGTAGGTCTGACGATTGAAGGTGCCGCCGACGGCAAAGCCCAGCCCCGTCGCGGCCTGCCAACGCACGTCGTACTCGATGCCGTAGTGACGCGTGCGGCCGTCGCTCACATTGAAGCCGCTCGAGTCGCGCAGAATGACGTCGCGCTTGCGCATCGTGTAGGCCGCGAGCTCGATGGCGAGCGTCCGGCGCAGATGCTTGACCCCGATCTCGAGCGATTCAAGCCGCTCCGAATCGAGATCGGCCACAGTTTGCGTGCGCTGCAGTCGATACAACTCGGTCATTTCCGGCGGCCGGAAGCCGCGCGTGCCCGCTGCATACAGCGTGGTCTCAGCAGAGATGCGCCAGCGTGCGTCGAGTTTCGGCGTGACATTCGTGAACGTGTCGTCACGATCCGCAGGCCGAGCATACAAGCAGCCGCCGAACGGGCAGGGCACGCCTTGGTCGTTAGTGTTGCCGGCGAGCATCCGATTGTCATAGCGGTACTGCGTGGAATCGGCGCGCAGCGCGCCGCCGATTGTGAGTCGATCAGTCGCGCGCCACTCTGCGAGCAGCGCCGCGCCGCCAGTGAGTGCCTCGACCTGATAGTCGTAGTGCAGGCCAGCCGGGCGGATGGCACGCGCCACGGGCGTTCCTTCGGTCGCGGGACCGAACTGCTCTTCGCGCAAGGATGTGGTGGCCCACTCGGCATCGGCAGCGACCGAGAACTGCCATCCCGCGTGCATCGCAAAACGCCGCGAGTACGCGAGCATCGCGCTCGTCTGCGCATTGGTCTCGATCGGCTTGCCGATCAAGAAATGCTGCGAGAACTCCATCCACGAACTGCGTAGGATGCCGGCCCATTGCTCGTCGCAGCCGTCACAGGGCTCGCGTCGGTAGTTAGCACTGAGGCGCGTGCTCCAGGCATCACGATAGGCCTCCGGATTGGGATTGCGACGCGCCAGCGTACGATCACGATAGCTATCGAGTCCCTGGATGAAGCCCGCAGTCTCTTGATTGAGAACTGTGCCCGCCGCCTGCACCCGCAACTGCCCGACACCGAGTTCGCGCTCGAGCACTACATTCAGCTTCGCTTCATCGACACCCGAATCGGCCCGGAAACCGCCGTCGCGAGTCGCGATGCCATACGCGCCGACTCGCGAGTCGCCGAGCGCGTGTGAGCCGGCCACCGTGACGCGACGAAAGTGATCGGCGCCCGATTGCACGCCGAGGCTCGCTGCGGGCAAAGCATTCGCCGTCGGCGAGAGCACGTTGACAATCCCGTGCACGGCATTCGCGCCATAGAACGCGGGCCCAGGACCGCGCAGCACTTCAAGTGCGGCGGCCTGTTCGTAGTTCACCTCAAACAAGCCGTTGACGTTACAAAAGCCGACCGGGCGGATCGGCAAGCCATTCTCGAGGAACAAGAACGCGCCGCAGGCACCTGCTCCGGTGAGGGTCGGCGATCGGATCGCGGTGAGGCTTTCTTGGCCGCTGCCACGCTGGATATTGACGCCCGGGATATTGTTGAGCGCGTCGGCTTGATGGCGCCCTGTCGCCGTCTCGAGCATCGCTGAGTCGATTCGGCTCACGCTGCCCGCAACGTCGAGCGGCGAGCGCTCGACACGCGTAGCCGTGACGACGACCTCACTCAGAGAATCCGTCGCGTCGCCGGCACTAGCCGGAGCCGCCAGCAAAACCCCACACAACAATCCCAGTCGCATTGCATGACTCATGCGATAACTGTAGCTGAAGTGCTGCCGAGCCTGGGCGCGGCGCTGGTATCCTTGGCGCCTGTGACAGCACGACATTCCGTTTGGCGTCGGGTCTGGGCCGCGATCGCCTGCTCGCTACCCGTGTTTGCACTGTACGCGCAGGAGGTTGCAGGGCCGGCGGAGCCGGGTGTGCGCCCGCGCGTTGGCCTAGTGCTGTCGGGGGGCGGCGCCCGCGGCTCGGCACACGTGGGCGTCCTGAAAGTGCTGGAGGAAATGCGCATCCCGATCGATGCGATCGCGGGCACGAGCATGGGCGCGGTCGTCGGGGGGCTGTACGCCAGCGGGTTGTCTGCTGCCGAAATCGAGCGCATTACCACCTCGCTCGATTGGGAGGACGCTTTCAGCGATTCGCCGCCGCGCACGGATCTCGCGTGGCGTCGCAAGCTCGAAGATCAGGATTTTTTGATCGACTTCCCGCTCGGGCTCAAAGGCCGCAGCTTTCGGGTGCCCCGCGGCATCATCCAAGGCCAAAAGCTCAATCAGATTCTGCGCGGCCTGACGTTGCCCGTGGTTCGCGTGCGGGATTTCGATCAGTTCCCGATCCGATTTCGTGCCGTCGCCACCGACTTGGAGTCCGGTGAAACCGTGGTACTCGCCGACGGCGATCTCACCGATGCGATGCGCGCGAGTTTGTCGGCCCCTGGCTTGTTTACGCCGGTCGACCGCGACGGCCGCATTTTGGTCGATGGCGGCATCTCTAACAACTTGCCCGTGAGCGTCGCGCAATCGCTGGGCGTCGACTTGTTGATCGTGGTCGATGTCAGCTACCCGCCGCAAGGCCGGGAGAAGTTGCAGTCCGTCGCGACGATCACGAACCAAATGATCGCGATCATGATGCGGCAAAACACGACCGCTCAGAAGCGCTTGCTGGGGCCCGACGATATCGCGATCGAGCCGCAACTCGGTGACTACTCGTCGTTCGACTTTTCGCGAGTTGAACGTGCGATCACGCTCGGCGAGCAAGCGGCGCGCGACGCGATGCCACGGCTGGCCGCGTTGTCCTTGGCGCCCGAGCAATACGCAGCTTGGACGGCGCACCGCGGCACGGTGCGCGCCGAGCCGCCGGTGATTCAGCGCGTCGAGGTCACGGCCGAGTCGGCACGCTATCGTGAGTCGCTCGAACAGTCCTTCAATTCGTTTGTCGGCCAACCGGCTGACGCTGCAGCGCTGAGTGAGCGCGTCACCAATCTCTATGGCCGCGGCAACATCGAAACGCTCGACTACCACATCGAGCCGCGTGCGACCGAGGCGGGCCGCGAGGAGTACGCACTCGAGTTGGCGGCGCGGCGCAATTCTTGGGGCCCTAACTATTTGCGCTTCGGCTTGAATTTGGAAGACGATTTCGAAGGCGATACGTCGTTCAATGCGGCAGCGCGCGTCACGCTCGCTGAGATTACGCGCCCGGGCGGTGAGTGGATCTGGGATTTCCAAGTCGGCGAATCGCCGCAGATCGCCACCGAGGTCTACCTGCCACTCGGTTACGAATCGGGCTGGTTTGTTGCGCCGCGCGGCGCGTTCAATCTGCGTAACGTGCCGATCATCGAGAATCGACGCCGGATTGCCGACTACCGAGTGCGTAGTTTTTCTTATGGCCTTGATCTCGGCCGCGAGTTCAGCAACTGGGGGGAGTTCCGCTTCGGCATTCAGCGCGAGTTGTCAAAGGCGCGCGTGCGGCTCGGCGATCCGCTCTTGCCTGAGCAGCGCTTCGACACCCGCGAGTTCTTCGCGCAATTCCGTTATGACCGCCTCGATAGCCTGGATTTCCCGCGCCGCGGGCAGTCCTTTTCGCTGCGCTGGTCGGGTGCGCGCACGGGTTTGGGCTCGGACGAAACGGCGGATCTCGTCGAAGTGGACTGGCTCACCGCGAAGTCGTGGGGTAAGCACACGGCGGTGCTTTGGGCATCGGGCGGCACCCGGCTCGATTCCGACCTCGGACAATTCCAAACGGATTTCCCACTCGGTGGGTTTCTCAATCTCTCGGGCGTCGCGCGCGACTCGCTGAGTGGCCCGCATTTTGCGATCGCGCGTGGTCTTTACTACCGCCAGATCGGCCGCGGCGGTGAGAGCATTCTCGATCTGCCGGTGTATGTGGGTGCCTCGTTCGAAGTCGGCAACGTGTGGGACCGGCGGCGCGACATCAGCTACGGCTCAGCGCGCAAGAACGGCAGCATCTTTTTCGGCCTCGATACGTTGATCGGGCCGGTGTATCTCGGCAGTGGCTTCGACGACGACGGCGAGTCGTCGTTCTACCTATTCCTGGGCCGCACGTTCTAGCGCGGTGCTGCGCGCTAGAGCGAGCGGCTCTCGGCGAGCTTCTCGACCTTACTGAATACGAGCGCGGGCCGGTCGCCGGGCCGCGAGTACTCGTGTTTGCGGCTCATATCGACGAGCGCGGCATCACGTTCGGCGGCCGTGGCGAACCAATGCGTCTTGTTCCAATCGTTGCCGAGCAGCGTTCGAAACGGGTCGCCCGGCTTCAAGCTCACGCGCACGCCGTACGGCAGCTGGCGCGCCGCATTCGGTCGACGCAGGTTGTGGGGGTGACAAATCGGCATGGATCCTCCGCGCCCGTGAGACTACGCAGCGCGCTGCCGCTGCGCAACTGGCGCGCGTGCGCCGCGTCTCAAAACTTGCGATCGCCCACACCCTCGCGATCGGCCCAGCGAAAGATCTTGCGAGTCACGAACCAATACACGCGCTTACCTGTCGCCATCCAAACGCGAGATATGAGGGAGCGCTTGGCGAGGATGCGACGCTCGCGCGCCGTGAGGCGCTCGGGCAGATATGTGCGCTTGTGTTTGAGCAAGTGTCGGATGTCATCGTGTCCCAATGCTCGTGCGAGACGCCCGCGACGTCGTCGAACGAGAGCCAGCTGGAAATCGACGAGGGCCGGTAGTCCATGCGGCGTGACGAGCCAATTCGGCTCCTTGGCGAGGTCGTTGTGGATGACCCCGCGGCGGTGCAGACGGCGCAGGAGCGCGTGCGCTGCGCGATAGTACGCAGCATCGCGCGGCCGACGGACGTGCATCGGCTCACCCGCAATCCAGCCGCGCCGCAGCACTTGGCCGTCGAATGCTAACAACGGCGGCACGCCATCGACACCCGCGAGCGCTGCGAGTGCCCGCTGTTCGCGGCGCGCCAGGTGCCGGGCGAGTGGACGCGTCCACCAACGGGCACTGCGCGTGTCGCGGATGACAACACCGTCCTGCAGTATCACGGTGCCAAACAAATCCGCCTTGAGCGTTCGAGCGCTGGCAGTGGGGGTTGTCTGCATCGCCTGCGACGCTATTTCCAATCGCCACGCAACTGCGCCACGATCGACTGCAGGTGCTCGGCATTGGCGTCGGCTGGTGCGACAGTGGGCGCAACCACGAGTTCGATCCGCGACCAGAACCGTCGCGGCAAGCGCAGCATCGCAGCGCCGCCTTTGCGGCTGAAGAAGCTGCCCCACAGCCCGCGGAGCGCCATCGGTACCACCGGCACGGGGCGCCGTTCGAGGATCTTCTCGACGCCTTTGCGAAACACATTCATCTCGCCATCCTTGGTGAGCTTGCCCTCCGGAAAAATGCAGACAACCTCGCCATCGGCGAGCTCCGCGTCGATCCGCTCGAAGGCTTCCGCGAGCGTGTTGGCATTCTCATGCGCCGGCGCGATCGGGATCGCGCGCGCCGTGCGAAAGATGAAGCTCAACACCGGGATCTTGAAGATGCTGTGGTCCATCACGAATCGCACCGGTCGGCGCACCGTGCCGCCAATGACGAGCGCATCCATGAAGCTCACATGATTACAGACGATCAGGGCCGGGCCCGTGTCGGGAATATGCGCGAGACCACGCTCGCGAATGCGGTACATGGTGTTCACGAGCAGCCATGTGAGAAAGCGCATCAAGAATTCAGGTACGAGCGAATAGATGTAGATCGCGACACCCGCATTCAGGCAGGCCGTGAAAATGAACAGCTGTGGAATTGTTAGATCGAGCGACAGCCATGTAATCGCCGTTACCGACGCGATCACCATGAATGCGGCATTCATGACGTTGTTACACGCAATGATGCGAGCGCGATGCGACGCTTCGGAGCGCTGCAGCACCAAAGCGTACAGCGGCACGATGAAGAAACCGCCGAACACGCCGACCATTGCGCAGTCGATGACGAGTCGCCAGCCCGAGGGTGCCTGTAGAAAAGCACGCCAGTCGATGCCGCTTGCCAGTGCAGCGGTGGGTTGCGCGAAATAGAGATCGAGCACGAACCACGTGATGCCGATCGAGCCGAGCGGGACGAGGCCGATTTCGACCTTGTGACCTGACAGCTTTTCGCACAGTAGTGAGCCGATGCCAGTGCCAATCGAGAATGCCGCTAACAACAGGATATAGACGGACTCATCGGCACCGAGCACGTCCTTGGTGTAGGCCGGTAGCTGCGCGAGAATCAGCGCGCCGACGAACCAGAACCACGAGATCCCGAGCAGCGAGAGGAAGATCGTGCGGTTGCCCGACGCGAACTTGAGGAGTCGCCAGGTTTCGGTGAGCGGATTGAGCTTTACCTCGAGCGTGGGATCGGTCGGCGGGCCTTCCGGAATGGCCCGCGCTGCCCACCAACCTAGGAGGGCGACAACCACGATGACGAGTGCCGCGGTGAGGCGACCCGTGTCGCCCGCGGCGGCTACGAGCCCTCCAGCAATGGTGCCGATCAGAATCGCGAGAAAGGTGCCGGCGTCGACGAGCGCGTTACCGCCCACCAACTCGCTCTCGCGCAAATGCTGCGGCATGAGCGCGTATTTGAGCGGGCCGAACAGCGTCGCTTGTGCGCCGAGCAGAAACATCAGCACGAGCAGCAGCGGCACGTTGTTCCACCAGAACGCGAGTGCCGCGCCTAACATCAGCAGCACCTCCGCGAACTTGGTCTGACGGATCAGGCGCGACTTCTCGAATTTGTCGGCGAGCTGACCGGCCAGCGCGGAGAACAAAAAGAACGGTACGATGAACAAACCCTGTGCGAGATTTGAGAGCAGCGACGCATCGAGCTCGCGGCTACCGACGCTCGCCGCTGCGCCAAATGTGATCGACACGACGAGCGCGTTGCGAAACAGATTCGCGTTGAACGCTCCCAAAAACTGCGCCAGAAAGAACGGCAGGAATCGTCGGGTCGTCAGCAGTGCAAATTGCGAAGGCTCGGGTCGGGTATCGTCGGCGGCGTTCGAATCGGCGGTCGGTTTCGCGTCTTGCATGGAGCATGTATACCGAAGGTGGCGTAGCGATACCAGCGCGCGGCTCACAACTCGCGCGGGTCAACTCGCTAGGGGAGGTCGAGCCAGTGCGGTGTGATCCCGGACAGACGACTCGTGGCCGCCCAGTCGACGAGCGCGAACAACAGCCAGAATGCAGCGCCGTCGATGAACGCTTTCCAGAACACGGGTACGTTCACCGCGATTGACGGCGGTGGTTGGTAGTTAGCAAGACGTGGCCACCAGCGCGGAGTGCTGGCAACGAATGCTGGCCACTCCGCCGGGAATCGCGCGGCTAGCATGGCTTCTTCCGCGAGCGCGGCGCGGCGCAGAAGCCAGGCGACGATCGCGACTGTGAGCACGCCCAGCGTCAGCGAGCGACTCGCGAAGGCGAGTCCGACGGCACCCACGAACGAGAGCGAGTAGAGGGGGTGGCGGCACGTGGCGTAGGGGCCCTGGCGTACGAGCTCCGCGTCCTTCAATCCGGCGATGAAGCTCGAGCACCACACGCGCCCGAGGACGGCGACCGCCACGAGCAATAAACCCGCGCTTCGGGCGGTCATATCCAGGACAGTGGGGAGCGTGGCCGGGCCTGCAACGGCAGCCAGCGCAACGAGTGCCAGGTAGACGAACAAGGTGGCGCGAACGCGCGGCGTGCTGGCGGAGCGAGTCATGCAGGCTGTGAGTGTACCCTTGAGTTAGCGCGGCGACGCCCCCAGACTGGCTTCATCCCCTCTTTAGAACGCGGAGCGTGACCCCATGGGCCTATTCAACAAGAAGACGACTCTCGTATCCGCGGCAGACGCGCTGCCGGGTCGGAGCACACCCCTCACGGTGCCGGAGCGGCACTTCGTGAACGGGGAGCGCATCGTTCCGCCTTTCGCACCTCAGCATGCCGAGGCCGTGTTTGGTCTGGGTTGCTTTTGGGGTGCCGAGCGCTTGTTCTGGAAGATTCCAGGGGTCGTTAGTACCGCCGTCGGCTACGCGGGCGGTCACACGCCGAACCCCACTTACGAGGAGGTTTGCACGGGTCGCACGGGCCATACGGAAGTGGTGCGCGTGATCTACAACCCGGCCCGCGTGGCGTATGAGGATTTGCTGCGCGCGTTTTGGGAATCGCACGATCCCACGCAGGGCATGCGTCAAGGCAACGATGTCGGCACGCAATATCGCTCAGCCATCTATGTGACGAGCGCTGCGCAGCGCACCGCTGCCGAGGCGAGCAAGCGCTCGTATCAGAGCGCGCTCGTGGCCGCGGGGCGCGGCACCATCACGACGGAGATTCTCGACGCACCCACGTTTTACTATGCCGAGGACTACCACCAGCAGTACCTCGCGAAAAACCCCAATGGCTACTGCGGCCTCGGTGGCACGGGGGTGGCTTGTGCAATTGGCACTGGCGTGGCATCGAGCGCTCACGCCTAAAGGAGCACGCGCGGCCGCAAGGGCAGCCGCGCGCTGGGCGTAACTACTGCTTCGGCGGCTCCTGGCCGGGCTGCGAATCTTCCATCGGGAAAGTGGTAGCGCCAGGAGCCGGTTGCGTCGCGCTCGGCTCCGCAGCGGGTGCCGGCGTGGCGGCTGCCTCCGGTGCTGCCGGTGTTGCACTGGGCGCTGCGGTGCTCGTTTGTACCGCGCGCAAGAAACGCTTCACCGTCTCAGAATCGGTGGTGACGCGCGCCGCGAAGATATCGGAAGCCGTCACGCGTTGATTGTAGAACCGTGCGTTGGCTTTGCGATCGATCGTGATCGCGCTGCCGTCCAACGCGACGCCCGCAAACAAACCGCGAGTTCGCGAGTAGGAATACACCTCTTTTGAGAACGATGGGTCGGTGCTCGCCGAGGCTTGCCGTCCAACCGGACCTGCGGCGACCGATGCATCGGCCCCCAGTGTTAGCTGACCGTCCGTGATGCCTTCAATGCCCGCGCGCGTGGTGAACACCAAGACGACGTCGATCGACTGCACGCCGATCTGCCAGCCGAAACTGCCGCCCGTGAGATTGACGAATGCGGGATTGGTGAAGCGACCATCTTTGTCGCGCACGACGAGCACGCCGCGGCCGAAGCGACCGCCGATCCCCAAACCACCTTTGACGACGCCAGGGATCACTGCGATCCCATACGCGCGTTCGAGCAAGCGATCGGGAATGAACTGATCGCGCGATGCGCGCAGCTCCTCGAGAACACCCGAAGCTTCGATGAGCCGCGCTTCCTCACGCGAACTCGCAGCGAACGCTGCGGTGCTGGTGATGGTGGCGGCGAGCACTGCGGCGCACGCCAAAAGCCCGTTACGAATAGTGGTGCGACGATTCATCGTGAGCGATCCCCTGCGTAGTTTTGGCCCAAATCGTGGCGCGAAGTCTAACGCATATGCGCAATCGCTGGGATAATGCCCACATGCTCGCCAAGATAGATCGTTGCCGCCGAGATTGGTTCCGCCTGTTCAGCGTGCTCGGGTCGTTACTCGTATCGCTCGGTGTGGCCGCGGACGCAAACGCGGAGTGGGTGTATCGCGATACCGCGATCATGGGCACGCGCTGCGCCGTCGAGTTGTGGAGTGAGGATTTGCCCAAGGCCGAAGCCGCGATCGCGTCGGTGTTTGACGACATGCGCCGCATCGATGCGCTGATGAGCACGTGGAAGCCTGAGACGCAGCTGTCGATCGTGAATCGGGATGCTGGCAAGCGCGCCGTGGTCGTCGATCAAGAGCTGTTCGATTTGGTGAGCATCGCGCTCGATTACTCGCGGGAAACCGGCGGCGCGTTCGACATTACTTACGCAAGCGTCGGTTATCTCTACGACTTCAAGAAAGGTGTGCATCCCGGGCGCGCCGCGATTGCGGCCGCACTGCCGGGCGTGAATTACACCCATGTCAAACTCAATCCGAAGCGGCGGACGATTCGTTTTATGCGGCCGGGTATGCGCATCGATCTTGGTGGAATTGCCAAAGGTTACGCGGTCGATCGCGGCATCGACATCCTGCGTCGTGCGGGCTTCGAGCGGGCGATGGTCAATTCGGGCGGCGACACGCGCATCATTGGCGATCGCTTTGGTAAGCCCTGGATCGTCGGGCTGCGAAATCCGGACGATGAGTCGAAATCTTTTCTACGCATTCCGCTCACCGACGCCGCGATCTCGACCTCGGGCGACTATGAGCGTTACTTCGACGAAGGAGGCGTGCGCTACCACCACATCATCGACCCGAAGACCGGCGACTCGGCGCGGCTGTTGCGCAGCGCCACCGTCATTGGTCCCACAGCGCTGCGCACCGATGGTTTGTCGACGAGCGTGTTCGTGCTGGGGCCGCAGGCTGGCATCGATCTGATCAATCGGTTGGAAGGTGTTGACGCAGTGGTCGTCACGCCCGCCGGCAAAGTGTTGTACTCAAAAGGGCTCGAGGCGCCGCAATAGTCGCTGCCCGCTCGCAGCGGGCAGCGCAAGTAGGTAGTTGTCACGGCTTTCTTCGATTCTGCGGCAGTTGGTAGGGTCGAGCCGCTATGACGCAATCCACACCCTTCGAGCAGATCGGTGGTGAACCCACTGTTCGTGCGCTCGTCCAGCAGTTCTACGACATCATGGAAACCGACCCTGCCGCGGCGGCCTTGCGGTCGATCCACGCCCCCGATCTCGCGCCGATGCGCGACCGGCTGGGCGATTTTCTGTGCGGTTGGCTCGGAGGGCCGCCGCTCTACAACCAGCGGCCTGATGCGAAGTGCATGGGTTCGGCCCATGCGCCGTTTGCGATCAGTTCAGCGCTCCGCGATCAATGGGTGCTGTGCATGGAACGCGCGCTGGCTGCGACGCCCATGCCAGCGGAGGCGAGGGACATGATGGCACCGGCGTTTCGGCGGATCGCCGAGGCGCTACGCAATCGCGACTAGTGGCTACTTAGAACCAGATCGAGAAGAAGATCTGGATGACGCTGGCATTCAGCTTGTACAGCGGCTCGGTGCCAGGTGCGAGCGGCTGGTCGGGCACCAAACCAAAGCTGCCGATGCTCTTGGTCGCGTCACGGAAGTCGTCGTAGTTGACCGTGAGAAAGTCGTACTTGGCCGTAATTGAGCTGCGCTCAACCCACGGTGCCTGCGGAATCTTGAACTCGTAGGTGGCGCCCACGCCGACATTGATACTGTTGAACGTCGACAGTTCTTTGTCGCGTGCAATGAAGTTGGCGAAGTCGCGACGCGGGAATAGATCGCGGTAGAAGTCGGCCTTCACTTGTTTGTAGTAACGACCTTTGGCCTCGAAGATCCAGGGGCCATGCGGGTGCGTGTAGCCCACCTCAGCCGTATGTCCAACCACGCCCCACGTGTCGTTGTAATAGCGGTAACCCGCGTCGATCGCGGCACGGTAGGGCAGGAAATACTTGCCTCGAATCGAGCCGGCATTGCTCGTGCGCGTATTGGGATACACCTCAGACTGCAGTGCTTGCGTCGTCGGACTCGTCAAGAAGCGCACCGAACGATACGGGCTCCGCAGGAAGCCCTCGTCCGTGATCGTCTCGAAGTTGAATGCGAGGATGAGGTTGCGCGTCATGATCTGCGACACACCCACCGAGAAGCTGCGCGTTTGCATTTCCTCGAGGAAGTCGGGATCGGTCACGCCTGCGACGTTGCGCTTGACGACGTTCTCGCCGAGCTTGAAAGCGAACGAAATCGTCGTGAGATCGCCGAACATGCTCTGGCTGACGCCTGCGAAATACGTATCGGCCTCGTAATCGCTCTCGGTGGAGTTGATATAGGCGAGGCTATACGTCGACTTGCCGTTCAGGATGTCGGCGCCAACGCTGTACTGCGTGCGCTTTTCTTCGTATGGGCTGGCCGTGGTCTGCACGTCGATCGAAGCCGACGACACCATGTCGATGTAGTAGTTAGCGGAGAGCGATACCTTCTCGCCGATGCTTTTGCGCACCAATACCGACGGACCGTCGATGGTAACGCCACCGCCGTCGTAGCGATGGTAGAGCAGGTCGGCGCGATCCTCGGGGAGCACCGTGGCGAGCGCAGCGGGTGCCAAGGCTACGAGAGCCCAGGTTATGGCGAATCGCTGCAGACGGATCGAGGCGCGCACGGTGATGAGGATCCTTCGGAACTAGTTGCAGCCGCAGCCGCCGCCCGCGCTGCCCATGCCGCCGCGCGAGGCTTCGCGCGCCTCGTACACGTGGTCGATGTAGGACTGCGACACGGGATCGCGCGTGAACGCCATGATCGGGTCGGCGATGTTCTCGCGCTCGTACGGCTTCACCCACGGCTCGATGTTCGTCAATCGCTCGATTGAGGCACAGCCTGTGGCAGCGACTGCGACAGCAGCGAGGACGAGCAGGCGAAGCGTACGCATACTAACTACTCCTTGACCAGAGCGCGGATGTGAGACAAATACTCATTTTCGTCACCTGGCTTGTAGCCCTTGTGGATGACGCGCACTTTGCCCTTGCGATCGACGATCACGGTGCTCGGCATGCCGGCCACCTTGTAGAGCTTGCTCACTTCGCTCTTGGTGTCGAACGCAATTGGGAACGAGACGGGCATTTCCTTCGCGAGCCACGCCTCGGCGGCCTTCGGGTCCGGCTCGACGTTCACGCCCAGCATGGTGAAGCCCATCGGCTTGTACTTTTTGTGGATTTTCTCGAGCAACGGCATCTCTTGCCGGCACGGGCCGCACCACGTGGCCCAGAAATTGATCATCACGACTTGGCCCTTCAACTGGGACAAGCTGATCGTTTGCCCGCCGCGAGCGGCGAGCTTGAACTCGGGCGCGGGCGCGCTCGTCGTGACGGCGAATACGGGCATGGACGCGACCAGCATCATGCCGAGAACTTTGGCTACCGAACCTGCCTTGCGCATTGCCATCTCGACTTCCTCCGTCAGAAGAATGCGGTCACGCCCAGTACCATTTCGATGTTGTTCGTCACCTTCGTACGCCCTAACAAGTCCGAGTCGAAGACTCGGTCTTGGACGCCGATGTGCAACGCGAGCCAATCACTCGGCAACACGCGAAAGCCGGCGCCGAAGTTGTAGGTGAGTTGGTTGTCACCGCCGAACTCCGTGCTGCCGATACCGCCCAGCACGTAAAACGAGCTGGTCATGGCGAGGTCGCGACCAATAAACACCTCGCCCGGCAGGAAGTTGTAGCCCACGGAGAGGCTGTAGTACGTGAACCGTCTCTCATCTTCGGTGAGAAGCTGGACGTTGCCGCCGAGCGTTTCGAAACTGGTGCGCCCGGCCGTGGATCGGCCGCCGTCAATTTTGAAGAAGAAGTCTTCCGTGACGTGGTAGGTGGCGGTCAGGCCGTAAACCGGGTTCGTACCGAAATCCTCGATCGACAGGAAGCCGTAGTTGATGCCGATCTCGAAGTTCTCGGTATCGATTTTCGGCACCTTGATTTCGCGCCGCTCGACCTGCGGGTCGATGACGCGCGGCGGCTCACGTTCGAGCTCTTCTTGCTCGATCTGCTCCGCTTGCTCATCGCTCTCGACTTGCTCGCTATCGGCATCGCGGCCGAACCACGGCCAACGCAGCATCGAGCAGCCCGTCATTGTGAGCGTGAGCACCACGATGACCGCTGCCTTGAAAGGGGCGTTCATCAAAAGAACGCGGCCAGTCCGACTTTCCATTCTTTTACTTCCTCGTTGTCATCGCGGCTGGTGAATACGGTGTTCCAGCGATACTCGCCGCGCAGGAAAAAACGCCGCGCTACGTAGACGCGCACGCCGGCGCCGACGTACGCAGTTTGGTCGGTGCGATCGATCGGCGTCACGAGCGTCGCTCGTGGCTCGATGCGCACGACGCCGGTGCCCAGTTCCACGAACGGCGAGATGCGCCGCTGTGGGAAAAACACGTGGTTGAGACCGATGTCCGCTTTATAGCCGTTGGTCGCATTGCCCAAAAATTGTGACAGTGCCAAATCGACTTTCAAGTTGTCGTTCAAAGAGAACGCTGCGTGCGTGCCGATGAGCGTGGCTCCGCCGTAGTCGCCGGCCATGATGCCGAGTTCCCAGCGATGGCTGGCAAAGCCCGCCAAATCGCCGAGCTGGATCGTGAATCGCGAGCCATCGGCGAGGCGGGCCTTGGCCATGTCGCCCGCGCGCGCCCACCCTTCGATGCCGTCCTCGGTCCGCACCTTGAACCAATCGGTGCGGCGGAACAGCACGTCGACGCTTTCGTCGCGCGCGACCGCATGGAACACCGGGTAGCCGCGACCCGGCCCCGTCCTGAGATCTAGGTAGGGCTCAACGATGAAAACCTGAAGGTACTTCTCGCTGTTACGGTCCGCTGCAAAAGCCGTCGGTTGCCACGCGGCAATGGCGGCTAAGCAGCAGAGAATGCAGCGCGCAAGGCTAGTTTTCCGGAGCCTGGAAGGGATCGTTGTAATACTGTGCTCCAATATCTAACCACTCCGACAGCATGCGAAGTTCTGCTGGATTCAACCAGCCCGCATGGCTGCCACCCGCCGCAAAGCGACTAAAGAAGCGGGTGGAACCGCGCGCGTTGTTCGCGATCATCGAAGCAGGCACTGCCACTCCTGGCGGAATATCCTGCAACGCCCCCATGTTAACTTCCTGCGCGTTATCGGTGAACAATAACTCGCGATAGGCTCGGAACTGGAGGGCTTGCTCGTCCGAGGGTCCGTCCGTGAGGTCTAGCTGACCGGCCGGCACCTGCACGGCGTTCGCAGCGTCGCGCGGCGTATGGCAGCGCACGCAGGTGTTGTCAGCGAGCACGGTCACACCGTCTGCTGCAAGCGACACACGCGGTGCCGACCAGAGCGGATGAATGTTCTGCTCATAGTTGATCACGATGCGGCACGTCGCCGTCCAGCGCGTTGCGCAGTCGACGGTGGTGGGCGGTGTCGTCGTGAGGTCGCCATAGCGGTAGCCAAATGCAGCGTCCGCAGGGCGGCCTGCCGCGGCTGCATTCGTCCATACATCCTCGTACTCCACGTTGACGCGCGGCGTGATCGAGCCGCAACGGTCGGTCGGATCGGCGCACGAGGCGCGGGCCCGGGCTTCGGCCATTGTCTCGCCCGCATCAGGCGAAATCGTTGCGACGGTGTTCGGGAAGGGCACACCGGTCGACGTTGCGCCACGATAGGCTGGCTGGAAGAGACCCGTGCGGCCGTGTGAGGTCGGATTCTGTGCCGTCCGCGTGTGACAACCCTGGCAGTTGAGCACCTCGCCCGGACGCAGTTGCAACCACGCGCGATGCTGCTGGCTGATGCGGCGACCATCTTTGTCGAGAATGCTGATCGCAAACGCGACGTTCGCTGGCACTTTAACGCGCACGGAACCATCGGGCTCAATCGGCGCGTAGCCGAGGATCTCGCGCATCACGCCTGTCGGGCCGAACGCCGAGTTGTCGATGTCGCGCACGTCATCGTTCGGGATCGACACCGGCTTCTCGATACGCAAGAAACGCGCGGGACGTTGGTCGGCCGGCGTTTGCGCCGGATCGGCCAAGCTCGCGATCGTGACCGGCGTATTGTCCGTGCGGCGCGCCGTATCGACGCCCGCGATGTCGTACACACTGCGGATGTTGAGCACGCCGACGTTCTCAGCGACGAAGTCCGGATTGAGATCGAGCGGCGCTTGTTTGTCGAGAATCACAGCCGGCAGCCGGCGCGGCTGCGCCGCCACGACTTCGGCGTACATGACGCCTTCCTCGGGCTGCAGGATCGGCAGCAACGTGTTCTGCGCGGGGTCGAACATCCAAATGCTATAGATCGGCGGCGCGGGGATCGCAGTGGGATTGGCTAAGCGATCGCTCGTGCACGGCACGATGCGCGTCGGGTCGACGGTATCCATCAATCGGCACTGATTCCAAGTGACGATGATGCGGTTGGTGTTGTCCCACAGCGGGAACGCGGCACTGAAGCGACCGCCGGGCGAGGGGCCTTCGATCGTGCGCACGTCGTTCAATGTCGCACGCTTCTGTGCTGGACCCTGCATGCCGGGGTTAGCGACCGTGGGTTGCGTGAGCTCCACGTAGGTGTTGGCGTCGATCACTAACAAGTCGCCGCCGAATTCGCTGTCGGTGAACGGCCGTGCGAGCACGAGCAAGTTGCCGTTCTGCATTTCGCGCGTCTTCACGAACTGCACGGCCGTGCCATCGGTGCCGGTCAAATGGCTATTGGCGCCGTAGTGCAACTGCAAATCGGTACCGTCCGGATTCGCGCTGTAGAGGTGCATGCCGTTGCGGCCGGGCGCACGGTCCCAGCGTGTCCACACGACGCGGCCGTTGCTGAGCACAGTCGCATCGAGATCATGGCTCTGGTTGAAAGAAATCTGCCGAATGTTGCTGCCGTCGGCGTTCATGACGTGCAGCACGAAGGCCGGCTCGTCACGGTCCTCCTCGGTTTGGGATTCGAACTGGGGTTTACCTTCGTCGAGCAAAATGGCCTTCGATTGCCGTTGGCGCGTCGAGGAGAACACGATGCGGCCATCGGGCAAGTAATGCGGCGCGACGTCCTGGCCTTCCTCGGCAATGATGTCCGAGGGAATCACGCGGCGGAGCGCGTCGGTCGGGATGTCGTACTCCCAGATGTTCCACGTCGGCGGCTCGTCCTCGTCCATGTTGGCCGTGAGTGGGCCGCGCATCGCAAACACGACCTTCCTGCCGTCGAACGACACGTCGACGTCCTTGATGTCGTAGAGATCGGTGCCCGTAACGCGCTCGGTGATATTGCGCTCGGCCGCGCTCGGACTCGCGCGATCCCGCTTGAACAAATCCGCGTCTTCGACGAAGTCGCGCACTTGGCGTAGATCGTCAGTATCCATCGGGATCGTGCGCTTCACGTAAAAGAGCGGGAAATCGACGGTCGCGGGATCCGGCTGTTGGCCCGACCCGATGCTGTTCAACTGCCCATCGGCGCCGCCGCTGCAAGCTGTTAGCAGCAATGCGGCTGCAGCGACGCATGCGAATTGTGTGATCGACTTCTTCACGTTGCTCCTCCGAGGCGTTACGACGCGACCCTCCTTGGCCTGCATGTAACGTAATCCAATCATCTTTGCATTCGCTTCCGCGATCTGCCGAAAGCGTCACAGCGCGCGCGACCCATTCGCTGTTCTCTGTGCGCCGCGCGAATCTTCGGTTCCAACTGCAGTAGTTAGAGCCTTGAGCGCGCGCGCGGCGTGACGTAGGTCGCACTCCGCGGCACGGATGGTAGCCGTGCGACGTAATGGACCGTGCTGTCGCTGACGAG
Organism: uncultured Steroidobacteraceae bacterium; assembly: GCA_964444835.1. Lineage (GTDB taxonomy): Bacteria > Pseudomonadota > Gammaproteobacteria > Steroidobacterales > Steroidobacteraceae > CADEED01. The sequence continues at coordinate 23,671 of CAYUIT010000014.1, forward strand.
CGACGTGTGCGGGTTGAGACAACGCGATGTGCTTGAAGCTCGCTCGATACTGAGCGCGTCAAAGTGGTGGACGGGTGCCATGAACATGGAACAGGTCTCTAGAAAATCAATTGTCGCGATCGCGGTGTGCGCGTTCGTTGGTGTTGCGCTGTGGTCCGAGCCGGTGCTCGCAGGACCGCGCGACCAAGCGAAACGCATTCACGATCGTGTGGCTGGTGTGCCGCCTGATGCGGCGACGCTGGCGCAAATGGAAAGCTTGATCGCTTCCGGTCGCGCGCTCGACGCCGCCCGCATCGCGGTCGAGGATCCGGGCTTCTATACGGTGACGCTCAAGAACTGGGCTACGCCGTGGACCAACCGCGAGCAAACGGTGTTCGCGCCGCTGAATGACTACACCGCCACGGTCATCGGCATGGTGCGCGACGACGTGCCGTTCAACACCGCGCTGTCTGCCGATCTGCTCTACACGGTGAACGCGAACGGTTTGCCCGCGTACTCCGCGACGAACAATGATCACTACGAGCAAGCCGAGACGCGCGCCATCAACTTGAAGACTGCGCTCACGCAAGCGACGCAGTCGCAGTTGCTCGGCATCCCGACCGCCGCGACTGCGGGTCTGATTACGACGCGCGCATCCTCGGCCGCGTTCTTCATCGACGGCACGAACCGCGCGATGTTCCGCTTCACGTTGATGGCGCACTTGTGCCGCGACCTCGAGGAAGTGCAGGACATCACGCGCCCCAACGATCGCATTCGGCAGGACGTCAGCCGCAGCCCGGGTGGTGATAGCCGCATCTATTTGAACAACTGCGTCGGCTGCCACACGGGTATGGACCCGCTCGCACAGGCCTTTGCCTACTACGACTTCGACGAGACGCAGAACCGCCTCGTGTACAACTCGACCCGCGTCGATCCGAAGTACTTCAACAACGAAGACACCTTCAAGCCGGGCTTCGTGACGCCAGACGACAGTTGGGATAACTACTGGCGCAAGGGCCAGAACCAGCTGCTCGGGTGGTCGCCGACGCTGCCCGGTTCGGGTCGCGGCGCGAAGACGATGGGCGAAGAGCTCGCCAATAGCGACGCGTTCGCGCACTGCCAAGTTGAGAAGGTCTTCAAAGCGGTTTGCTTCCGTGCGCCGCAGAACACCGCGGATCGCAATCGTGTCAACACGATTACCGCGAACTTCAAGGCCAACGGCTACAAATTGAAAGACGTGTGGGCCGAAACCGCCGTCGCTTGCATGGGCGATTGAGGGAGCCACTCATGAAATCGGTACGACTGACATCCTCGATCTCAATGTTCCGCCAGTGGGCGGGCGTGCTTGCCGCGACGGCCATCCTGGCTGCGTGCTCGAGCAGCGGCGCGCCCACGGAGGAAAACCCCATCACGGTGGCTCCGCCGGTGTCTGACTACACCGGTCCTGCGCCGGCGAATGCCGACGTGCAGGCCTTCAAGATCAACGTGTGGGACAACATCAAAGCTAACAACCGCTGCGGTAGCTGCCACGGCGCCGGCGGCCAATCGCCCACGTTCGCGCGTAATGACGACGTGAACTTGGCGTACCAGGCCGTCAACGCGATCGTGAACCTTTCGCAGCCTGACCAATCGCGCATGGTGACCAAGGTCACGGGTGGCCATAACTGCTGGGAAACCAGCACCGCGCAATGCGGCGACTTGCTGACGCGCTGGATTCGCGCGTGGGCGGGTGCCACGGCGGGTGGTGGCGGTAAGGTGATCAACCTCGTCGCGCCGCCTAACAAGGACGTCGGCTCGAGCCGTACGTTCCCGTCGAGCTCCGCGCTGTTCGCTTCGACGGTGTATCCGTTGCTGCGGACGGTCCCGGGCACCTCGACGCCGAACTGCGCGCGCTGCCACGCGCCGAATGCGGCCGTGCCGCAGAAGCCGTTCTTCGCGTCGAACAACGTGGATGAGGCATACGCCGACGCGCGTGCCGTCATCAACCTCGATACGCCGAACGCTTCGCGCCTCTACGTGCGCCTGCGCAACGAGTTCCACAACTGCTGGGGCAATTGCGACGCCAACGCGGCCGACATGCTCGCCGCACTCACCGCGTTCCAGAACGGCGTGCCGCTCACGCAGATCGATCCGTCGCTCGTCGTGTCGAAGGCCCTGACGTTGTACGACGGTACGGTGGCTGCCGGTGGCAACCGTTACGAAGCCAACGTCATTGCGCTCTACGAGTTCAAGACGGGCATGGGCAACACGATCTTCGATACCTCGGGTGTCGAGCCCGCGCTGAACCTCACGATGTCGGGTGACATCGGCTGGGTCGGTGGTTGGGGTGTGAACGTCAAAGCCACGGGCAAGGCCCAGGGCGCTGCGTCGACCTCGAAGAAGTTGTCGGATCTCATCAAGTCGACGGGCGAGTTCTCGTTCGAAGTGTGGGCCGTCAACGGCAACGTGATGCAGGAAGACGCCTACATCGTCAGCTACTCGGCCGGTGCGATGGCGCGCAACGCGACGCTGTCGCAGCGCGAGTATCAATACGAGGCCTTTACGCGTAGCGACAGGACGGGTGCCAACGGTAACCCGACGTTGCTGACGCGTGCGGCGGACGAAGACGCGCAGGCGTCGCTGCAGCACGTCGTGCTCACGTATAGCCCGGTCACGGGTCGCCGCTTGTACGTCAACGGTGTCGATACCGGCGACGTCGATGCCCAAGGCGGCGGCAGCTTGCGCGATTGGGACGATACGTTCGCGCTCGTGCTCGGCAACGAAACGTCTAACAACCGTCAGTGGACGGGTATCCTGCGCCTGGTCGCGGTGCATAACCGCGCGCTGACGCCGGAGCAGATTCGGCAGAACTTCGAGGCCGGCGTCGGCGAGCGGTATTTCCTGCTCTTCAACGTCAGCGACCTCGTGAACGTGCCGCAGTCCTACATGATGTTCGAAGCGTCGATCTTGGACAGCTTCGGCTACGTGTTCCAGAAGCCGACCTTCATTAACTTGGACGCGAACGCGCCCGCGCCGAACTTCGAAATCGAAGGTATGCGGATCGGCGTGAACGGGACCGAGATGAAGTCCGGTCAGGCCTACATCCCGCTGAAGCGCACGATCAACAGCTCCAACTATGTTGCGGGCACGGGCGCCAAGCTCACGGATCACGGTACGGTGGTGCCGCTCGAGAAGGGTCCGGATGCCGACCTGTTCTTCTTGACCTTCGACAAGATTGCGGCGCGCACGCATACGCGCACTGAGCCTGCGCCGGTACCGCCGACGCCGGTTCCGGATAGCCAGATTCCGGCGCAGTCGGATGTGGGCTTGCGGACCTTCGATGAGCTCAACATGACGCTGTCGAAGATCACGGGTGTGCCGATGACGAACGCCGCGGTCGCGCAAACCTACGCGACCGTCAAGCAGGCGCTGCCGACGATCGAGTCGCTCGGCACGTTCGGTCCGTCGCAACAGACTGGTCTGGCGCAGCTCGCGATTCAGTACTGCAACCAGATGGTGCAGGACGACGCGTTGCGCACCCAGTTCTTCGGTGCGATGAACTTAGGCACGCCGGCAGCAACCTTCTTCGGCGGTGCGGGTCGCCAGCAAGTCATTGATGCGCTGCTCGCGAAGGGTGTCGGCTCGGGCCTCAGCACCCAGCCGAACACGCAGATCGAAGCAGAGTTGAATTCACTCATCGACAGACTCACCGCGGGCGCGGCCGGTACGCAAACCGGACGCACGGCGGTCGTGACGACAGCAACGTGCGCCGCCGTCCTCGGCAGTGCCACGACGCTCATTCAATAGGCGAGGGAGATCGAGACATGATCATTCGCAAAAAGGGTCCCCGTCAGCTCGGTTTGGACGAGCCGATTCGGCACCAAGAAAGCCACAAGCGACCGGTCTCCCGTCGCGACTTCATCGCGCAGGGTATGCGCACCGGCCCAGCGGTCATCGCTGCACCATCGCTGCTGGCGATGATGCTCGGTCCGCAGGCCGCGCAAGCTGCACTGTCTGGCGATCTCGCCGTGTTACGCGGCCCCTGCGGCATTCAGAACGGTGCCGGTAAGATCCCGTTCATCGCCTTCGATCTCGCAGGCGGTGCCAACATGTTCGGCTCCGAGGCCTTGATCGGCGGACCCGGTGGTCCGCTCGATTTCCTCTCGACCGGTGCCTACGCGCGCTTGGGCCTGCCAGGCGACATGGTGCCGAACGCACCGAACGCTGCGAGCGCCACTAACAACTTCATCAACACCGAGTTTGGTCTGCCGTGGCATTCCGACGGCGGCATGCTCCGCGGTATGTTGATGGAGACGTCAGTTGCAACCCGCGCACTGACCAACGGCGCGACGATTGCGGCGCGGTCGGAGAACGACACGGGCAACAACCCGCACAATCCGATGTACGGCATCAACAAGGCTGGCGCGGATGGTGGCTTGCTCACGTTGATCGGCTCACGCGCGTCGGATTCGGGCGGCAACTCCATGGCGCCCGTCATGATGATCGATCCTGCCAAGCGGCCGACCAAGGTCGACCGCGCGAGCGACGTGACGGGTCTCGTCGACACGGGCGAACTCGGCACGCTGTTCAGCGATTCGAACGATGCGATTGCGGTGCTCGAGTCGATCACGCGCATCAGCCACCGTAAGGTGGACTTGTCGGCGATCAATCCGAAGCTCTCGACGCCTGCCGATAACGCGGCGCTGAAGGAGCTCGTCCGTTGCGGCTACTTGAAGTCGGCCGACCTCGCGGATCGCTTCCGTACACCGTCGGCGCTCAACCCGGATCTCGATCCGAACATCGTGGGCCCGACCGGCATCTGGACGCAGGCTGAGTACGATGGCGATGGCGAGTTCCGCAAGACGGCGGCCGTCATGAAGATGGTGATCGAGGGCTATGCCGGTGCCGGCACGATCACGATGGGCGGTTACGACTATCACGGCCAAGGCCGTGCCACGGGCGAAGTGCGCAACTTCCGCGCCGGGCGCTGCATCGGTGCGTGCCTCGAGTACGCGGCCCGGCGCAACAAGCCGCTGATGATCTATATCTTCAGCGATGGCTCGTTGTCGGCGAACGGTACCGTGGATAACACGGTCGACGGTCGCGGCAAGTTCATGTGGGCGAGCGACAACCAATCGACTGCAGGATCGATCATCCTGGTGTTCAACCCAGCAGGGCGGCCGACGTTGCGTTCGCCGTCGCGCATGCAATTGGGCCATTTCAGCCCCGACGGTGCTGTCGTCACGAGTTCGAGCCCGGCCGCTAACTCAGTGAATCTGCTAGTGGAAACGGTGGTACTCAACTACATGGCGTTGCATGGCGAGGAGGGTCAGTTCTCGAATCGCTTCCCGCAGAACGGCTTGGGTAGCACGGCCTTGCGTGACAGCCTGATGTTGTTCTCGCCGATCGTGAACGGCACGATCCCTGTCACCTAGCGCGGCTGCCCACCAGCGGCACGGCGACTCGTGCCGCGCCCCAACGGGAGCGTCGCTGTGTTGCGTTTGTCGCGACACGCCGACGCTCCTTCTCGTTTCGGCGACAAAAAATGTGCGCTGGTTCATGCGCTTACAATCTCATCTCGGAAGTGCGTTCGTTGACATTGTTAAGTTCTCTGTGCGAGTTTTGTTGCGCTTGGGAACGGCATGCGAAACGCGCGGTCAACGGAAGCACCGGGGCGTCTCGATGAACGCTGTTTTTTGTGGACGAAGTGGCTGAAGGGTTCGACTTGGGCATGCCGCGATATCGATTGATTGCATGGGCGGCGTGGCTGGTCACGACGATGCTCGTGGCTATGCCGACGGTACAGGCAGCCGAGCGGCACGCGTTGTTAGGCGCACCCGCGCCGGAGTTTGCGGCGCGCGCCACCAACGGACGCAACTTTCGGTTGTCCGAGCATCGCGGCGACGTCGTGGTCGTCAGTTTCTGGAGCGGACGGTGCAATACGTGCCGCGGGCAGTTGGCGGCGCTCGAGCGCATCTCCCGCACCTATGCGAGTGTCGGATTGGTGGTTGTTAGCTTGAACCTCGATGACAACATCAAGCGCGCGCAAGAGTTCGCCAACGCCCAGAATGTAACTTTCGCGTTGTCGGTGGAGCCTGCTAAGGACGTGGGGCGGCAATATGCCGTCGATACGCTGCCGATGACTTTTTTTGTGGATCGCGCGGGTAACGTGCGCCGTGTGCGGCGCGAGTGGAAGCCGCAGGACGAGAATTCGTACGTGCGCGAGTTGCGCGTGCTGCTCAATGAGTGAGACCCGGGATCCCGGGCTGGAATCGGATACAAACTTATGAAGAGAACGCTACTGGTGATGATGTGCATGGCGCTCGCCTGGACGAGCGGCGTGGCACGAGCGCAAACGGAGGCAACGCCGCCGCCGCCACCGGCGACCGCGGAGTCGGCCCCGGCCGATCCGGCTGCGCCGACTGCCGCCGCACCAGAAGCCACCGAAGTCGCGCAGCCAGCCGACTCGGCGCCGGGCGCAGAGGGAGCGACGGATGAGGCCGCCCCCGGCACCGCCGCACCCAGCGAGCCGACAGAGGATACGCGGGGGCTCGACGAGCAGATCCAGCAGCTAAAGCAGGATGTCGTCGATCTCAACAAGGATTTGTTTGTACTCGAAGAAGAACTGCTGTTCCCAGCGAACACGCAGGTCGCGGTGTTCATTTCGATGGACGTCGGCGAGTTCTTTGCGCTCGATTCGATCCAGATCAAAGTCGATAACAAGGAAGTCGCTAACTACCTGTACACGCCGCGCGAAGCTGAGGCTTTGCTGAAAGGTGGCGTGCATCGCATCTACGTGGGTAATTTGAAGGTGGGCGAGCATGAGCTCGTGGCCTTCTTCAACGGCAAGGGGCCTAACAATCGCGAGTACCGTCGCGGCGCCAACCTGAAGTTCGAAAAGAGCGTCGGCGCCAAGTATTTGGAACTCAAGATCACCGACCGTGCGCGGCGTGCCCAGCCCGAGTTTGCGATCAAGGATTGGGAATAACGAGCTCCGATGCGCGTGCGACGCTGGCATGGATGGATGGCGGGCCTGCTCGCTGCGATGGCAGCGGGTGGTGTCGTTGCCAAAGATCCCGACCCTAACAAGCTTACGCCTATCAAAGTGCGCGACCTGCACTACGGCGACGTGTTGTTCTACTTCTATCAAGGGCAAGATTTCGAGGCGCTCACACGCTTGAACGCCTATAAGCAGTGGAATCGCACGCCGAATCACGATGCAGAATCTGAGCTGCTGCTCGGCGGTCTGTACCTCTCGCTCGGCATGCACAATGAAGCCGGCGCGCGGTTCGAGCGATTGTTGACACAGAATGTCCCGTTGTCGGTGCGTAACCGTGCCTGGTTTTATCTCGGCAAGATTTGGTATTCGCGCGGCTACCTCGAGCGGGCCGAGCGGGCGATTGCGGCCGTGCAAGGCCAGCTCACGCCGGATCTTGAGGCGGAACGCCTGCATCTGCTCGTCAATGTGTTGATGCGGCAAGAGCGTTTCGATGAAGCGATTCAGCTGCTCAACAGTTGGCGCTCGCGCGACGATCAGCGCGATTGGCTCGCCTACGCCGAGTACAACTTGGGTGTCGCCTTGGTGCGCAAAGGGCTGGTGGCCGAGGCGGATCCGATTCTGACGCGCGTCGGCACGATGCAATCCGGCCGGCGCGAAATGAAAGCGCTGCGCGATCGCGCCAATCTGGCGCTCGGCTTCGCCTACTTGCAGTCGGATCAGGCAGCGCTTGCCCGCACACCGCTTGAACGCGTACGGCTCAACGGGCCGTATTCAACAAAGGCATTGCTCGGCGTCGGTTGGGCCGATGCGGCCGATGGCGACTTCACCAAAGCGCTTACGCCGTGGCTCGAGTTGCGCGATCGCAGCTTGCTCGACTCTGCTGTGCAAGAGGCTTACCTCGCCATTCCGTATGCGTTTCGCAAACTGGGCGCAAACGCGCAGGCTGCTGAGGCGTATGAGATTGCGCTGCGCTCATTCGACACGGAGGCGGCGACGATCGATAAGTCGATCGAAAAGATTCAAACCAGCCAATTGCTCGACCAGTTAGTCTCGCAAGACGATCGCCAGCAGTACGGTTGGTTTTGGCAATTGCGGCAATTGCCAGATGCGGCCGAGTCGCGCTACCTCTACCCGCTACTCGCCAGCCACGACTTCCAAGAGGGCTTGAAGAACTACCGTGACCTGGGCTTCATGGGCCTGACGCTGGATCGGTGGACCGACAGCCTCGTGGCGTTCGACAACATGATCGACACACGGGAGCGCGCCTATGCGGAGCGCCTGCCGCGCACCGATGCGCTGCTGGCAACGGGCGCTGCGGATGCGATGCGTTCGCAACGCGACTCTTTGTCGAGTGAACTTGACCGCATCGAACAGACTAACGACTTTGCGGCACTCGGTAGTGCCGAACAGCGCGGTCAATGGGCGCGGATTACCCGCATCGAAGCTGCGCTTGCGGAGGCGCCTGCCGACGAGGAGAACGCGGAGCTGCGCGACAAGGCGCGCCTCATCAAAGGCGTGCTCTATTGGAATTTGGCGGAGTCGTTCAAGGCGCGTGTGTGGAACCAACGCCGTACGATTCGCGATCTCGATCAAGCCTTGCGCGAGGCCGACAACCGCTGGGTCCGCGTCAAGAATGCGCGCAATGCCGTACCTAACAACACGGGCGGATTCGACGCGCGGCTGAGCACGTTGAAGGAACGCCTCGATGCGCTGACCGTGCGTCTGGTCGAGATGCAAGCGCGCCAGAACAATCTGTTGGAGAACATGGCAATCGCTCAGCTGGACGCCCAGAAAGAGCGCCTCGCGACCTACCAAGTGCAGGCACGCTTCGAATTGGCGTCGATTTACGATCAAGTGGCGAACCCGGCGCCGCCGTCGGCAGCGCCAGAAGTGCCGCAAGCGCCTGCGCCAGACGCTGCCGCGCCTCAAACCGCTGAGCCGCAAGCGGAGACGCCGCGATGAGCCGCGCGCCCGTCATTCTGCGTTGCTGTGTGGTGCTCGCATGCGGCTTGGCGCTCGTGCCATTCGCGGACGCTGCGCGCAAGCGCGAGAAAACCATCAAGGACTTGCCGGCCCGGCCCGTCGTCATCAATCCCGACCAAAAGGTCGAGGCGAGCGCAGATCGTGCGATGCAGAGTTATCGCCGTTTCCTCGAACTGCAGAAAACCGATCCCAAGTTACGCGCGGAAGCGCTGCGTCGTTTGGGCGACCTCAACCTCGAAGTCGGTGAGGTTGAGCGTATGGCCAGCGAGGTGAGCGCCATCGATTTGCAAGGCGCGGAGGCTATCAAGCTCTACACCACCTTGTTGAAGGCCTATCCCGACTATCCCCGCAACGACCAGGTGCTCTACCAATTGGCGCGTGCCTACGAGACGACGGGCCAAACCGACAAGGCGCTCGGCACGCTCGATCAACTCGTGAAGCGCTTTCCGCGCAGCCCGCAGCTCGACGAGGTGCAGTTCCGTCGCGGCGAACTGCTGTTCTCGGCAAAAAACTATGCAGCGGCGCAAGACGCGTATTACGTGGTCGTGCAGCGGCCGCAGTCGTCGTTCTTTGAGCAAAGCTTGTACAAGCATGGTTGGTCCTTGTTCAAGCAGGGCCTGAGCGAGGAGTGCTTGGTTTCCTTTGCGGGCGTGCTCGAGAGCACGATGGTGTCGCCGACTGACAAGACTCGCTTGCGCACGCTCGAGGAGATGTCGCGTCCCGAGCGCGAGCTCGCCGAGGACACGCTGCGTGTCATGAGCATCACGTTCTCGTATCTCGACGGCGTCGATACTCTGAACGACTTCTTGGGCAAGCGCGGCAACCCGGCGTACTCGTCGGTGTTGTATTCGCGCTTGGGCGATCTCTATGTCGAGAAAGAGCGCTACCAAGACGCGGCCAAGACATTCCGCGCTTTCGTCGCGCGTAATCCGAATAGTGAGTTTGCGCCAGGCCTCTCAAATCAAGCGATCGATGCCTATCGCAAAGGCGGCTTCCCGCAGTTGGTGCTCGAGAGCAAGCGCGAGTACGTGGAGCTGTACAACTACGACAGTGCGTTTTGGCAAGGCCGCGATCGTGCGCAGTACCCCTCGATCGGTGCCGATCTCAAGACGAACTTGAAGGACGTCGCCGAGTACCTGCACGCGAACGCGCAAAAATCGCGCAAGCCGGATGACTTCCGCGAAGCTGCGCGTTGGTATCGCAGTTATCTCGTGTCATTCCCGAACGAGCCGGAGACGGCTGCCACGAATTTTGCGCTCGCGGAGGCGTTGTTCGATGGGCAGGACTACGCTGCGGCGGCCGAGGAATTCGAGCGCACGGCGTACAACTACCCGAAGAGCGACAAGTCGGCCAAGGCCGCTTACGCAGCTCTGTCTGCCTACTTGAAGGAGCGTGAACGCGCTGCGCCCGAAGCCAAGGCGGAATGGCAAAAGCGTTCGATCGACGCAGGCATCAAGTTTGCCGAAGCGTTTCCAGAGCACCCCGATTCGAGCGGTGTGTTGACGCGTGCCGCGCAAGACGTGTTCGCGCAGAACGACTTGCCACGCGCCGTCGATTTGTCGAAGCGCGTGTTGGCCTTGCAACCGCCACCGGATACGACGAAGCAGCGCGTCGTCTGGACGATTATCGGTCAAGCGAGTTTCGATCAAGGTCAGTTTGCCGAAGCTGAGCGCGGCTACATCGCGGCGCGCGACTTACTGCCGGCGAACGACAAGATGCGCGCGGATCTCACGGAGCGCATCGCGACTGCCGTCTACAAACAAGCCGAGGCGAAGCAGAAGACGGGTGATACGGCGGGTGCCGTTGACGACTTCATGCGCGTCGCGAGTGTGGCGCCCGATTCGAAGATTCGCGCGACGGCCGAGTACGACGCGGCGGCGCAGTTGATCAACCAAAAGGATTGGAATCGCGCGATTACGGTGCTGACGAACTATCGTGCACGCTACCCGCGCAGCGAGTTCGCGCGCGATGTCACGCGCAAGCTCGCCGTTGCTTACGGCGAAGCGGGTCGGCCTGCGGAGGCGGCGGCGGAATTCGAGCGTATCGCGCTCAATCCGAACGAGGAGCTTGGCGTGCAGCGCGAGGCGTTGCTGCAGTCGGCCGACTTGTACGGTAAAGCGGGTCGGACGCGCAAAGCGGTCGGTATGCTCGAGCGTTTCGTTGAGATGTATCCGCGACCGGTGGCCGATGCGCTCGAGGCGAAATTCAAATTGGCGGAGTACTCCGGCAAAGCGGGCGAGATCGACAATCAGCGCGAATACTATCGTCAGATCATTCGTGCCGATCGGAGCGCAGGTGCCGGTCGCACTGACCGAACGCAGTATTTGGCAGCGAAGTCGCAGCTCGCATTGACGGAGCCAGCGCGGGACGAGTTCCGCAGCATTCGCTTGGCGTTGCCATTGAAGCAAAGCTTGACGCGCAAGCGTAAGGCGATGGACGCGGCGCTGAATGGCTACAAGCTGGCAGCCGACTACCGCGTGGCAGAGGTGACGACGGCTGCCACGTTTGAGATCGCGGAACTCTACCGGCAGTTGGGCGTCGACATCATGCGGTCGGAGCGACCGAAAGGCCTCGATGCCGCGGAGGTGGAGGAATACGGCTCGTTGCTCGAGGAACAAGCGTTCCCATTCGAAGAGCAGGCGATCAAGACGCACGAGGTCAATTCGGCCCGTGTGGCCGACGGCGTGTATGACGAGTGGGTTCAGAAGAGCTTCGCGGCACTCGCGAAGCTGAAGCCTGGCCGCTATGGCAAGACCGAGCTGGTGCAAGAGGTCGTCGACAGTGCAAATTAAGTTTCCAGTTCGGCCCTTGGGCTGCGCGGCGCTGCTGCTCGCTTTGGCGGGTTGTGGCGGCGTCGACGCCGTAAGCGATGATTCGGCCGATGTGCAGACTGCGATGACTGCGGCGCCGCGCGAGAAGGCGGCGCCGGTGGCAGAAGCCCCGACCGGGACGGCAGAGCAAGCGCCAGCGGCTGCGCCACAGCCCGAGAAGCGCGCGGCAGTGCCGGGGCGTGCGGCGCCTGAATTTGCACGTGCCGTGGGTTTGATGCGCGCTGGCGATGCCACGCAGGCGGCGCTCGAGTTTCAGTTGATGACAGAGGCGTACCCGGAACTTCCGGGTCCCTATGTAAACCTCGCGATCTTGCATCGGAAGGCAGGTAAACTCGCCGACGCCGAGGCTGTGTTGCGCAGCGGCGGTGAGCGTGCGGCACCGAGTGCATTGTTATGGACTGAGCTCGGCGTCACGTTGCGACAGGCCGGTAAGTTTGCCGCCGCGCGCGAGGCGTATGAGAAGGCGATCGCGATCGATCGCAACTACGCGGCTGCGCATCGCAATCTTGGCGTGTTGTTAGATTTGTATTTGAACGACCCGGTGAACGCGCAAACGGCGTTCGAAATTTACAAGTCACTGACGGGCGAAGACAAACCTGTTAGTGGCTGGATTGCGGAGTTGCGGCAACGGACGAATCGCGCAGCCCCGCGGCAAAGTGCGCCGGCCGAAACGCCGACGGAGCAAGCAACAGAGCCTGCGACCGAAGCGACTCCCGCGACCCCACCGCAGGCCGGACCTGGAGCTTAAGATGCGACATCTCTTCATCGCGGCGGCGCTGTCCCTGTTCTCAGGACTGGTGGTTGCACAAGGTGCACCGTCGAGCACGCCCGCGCCGGCAACCACGCCGGCTACGACGCCTGCGGCGACGGAGTTGGAACCGGCAGTGAATACTTCGCAAGCGAACGCGACTCCGCCTGCAACGCCCGCAGCGGCGGCAAAGCCGCCAGCACGCCCGCGAGCCGCCGCGCCGAACGCCGCGCCGCGCACGGGCAATGCGCGCGATCGTCTCGATTTGGACGCGTCGCAAATCACCGGCAATCGCGAATTGCCGAAAGTGTTGTATATCGTGCCGTGGCGTCGCTCGGATCTCGGCGACATGGTGGCGCGGCCCGTGAATAGTTTGTTGGACGAGGTGTTGGAGCCAGTGGACCGGGACGTCTTCAAGCGCCAAAACCGCTACTACGAGGCATTGCAACCCGACGTAGTGAGAACCGGTTCCGAGTCGCCGGAAAGCCCTGAGAAGTGAGTCGCAGTTTTTGGCGCTTATGTCACGCAAAGTTGGCGGGCTTGCTGGTGCCAGCCGCCGTTTGATCTAGAGGAGAGTCGACCGTGGAATTTTTCAACGCAGCCGTCCGCTTTTTCCAAGAGGGTGGCTTTTTCCTATACCCGCTGCTGCTCATCTTCGTGGTGGGCGTGGCGATCGCCGTCGAGCGATGGCTATACCTTTCACGCGAAACGTCGCGTAACCGCGGCTTGTGGGACGAAGTGGCGCCGCATCTCGCGAGCGGTAACTTCAAGCAAGCCATCGCCTTGGCTAACAACTCTGAGGCGCAGATCGGCAGCGTGCTGAAGTATGGCCTCGCGCGTCTGTCGACGGCGCGGCGCCGGGATGACATTCAGCAAGCGATGGAAGAGAGCATGCTCGAGATCATTCCGCGTCTCGAGAAGCGTACGCACTACCTCTCGTCGCTCGCGAACATCGGCATGTTGATCGGCTTGTTGGGTACGATCATCGGTCTGATCGCGGCGTTCGCGGCCGTTGCGCAAGCGAACCCGGCCGAAAAGGCCACGCTGTTGTCGGCGGCCATTTCCGTCGCCATGAACAACACGGCATCCGGCTTGTTCGTCGCGATCACGCTCTTGTTGGCGCATATGTTCTTGGAGTCCAAGACCACCGCGCTCATCGACAGCCTGGAAATCGCCGTCGTCAAGTTCTTGAACTCGATCTCCGAGCGCTACACGGAACCGACCGCGCCGACGCAACCGGCGCCGCAGCCCCGTGCCCCTGGTGCGGCTACGCCGCGTCCGGCCTGAAGCCACACTGACACACGAAACGGGAGAGCCAAATGGCTTCCTCCAAACTGGCTTCGCGGGCGCTGCGCAATCACGCGCGGTATCGCGGTCGCAACGATCTGAACATCGTGCCGATGATCGACATGATGGTCATTTTGGTGTTCTTTTTGTTGTTCACAGCCGTGTTCTCGAACACGCACATTCTCGAGCTCAATCTTCCGGCACCTAACTCCTCGATGCCGGAATTGCCGAAAGGCCTCGAGCTCGAAGTGCACGTGCGCAAGGATCGGGTCGACATCGCGGATCGCACCACGGGCGTTCTGCGATCGTTGCCGATGACCGCGACGGGCTATGACTACAAGGGTTTGTCGGAGTTCTTGCAGTACGTGAAAGGCAAGTATCCGACCAAGACGAACGCGAACGTGTTGCTAGAGCCCGATGTGCCGTATGACGTGTTGGTGCAAATGATGGACACCGTGCGCGTGTGGCAGATCGATGCGCAGGGCACGCAGGCGCAGTTGTTCCCCGATATTTCGGTGGGCGATGCGCCGGTCACGGGTGAGGCGGCAGCAGCGCCGGCGCAAGCGGCGGGGGCGACGCGATGATTTCCTATCGCATCAAGAAGCACCGCAAGCGCAAGCATGACCACGGTGGGAGCCACATGGCGCTCATTCCGTTCATCGACATGCTGACGATGCTGGTGGTGTTCTTGTTGGCGCACTCGTCGGAAGTCGAGGTGTTGCCGAATACCAAGAACATCGAGATACCGCAGTCGATTGCGCAGATTCGCCCGCGGGAAACCGTCGTGGTGATGGTGACGCGCGATACGATTTTCTTGAACGGCCGCGCGATCGCGAAAGTCGCCGACGCGGCCAATCCGAATTCTGAGGATGTGGTGATCGAGCCGCTGCGCGTGGCGCTGAGCGAGCAGAACGACCGGATCTTGCGCGAAACAGCGCGCGAAGACCTCGCGGAGCGTGAGATCACGATCATGGGTGACAAGCAGACACCATTTGCCGTGTTGAAGCGTGTCATGGCGACCTGCACTGCTGCCGAATACGGCAAAGTGTCGTTGGCTGTGATTCAGCGTGAACAAGACGCAACGGCAGGGCAGGCAGGCGCATGATGCTCGCTCCGTACTTCCGTCGTTTCGAACTGCCGTGGGCGCCGCTCGAAGAGCCGGAGCTGCGGTTCCGTCGTTTAGTACGCACGTTGCTGATCGTGGCGACAGTTTTGGCTGTGCTCGTCGCGATTTTGCCTACGCCTGAGAAGCCGCGGATAAAGCCGACAGACTTGCCGGAGCGCGTCGTTGAGTTGATCGTCGAGCGGCCAAAGCCGCCACCGCCGCCGCCACCCGAGGTGAAGCCCGAGCCCAAGCCCGAGCAGAAGCCGGAACCGCGCGTTGCGCGTGTCGAGCGGCCGACGCCCCAGGTGAGGCCGCGCGAGCGCGTCAAGGATCAGGGCTTACTCGCTATGAAGGACGAGCTCGCGGAATTGCGGGACCAACTCGATCCTAACCAGTTGGCCACGCCTGATCTGAAAACGCCGGGCCCGGACTCGCGGTCGGAGCGCTCGCTGATCACCTCACGCGTCGGTAGCGCGAGCGGCGGCATCAATACCGCGTCGATGTCGCGGGGCTTTGGCGGCGGCGTGGGCGCCATCGGTACGCACACGACCACGCAGAAGTCGGTGGGCGATACGGCGATCGGCGAGACGCGTGGCGCGGCAGCCAAACGCACCGGCAGCAGCAACAAGGCGTCACGGCCTCGCGAGGAAGTGGAAGTCGTATTCGACAAGAACAAGGGCGCGCTCTATGCGCTGTACGGACGCGCGTTGCGCGATGCGCCCGACCTGCAAGGTAAGCTGGTGCTGGAGTTTACGATTGCGCCGTCGGGCGAAATCACGATGTGTCGCGTCGTATCGAGCGAGCTCAACGATCCCGAGCTCGAGAAGAAGATCGTTGCCCGCGTGCGCTTGATTCGATTCTCGGCCCTCGATGTGCCGCCATTGACCGTGAGCAAGCCGATCGATTTCTTCCCGGCGTAGCTCCTATGAACGTGCAATCGGAAGTCGACTACTTCAGCGAACTGCGCTTGATCGATAAGGCACGATTGCTCGCGAAGTTTTTACATGAGATTTCGATGGAGGCCCGGGGCACCTACGGGCCGACCACCGACTCCGTGCACGACGGCGCACGGCTGCGGTTTGTGAACGAACTGACGCTGCGGCTCACGCGCCTGATCGAGCAGATTCTCGGTGAGGACAAGGGGCGGCCCGCGGACGATGTGATCATGCGCATGCTGCTCTCGCCGCGCGCGGACAAAGTCGCCGAACGATTGGTGCACAACGCCTATCGCCGCGCCATCCAGAATTTCGAACGCTACGATACGACAGTCTTGATGAACGGTTGACGCGCCTCCGCGTCGCACCCTACCTTGTGAGCGAATGTTCGATTCGCCACTCGCCCAAATCCTCGTACTCCTCGCCGCGTCCGTATTCGTGGTGGCGCTCGCGCGTCGAGTGGGTTTGCCAGCGATTCTGGGCTATGTCGTCGTCGGCTTGGCATTCGGCCCGCATGCGCTGGGCTTGTTTGCGGAGTCGGCCACCACTCAGTTGCTTGCCGAACTCGGCGTAGTTTTCCTGTTGTTTACGCTCGGTCTCGAGTTTTCGTGGCCCCGTATGGTCGCGATGCGGCGCGAGGTGTTCGGGCTCGGCGCGATGCAGGTAGGCTTCACGGCGGGTGTAACGGCGTTGATCGCGTACTTCTGCGGTCTGCCGGTGCTGCAGTCGATCGTCGTGGGCGGGGCCATCGCGACGACCTCCACGGTCTTGGTCGTCCAGCAGCTCACCGAGCGCGCTGAACTCAACCGCACGCACGGGCGGCTTGCGTTCAGCGTGGTGCTGTTCCAAGACATCGCATTCGTGCCGTTTTTGGCGTTGGCGGCTGCACTCGCGGCCGGCACCGCTGCGTTCTCGCTCGGCGATGTCGCGACCAAGGTGTTGGCCGGGTCGGTCGCCGTGCTCGTCGTGTTGGCGGCGGGCCGTTGGTTGTTGCGGCCGCTGTTCTATGAAATTGCCCATAGTCGCCTGCGAGAACTCTTCACACTCGCGGTGTTGTTTGTCGCGTTGGCGTCCGCGTGGGTGTCCCACCTCGCCGGCTTGTCGATGGCGCTCGGCGCGTTCCTCGCCGGCATGATGCTCGCCGAAACCGAGTATCGGCATCAGATCGAGTCGGTGATCCGGCCGTTTCGCGACATCTTGTTAGGCTTGTTCTTCATTTCGGTGGGCATGTTGCTCGACTTGCAACTGCTGTTGCGCGAGTTTCCGCTGATCCTGGCGATCTTGGTGGGCTTTGTGTTGCTGAAGGCGGTGATCGCCTCACTTGCGGCGCGGCTCTTGGTCGACACGACGTTCAAGGCGATTCGCACGGGAGTTACCTTGTCGATCGGCGGTGAGTTCGGTATTGCATTGATGACCCTGATGCTGAAGGCGGATGTGATCGATCCGCGCATCGGTCAAGCGATCCTCGTCGCGGTCGTGTTGAGTATGGTGCTCGCGCCATGGGTGCTCGGCAACAACAAGGCGGTTGCGCGGAAGTTGTTAGGCGAGAGGGGCCCACCTGGCACTGCGCTCGACCGCGAGGAGTCGGCGACAGGGGAGGTCGCCAAGCGTGAGCACGTGATCGTATGCGGGTTTGGCCGCGTGGGGCAAAACCTGGGCCGCGTGCTCGAGCGCCAGGGCTTCGAGTTCATTGCGATCGAGCTCGACCCCGCACGCATTCGCGCGGCGCGCCAAGCGGGTGACCCGATCGTCTATGGCGATTCGGCCGACGAGGAAGTACTCGAGCGCGTGGGCCTCGATACCGCCAATGCAGTCGTGATCACTTTTGCGAATCCGGCGACAGCGGTGGGCATCTTGCGCGCAGTGCGGCGACATCGTGCCGATGTGCCGGTCTTGGTACGAACGCAGGATGACAGCAAGCTCCAGGAGCTGAAGGACGCTGGCGCGACCGAAGTGATCCCCGAGACGTTCGAAGCGAGCTTGATGTTGGCGTCGCACACGTTGATGGTGTTGAAGATGCCTGTTAGTCGGGTGGTTCGAACAGTGGGTGAGTTACGCGAGAACCGCTATGCGATGCTGCGCAACGTGGTCGCGGAGAACTCGGACGCGGACGGCATCGGTGCCGAAGATCAAGCAATGACGCGCGCAATCGTGCTGCCGCCAGGCTCGTGGGCCGTCGGGCGGACAGTCGAGGCAGTGCGGGCGGCGGGCGCAGAAGTGCAGTTCAATGGTATCCGGCGCCAGGGCATCGTCGGGCGGAATCCCGCCGGCGACACGGAGTTGAAGGAAGGCGATATCGTGATCGTCTATGGCACGCCCGAAGCACTCGAGCACGCAGAAGCTGTGTTGTTAGCGGGCTGAGTCGTTAGCGGTGCTCGCGCGGTGGCGTGAGCGCGGCGATTTCGGCTTCGCTGAAGCCAAGCGCCCCGAACACGTCGCGATTGTGTTCGCCAATGCGGGGAATGGCGAAGCGCACATGGCCAGGTTCATCGCGGAACTTGATCGGTGTGCCGATATGCTCGCGGCCGTGTTCGTCGACGAGCCGCATGCCGCGAGCGTGCGCCTGCGGGTCGTCGAAGCCTTCACGCAGATTCTTGACGGGCGCAAAGCAGACATCCTTGCCGCGGAACCATGCGATCCATTCGGCCTGCGTTTTTTGTGCGAATACGCCTTCCAAGAACTCGATGACGGGCCGTTGGTGTGGGCCTGGGCCGCGCTCGCACAGCGCGATCAGGTCAGGCCGCCCGAGTTCGTTGAGGAGATTGCGAATGAACTTAGGCTCTTGGCCTGCAAGTACCACATGACGATCGTCGCGCGTGCGATAGATCTTGTAGAACGCGGCGCCACCGTACGGACGCTCGTGCTTGACGATCGGCGCGCGCCCGAGTGCAAACACATCCCCCGTGATATTGCCCGTGCAGGCCAAGATCGAGTCGTGCATGCTGATATCGATATAGTCACCGCGCCCCGTTTTCTCGCGCCGGTAGAGCGCCATCGAAACGGCGCCCAGGGCTGTTAGGGCTGCAGCAAAGTCGGCTGCGGGGATGTGCGGCATCGACGGTTGGCCGTCATTGCCGAGCCCTAGGCTCACGACTCCCGCCAACGCTTCTGTCCCGATATCGTGGGCGGGTACATCGCGCGAGGGTCCCGTTTGGCCAAAGCCGGCGATCGAACAGTAGATGATTCTCGGGTTGCGCGCAGACACGGCGGCGTAGCCTACGCCCAAGCGATCGACGACCCCAGGACGAAACGCTTCGACGAACACGTCGACCGTTTCGGCGAGCTTGAGTAGCGCCTCGCGCGACTGTGGATCCTTGAGATTGAGGCTGATGCTTTTCTTGCCGCGATGCGTGTTGCGGAAGAACACACTCGTGCCATCTTGTTGCGCGCCGATGTGGCGATTCGGCTCGCCTTCGCCTGGGGGTTCGAGCTTGATGACCTCGGCTCCGTGGTCCGCCATCATCAAGGTAAGGTGCGGGCCGGGCAGGAATAGCGATAAGTCGAGAACGCGAATGCCGTCGAGTTTCATCGGGTTGTTAGATGACTTTGTTGGCTGCGAGGGATTGGATCGCTGCGGCGTCGTAGCCGAGGCTCGATAGGATGGACTCCGTGTCGGCCCCGAGCCCCGATGCGGCGCGACTCGGCAGGCGCTCGCCGTCGAGCTTGATCGGATTTTTCAAGGCGCGGAAATTGGCGCGCGCTGGGTGCGGCACTGTTTGCAGCATGCCGATCGTCGTGAGATAGGGGTTGTCGAGCGCTTGCGCCATGTCGTACACGGGCGCTGCGGGGAGGATGCCGTTTAGCTGGGCGAGCCACGAAGCCGTGGTTTCCCGTTCGAACTCTGCGTCCAGTAGGGGCGTCAGCACGTCCCGATGCTGACGCCTTGCCTCCGGCGTGGCGAAGCGTGCATCGGTGCCGAGGTCTGGTCGTCCCATGATCGGCAGCAACGCTTCCCAGAATTTCTGGGTCATGCACATCAAGAAGATCCAGCCGTCGCGGGTTCTGATGAGCTGCACGGGCGTTGCCGACGGATGTGAGCTGCGTGCGAGGCGTTCCGTGCGAGCGCCTTCGTTCAAATACCAGTTGCCAGGGTAGGAGAGTTGATGGAGCGCAACATCAAACAGACTGACGTCGATATCACGACCGGTGCCCGTGCGGCTAACGCCTAACAACGCAGACACTAGCGCAAGCGCCGTCGTGATCCCGGTCATGTAGTCGATGATCGACAAGCCCATGCGCGCCGGAGCCGTGCCAGGCTCGCCTGTGAGGTGTAGGTAGCCAGCCTCGGCTTGCATCAGGTAGTCGTAACCTGGCCAGCCGCGTCGCTCGTTGTCACGGCCATACGCTGACAAATGCGCACAGACGATGCGCGAGTTGCTGGTCTTTAGCGCGTCGTAAGTGAGACCGAGCTTGTCGGGCTGATCGCCTCGCAAGTTGTTGAGAACCGCATCGGACTTTGCGACGAGCCGGCGAAACACCTCTTGGCCCTCACGCGTCTTGAGGTTGAGCGTCAAGCTCTTCTTGTTGAGGTTGAACGTTTGGAAGAAGTGGCTGTCATGTTCGCCGAGAAAGTACGGCCCCATATTGCGAGTGGCATCGCCGCCTTGCTCGCGATTTTCGATCTTGATGACCTCAGCCCCGAGATCGGCCAAGTACATCGAGCCAAACGGCCCGGCACCGAAGTTCTCAAAGGTGAGGATGCGCACGCCGGTGAGCGGCAAAAACAGCGCTTGGGCCATCAGAGTGGATTCCGTTCGATGAGTTGCCGCGCGATGATGATCCGCTGCATCTCGTTGGTACCTTCGCCGATACACATCAGTGGAGCGTCGCGATAGAAGCGCTCCACATCGAAGTCCGTCGAGTAGCTATAGCCGCCGAAAATACGCATCGCTTCGAGGCTGTTCTCGACGCCAGCCTCCGAGCCGAACAGCTTGGCCATGCCGGCTTCCATGTCGCAGCGCTCGCCGGAGTCGTACTTGTTAGCCGCTTGCTCTATCAGCAGCTTGGCCGCCTCGACGCGCGTGACCATGTCTGCCAATTTGAGTTGGATGGCTTGGTGTTGTGCGATGGGTTTGCCGAAGGTGCTGCGCTGTTGTGAATACCGCACGGCTTCCTGCAGCGCGCCGAGTGCGATGCCCGCACCGCGCGCCGCAACGTTGATGCGACCGAGTTCGAGTCCGCCGACGGCGTGCTTGAAGCCGTGCCCTTCTTCGCCACCGACCAACTGATTCGCAGGGACGCGATAATTCTCGAACACGAGTTCCGCGGAGTCGATCGACTTATAGCCCAGTTTCTTCAGTTTCTTGCCAATCGTGAAGCCGGGGCCTTTTTCGCAGATGAACATGGTCATGCCGCGATGCCGCGGCTCTGCCTGCGGATTCGTCTTTGTGAGTACCGCAAAACACGTGCCGTAAATGCCGTTCGTGATCCAAGTCTTCGTTCCATTCAGAACGTAGTGGTCGCCCGTGCGCGTGGCGGTGGTACGAATGCTCTGCAAATCGGTTCCCGCATTCGGCTCGGTGAGGCCGATGCCGCCACGAGTTTCGCCGCTTGCGAAGCGCGGTAGCCAATGACGCTTTTGCTCTTCCGTACCATGACGTTGTACCGCGGCAGCCATGATCAGGTGCGAGTTGAAAATGCCCACGGGGGCCATCCACACCGACGAGATCTTCATCACGATGCGTGCGTAGGTAGCACAGCTGAGGCCAAGACCGCCGTATTCTTGCGCGATCGTCGCACCGAACAACCCGAGCTCTTTCATCTGCTCGACGAGATCGGTCGGATATTCGTCGGCGTGGTCGAAGCGCTTGGCGATCGGGCGGACCTCTTTCTCAGTCCAACGCTCGATCGCATCGAGAATTTCGGCTTCTTCGCTTGTCATGGGGTGCTTCCTCGGCGCTGCCGTCAATAGCCATTCTTGTCTTCGACCGAATGGCCGCGTTTGGCCACGAGGATCGTGCGATCGAATACGCACACGACTTTGCCGTCCTGGTTCTTGCCGATCGTGCGTACCGTCACGATGCCAGCACCCGGTCGCGAGCTCGACTCGCGCTTTTCGAGCACCTCGGACTCGCCGTACAACGTGTCGCCGACAAACACCGGATGCGTCAGTTTGATCTCGCGCCAACCCAAATTGGCAATCGCTTTCTGACTGACATCCGTGACGCTCATGCCCACGAGCAATGCGACCGTGAGAGGGCTGCAGACGATCACACGCCCGAACTCCGACGCCTTCGCGTACTCCGCGTCGAAATGCAGCGGGTGCGTGTTCATCGTGAGTAACGTGAACCAAGTGTTGTCCGTTTCGGAGATCGTGCGCCCCGGGCGATGCTCATAGACATCGCCGACCGCAAACTCCTCGAAATAACGGCCGAAGCGTTCGCGATAGCGATTGGGCGCCACGGTGATATGGCTGTGCGACATGGGAATGACCTAAAGGTGGCGAAAAAGCAGGCCGGCGCGCCGCAAAGCACTTGTCCGGACAATCGATAGATTGCGACAATGAAGCCATGAACGCAACTGGCAAGGCGCCGCGCTATCGCGTGCTAGCCGACTATCTGATCGGCGAAATTCGCGCGGGCAAACTCAAGGTCGGGCAATCGATCCCGGGCGAACTCGAACTCGTCGCGCGTCATCGTGTTAGCCGCCATACGGTAAGAGAAGCGCTGCGGGTCGTCACCGATCTCGGACTGATCGAGCGGCGGCAGGGTATCGGCACGGTCGTCCGTGCCAAGCAATCGAACCAAGCCTACGTGCAACTGCTGCGTTCTCCGGCTGAGCTGCTCCAGTATCCAGAAAGCAGTCGGGTCGTGCTCTTGTCGAGCGGCATGGAACGCCTCAATCG
Organism: uncultured Steroidobacteraceae bacterium; assembly: GCA_964444835.1. Classification (GTDB taxonomy): domain Bacteria; phylum Pseudomonadota; class Gammaproteobacteria; order Steroidobacterales; family Steroidobacteraceae; genus CADEED01. Next base: position 46,362 of record CAYUIT010000014.1, read on the forward strand.
TAAGCTGGCGCAGCTGCTCGGCTGCCCCGTCGGCAGCGAGTGGTTTCGCTTCAGTTTGCTGCGGCGCTTCAAGACGACACGTGCGCCCATTTGCTATACGAACGTTTACGTGATCCCCGAGTATCGGAGCGTGATCGAGTCGTTAGGCAAGCGGCGGCATGTGCACGAGCTCATCGAGGCGCGTTTCGGCGAGCGGGTCGAGCGCGTGCAGGTCGATCTGCGAGCAGAGCTCGCCCCGCGAGAGCTCGCCGCGCCGCTCCAATGTGAGCCAGGCGCGCCGTGCTTGAAGATCGTCCGGCATTATGTCGGACAGGGGAGACGTACGTTCGAAGTCTCGGTAGCGTGGCACCCTGCGGAACGCTACACGTATTCGCTCGAGTTGAAGCGCGGCTGGCAGGCCGGCGACTCGCTCGCAACCTAGTCTCGCTGCCGATCGAGAGCGCCGCCACGCATGAGTACCGTCAATACTAGCCGCTTCAAACGCACCGTGCCGCTAGGCGTTCGCAGCTACCTATTCGCGCCCGGCAACCACGAGCGTCGCGTCGCGAAGGTCTTCACGGTCGGCGCTGACGCTGTGATTCTCGACCTCGAAGATGCCGTCGCCGTTACGGAAAAAGATGCAGCCCGCGACAGTGTGTTGGCCGCATTGCGTAAACCGCGCAGTTGCAAGGCGTACGTGCGCATCAATTCCTTCGACTCCCGCTGGTGCTTCGACGATCTATCGGCTGTCGTGGGGCCGTGGCTCGATGGCATCGTCGTGCCGAAGGCCGAGTCGGGCGAGCAATTGCGCGCGGTAGCGCTGCGCATCTCGGATCTCGAAAAGCGCACGGGCATGAACCCGGGGCACTGCGACTTGATGGCACTTATCGAAACCGCGCAGGGCGTTTTGCAGGCCGGCGAAATCGCTAAGAGCACGTCGCGTCTCGCGCGGCTTGCCTTCGGTGGCGGCGACTACACTAACGACTTGAATCTCGAGTGGACAGCGGAGGAGCGCGAACTCGACTTCGCGCGCGCGACGCTCACGCACGCGTCGCGTGTCGCCGGGCTCGAGCCGCCCATCGATACCGTCGTGATCGAAGTGAAAGACACGGCAAGATTTCGGCAGTCGGCACTGAACGGCAAGCGGATGGGCTTCGCGGGCAAACTGTGCATCCACCCGGACCAAGTGGCGCCATGCAACGAAGCGTTCTCGCCGACGCCCGACGAAATCGAGCGCGCACGGCAGATCGTGCGTGCATTCGAAGAGGCCGAAGCGCAAGGTACGGCCTCGATTCAAGTGAACGGTCAGTTCATCGATTATCCGATTGTGTTCAAGGCGCAGCGCGTGTTGGCGATTGCCCAACGCTTCCCCGAGAAGTGACACGCGGCGCGTTAGTCCGGATCGGAGCGAGTGCGTGCAAGGTCGAGAAACAGTACGCCGCCGATGATGCAGCCGACACCGACCAGCTGACTCAGTGTCAGCCGCTCGCCGAGGAATATGGCGGCGAGGATGATGGTCGTCGGTGGCCCCATGGTGCTTGCAACGGAGCCGCGCTGCGCGCCGATGCGCTTGAGTCCCTCCGCCTGCATGAGCGCGGGAAAGAACATGCACGCGATGGCGAGAATCGTCAGGCCGAACCACGTGGCACTATCGTACTCGAGCGTCGCGGCGACGGGCTCGAAGGCGAGCCAGTGCACAATCAGCGCGATGCCAGCGGCAGTCATGCCGACGAGCGTAAATCCGGAGCTGCCTAACGACTGCGTGTAGCGCGCAGCGATCAAAAAATAGATGGCGTACGTTAAACCCGAAAACAACACGAGCGCCGCGCCGAACAGATTGTCGGTGAACACATGCTGTTCGAAGCCGCCGACGGCGAGGAAGATGCCAAAGTAGGTAATCCCCACGGCGATCACGATTACCGCTGTAGGCCAGGTTCGTGTCATGACTGAGCTGATGACCACGACCATCGCTGGGTAACTGAACAGCAGCACGCGCTCAATCGACGCATCGATCAGCGTGAGCGCGTAGAAGTCCGTCAGTGCACCGGCGTAGTAGCACAGCAAGCCCGCAGCGGCCGCAGCTGCGATCGCCGTGCGTGGCGCATCGCGCACCGTGCGAATGGAGTTGGCGTGCGCGGCGAACAGCCAGAATAGCGGCAGCGCCAGCGCGGCGCGAATGGCGACTAGCGACTCGAAACTAACGCCTTTCCCATACAACCACTTCGCCAGTAGCCCCTTCATGGCGAACAGCATTGCGCCACCGGCCACCAAAGAGGTGCCGACGAGTTGGTAGCGTCGCGTACTCGCCGAAGTAGTCAGGACGGTGACGCCCCAGCATCGGCCGTTGAGCGCGTGAAATGGGCAATCGCCCAGATTGCCCCGCAGGCGATGCACACTTCGCCGGCGTTATCGAGCTTGAGGCGTGCGAACCACGGCGTTGCAGAGATGAACATCAGCAAGCCGCCGATCATGAACCAAGGAAAGTGCCGCTTGATCGTGAGTACGAGGCCTGCGGCAATGACGACGAGACAGGTCACGATCGACACGAGCGCGCCCGAACTCGCGACAACGGGTTGATCTGGCGAGCACAGCGCATCGCGACTCACTTGTACCGAGTAGCGAATCAAGTCGTACTCACACACGGGCATGAGTTCCTTGGTCCAAAAATAGGGCAGGTCGTGCACGATGCCAGCCGTGGCAAGTAAACAAAATGCCGCCATCACGAGCGGGCGCTGCGCCCACGCGATGCCTGCGAGCCGCAAGATCGAACCCGCTGCGATGATGAGCCAACAACCGGATAGCCAATGCGCCCAGAATCGTGGCCAGCTCAGGGCGTACAGCAAATCGCCAAAGCCTACGAATCGACCAATGCCGACGACAAAGTTATCCCAAATCAAGAAAAACTGCGGAATCAGCAGCACCGCAGCGATGAGTACGCCCGTGCGACGCCATACGCGCCACAGCCACACGAAGAGCACGGCTTGCAAGAACGCGTAGCTCAAGAACACCCATGAGAACATCAATCCTCTCCCGTGCGTATCGACCGCCGCGTGCTCGCGCCAACCGCCAACGCTTGCCTCGCGACTCAGCGCCCGTGTAGCGTGCCGAGCCTACAAGAGTAAACGTGAAGGATGACGAGATGCCAGGACCATTGAGCGGTGTCCGCATAGTCGAGCTCACGAGCGTCGTACTGGGACCTTGGGCTTGCCAAATTCTGGCAGACATGGGTGCCGATGTGATTAAGATCGAGGCACCGCGTGGCGACAGTAATCGCACGCTCGGCGCTTACACGCATCCGGGAATGGCTGCGCTCTATCTCACGTGCAACCGTAACAAGCGCAGTATCGTGCTCGACCTGAAAGTGCCGGGTGCACGCGAGGCCGTGCTCGCGCTGATCCGCTCTGCTGACGTATTCATGCACAACAATCGGCCGCAGGTGATGACCAAGCTCAAGCTGGATTACGCCGACCTGAAGCAGGTCAACCCGCGCATCATCTACTGCGGCGCGTACGGCTATTCCAAGCGTGGGCCGTACGGTGCGAAAGGCGCGCTCGACGATTCCATTCAGGCGGTGTCGGGCATCGCCATGTTGAACCAGAAGTTGTTAGGAGAACCGCGCTACTTGCCCACCGTCGTAGCCGATAAGACGACGGCCATCACGGCGGTGTACGGAATCTTGGCCGCGCTATTCCACCGCGAACGCACCGGCGAGGGCCAGGAACTCGAAGTGCCCATGTTCGAGACGATGGTGAACTTCGTCATGGCAGAGCATCTGTGGGGTATGACGTTCGAACCGCCGAAAGGCTCGCCCGGTTACACGCGGCTGATGAGCCATCACCGTAAGCCGTACGCAACGAAAGACGGCTATATCGCAATTTTGCCGTACCTCGATGCGCACTGGGAAACGTTCTGCCAGGAGACGGGTCGGCTCGACTTGTTAGCCGATCCGCGCTTCAAGACACTGGCGGATCGGGTTCGGAACATCGACGCAACCTACGGCGAGACCGGCAAGATCATGGCCACCCGCACGACGCGCGAGTGGCTCGAGCTGTTCGGCAAGACGAGTGTGCCGACGCAGGCCGTCAACACCCTGGAGGACCTCGCTGTCGATCCACATTTGAATGCCGTCGGTTTCTGGCAGTTCCAGGATCACCCGACCGAGGGTCGGCTACGAATGCCAGCGTTCCCCGTGAACTTCGGCTCCACACCCGCAGATATTCGCCGGCACGCGCCGACGCTGGGCGAACACACGCACGAGGTGCTGCGCGAAGCGGGCCTCATGCCCGACGTCATCGAGTCGTTGTGTGCGAGCGGCGCCGCAATGACGGCAGAGCAAGCTGCGCGCTTCGTGGCGAAGGGCGGCGATTAGCGGGTCGTTAGGCGCGCATCGGCGCGGCGCGGAACGACGCGCGTGTTTCGAGTGTTTGGTGCAAACGCCCGAGGTGGGGGTAGTTCGCGTGCCAAGGCGTATCGCCGAAGCGAAACACCAGATACGACAGCGCACAGCCGAGACTGATGTCGGCGAGCGTCAGTGCCGAGCCAACGCAATGTGGACGGCCGCCTGCGCGTCGCTCCAGAAAAGCTAGCGCGCGTTCGATCTTGTCGCGTTGGCGCGCCATCCAAGCCGCGCTTCGCTCAGCGGGCGCGCGCATGTGCTCGATGCGGATCAGCACCGCCGCATCCATGATGCCGTTCGCCAGCACTTCCCACTCTCGGACCGCGAACCGCTCGGGCCCCACGATTGGGAGAAGCTGCGGCGTGGCATTCAAGCCGTCGAGATACTCCGCGATGACTAACGAGTCGATCATCGTCGAGCCATCCGGGCACATGAGCACTGGGACTTTGCCGAGCGGATTGAGCGCCGGAATACCGCTGTCAGGTGTCAGTGGGCTATCGACGATGAACTCGAGCGGTAGTTGCTTCTCGTGCGCGACGATGCGCACCTTGCGCGTGAAGGGGCTCGAGTCCGTACCGTAGACTTTCACGCGGCGAGCCCGGGTAGCTTGAATAAACGTGCGGCGTTCTCGCGCAGGAACTTGCGGAGCACCTCGGGTTTCAAGCCCAGATCCAGCACTTCCGTCATCGTGCGCTCGAAATCGAGCACGGGGAAATCGGTGCCGAACAGCACTTTGCCCTGCCCGTAGCTGTTCAAGTACTTCACGAAGCTATCGGGCCAGTACTTCGGACTGTGCGCGTCCGCCACGATGAAAACATTCTCGTGCTTCCAGGCCATCGCGATCATTTCGTCGTGCCACGGGATGCCGACGTGGATACCTAACAACTTGAGCTCGGGGAAGTCGCAAGCGACCGCGTCGAGCGTCACGGGTCGGCCGACACTCCGCAACCGTTGTTCAGGGGAGTAGATCAGGGACTGGCCCACCTGCGTCATGAATGGGATATCGAGCTCGACGCACTTGGCGTACAGCGGGTACCACTTCGCATGATCGGGCGCGAGTTCAAACCAGTGAGGGTAGGCGTGGGCGCCAACGAAGCCCATGTTCTTCACGGCATCTTCGAGCGCGCGTACGGCGTCCATCCCCTGGGTCGGATCGACACCCGCCAGTCCAAAGAAGCGCCCGGGGTACTTCTCGCAGGCGCGTGCAACCACTTCGTAGGGCATGTGGTACGAGCCCGGAAGCCCGAGCCGACCGGAGCGCGCCGCGACCAAGAATGCGCGCTCAATGCCCGCTGCAGCCATTCGCTCCAGCATCTGCTCGAGCGACAGCGCGGCCATCGGCGCCTTGGCCTTGACCTTGCCGGCGAAAAAGCCGTCCTTCCAATCCGGGCGCTGCGCTAGCGCTTCTGGAGTCCAAATGTTGACGACGGCATCGATCGCTTTGACAGGTGGGTTTGCACTCATAGTTCGGCCATTATGGCGTGCTTTGCCGGGGCGCAGGTCGCGCCGGTCTCTTGAGGCCGCAACGTGGCGCGATGCGCTGGGACAGTGGTTAGTAGCGCGCGCTTTGCCACGCGCGTTGCCGGTTGTACGGGACGGCCCGAGTCAATTGTTGTATCGCCGCTACATTCGGCCTGTTGCAATTGTCCGGACAAACGCAGCGCCGCTTGGAAGGAAGCGAGCAGATTCTCAGGGAATTCTCTATCGGGCCCAGTGGTCGCGGGGCTAAGTTCGACTTCGCGGCCAGTGGTTGCGTGCGTACCACCATGCTAGGATCGGCCACGCGATCATCGTCGCGATCCAGATTTGGTTTCCATCTTAGGGGAGTTATCGATGCACAGTTATCGAGCCGCTACGGTTGCCCGTTCGGTCCGCGTGATTCTGTCGGCTGCTGCGCTCAGCGCCATGACAGGTCAAGTGGCGATTGCGCAGGAGAGCACTGCCGATGCGCAGGCAGTCGAAGAAGTCGTTATTACGACTGCACGTCAGCGCGAGGAAGCTCTGCAGGATGTGCCCGCCACGATCACCGCACTCACGAGTGAAACGCTTGAGCAGGCTGCCGTGCAGCGCGCTGGCGACTTCATTCGCCTGACGCCGGGCGTGTCTTTGGTTCAGTCGGCCGAAGTCGCCGACGGCCAGGTCAACATTCGCGGCATCAACGGTGCACGCGATGCTGAGAACAGCTTCGCACTCATCATCGACGGCATTCTGATCACGAACCCAGCCGCTTTGAATCGTGAGTACACCGATCTCAAGCAGATGGAAATCGTGAAGGGCCCGCAGGGCGCTATCTACGGTCGTAACGCGGCCTCGGGCGCGATCATCGTCACCACGACGAAGCCGAGCGACGAGTTCTCGGGCAACGCCAAAGTGAGCTACGGCGAAGACAACACGATGACCGGCGCGTTCTCCATGGGCGGCCCGTTGTCCGATCGCGCAGGCTGGAAGCTCGGCGCGGACTACCGCAAGACCGATGGCTTCTTCAAGAACGTGTTCCTCAACGACAAGATCGTTGATGACTACGAGGGTTGGAACGTGTCGGGTCGGGTCGTGTTCGAGCCGAGCGACAGCTCGACCCTCGACATCAAGGCGCGTGTCGGCGAGGTGGATGCAGCGGCGATCGCATTCAACGCCGCATTCCAGCTCCCGGGCTTCACCTTTTCGGGCTTGCCGAATGCGGAGCTGTTCAACGAGGACGTGAACAGCCACAACTTCACCTTCGTGCCGAACATCGATCCGTCTAACAAGCAAGAGACGGCTGAAGTGTCGGCGAAGTTCGATCAAGAACTGGGCTTCGGCAATCTCACGGCGTGGGCGTTGTACAGCAAGGTCGACAACTCGTTCGGTACGGATGGTACGAGCGGCGCGTTCGGCTTTTTCAACAACGATCCGCAGTGCCAAAACACGACGGCCGCGTTTGTCGCCTCGGGCCGAACCTTGCCGCCGCCGCAGATCATCTTCGCGGCCGCGCCGAACACGCCGCCCGCAGCGATTTTCGGGCCGTACACGCCCGTCGCTTGCGACGGCACGCAATATCAAGAGCGCAACCAGACTGACTACAGCTTGGAAGTGCGCTTGAGCTCGTCGGGCGATTCACGTCTGCGTTGGCTCACCGGCTTGTACTACTTGAACATCGATCGCGAGGTCGGTGTGAACACAGGTATCGACCGCGGTCAGGGCATCGTCGAAGAGCTCTACGTGCCGCCCACCGGCGCGAACCCCACCGAGCAGCTCGTGTGGGACAAGTTCAAGACCGACGTGTACGCCGTGTTCGGTAACGTCGCGTACGACGTTTCCGATACCGTCGAAGCGTCGCTGGCGTTGCGTTACGACAGCGAGAAGCGCAAGTCGCGCAGTCTCGTGCCGACGACGGCCCGCACGCAGTACATCGACTTCACGCCCGATGGCATTGCGGGTGGTGGCGCGTTCCTGAACCCCGGCCTTGATCCGGCGATCAATCCGGGTGGGTTGCAGCCGCAAGAGCGCACGTTCTCGCAGCTGCAGCCGAAGGTGAGTCTGACGTGGGAAGCCACGCCGGATCTGACGCTGTTCACGAACTGGGGTATCGGCTTCAAGAGCGGCGGCTTCAATAACGGCGGCTCGAACGCGACGGTCGATATCTTCATCAACTGCTTGATCATCGCGGCGAACAACAACTGCCGTAACCCGAACAACACGCCGTTCACGGCAGCGCAGCGCGCGAACATCCAGCGCTCGGTGCTGGTCCGCGACTCGTACGAGAAGGAAAAGTCCTCCTCGTTTGAAGTGGGCGCGAAGGGTAAGGCGCTCGAAGGTCGCTTGTCGTGGGACGTGTCGTTGTATGACACGACCGTCGACAACATGCAGTTCTTCGAGTTCTTGGTCGGCCAGTTCGGCTTGCTCCGCGTCGTCAACAACATCGACGAGGTGAGCGTGCAGGGCTTTGAGATCGCGGCCAGCGCTGCGGTGACCGACGAGCTCAAGCTGGTGGCGGGCTTCAGCCGTGTCGTCACCGAGATCGACGAGAATACGTCGCGTCCCAGCAGCGTGGGCAACAAGTCGCCCTACACGCCGGACTACACGGCCACGGCCGGTATCGAAGTGGATGCGCCGCTCAGCAATAGCGGCTGGCGCTTGCAGACCAGCGCCTACTGGAACTTGGTCGGACCGACTTGGTTCCATGTCATCCAGGCGCAGGACAACCCGACGCTGTTCGGCGTGCCGGGTAACTTCAGCAACTCGCAACGCGACAAGTTCTCCACGATCGATGCGCGCGTCGCGATGGCCAGCGACAACTGGACGATTGCGCTCGTGGCGAAGAACCTCACCGACGAGAGATTCTTGCAAGAAGTCATCCCGGCTCCCGAGTTCGGCGGCGACTTCATCCACCCGAGTGCGCTGCGTCGCTTCTCGCTCGAAGTGGGCTATAAGTTCTAAGCGGCTCGATTCGCGCCTTTGGGCGCCACTTCCGAACGCCGGCCTTTTGGCCGGCGTTCTTTTTTGTGCCTGCGCTAAACTGGCGTTCTTGTGAAGCGCGACGACATTCAGTTTCCCCCCAAGCACGCTGCACTGCGGGACGACGTCCACGCGCTCGGCGACCTCGTCGGTGAGGTCCTGCAGGAGCAAGGCGGTCCGCAATTGCTGCAGCTGGTCGAGGCCGACCGGCGTCTCGCGATCGCACGGCGTGCGGGCGATACGGCAGCGGGGATCGAGCTGTCGACTCAGCTGCGCGGACGGCCGCCCGCCGAAGCAGCCGATCTCGTACGAGCGTTCACCACCTGGTTTCGCTCCGTCAACCTTGCGGAGAAAGTGCACCGCATTCGGCGCCGGCGAGCGTATTTCATCGAGGCGAGTGCAAAACCGCAGCCCGGCGGTGTTGAGGCGGCGCTCGCAGAGCTGCACGCGCGCGGCATGTCGCTCGAACAAGTGTTGGCGCTGCTGGCGAAGATCCGCATCGAGCCCGTGTTCACTGCGCACCCGACCGAATCCACGCGCCGCACGATCTTGCGCAAACAACAACGGGTTGCGGAGTTATTGCTCGATCGGCTCGACCCGACGCTCACACCCGGCGAAACGCGCGGTCTTTGGAACCGCATTCGCACGGAGATCACCACCGCATGGCAAACCGAGGATCATCCGCGCGATCGTCTGACGGTGGCAGATGAACGCGAGCATGTCGTGTTCTATCTCGCCGAGATCCTGTACCGCATCCTGCCAGCGTTCTACGACGAGCTCGCGCAGGGTCTCGAAAAGATCTATGGCGTGCAGGCCGAAACGCTCGAGTTGCCGACCTTGATTCGCTTCGGTACTTGGGTTGGCGGCGATATGGACGGCAATCCAGACGTTCACGCCAAGACCATCCGCGAGACCTTGGCTCGCCAACAACAAGTGATCGTCAACGCGTACTTTCTCGACTGTCAGCAGTTAGCTCAGCTGCTGTCGCAGAGCGCGAGCCGCATCCCGGTGTTGCACGAGTTGCAAACTCGCATCGAACAGTACGTGACGCTGATTCCCGGCGCGCAAGCCGTGACGCCGGCGCGGCACGATCGCATGCCGTATCGCGTGTTTCTCACGCAGATCGGCGAGCGTTTGCGGTACACCTACGACGGACGGCCGAATGGCTACGAGTCACCGGCTCAGTTGTTACGCGACTTGAAATTGATTGCGAACAGCCTGCGAATCAATCGCGGTCGCAATGCCGGCTACTACAATGTCCAGCGGTTGATTCGGCGGGTCGAAACGTTTGGCTTCCATTTGGCCACGCTCGACGTGCGCCAGCATTCCGACATCCACCATCGCGTGATCGGTGCAGGCCTCGACGACAAGCATTGGCAATCGCGCACCGCGGCGGAGCGACACGAGCTGCTGGTACGCGCGATCGAGCGCGATACCGGACATCGCGTCGAGCTCGATGCACTCGGCAAGCGGACGCTCGGCGTATTCGAAGCGATCATGCAGGGTCGCCATCGCTATGGCCCAGACGCAGTGGGGTATTACGTCGTGAGCGGTGCGTCTGGCCCGGACGATGTGCTCGCGCCGTTGTTGTTAGCGCGGTGGGCAGAGGCCTACGACAAGCGGTCCGGTCAGGTCGCGCTCGACATTGCACCGCTGTTCGAATCGGTCGATACGCTGAATCGCTCCGGTGAGATTCTGACGTCGTTGTTAGCCGATCCGCTCTATCGGCAGCATCTCGAAGCCCGTGGGCGGACGCAATGCGCGCTCGTCGGCTACTCGGACAGCAGTAAGGAGAGCGGTATCTGTGCGTCACGGTTCGCCACCTGGCGAGCGCAAGGGGACATCGCGACGGCGCTTGCGGCCGCCAAAGAGCAACACGTGATATTCCACGGTCGTGGCGGTAGCGTCGCTCGGGGCGGTGGGCGTATTGACTCACTCGTGAGGACGGCACCGGCGGCCACCGTCAACGGTGTCTTGCGCTTGACGGAGCAGGGCGAGGTCATCAACCAGAACTACGGGTTGCGTCCAATTGCAATGCGGACGCTCGAGCGTGCGTTTAGTTCGTTGGCACTGGCGGTCGCCGATGCGCGCGGCACGGCGCGGGAGAATCCGCAGCACGTGGAGCTTGCCGCGCTCGTCGCGGCGGCGAGCCGCGAGGAGTATCGGCGCTTGGTGTTCGGTGACCGAGCGTTCTATGAGTACTTTGAGTCGGTCACACCAATCGATGTGATTGCGCGGATGCAGATCGGCTCGCGCCCGGCGCAGCGGCCTGGCAAAGAGGGCCTTGAAGCGTTGCGCGCGGTACCGTGGGTGTTTGCATGGACGCAGTCGCGCCATTTGTTGCCAGCTTGGTATGGCGCGGGGCGCGGCCTTGCTGCCGCTGTTGCGCGTTTCGGCATTGAGAGCACGCGCGACGCTTATCGTGAGTGGCATTTCTTCAGCAATTTGCTCGATGACATCGAATCGAGCTTGGCGCGGGCGGATCTCGATATCGCGCAGTACTACAACGAGCTGGCCTTTGCACCCCTGCAGCGCTTCTTTGCGGAGATTCGCGACGAGTTCGCGCGCACTCGCGAGCACGTGCTCGCCATTAAACAGCAGGACGCTTTGCTGGACGGCGATCTCACACTGCAGCGCTCGATCAAGCTACGTAACCCTTACGTCGATCCGATGAATGTATTGCAGGTCGATCTTCTCAAGCGCTGGCGCGCCAAAGGTCGTAACGATCGCGAGTTGTTTGATGCGCTCGTCGCCAGCATCGGCGGGATCGCTCAAGGCCTACAGAGCACGGGCTGACGCGATGAGCATCGAATCGCCCACTCAACGTTTTGCGTCGTTTGCGGAGTTCTATCCATTCTATTTGTCGGAGCACCGCAATACGATTTCGCGCACGCTGCACTACATCGGCACTTGGGGTGCGTTCGCATGTACTTGCGTTCTTCTCGTGACGGGTGATTGGCGCTGGTTATTGTTCGGTCTGCTGTCAGGCTATTCATTCGCGTGGATCGGTCACTTTTTTTTCGAAAAGAATCGACCTGCCACATTTCGCTATCCGTTCTACAGTTTTGCAGGCGACTGGGTCATGTGGTGGCAATTGCATACCGGTAAGTTGAAGTTTCGTGAGTAGTCCCGAAGAGAAGTCATCTGAGCGTCCGAAAGGGCGATCCCTCAAGCCGCTGCGCGCGCTCTTGCCCTTCTTGACGCCGTATAAGGGGACGATGATCGCGGCATTCTTGGCGTTGCTCGTCGCCGGAGCTGCGATGTTGGCGCTGCCGATGGCGCTCAAGCTCGTCATCGACAATGGTTTTCGCGCCGGCAGTGTCGCGACGATCAACCAGTATTTCTTTGCGCTGTTGCTCGCTGCCGCCTTGTTTGGGCTGTTCGCCGCGTTACGGTTTTATTTGGTGAGTTGGTTGGGTGAGCGCGTCGTTGCGGATATTCGCGATGCGGTGTATCGGCGCGTCATTCGGATGGACCCGGCATTCTTCGAGATCACGAAAACGGGCGAGGTACTGTCGCGGCTCACGACGGATACGACGTTGATTCAGTCGATCGCCGGCTCCGGGCTGTCGATCATGCTGCGTTCATCACTCACATTCGTGGGCTCGCTCGCGCTGCTGTTGTACACGAGCGTGAAGCTAACGCTGATCATCATTGTGTTGATCCCCGCAGTGCTGGTGCCGATCTTGATCTACGGGCGTAAGGTGCGCCGCTTGTCGCGCGATTCGCAGGATCGCATCGCCGATACGAGCGGACTCGCCGGCGAAACACTGAATGCGGTGCAAACCGTGCAAGCGTTCACGCTCGAAGAGCTACACAGTCGCCGCTATGAGGCAGCCGTGGAGCGCAGCTTCTCGACCGCGATCACACGCACGCGCGTGCGCGCCTGGCTGACGGGTCTTGCGATCTTGACGGTGTTCGGTGCCATCGTGCTGGTGTTGTGGCTTGGTGCGCGCGACGTCGTGCTCGGGAAGATGTCGCCTGGCTCGTTGGCGCAGTTTCTGGGCTACGCGGTGTTCATGGCGACGGCAGCCGCGGCGCTGTCCGAAATGTGGGGCGAGTTGCAACGCGCGGCGGGTGCGATGGAACGGACTGTCGAGTTGCTCGATGCGCGACCGTCGATCAAAGTGCCTGCGGCGCCACGCCAGATTCCCGAGCATAGCCCGGGGCGCATCCAATTCGAGGGTGTCAGCTTCCGTTATCCATCGCGGCCTCTATCCAAGGCGCTGAGCGATTTCACGCTCGACATCGCCTCGGGCGAGACGGTTGCGTTCGTGGGGCCATCCGGTGCGGGCAAGAGCACCACGTTTCAAATGCTGTTGCGATTTTTCGATCCAGAGTCAGGCCGAATTCTGATCGATGGAATCGACATCGCGGACGTGAAGCCGGAGGATGTGCGGGCTCGTATTGGTCTGGTCCCGCAAGACACTGTGATCTTTGGCGCCACGGCACGCGAGAACATCCTGTACGGGCGGCCCGGCGCGAGTGACACAGAAATCGAGGCGGCAGCGCGCGCGGCGGCGGCCGACGAATTCATTCGGAAGCTGCCGCAGGGCTACGACACGTATTTGGGCGAGCGCGGCGCGCGGCTCTCCGGCGGACAGCGCCAGCGGATCGCGATTGCGCGCGCGATCCTCAAGGATCCACCGATTTTGTTGCTCGACGAAGCGACGAGTTCCCTCGATTCCGAGAGCGAGTTGTTAGTGCAGCAAGCGTTGGAACGCCTGATGCGCACGCGCACGACGATCATCATCGCCCATCGGCTCGCGACCGCGGTGAAGTCGGATCGCATCGTGGTCATCGATCACGGGCGCATCGTCGGTATCGGCCCGCACGAGGAATTGATTCGTACGAATGCGCTCTATGCGCGGCTCGCAGAACTCCAGTTCGGTGAACGCACGGATTTGACGGGAGTGACGGCATGAAGCGACGCACACTGATCGTCGGCGGCAGCCTCGCGTTCGTGGGTGGGTTCGTCGGTTATCGAGTGGTCAAGGCGCGGAGCGCGATGGGCGCGAGCCCGGTATTGGCCGACGTACCCGGCGGCGGCTTCGGACCGGAGTCGACTGCCGAGCAGGTCACGGCGGGTATCGATCTGCGTGGCAAGACGGCGCTCGTGACAGGCGCCACTTCTGGTCTCGGCTTCGAGACGGCGCGTGTGCTCGGTTTGCGTGGCGCACACGTCATTCTCACCGGGCGAACGCGGGATAAAGCCGCCGCCGCAATCGCTCAGCTACAAGCGCTCGGGGTGCGCGCGACACTGACGCCAGTCGCGTTGGAACTCACGGATTTTGCATCGGCGGCTGCGTGTGCGACGGAGGTGGCGGCGCTGGGTTTGGCGCTCGATATGCTGATCTGCAATGCCGGGATCATGGCGTTGCCCGCCCTCGAACAAGTTGGGGGCATCGAGAAGCAGTTCGTCACGAATCACTTGGGGCATTTTGTGCTGGTGCACCGTCTGTTACCGCAAGTGCTCGCGGCGCCTCAAGGGCGTGTTGTCGTGCTCAGCAGTCGCGGGTATCGCTGGGCGCCTGCCGCTGGCATCGAGTTCGACAATCTTTCCGGTGCGCGTGACTACGATCCTAACAAGATGTATGGGCAATCGAAGCTCGCTAACAATTTGTTCGCACGAGAGCTGGCGCGACGTCTGACAGCGCAAGGTGTGGCCGCGACGGCCAATGCTGTCCACCCGGGCGTCATCAACACTCAGCTTGGGCGGCACTATCCGGCGTGGAAACGTGCGTCGGCGCAGCTCATTGGTTGGACATTCATGAAGTCGATCGAGGAGGGGGCTGCGACGACCGCCTACGTCGCTACGTTCCCGCCATTAGCGCGCGTCACGGGCCACTACTTCGAGGACTGCAACGCGGTGCGGCCCGGTGGCCAGATGGAGAACGACGCGCTCGCGACGCAACTGTGGGGTGTCTCTGAGGACCTGACCCGCGCGTTTCTCGCGTGAGTTCAAGCGATTTCGCGCACCGCGCCATCGTCGGTGACGAGTAGCTGCTCCGGCCAGCGAACCGCACCGAGTCGCGTGGCAAAGCCATCGCGCGAGCCGACCAAGCGTTCCTGAAAGCGCGCGCCGACCGAAAAGTCGACGCAATACGCGCGCCGCGCTCGGCCACACCACGCGTGCGGCGCAGTATCGGCAAACAGATCGAGCTTCCACGTGCCGAACACGCCGTAGTCTGTAGTGCGCGGCCACCGCCAATAGTGGCCAAAGATGACAGGCGTCGCGTGCGAGTAGTCGTCCCACCATTTCACTCGCTCGATCATGCGCCACTTGCCGGTCGCGAAGAACGGCCGCTGCGCAGGCCGCTCGTGTCCCGACGTAAGCACTCGCAGCGGGTTCCCCATTTGATACAGCGCATCTTGGCGCGCGCTGGCCTTGAGGAGCGGCACCGTCGCCTGAGGGTCGGTGATCGCGGCGTAGTGGCGCGCTTCTTCGGCGTCTGCCTGCTGCGCCAAACCTGATGCGCGCGCCTCGGCGTCGAGACGCGTTGCATAGTGATCGTAGGTCGCAAGGAGTGCACGCGGGTCACTGCGCAAGCCATCGACCGCAGCGTCATCCCACGCGGCATGCGTGACGCGCAGATCTGCGCGTTCCAGCACGATGGGGAGTGTGGCGAAGAATTCTCGCGTGACTTCGCGTTCGGCATCGGTGGCGCGTCGGGCACTACGGAATTTACCGTGCGCGGCGTCATGGTCGTCCGCGAAGAACCAGCCGTTGCCTTCTTTCCGTGCGCCGCGGAGCACATTGAGTTCGTGATTGCCGAGCACGCACTGCGCCGCATCTCGCGCGACTAACGCTCGAACCCACTCGATGACGGCAACACTGTCAGGACCGCGATCGCACAAGTCGCCGACGAACACCAAGCGCCGACCGCGAGGGTGATCGCCATGCCGATCGTAGCCCAGCACCTGCAGCAGTTCGCGGAGCGCGTCGATCTCGCCGTGCACATCGCCGACGACATCGATCGGGCCGGGCAACAGCGGCCGCACGTGCCGCGACGTCATGCGCTAAAGAGTACTCGATGATCGCGTACGAACTGCTCGAAACTCGTCGGCTCGCGGCCGAGCAGTTGCTGGAACGTGTGGGTGGGTTGCGTGACATAGCCCTCACGGATCTCCCGAAAGATTTCGCATACGGCATCGAGATGCCAAGCGCTCGTGAGAAACTTGCCCAGGTGCGCTTTGTAGGCGGCTGGATCCTGATCGACGTAGGCGACCGGCTTGCCTAACACGCTGGCAAAAGCAGCAGCCACCTCGTCGAAGCTCATCAGTTTGGGGCCGGTGATTTCGTAGACCTGGCCAGAATGGCCCGGTGTCGTTAGTACATGCACGACCACGGCCGACACATCGCGAGTGTCGGTCATGACGGCGCGCCCCGAACCCATCGGCAAATAGAACTTACCCTCAGTCTTGATGGTGAAGGCATTGCCAAAGAAATTCTGCATGTAGAAATTCGGGCGAATCATCGTCCACGCAATGCCGGACGACTTGAGGTGCTGCTCGGATTGGTAGTGCGTCTGATGCACCGGATTCATCATGTGCGGTAAAGCCTCCATCGAGGATAGCTTCACGATGCGATCGACACCGGCGACGCGTGCTGCATCGACGAGACTTTTCTCGAGCCCCAACTGCGCGGGCCCATTGGGGTAAATCATTACCACCTGTTCGACGTCGTTGAGAGCGGCCCGCAAAATGCTCGGGTCCGTACCATCGCCCACCAGTACCTCGACGCCAGCCTTGGTGAGCGCTTGGGCTTTCTCTGCATTGCGAGTGATGGTGCGAACTGCTTTACCGTGAGCCCGCAGGCCGCGTGCGACATCGCCGCCCGTCTTGCCAGTGGCGCCTGTTACCAGAATCATCCTGAATCCTCCCTAAACGTCGGCCTGCAGCACCGACAAACAACATTTTTCCACGGAACCCTCGACCGCGCGGGCAGCCTAAAGTAGCGTGCACACCGTGGCGCGTCGGACCTGGAAATGGAGCTTGGGAACGATCCTGGCAGCGATTTTGATCGCGGCAGGCGTTGCATTTGTTCTGTGGGTGATCCGACTCGACCAACAAATCATAGCCGAATTCGGCGGCCGTCGGTGGACGGAGCCGTCGCGCGTCTATGCAGCGCCCCGCGTGTTGTTACCGGGTATGACGCTGAGCGTCGAAGATGTCGCGCGTGAACTCGAGGCTTTGCGCTACCGTCGTGTGCAGCGCATGCCGCGGCCCGGCGAATTCTTCGTCCGCGATTCCGAGCTGTTTCTCTATACGCGTCGCGCGCAGTTTACGGACGGTATGCGTGAGCCGCTCGCGGCCCGCGTGCAGTTTCGTGGTGAGATGATCGCGACACTCGCAACAGTGTCCGGCCAAGCTTTGCAGCGTGTGCGGCTCGATCCGCCGATCATTGGCTCGCTCTTTCCGGTGCACGGCGAAGACCGTCTGATCGTGCGGCCAGATGAAGTGCCACGCGAGCTCGCCGCGGCAATCAAAGCGATCGAGGATCGCGACTTCGATCACCATTCCGGGGTCGACTACGGCGCTGTGGCGCGCGCGCTGTGGGTGAACTTTCGCTCCGGCGAGATCGAGCAAGGTGCGAGCACGCTCACGCAGCAGCTCGTCAAGAATTTCTTTCTCGACGGACGGCGCACGTGGAGTCGGAAACTCAAAGAAGCGATCATGGCGCAGCGCTTGGAGGCGCACTACGACAAGCGTGAAATTCTCACGGCCTATGTCAACGAGATCTATCTCGGGCAAGACGGTGCACGCGCCATCCACGGATTTGGGCTTGCGGCGCAGTACTACTTTGGACGCGC
Source organism: uncultured Steroidobacteraceae bacterium (assembly GCA_964444835.1). Taxonomy (GTDB): domain Bacteria; phylum Pseudomonadota; class Gammaproteobacteria; order Steroidobacterales; family Steroidobacteraceae; genus CADEED01. Next base: position 63,984 of record CAYUIT010000014.1, read on the forward strand.
GCTCGATGAGCTCGAGCCCGAGCAGATCGCGCTGCTGGTCGGGATGGTGCGCGGTCCGTCGCTGTACGATCCGCGTCGCAACCCAGCACGCGCGCTCGAGCGGCGCAATTACGTGTTGGCCGAACTGCAAAAGCAAAAGGTATTCGATGAGCCGACGGTGGCGGCGGCACGAGCGAAGCCGCTTGGCCTCGCTAACGACTCAGACACGAGTGGGCGTACTTACTATCCGGCATTTCTCGATCTCGTACGCCGTCAGTTAGTGGCGCGCGGCTTTACCGGCGAAACAGCGGCGACCGGGCATGCGGTGTTTACGACGCTCGATCCGCAAGTGCAGCGGCTCGCCGAGCGCGCGTTGACCACGGAACTCGATCGGCTCGCAAAGTCCAGCAAAAAAGTCGGCAAGAATAAAAAGAAGCCAGCGACGCCGGCGCTCGAGGGCGTGGTGATCGTCGCAAAGCCGGCGACGGGCGATGTGGTAGCGTTGGTCGGCGGACGCAATACCACCTTGGCCGGATTCAATCGCGCGTTGGATGCACGCCGCCCCATCGGTTCGCTGATCAAGCCATTCGTGTATCTGACGGCGATCGAGTCAGGTCGCTATCACGCGGCGTCGATCATCGAGGACGTGCCACTCGTCATCAAAACGAGCCGCAACACGGATTGGGAGCCGCAGAATTTCGATAAGACTTTTCACGGCCCCGTGCCAATGGTGCGCGCGTTGGCAGAATCGATGAATGCGGCGGCCGTGTCGGTCGCGCTCGATGTCGGTGTCGACAGTGTTGCGCAAACGCTCTACCAGTTTGGCTTGGGGCGCAAGCCGAAGCCAATTCCTGCGCTCGCCTTGGGTGCTGTCGATGCCTCGCCATTCGAAGTGGCGCAGTTGTATGCCGTACTGGCTAACAACGGCATGCATCATCCTTTACGTGGGATTCAAGCCATGACGGACCGCTCGCGCGTAGGACCGCCCGGTTCGCAACGTGCAAGCGAGTTCGCATTTGCGAAGCGTCGCGTCGCGCCGTACGACTCAGTGTACGCGGTCGACGATATGCTCGTCGCTGTCATGGAGCACGGCACAGGCCGGGGCGGTCGCGCCCAATTACCACCCGAGCTGACGGTGGCGGGAAAGTCCGGCACGTCGTCTGGTTATCGTGACAGTTGGTTCGCCGGCTTCTCGGGCGAACATCTCGTGGTCGTCTGGGTCGGTGCCGATAGCAACGAACCGACGGGACTCACCGGTTCCTCGGGTGCGCTCGGCGTGTGGGCGGCCGTGATGCGCGAATTGAAGACGCAGTCGTGGCAGCCCACGTTGCCGCCGGGATTCGAGCGCCGCCAGATCGATCGGCTCGGTGGCGAAATGATGACGCTCGATTGTCCAACGAGTCCCATTTCCGTGGCATTACCGCGCGGCACGCTCCTCCCGGAGAGCTTCGAATGCGGCACACCGCCGAGCGAAGGTTTTTGGGACGAGACTTGGAGCGACGGCTGGCTTGAGCGTGGTGGCGACGAACGGTCGCCCCGCGACGAACAGGGTGATCGTTCGGTTGGCGAGCGTATCCGCGACTGGTGGCGGCGTATAATCGAGTAGCGCCTACACTCGTCGCGAGGTCTCTCATGCGCTTTTGGGTTGCGTTGGCTCTGTGCTGGGCCACCCCGGTGTTGCACGCGCTTGCAGCGCCGGTGGTGATCAGTGATCCGTCCGCAAAGTCGTTAGCACCGGACGTTGCCGTCGATGCGAAGGGCGGCATTCACATCATTTGGCTCCAGCGATTACCCGTCGTTGCACCGGCCGATGGTCACAACCACGATCGACATCTGTCGTCGATGGATCTCTGGTACTCGAAGTCGATGGATGGCGGCGCCACGTTTTCGCTGCCCATTCGCGTCAATGACGCGCCGGGTGCCGTGTGGGGTTTCGCGGTCAGCAAGCCGAAGATTGCCGTGGCTCGTTCTGGCGTCGTGCACGTCGTGTATCCGAGTAACGACATCAATCCGGGAAACGGCAAAGCCGCGCTGACGATGCGCTACACGCGCAGTACCGATGCCGGGCGCAGCTTCGAGGTTGCACGCCGCCTGCACGACATACCGGTGCTGGACCAATCGGCCTATGTCGATGGTGGCTTTAGCACGGCGCACGCGTTCGGCGCTTTGGGCGTTGCACCCAACGGCATCGTGTACACCGTGTGGGTCGACACGCGGCACATGAAGCCGGGCGACGCTGCAGGCGCCGCGTATCTCGCCGTATCGCGCGACGACGGCAAAACATTTCAAGCGGAGCGTCCGGCATTCGAGGCCGACGTCTGCCCGTGTTGTCAGCTCACGCTGGCATTCGATTCAGCGTCGAATATTTATTTGGGTTCGCGGCTCGTCACGGGCACGGGTGAGCGCAATAGCTCGGTTGCGCGTCTCAATGCGAAGGGCGAGCGTGTCGGTAGCAGGACCACGGTCGGGATGACACCGTGGAAGCTCGACGGCTGTCCGCTCAAGCCCACTGTCGTGGGTGTCGACGGACGGAGTGTCTACGCGGCAGCCTACAACGGCGGTGCGAAGCCCGCGGGTGTGTACCTCGCAACGTCGCGCGATCGTGGGCAGTCGTTCGCTCCTGCAGTTGCACTGCATCCCGATGCTGCGGTGTCCGACGCGCCGACATTGGCGATCGTACGTGGCGGCGTGCTCTTGGCCTGGCACGCTAAACTGGATGCCAACTCGCGTCGCATCTTCTACCGCATCGTGAGTCGAGCGGACGGGAGTCTGTCGCGCGTTGTCGAGCTCAACGCGCCGCCTGGTCTTGCCCAGTCTCCGGCAGCAGCGTCGCGAGCCGATGGCAGGGTGCAGTTAGCGTGGCAACAAGGCGATGTCATCGCGACGGATGCGCTAGCGATCGCGCCTGCGAATCGAGTGGCGCAGCAATGAACATCCAATTCATGCGACTGGCAGCGTCGCTCGTGTTGTTAGCCGTATTGAGCTGGCCATGGCACGTGAGTGCGGGCACGCCGACGCAGCTCGTCTCGGCAGAAGAGCTGCGCGCACGTTTGGCTGCAGAGCGCGGGCAGGTTGTGGTGGTGGCGTTCTGGGCAACGTGGTGCGCACCGTGCTTGAAGGAGCTGCCGGAACTCGCCAAGCTCAACGCCGCTTGGCGTGAGCGCGGATCGCGGCTTATCGCAGTCGCGATGGATGAGCCTACGGCGCTCGCCGCACAAGTCGAGCCGTTTCGATTGCGCTATTTCCCCGAAGTCGACGGCCTGCTGCGCAGCGAAACCGAGATGGACGCGATAGTCTCTGTCGTCGATCCCGCCTGGAACGAGATCTTGCCGACTACCTACATCATTGGCCGCGATGGCAAGGTTTTCATAAAGATCCAAGGTATCAAGCCGTATGAGGAGCTCGAGGCCTTGTTAGTGGCAGCGCTCGGCGGAGCCCAGTGATTCATGCAATTGCGGTATCGCCTCGTCAATGTATTCACGGTGGCGGGCGAGCGGCTGAGCGGCAACCCGCTGTGCGTGTTCGAGAACGGTGCGGATCTCAGCGGCGAGACGATGCAGCGGCTCGCACGGCAATTCAATTTGTCGGAAACCACATTTCTGTTGGCGCCGACGACAGACGGTCTAGCAGCGGGCGCGCACGCGCGTGTTCGCATTTTCACGCCATCCTACGAAATGCCGTTTGCCGGGCACCCGACGCTCGGCACGGCGCATGTGTGCCGCGCGCTGGGTTTGGGTGGCGACGAACTCGCACTCGAAATGCAGGCCGGCATCATTCCCGTCAGTGCGGCGGGCGACCATTGGACGCTTCAAGCCGTGGCACCGACTTGGCGGGAGCCAAACATCTCTACGGCCGATTTGGCTGGGCTTCTGGCGCTCGAGCCGAAGGATGTCGGTGAGCGTCCGCTGTGGGTCAACGCGGGGCGCGAGCAACTCGTCGTGCCGCTGAAGAGCAGCGAGGCCGTGCGGCGCGCGAGCCCGAAGCTCGACATTCTGCAGCGCTTGGGTGGCGGCGATCTCAGTGCCATGGTGTATGTCTTTGCGATGCAAGAGGGTGGCCGCGCACTGGCAAGGTTTTTCTTCCCCGATGGCAATGCGCTCCTCGAGGACCCCGCCACGGGCAGCGCGACGGCCAATCTCGGCGGATGGCTCATTGCAACCGAACGGCTGCTGCCGCAACGCATCGCGATTTCGCAAGGCGAGAGCGTGGCACGGCCCTCGGCGCTGCAATTGTATGTCGACGATGCGCGCCGTGTGTTCGTGGGTGGCGACGTTATCGCGCTCGCGCACGGCGTGCTGGAACTCTAGCGAGCGCTTCGCGGCGTGAGTTGTTATGCTCTCGGCAACATTTTGCCGCGAGTTTTCCCATGAGTTACGACAGTTATCACAAGCGCAAGGTTGGCAACCGCGTGTTGTCGCCGGAAACCCAGATGATGGGCTATGGCTTCGACCCAAGCCTCTCCGAGGGTGCGCTGAAGCCGCCGATCTTTCTGACTTCCACGTTCGTGTTCAAAAGCGCGCAGGACGGGAAGGACTTCTTCGACTACACGTCCGGCCGACGCGAGCCGCCGCCGGGCCGCGGCGCGGGCTTGGTCTACTCGCGCTTCAACAATCCGAATCTCGAAGTGCTCGAAGACCGCCTGGCATTGTGGGAAGGGGCGGAGTCCGGCGTGGTGTTCTCGAGTGGCATGGCAGCCATCTCGACAACCATTTGGGCGTATGCGCGCCCCAAAGACGTCATCTTGATGAGCCAGCCGCTCTACGGCGGCACCGAGACTCTGATCGAGAAGACGATGCCTAACTACCAAGTGTCGGCCGTGGGCGTATCCGAAGCCTGCGACCGAGCGGCCGTCATGGCGGCGGCCGAGAAAGCGTTGGCGCAAGCGCGGCAATCGGGTGGGCGCGTGGCGATGTTGATGACGGAGACGCCAGCCAATCCGACTAACAGCTTGGTCGATCTCGTGTTGTGGCGCGAAGTGTCGGAATGGTTGGCGCAGCAACAGGGCGGTGCCCGTCCGCCGTTGGTCGTCGACAATACATTCCTGGGTCCGGTGTTCCAACGCCCGATCGAGCAGGGCGCCGACATTGCCGTCTACTCGCTGACGAAGTATGTCGGCGGGCACTCGGACCTCGTCGCAGGCGGCATCATGGGCCTCAAATCGATGGTGCAGCCGGTGCGGATGCTGCGCTCCGCGCTCGGCACGCAACTCGATCCAAACACCGCGTGGATGATCATGCGCTCGATGGAAACCTTGGCGCTGCGCATGCGACAAGGTGCCAGCAACGCTGAACGCGTGGCGACGTTCTTGAAGTCGCACCCCAAAATCGCGAGCGTCAATTACCTGGGGTTTTTGCAGGCGGGGGACGTTGGATTCGACGTCTTTCGCAAACAATGCCAGAGCGCCGGTTCCACGTTTGCGTTCTCGGTCAAGGGCGGCGAAGCGGAAGCCTTCCGGCTGCTCGACGGCCTGCAGGTGATGAAACTCGCGGTGAGCCTCGGCGGCACGGAGACGCTGATCTCGCACCCGGCGTCCACCACACACTCTGGCGTCCCCAAAGCGACTCGGGATCGCCTCGGTGTCACCGATGCACTGATTCGCATCTCGGTCGGTATCGAGAATGCAGACGACTTGATCGCCGATCTCGAGCAAGCGCTCGCACGAGTGTAGCGCGCGAGTCCATGACGCCGGCGGTCACCAATGCCCTGCGCGAGCAGGGCTATGCTCGCGTCGACGCTGCGCACGTCGCGCAGCTTGCGGCTGTGCAGTTGGGCGAACTCCAGGCGCTCGAGTCGAGCTGGGAGCGCTTGCCTCGAGATCCGTATCTGCGCGACGGCGGTCGCTACCGGGCGCGCCGCCACAGTTGCTTCGTATCGCACACCGAGACGGAGCGGCTCGAAGCCGTGCCGCATCGCGCACACTGGCAGTCAACGGCGTACAACGCATTGCACGGCGGCATGTTGCGCTGGTTCGAGCCGCTCGAGCCTGCGATCGTCGCAGCGCCGGCGTGGCGCCAGTTGTTAGTGTCGATGGGCTCGCTGTTTGCGAAACTGCGCGCGGTACCGGCCTGGTATATCGAAGCGCATCAGTTTCGCATCGATACGGCAGGTGGGGTGGGGCGGCCAACGCCGGAAGGGGCGCATCGCGATGGCGTGGACTTCGTGGCCATCTTGCTCGTGGCGCGCCGTGCGATCAGTGGGGGCGAAACCCGCGTCTTCGATGCCGTGGGGCCCCACGGCGTGCGATTCACGTTGGCGGAGCCGTGGTCAGCGTTGTTACTCGACGATTCGCGCGTGATCCACGAGACGACCCCGATCCAGCCGCTCGATCCGCATCGCGCTGGACAGCGCGACACGCTTGTGCTGACCTATCGGGCCAACGGTTTTCAGGAGCCGACCTAACAGCTCAGCGCGGCTTCGCGGGCTTGCCGCCCAAGTCTTTAGCGAGCCGGTACCAATGACCGACATCGTCGTACAGGGCGCGCACCGGGATGCGCTCGTTGAGTCCGTGCGCAAACTCGTCGCTGTTCTTCATGAAAACGCCCGAGACGCCATAGGTGGGGATGCCGGCGCCGCGAAACACTGCACCGTCGGTCGTGCCGCTCGACTGACTCGGTACTACTCGCACGCCGGGGTACATTTTCTGCACGCTGCGCGTGACGGCGTCCAGCACGTCGTCCCGAATTGGAGACGCGTCGCTCCAGATAGGATCGTACAGAAGCTTCACCGCGATCTTGTCACCGGCGAGCTGCCGCAACGTTTTCTCGACGACGTCGATGGGCATTCCGGGGAACACGCGACAGTTGATCGTCGCAGTTGCCGATTGCGGCAACGCGTTCGCGGCGTGGCCGCCGCGCAGCATGGTCGCGACACAGGTGGTCCGTGTTTGACCGACATACGCTGGCTCGATGAACAGCGCGTCGGCCGCTTCTGTGTCGTAAGGATTGTCGGCGAAGCGCTTCAACATCTCACCGAGCGTCCCGGGCGTTTTCTCTCCCGCGAGCCTCAGGCTTGCAATCGTCGCGTCGTTCGACATGACCGGGAAGCGATGCGCTTGGATGCGCTTCAGCGCGTCGGCCAACTCATAGATCGCATTGTCTGGGCGAGGGCGCGAGCTGTGGCCGCCGGGGTTGGTCGCCGTCAACTCGAAATCGGTGTAAGTCTTTTCGGCCGTCTGCATGCCGTAGTGCAATGCGGCGCCGGTTTCCTCGTCGAGCGTGCCACCGCCACCATCGGCATTTAGAGCGAACTCGGCGTCGACCAGCGCACGATGATTGCGAACCGTATCCAGAGTCGTTAGTTGTGCTGTTTCCTCATCGCCACTCACATAAAAGATGAGATCGCGCGTCGGCACGAAGCCTTCGGACTTCAACTTCAAGAAGGCTGTGGCGATCGAAACCACGCCGTTCTTCATGTCGCTCGTACCACGCCCAAAGAAGTAGCCGTTCTCTTCGATGAGCTTGAAAGGCTCGCGGGTCCAATCCTCGCGCTTCGCAGGCACGACATCCATGTGACCCAGGAACAGGATGGATTTGCCGCCCTTGCCGTTCCCACGATATCGAACCACGAGTGATCCGGAGTCGACCTGCTTCAGGATCACAATGTCTTTGTCGGGGAAGCCGGCCGCGCGGAACTCATCGGCGAGGAGTCGCATCGCCTCGGGCACTTGCCGACCGGCGCTCGATGTATCGAGCGCAATCAAGCGTTCGAACAAGGAACGCGCTTTTGCATCGAACGGATCGGCGGCCCATGCACTCTGCGCCAAGCAGGCAGAGGCAAGGACACCGACCCATGCGGCTCGCACTGTAGCCCTCATGCGGCGGCGCCTAGAACTTCTGCGAGAACTTGACGCCGACGGTGCGCGGCAGATTCGTGATGATGTACGGCCGCGAGCAAATGAGCGGATCGCACTGCGTGAAGCGCGTGATCTCAGCGACTTCATCGAACGCGTTAGCGATGAACAGCTCGAATGCCACGTTGCCACGACTCATGCCGGCTGACAGATCGGTGATTGAGTACGATCCGTTGGAGCCGCCTTGGGCGATTTCGTCCGCTACGATCAACGCCGAACGGCGCTCACCTTCGTAGGAGATAGCGGCTTGAGCGAATGCGTCAAAGCTACCGACCTTGAATGTGTAGCGTCCCGACACGTTGCCTTTGAACTTCGGTGCAATCGGTAGCCGTGTGCCGCTCGCCGCAAAGCCGTCGCCGCAATTGGCTTGATCAAGCTGCGCGCCGTTCGCATCGACAAATTTGCAGAAGTCTTCGGTTAGCTCGGCATCGATGAAGCTAAACGAGCCATTCACCAAGAAGTTGTCGCTGGCGGCCCAGCTGATGTCGCCTTCGATGCCTTTGATACGCGCATTGCCGGCGTTGACGATATTCGTCAAACCGTTTTCGCCCAAGAACGAGTATTGGAAATCTTCCCAGTCTTGCGTGAACACGGCGCCGTTAAAGCGCAGTCGGTTGTCAGCCAGCGTGGTTTTCCAGCCGATCTCGAAGTTCTGCAAGTAGTCAGCGTCGTAGGGCGGGAACGTGCCGCGGCGATTCACGCCACCGGGTCGGAAGCCCTCCGAGAACGTGGCATAGACCATCACGTCGGGGTTCACCTTGTACGTGAGGTTGACCTTCGGCGATACGCCGTCTTCCTTCACCTCGCGCTCGAGATTCTTGCAAGGCGCTGCGCTCACGCCTTCGAAGGGTATCCACCGCGAGCGATCGCCGATGGGTGAGCCCGCGAACGTGCTGCACAGCGCTTCACCACTACGGCCCGACGTGCTGAAGCCATCACCAAAGCCGAAGAATCCATCCAGGGAATTCTCCGCCTTGAACCAACGCGCGCCGACGGTTCCCGTGAACGAATCGTTGAAGTCGTAACTGAGTTCACCGAACACGGCTTTATCACGGTCGACCCGAATCTGCTGTGTGAGCCAAATGGTGTCCGGCCAGCCCGTGACCTCGATTGTGTCGTCCATGTTGTCGACTTTGTAGCGCTGCTGAATGCCATGTTGCTGGCGCTGCGCGAACAAGCCGCCGACGAAACGCAGGCGATTCTCAAGTGGCGTCGTGAAGCGTAATTCGTGGCTCCAGCGCTGGTACTCATCCTTACCTTGGATGTACTGCGACGGATCGATGATGTCGCCATTGTTGTTAGTGAACGTGGATCCGTACAACACGTCGTAAAAATACGAATAATCGGTGTAGTCCGATTCCGTTTCGGCGTCGCGCTTGAGGAAGCCGCCGGCGTACGTCACGTCGAGATTGGAAATCTTGCCCTCGATCGTGAGCCCGAGCTGGGCCCAGCGGTCTTCCGAACCTTCTGGGCGAAAGCGCGTCACGCGGTTCTCGCCCAGCGAGGGATCAAACGCGAACGCACCATTCGACTTCTGGTTTTGCCCCATGAGGGTCGGGGTGATGGTCCACTGGTCGTTGAGCTCGATACGCAATGCCGCACGTGCACCGTAGGTCTCGACGTCGTTGTAGTTATCGTCGGCCAGCCCTGTGTTCGCGACGGTGATGCCGGCCGTTGGGAAGGTGCGCGAGCCCGAGACATTGGAAATGTAGCCCGGCTCGCGCTTGGCCCAGCCGACCAAGCGAACAGCCATGGAATCGTTGATCGGCAGATTCGCGAAGCCTTCGGCAACGTAACCGGCTTCGCTGTCGAGCACGCTGCCTTCGAGGTCGTAGCCCGCTTCGAACTCACCGAGCTTCGGCTTGTTCGTGATGTAGCGCACCGTGCCCGATTGCGAGCTCGCGCCATACAGCGTGCCTTGGGGGCCGGCCAATGCTTCTACGCGCGCAATGTCGTAGGCGTGCAAATCGAGCGCGCCCTGGATCGTCGTGATCGGTTGTTCGTCGAGGTAGATGCCCACGGACGGCTGCGAGCCGGAGTGGTTGCCGTTGTCGCCCGCGGCGACGCCGCGGAAATAAACGCGCGCGAACCCGGGGCCGCCGGTGGTGTAGGAGAGGCTTGGTAGGAGCCGGGCAAAGTCGTCGAAATCCTTGACGCCCAGTTCCTCGAGGCGCGTGGTGCTGAGAGCGGTGATGCTGAGCGGAACGTCTTGCAGGTCCTCGCTGCGCTTTTGCGCGGTGACCACGACTTCCTCGAGGCCACCCGTATCCGCAGGCTCCTGTGCCATCGCGAGCGGCCCGGCCGCCAGCAGTGAGGCCATGGGTAGGCCTGTGAGAACGCCACGAGTAGCTTGTTTGGCTTGCAGGCGTGCGAGTTTACGGCGGCGGCTTCGCGTCATGTGCTTGACTCCCCAACAGCTTGAGCGATGACCAATAGTAAGCGATTGGCCGCGCGTCGTTCAAAACTTTGGGACGAGCGGGTAGGTTTCTGCGACCGGCCCCAGGGCAGCGCGTAGCGGTTCGAGCCACGGTTCGAAATGGCGCCAATGCTCAACGGCGTCGCGAAAGATCGGTTGCCGAACTTGTTCCGAGCTCGCGGTACGGACCGACCGCTCGGTGCGGTAAAACTCGAGGCAACGCGGGTCGAATGGCAGGCCGCAGTAGGCGAGCAACTGTCGGACCTGTATTTCGGTGTCTTGCACCATGTCCTCGTAGAAGACGCGGTGAACACGCCCCGGCAGCACGGCATCGATGTGCGCCATGAGTTCTACGTAGTCGTGGTAGTACCGGCCAATGTCCGTCAGGTTGTAACTGAAGTGCTGGCCGCGCGCGAAGTGTTGTTTGAAGCCCGACCAGCAGCAGCCCATCGGATGGCGGCGCGCGTCGATGATCTTCGCGTTCGGCAAAATGGCATGGATCAGCCCGACATGAGCCCAGTTGTTAGGCATCTTATCGATGAACAAGGGTCGCGTCGTTTTGCGATGGATGCGGGTGTCGGCGAGGTAGCGCTCGCCGCACTCGCGTAATTGCTCGGCGGTGAGGTCTGCCAGCGCTTCGGGGTAGCGAGACGCCTCGTGGCGTGTCTTCTTGCCGCCGAGTCGGCGCGCCAAAGCCAAGATATCCGGCAATTCTTGCGTGCCTTCAACGTCAGGATGACTCGCGAGGATTTGTTCGAGCAGCGTGGAGCCCGAGCGCGGTAGCCCCACGATGAAAATCGGGTCGGACGCGGGGCAGCCTTGGCTTTCTCGAGCGGCGAAGAACGCGGGCGTCAACAAGGCCTTCGAGCGTTGTACCAACGCCGTGGTGTCGTCGGCGTCATAGTCAATCTGCGTGCGCCGCAATGCATTGCCCGCGCTGATATGCTCGAACGCGCTCGCGTAGTTAGCCCGATCTTCGAACGCCTTGCCAATCGAAAAATGAAAATGGAAGCGATCCTCGACCGCGAGCGTTGGCGCGGCGAGCTGCGCCAGCATCGCTTGCAGATCGGCGTCCGAGAACTCAAACGTCTTGAGATTAGCAAGGCTCCACCAGGCCTCGCCGATCGACGGCTGCAACGCGATCGTTTTGCGATACGCATCGATGGCCTCGCGTTGGCGCCCAGCCGCGCGCAGCGCATGACCGTAGCTCATCCAGGCACGCGCTTGGCGCGGGTATTGCTCGAGCAACGCCGCATAGATCTTCATCGATTGCTCGGTGTCGCCCGTGCGAGCGAGGATGGCGGCTTGCAAGCTTCGGTAGCTGGCGTTGCCGGGGTCCGTCGCGATGAGTTCGCCGATTTCGTGGAGCGCTCGCTCCGACTTGCTAGCCCGATGCAGCACAAAGGCGAGGTTATGCCGCGCAGCCCGGAAGCCCGGGGCCAGTTCGAGGCAGCGCGTCAGCAGGTTTTCGGCATCGCCATAGCGGCCGAGACGTGAAGCGACTTCCGCGAGCATCCGAATCGCTGCGACATCCTTGGGGTGATCATGTAGGTAGGAGCGCAAGGAGTGCTCGGCTACCGGAATATCGCGGTCGAGCAGGGCGCGAGCAGCGTCACGCACGCGCGGATCGCGAGCCGAGGCGCGCAGGTGCCGGGCATACGCCTCATCCGCGAGGCGCGTATCGCCCGACGCCAACGCGTGATCGCCCAAGGCGCGCCACGCATCGGCATGCTCCGGTTGCAGTGCCAGCGCACGGCGGAGCGAGTCGATCGCGTCGGCACCGCGTCCTGCCGCGCCGAGCGCGAGGCCCAATTCGTAATGTGCGGCAGCCGCCCGCGGTTCGCGCTGCGCGAGTGCCGTCAGCAAAGTCACGGCCTCATCGGGCCGGCCTTGTAAGCGCCAAGCCATACCGAGCATGAGCTGCGCGAGCGGGTGTTCGGGGGAAACCCGCAAAATCTCCTGCACTTGCGTTTCAGCCAAATAGGGGTCAGTCGTCAGCAGACGGCGGGTGTACTGCAGCGCTTGCTCGAGCGTTCCAACGGCTTGGCTGTCTTCAGATTCGGTCACCGCCCATAGATGACGATTCTGCGCGCCCCTGTCAATTGCCCAGCCGCGACGTTCGGCGGGTATGATCGAGCGACATGGCCTCATCTCGGATCAAGCGTAAGGTTGGTGCGTTGCGCGTGTGCGCGGCATTGTGCGCGCTGACTGCCATGGCAGGCGTCGCGCATGGTGAGTCGGCGGCGGTGCGCATCGTCGAATGCGGGCGCTTCATTGACGTCGTCGCTGGCGAGGTGCGTAGCGATGTGCGCGTCGTGATCGACGGCGAGCGCGTCGCTGCTATCGAGTCGCTGCGGCAGCCGGCGGCGGTCGCCGGGAAAACGGTAGCGTTGCGTTCGCACACTTGTTTGCCTGGCCTCATCGATCTACACGTGCACTTGACGGAGCGCCCAGAAGATACGGCGGATCTCACGGTGTATTTTCGCCGCACGCGAGCCGAGCAAGCCGTCATCTCGAGTGAGAACGCGGCCGCCACGCTGCGCGCCGGATTCACATCGGTGCGCAACGTGGGTTCCTACATCAATGGTGTCGATCTCGCGCTGCGCGATGCGATCAATCGCGGTGAAGTGCTGGGACCCCGCATGCAAGTGAGCGGCTACTACCTCACGATTCCCGGTGGTGGCGGCGATTTGTTAGTCCCGGGCGTCCCCGAGGCACAAACGCCCAATTTCGTGCGCGGTGGCGTTGCTCGCGGGCCAGAACAGTTCCGGGCTCGCGCGGAGCGAGCGGTCGCGAATGGCGTGGATCTGCTGAAAGTGATTGCGTCAGGTGCGGTGCTGGCGTACGGCGGCGTGCCGGGGGCGCCCGAGATGAATGTCGACGAGCTGCGCGCGGTCGTCTCCGTGGCGCATGCGAAAGGCGTGCGGGTTGCCGCCCATGCACACGGTGCGCGCTCGATTCAGGATGCGATCGATGCCGGCGTGGATACTATTGAACATGCCTCGTTGATCGACGACGCGGGCATCGCACGGGCCAGTGCGTTGCACACGCCGCTCGTGATGGACGTTTATAACGGCGATTACATCGACACCGAGGGCCGGCGTCTCGGTTGGCCCGCCGAGTTCTTGAAGAACAATACCGATACGACCGAGTTGCAACGCGTCGCGTTCACCAAAGCCGTTCGCGCTGGCGCCACGATTGCCTACGGCACCGACGCTGGCGTGTTTCCGCACGGCATGAACGCGCGCCAGTTTCGCATCATGGTAGAGCGCGGCATGCCGCCAATCGAAGCCATACGTTCGGCCACGGTCGTCGCGGCGCGTGCGATGGGCTGGCAAGAGCGCGTCGGCACGCTCGCGCCGGGGCAGTTTGCCGATCTCATCGCGGTAGCGGGCGATCCGCTGACGGACATCACCGTGCTCGAACGTGTGAGTGCCGTGATTCACGGTGGTCAGTTGATTGTTGCGCCGTGAATGAGGCGCGGCGCATGACGCACGTCCGCTACCGAATTCTCGCGATGCTCTT